>NZ_LJIC01000063.1 GCF_001295845.1 Rhodopseudomonas sp. AAP120 | reverse complement strand
CCTCCGCGCAGTCGAGAGTCAGTGCCTGCGTCGCCCTCACCCCAGCCCTCTCCCGCAAGCGGGAGAGGGAGCTCGCCGTGCGCCGGGCAACCGCATCGTTCTGCATCACGCATGAGACGCGTCTCTCGCCTCTCCCCCGCGCGCGGAGAGGAAAAATCAGACTCTGACAAGGGAATACTTTGATGGTTGCCCAGGCCGCATTGCGTGAACCCGCTGTTCCTATGCTCGATGCCGCCATCGAGACCATGCCGCGGCCGCAGCTGGCGGCGCTGCAGTTCGAGCGGCTGCGCAAGATCGTCGAGCGGGCGTATCGCGACGTGGCGCATTATCGCCGGACCTTTGATGAGGCCGGCGTCAAGCCGGGCGACCTGACATCGCTCGCCGACCTCGCGAAGTTTCCCTTCACCAAGAAGACCGATCTGCGCGACAACTATCCGTTCGGCATGTTCGCGGTGCCGCGCGCTCAGATGCCGCGGATCCACGCTTCGTCGGGCACCACCGGCAAGCCGACCGTGGTCGGCTACACGCGCAACGATCTCGACGTCTGGGCCGAGCTGATGGCGCGGTCGATGGTCGGGGCCGGCGTCTCGCCCGACGACATCGTGCACAACGCCTACGGCTACGGCCTGTTCACCGGCGGCCTCGGTGCGCATTACGGCGCCGAGCGGCTCGGCTGCACCGTGGTGCCGGCGTCGGGCGGCGGCACCGAGCGGCAGGTGCAGCTGATCGCCGATTTCGGCGCCAACGCGTTGTGCTGCACGCCGAGCTACGCGCTGAACATCGCCGAAGTCGCCGAGCAGATGGGCATCAATCTGCGCGACGCGCCGCTGCGCGTCGGCCTGTTCGGCGCCGAACCGTGGTCTGGCGCGATGCGCCGCGATCTCGAAGCGCGGCTCGGCATCAAGGCGGTCGACGTCTACGGCCTGTCCGAAATCATGGGCCCCGGCGTCGCCTGCGAATGCGCGGTGGCGCAGAATGGCCTGCACGGCTGGGAGGATCACTTCCTGTTCGAAACCATCGATCCGGAGACGCTGCAGGTGCTGCCGATGGGTGCGCCGGGTGAGCTGGTGATCACCACGCTGACCAAGGAAGCGCTGCCGATGATCCGGTACCGCACCCGCGACATCACCAGCCTCAACCTCGAGCCCTGCGCCTGCGGCCGCACGCATGTCCGCATCATGCGCGTCACCGGCCGCGACGACGACATGCTGATCATCCGCGGCGTCAACGTCTATCCGTCGCAGGTCGAGTCGGTGCTGATCGGCTTCCCCGGCATCGCGCCGCACTACCAGATCGTGCTGACGCGGGAGAAAGCGCTCGACGCCATGACGGTCGAAGTCGAGATCGCCCCCGACGCCCCGCGCGACGAGGCCGCGCTGGCCAAGAAGGCGTCCGAGGTGACGCACCACATCAAGTCGCTGATCGGCGTGACGTGCAAGGTCGCGGTGAAATCGCCGGGTGAAGTCCCGCGCTCGCAGGGCAAGGCCGTGCGGGTGAAGGATCAGCGGAATATCTGACGGACCTCTCCCCGTCATTGCGAGCGAAGCGAAGCAATCCAGCTCCTGCACGGGGCGCTGGATTGCTTCGTCGCTGCGCTCCTCGCAATGACGTGGAGAGGTTGCCTGTTTCGCCAGCCCGTGTCCCGGGCGCGGTGCAGCACGTAGTGCTGCTCCGCAGACCCGGGATCCCGGTTGAGGCGCAAACCCCGTAACCGGGGCCCCGGATCTGCAGCGCACCACGCCGCAAGAGCGGCGCGCTGCGCAGCGTCCGGGGCACACCGCGTGGCGTGCGGTCAACCGAGGCGGGGCGGGGCTGTTACAACCCCAGCACCAGCTTGCTGATGATATCGCGCTGGATCTCCGAGGTGCCGCCGAAGATGGTGTAGGCGCGGCCGTTGAGGTGGGTCGGCATCACGGCGAGTTCGTCTTCCGGAATCGCCGGCGCGGCGTTGAGGCGGTGCAGCGGGCGGGTCGGTTCGACGTAGAGGCCATCGTTGCCGATGACGTCGACGCCGAGCCGGCTCACCGCCTGATAGATCTCGCTGGTGCGCAGCTTGAGGATCGACGACACCGCGCCCGGGTTCTGGCCGTTCTGCAGCGCGGACAGCACGCGCAGCTCGGTCATTTCCTGCGCGTCGATATCGACCTCGGCCTCCGACATCCGGATCGCGATGTCCGGATCCTCGATCGCCCGGCCGGTTGCCTCCGAGGAGGCGAGCTCAGCCGTCCGGTGCAGCGCCTTGCGCAGCTTGGCCGAGGCGATGCCGGAGCCACGCTCGAATTCGAGCAGATACTTGCCGTAGGTCCAGCCCTTGCCTTCCTCGCCGACCAGGTTCGACGCCGGAATCCGGACGTCGTCGAAGAACACCTGGTTGACCTCGTGGTCGCCGCCGATGGTCAGGATCGGCCGGATGGTGATGCCGGGGCTCTTCATGTCGATCAGCACGAAGCTGATGCCGTCCTGCTGCCGCGGCTCGTCGCTGGTACGCACCAGCGCGAACATCATGTTGGCGTTGTGCGCGTGGGTGGTCCAGATCTTGGTGCCGTTGATGACGTACTCGTCGCCGTCACGGACCGCACGGGTCTTCAGCGACGACAGGTCCGAGCCCGAGCCCGGCTCGGAATAGCCCTGGCACCAATAATCCTCGCAGGACAGAATCCGCGGCAGGAAGTAGTTCTTCTGCTCCGGCGAGCCGAAGCCGATGATCACCGGGCCGACCATCTTGACACCCATCGGCGTCGGCGTCGGCACGCCCGCGTGGGCGCATTCAGTTTCGAAAATCCAGCGCTGCGCCGGCGTCCAGCCGGGCCCGCCATATTCGACCGGCCAGCCCGGCGCGCCCCAGCCCTTGGCATTGAGGGCGCGCTGCCACGGCACGCCGCTCTCCGGCTCCGAGAACACCGAGGCGTTGAGCGACTCGGCGCGCTTCATGTCGGGCGTGAGATTCGCCGCGATGAAGTCGCGGACTTCCTGCTGGAAGGCGAGCTCGGCTTCGCCGAAGGTCATATCCATGTCGATGCCTCGCTTTGCTTAAACAGGCCGGCCGCTGAGCGCGGCGTGGCGGCGATAATGATGCGTGCTGCCGCCGAACAGCGTCTCGAACGCCAGCAGCCGTTTGAAATACGCGCCGACGTCGAGTTCATCGGTGACGCCCATGCCGCCGTGCAGCTGCACCGACTGCTCGGCGACGAAGCGCGCGCCCTTGCCGATCTTGGCCTTGGCGCCGGAGGCGGCACGCCCGCGCTCGGCGGCGTCCGCGTCGGCCTTCAGCGCCGCACGCAGCGCCATCGAGCGGGCTTCGTCGACCTGCACCGACATGTCGGTCAGCCGATGCCGCACCACCTGGTTGGCGGCGAGCGGCCGGCCGAACTGTTTGCGAACCTTGGTGTAGTCGAGCGTCTTGTCGGTCAGCGTCTGCATCATGCCGACCGCTTCGGCCGACATCGCGGCGAGGGCGCGATCGACCACGGCCTCGACCGCCGGATACGCATCGCCATCGGCGCCGAGCACCGCGTCGGCCGGCACCCGCACATCCTCCAGCGTCAGGTTGCACGCCCGTCCGCCGCCGAGCCGCGGATAGTCCGCAAGCGTCAGCCCCGCCGCATCACGCGGCACCAAAAACAGCCGCAGCGAGCCGCTGCCGTTGTTCGCCAGCCGCGCCGACACGATCAGCTGATGCGCCGACCCGCCGTCCAGCACCGCGACCTTGGCGCCGCTGAGCACATAGCCATCGCCGTCCTTGCGCGCCGTCGTATCGACACGGGCGAGATCTGCGCGCGCCGCGCGTTCGGCATGGGCGAAGGCGATCCGCAGCGTGCCCTCGGCGATCTGCGGCAGCAGCGCAGCTTTCTGCTCGTCGCGGCCGTGCTCGGCGACGAGGCCAGCGCCCAGCACCACGGTCGACAGATAGGGCTCGCTGACCAAACCGCGGCCGAACGCTTCCATCAGGATGCCGACCTCGATCGCGCCGCCGCCGATGCCGCCATGCTGTTCGGGCAGCGGCAGGGCCAGCCAGCCGAGCTCGGCGAACTGCTTCCAGATCGCCTCGCTGAAGCCGGACGGCTCCTTGGCGTTGTGGTCGCGCAGCTTGGCCGTATAGGTCTCGGCGATGAAGCGGTCGGCGCTTTCGCGCAGCAGCCGCTGTTCGTCACTCGGCGTGAGATCCATCGCTTACACCTTCACCTGTTTGCGCACCGACGGATGTAGTCCCGTTGGGTCGACGATCATTCCAAACTCCTGCAGATTGTGAGCGTGACACAGCTGATGCAGCGCGAACGCCTGATCGATCGCGGCCGGCTGGCCCATGATATCGACCGAGCGGTTGACCGCTTCCTTGGTCATCTTCAGCGCGAAGGCCGGCTTTGCGGCGATGCGTAGCGCCAGCTGCAGCGTGAAGTCGCTGAGTTCGCTCGCGGGCACCACGTGATTGACCATGCCCAGCTGATGCGCGTTTTGCGCGCTCCAGCTGTCGGCGGTGAACAGCAGCTCCTTGGCCTTGCGCGGGCCGAGCTCCCAGGGATGCACGAACCATTCGACGCCGCACACGCCCATCGTCACCACGGGATCGCAGAACTCGGCGTTGTCGGCGGCGACGATCAGGTCGCAGGCCCAGGCCAGCATCAGCCCGCCGGCGATGCACTTGCCGTGTACCTCGGCGATGGTCGGCTTGGCGAGATTGCGCCAGCGCCGGGTGATCTGCAGATAGATCTCCTGCTCGCGCGCCATCCGGCCGTGCGCTCCCGGCTCGCGAAACCCGCCCCAGCCGCCGACCGGCGCAAAGTCGACGCCGGCTTCGTTCTTCGTTGTGGCGCGCAGGTCGTGACCGGCCGAGAAGTGCGGACCGTTGCCGGCCAGAATGATCACCTTGACCGCATCGTCCTGCACCGCGTCGTCGAACGCGGCGTTGAGGTCGTAGGTCATCTGCAGATTTTGCGCGTTGCGCGCCTCCGGCCGGTTCATCACGATCCGGGCGATCGCCGGATCGGGACGGTCGACCACGAGCGTCTCGTAGGCGCCCATGCATCCTCCCGTTTCTTGTTGTGCCGGCGGTGGCCGGTTGTTGTTCCGCACAGTCTGGCAGGTCGTCCACGCGACCGCAAATCCGATTTGCTGCGCTAATTCCGCAGGGCGGCGCTGAAGCCCGGCCGGCCTGCAGATTTCGCCACATCCACAACCTCATGGTGAGGAGGCGCGCAGCGCCGTCTCGAACCATGGGCCGCAGGGGACGCGTTGCCCATCCTTCGAGACGCCCGGCTTCGCCGGGTTCCTCAGCATGAGGACTCAGTGCATGTGGATGAATTGAACCGGCTGGACCAGATGACGACGCGATCCCGCTTTGAGGCAAAACAATCCGCGCGCCGCACGGTTGTGCGACAGGCTTAGCCTCGTGCGGCCAAAGTCCGGCCAGAATTGATTTTTTCGTCGTGCCCATCCGTGCGATAGGTCGCGGCCTGATTGTCCCTACCGAAAGTCGATGATGCCGCAGTTCCGTGTTGCCCTGATGATCCGCACGTCCGCGTGGCGCGGCGTTGCGGCTGCGGCGCTGCTGCTGATCGGTTCCGCGGGCGCAGAGGCGGCGAACGCGTTGGCGACGCTGCCGCGCGATCTGTCGCCGTGGGGGATGTTCACGAACGCCGACATCGTCGTGCAGGTGGTGATGGCCGGTCTGGCGCTCGCCTCGCTGGCGACCTGGACGGTGTGGCTGTCGAAGACCGTGGAGTTGCGCCGCGAAACCGCGCGCGCCCGCGTGGCGCTCGCGTCGCTCGAGACCGACACCACGCTCGCCGCGCTGCGCGACACCGAGGCGCAGGACGGCGTCGGCGAATTGATCCAGAGCGCGGCGCGCGAGGCGCAGCTGTCCGGCTGGAACTTCGACGACGATTTCAAGGAGCGCGTCGCGCTGCGGCTGGAGCGGACGGAGGCGGCGATGTCGCGCAAGATCGCGCGCGGCACCGGCATCCTCGCCACCATCGGCGCGGTGGCGCCGTTCGTCGGGCTGTTCGGCACGGTGTGGGGCATCATGAACGCCTTCATCGGCATCTCCGAGGCGCACACCACCAATCTCGCCGTGGTCGCGCCGGGCATCGCCGAGGCGCTGCTCGCCACCGCGCTCGGCCTCGTCGCCGCGGTGCCGGCGGTGGTGATCTACAACTACCTGGTCCGCCAGATCGCCAATTATCGCGCGCTGCTCGGCGACGCCTCTGCGCAGGTGCTGCTGTTGGTCAGCCGCGATCGTGGCCGCTCGGCGCGGCTGATGGCGCGGGCCGCGGAGTAGGGCATGGGCGTGCGGCTCGGACGGCGGCAGCCGGTGGAGGACGATCTCGCCGTCGCGCACGAGATCAACGTCACGCCGTTCATCGACGTGATGCTGGTGCTGCTGATCATCTTCATGGTGGCGGCGCCGCTCGCTACCGTCGATCTCGGCGTCGATCTGCCGGCAAGCACGGCGGCGCCGCAGCCCCGTCCCGACAAACCCGTGTATCTGACGCTGCAGTCCGACCTGACGCTGGCGATCGGCGAAAGCCCGGTCGCGCGCGACGCGCTCGGCGACGCGCTGGCGACCGCGACGAACAGCAACAAGGACGAGCGCATCTTTCTGCGCGCCGACAAGGCGGTCAGCTATGGCGAGCTGATGGCGGTGATGAACCTGCTGCGCGACGCCGGCTATCTCAAGGTCGCGCTGGTCGGCCTCGATGGGCGCGACGGCCCATGAATGAACCGGCCAATGCCTACGCGCTGCACGACGAGCCCGGCCGCGGCCGCGCGCAGCAATGGCTGGCGTCGGCGATCGCGATCGTCGCGGCGCATCTCGTACTGATCGCCGCCGCACTCGCCTGGTATCAGCAGGTCCCGCCGCCCGGCGTCGACATGCCGGTCATCACGGTCGACTTGTCGCCGGCCTCCGCCGCGCCTGCGCTGCAACAGCAGGACCTCGCGCCGGGGCCGACGATGCAGCAGGCGCCGGAGCCGGCCGAGCGGAGTGAGCCGAACAAACCGACTGATGAGCCAGTGCAGCGGCAGGCCGAGCCGCAGACTGCACCCGTCCCGGTCGCGCCGTCACCGGCGGTGGCGCTGCCGCAGCCGGCCAGGCCGGCCGAAATCGCCAAGCCGCCTGAGCCAGCGAAGCCGGTCTCCAAACCCAAGCCGGAGCCGAAGCGCGCCGCGCGCGAGGAGG
>NZ_LJIC01000062.1 GCF_001295845.1 Rhodopseudomonas sp. AAP120 | reverse complement strand
CGGGGGAGAGATGGCCGAGACCATCTCTCCCCACCAACGATCGGCAAGGCGCCAGCCGCTGCCGATCATGATAAAGCGCGCGAAGCGCTCCGTCCGAGTGTGCGGGCGGTGGCAATGATTGCGGCTAGATGAAAAATTCAGAGCTGCTGGGGATTTACGGGTGAGAGGGACGTGACAACTACGCCGCCTCCGAAATATTTGCGCGTATTCAAGGATTATTGCGATGCCCTACGATCTGCCACGCTCATGTTCGCTCACGAAGGCATCGCGATCTTTTCGCAGGGACAGCGATCTGTTTGTATCATTCCATGAGCAAAGATACGAACACCTCACGTCGCACCATGACGATCGCCACGAAGAAGGCGATTCGACGCGCTGAGCTGCGGCGGATCGTACCCTTGGCAGACACGACCATCTACGAGCTTGAGCAGCGCGGCGAGTTCCCTCGCCGCTTCTATCTCACGGCGCGATGCGTCGTGTGGGATCTGACAGAAGTTGAAGAATGGATCGATCAACGGCGGCGCGCGTCAGAGGCGTCGCTGATTAAGCGGGCGCCCCTGCCCGATGTCCGCCAGCGGAAGACGCGCCCGGTCAGGCAGTAGCCGCCATAACGCCAGGAAACTGGATTGCGGGCGGATAGAGCACTGGCATGTGATTTCGATCTTGCTCCCAAGCGTCCACCAAATCCGCCCACTCTTGCAGCATGTGACGACGCTGGTGTTCGTACTCGGCCTTGTTGTAGACACCGCGCGAGCTGCGGCCGTCTTCGTGCGCCAGACACTTCTCAATCCAGTCGCTATTGAAGCCGATCTCATTCAACAGCGTTGATCCGGTTCGCCGCAGATCATGGACCGTGAATGGCTCCAGGGCCAATCCGAGCTTCTTGGCGCGATCAGCAACTGCCGCCGTGATGCGGTTGAATGTTGCGCGCGACATTGGAGCATCCGCGTCGTATCGGGACGGCAAAAGATAGCGGGAATTTCCTGCGCATGTCTTAAGCGCGATCATGATGTCGAGTGATTGCCGCGACAGATAGACATTGTGCGGCTTGCGGCGCTTCATTCGTTCCTTGGGAATGCTCCAGACGGCGTTCTCAAAGTCCACTTCGCTCCAAACGGCGTCGAGCAGTTCGCTCTTCCGCACCATCGTGAGCAGAATAAGCCGAAGACCAAGCCGAATGGTGGGCAACGTCGGGACGTGCCTCAGTTGCTCGAACATGATCCGTATTTCGGTTGGCGAGAGCGACCTGTCCTTCGGGGCAAAGGTCGCAATAGAAGCAGGGCCAACCTCCGCCGCCGGATTTGGGACCTTCTCGCCATTCAATATCGCGTAGGCGTAAATCTGCTTGACGATGTCGCGAACATGAATCGCGGTCGCCGGCGCTCCACGATCCTTCACCTTGACGCACTGCGCCCGTAGGTCGTCGGGTGTGATCTCGGTAAGCAGGCGACTTTTCCAGACAGGCAGTATGTCCCGATCAAAAATCGCCTTGCGCATAGCGCGGGTGCTGTCCGCCATCGGTGCCAACTTGATCCAGCGCTGACCAACGGCGCCGAACGTCTCGCCGAGGGCAACGCGCCGCTTTGCGCGCTGCTTTTCCTGAGCGGGCGAGCGCCCCTCCGCGACATCTTTCTTCGCAGCGAGACAGCGATCGCGCGCCTCGGCGAGCGACAAGCCGCCAGGGCCATAGCGACCAATGGTCAGCGTCTCGCGCCGGCCATTCAGGCGATAGTCCATTCGGAAGGTTTTCGCACCTGATGGAATGACAAGGACGTACATACCGTCACGGTCCGTCACCTTGTAGTTTTTTGCCTTTGGTTTCAAGCTCTTAAGCTCGGTGTCGGTCAGCATTCTCAGCCTCGCAAAGGCTAGGATGATGTGGATTTGACCGTCATTTTGTCCGTCGCGAAAAAGACCGTCAAGTCATATAAATTACCACGTAATATCAATATCTTATGTAAAATTCCTGGCAGACACTGTCCAATGAGTGTTGACGGTCTTTCCATTGAAGGGTTGTCTATGGATTTCCGAGACCGTCACAAAGACCGTCAGACCGAGCCGCTGGCGCCCGATCCATCGCGAAAGACTTCGCAATAAAATCAATTATATATCAATAGCTTATGGTGGATTCTGAGAAAGACCGCGATAGACCGCGCCGGAAGTGAATCATTCCCACTCAATCGTCCCCGGCGGCTTCGACGTCACGTCGTACACCACCCGGTTCACCCCCTTCACCTCGTTGATAATCCGCGTCGCCGTCGCGCCGAGGAAGCTCATCTCGAAGGGGTAGTAGTCAGCCGTCATGCCATCGGTCGACGTCACAGCACGCAGCCCCACCACGTACTCATACGTCCGGCCGTCGCCCATGACGCCGACGGTCTTGACCGGGAGTAACACCGCAAAAGCCTGCCAGATCTTGTCGTAGAGGCCGGCTTTGCGGATCTGGTCGATGTAGACGGCGTCGGCGTTGCGCAGGATGTCGAGTTTTTCGGCGGTGATTTCGCCGGGGCAGCGGATGGCGAGGCCGGGGCCCGGGAACGGGTGGCGGCCGACGAAGACGTCGGGCAGGCCGAGCTCGCGGCCGAGCGCCCTCACCTCGTCCTTGAACAGTTCGCGCAGCGGCTCGACCAACTTCATGTTCATGCGTTCGGGCAGGCCGCCGACATTGTGGTGCGACTTGATCGTCACCGACGGGCCGCCGGTGAACGACACGCTCTCGATCACGTCGGGATACAGCGTGCCTTGCGCCAAAAAGTCAGCGCCGCCGACCACCTTGGCCTCGGCGTCGAACACGTCGATGAACAGCTTGCCGATGATCTTGCGCTTCTGCTCCGGATCGGTGACGCCTTTCAGCGCGCCGAGGAAGGTCTCGGACGCGTCCACGTGCACCAGCGGGATATTGTAGTGGTGACGGAACAGATCGACGACGGTCTTGGCCTCATCCTTGCGCAGCATGCCGTGGTCGACGAACACGCAGGTGAGCTGATCGCCGATCGCTTCGTGGATCAGCACCGCGGCGACCGCCGAGTCGACGCCGCCGCTGAGGCCGCAGATCACTTTGCCGGTACCGACCTGGGCGCGGATCTTGTCGATCGCCTCCTCGCGGAAGGCGCGCATCGTCCAGTCGCCGGTCAGGCCCGCGACCTTGCGGACGAAGTTGCGCAGGAGTTTCGCGCCGTCGGGCGTGTGGACCACCTCGGGGTGGAATTGCATCGCGTAGAACTTGCGGGTGTCGTCGGCGATCACCGAGATCGGCGAGCCCGGCGCCTTGGCGACGCCGCGAAAGCCGTCGGGCAGCTTGGTGACGCGGTCGCCGTGGCTCATCCAGACGTCGTACTGGCCGCCCTTCTGCCAGACGCCGTCGAACAGCGCGCAGTCGTCGGTGATCTCGATCTGGGCGCGGCCGAATTCGCGGTGATGGCCGGCCTCGACGGTGCCGCCGAGCTGCTGCGCCATGGTCTGCTCGCCGTAGCAGATGCCGAGCACCGGCACGCCGGCCTCGAGGATCGATAGCGGCGCGGCGGGTGCGTTATCGTCGAGCACCGAAGCCGGGCCGCCCGACAGGATCACGGCCTTGGGCTTCATCTCGGCGAAGGCGGCTTCGGCCTTCTGGAACGGCACGATCTCGGAATAGACACCCTCCTCGCGGACGCGGCGGGCGATCAGCTGGGTGACCTGCGAGCCGAAGTCGACGATCAGGATTTTCTCGTGGATCGCGGCGACATGCGGCGAGGTGTCGGCCCCGGACGGGACCACGGAGGCGGAGGATGTGCTGGGGGCTGTCATGGGCAGCAAATACGCGACCGCAGCGCGGCTCGCAACGGGGAAAAATGGCTCACCGAAATGCACGACCGCGTCCCGGGCGCGGCGCAGCGCTCTTGCGGTGCGACGCAGACCCGGGCCCCCGGTTGCAGCCGGTGGAAGTTTAACCGGGGCCCCGGATCAGCAGCGCACCACGCCGCAAGGGCGGCGCGCTGCGCTGCATCCGGGGAACAGGTTAGGCTTTGCGCTTCAGGACGCTGATGAAAAAGCCGTCCGTCCCCGTCCGGCGGGGGGTCAGCAGCAGGCCTTCGGGGGTCGGCCAAGCGGCGGCCAGGAAGGCGTCGGCCTTGTCCCACAGCGCGGCGGCGAGTTCGGCGGGCGGGGTCGGGGTGAAGTCGGGGTGGGCGGCGACGAACGCCCTCACCTGCTCGACGTTTTCGGCCGGCAGCACCGAGCAGGTCACGTAGGCGATGCGGCCGCCGGGCTTCACCAGCCGCGCCGCGCGCGCCAGGACCTCGGCCTGATCCTTGAGCCGGATTTCCAGCGCGCCGGGGCGCATCCGCCATTTGGCGTCGGGGTTGCGGCGCCAGGTGCCGGTGCCGGTGCACGGCGCGTCGACCAGCACCAGATCGGCGCTGCCCTTGATGTCGGCGAGCGGATCGGCGTCGCCCTTCGGCGGCCGCACCTCGGCGTTGTGCACGCCGGCGCGCGACAGCCGCTCGTGGATCGGCGCCAGCTGGCGCTTGTCCGAATCGGTCGCGATCAGCCGGCCCTTGCCCTGCATCATCGCCGCCAGCGCCAGCGTCTTGCCGCCGGCGCCGGCGCAGAGGTCGATCACCTGCTCGCCGGGCTTGGCGCCGGACAGCAGCGCCGCGAGTTGCGAGCCCTCGTCCTGAACCTCGACGGCCCCCTTGATGAAATCCTGCTCGGCCTGGATGCCGGGATTGCGGGCATCGGCGCCGAGCGCGATGCGCAAACCCAGCGGCGACCACGGCGTCTCGGTGGCGCCGAGATGCTTCAGCGACGCCAGCACCTTGTCGCGCTTGCCCTTGAGCGTGTTGACGCGCAGATCGAGCGGCGCGCGGCTGGCCATCGCGGCGGCCTCGGCCGCGCGCTCAGCGCCGAACAACGCGGCGAACTGGTCGTCAAGCCACTCCGGATAATCGCCGGCCACATGCGGCGGCGCGCCGTCCAGCGTGCGCGTCGTCAGCGTGGCTCGCTCGGCCTCCGTCAGCGGCTCCGGCGCGAAGCGGCTGCCGTCGCACTGCGCCGCGATCGTCTCCACATCCATGCCGCGCTCGAGCTTGAGCATGCCGAGCACGCGCGCGCGGGGCGTATCGGCGTCCATCAGAAAGGCGCTGGAGGCGCGGCGGCGCAGCACGTCCCAGACCAGGCCGGCGATCGCCGCGCGGTCGCCGGAGCCGGCATAGCGATGCGCGGTCCCCCACTCCTTGAGGGCCTTGGCGGCCGGGATCCGCTGCGCATCGATGGCGGCGATCAGGTCGATGGCTGCGGACAGCCGGGCAGCGGGGGTCATGGCAGACTTTCAATCACAACAGAGCAGTTCAAATCAGCAGCAGGATGCGCAGCGCGAAATACAGCCACATCGCCATAAGCACCAGCGCACCGGCCAGCCATACCGGCCCGCGGCGGCGCACGTCGTTGGAGGTGACGAACACACCCGCATGGGCGTAGCGCGCCACCACGAACACCCAGGACAGCAGCACGAGAACCAGATCCATCCGCCGCAGCGGCAGCGCAATCGCCACCAGCACATAAAACAGCACCGGCAGCTCGAACTGATTGCGCAGGCAATTGCCGAATTGCGTCACCCGTGGCGGCCAATTCTGCTCGCCGAGGGCAATGTCCTTCATCTTGGTCTGGCCGGACGAAATCGCCTTGAAGCGGCCTGCAAACGTTCCGAGCAACAACGCGAACGCCAGCCCGATCAACGCTAACACCGGCAGCAGCACCATCTGGACCGACATCGAAAGCTCCCCGATTGTTCGGGTCCTCTTAGCCGCGCCGCCAGACTATGACAAATCGGGCCCCCGCCTGGAACCGGCACGGGTGCAGCCCGGCCCCTCGCCTGGCGAGGTCCGGGGCAGCCGGGCCAATGGCATCGGCCTGGTGCGGTGCGCGGAGCCCGAGATGTCACCGACAGGACCAACCCCACCGGGACACCACGCGCTCCGCGAAGCTGTCACGTGCGGTTAGGCCTTGTCGGCGCCGACGCGGACCAGCTGCTTACCGAAATTGGCGCCCTTGAGCAGGCCGATGAACGCCTCCGGCGCGCTCTCGACGCCCTCGGTGACGAACTCCTTGTACTTCACCTTGCCGTCGCGCACCCACTCCGACATCTCGCGGAGAAACTCCTGACGGCGGCCGGCGAAGTCGCTGACGATGAAGCCGCGGATGGTGAGCCGCTTGGTCAGCACGTGCCGCATCATCGCGGTCGCCCATTTCGGCGTCGGCGGTGCTTCGAAGGCGTTGTACTGCGCGATCAGGCCGCAGACCGGGATGCGGGCGAACGCATTGAGCAGCGGAAACACCGCCTCGAACACTTCGCCGCCGACGTTCTCGAAGTACACATCGATGCCGTTCGGGCACGCCGCCTTGAGCTTGGCGGCGAGATCCGGATCGCGGTGGTCGAGGCAATCGTCGAAGCCGAGCTCCTTCTTGACGTAGTCGCACTTCTCCTTGCCGCCGGCGATGCCGACTGCGCGGGCGCCCTTGATCTTGGCGATCTGTCCGACCGCCGAGCCGACCGCACCCGAGGCGGCGGCGACCACGACGGTCTCGCCTTCCTTCGGCTGGCCGATATCGAGCAGGCCGGTGTAGGCGGTCATGCCGGGCATGCCGAGCACACCGACTGCGGTCGAGATCGGGCCGAGCGACGGATCGATCTTGCGCAGCGGCTTGGCGTCGGCCACCGCGTGCGTCGCCCAGCCGCTATGCGCCAGCACGATGTCGCCCTTGGCGAAGCCCGCGCTCTTGCTGTCGATCACTTCGCACACCGTGCCGCCTTCCATCACGCCGCCGACCGGAACCGGCTGCGCGTAGGACGGCCCGTCGCTCATGCGGCCGCGCATGTAGGGATCGAGCGACAGCCAGATCGTCCGCAGCAGCACCTGCCCCTCTCCCGGCGTCGGCACGTCGACTTCCTCGAGACGAAAATTCGCCGCGGTCGGCTCGCCGACCGGACGCGAGGCAAGAACGATACGCTTGGCCTTGGACATTGCGTTTCCTTTTTTGAGGCTTGTTGAGAAAGCGGGATCGAGGCCGAATTATATGCGATTGCATCCAATTCGCCAACTGCCGAGAAGATCGCCAACAAACCGGCTAACGTCGGGGAACGTAGTTCTGCGTTCCGCTAGGGCTGGTGGCGCATGAACGGCGAATAACTCGGAGCAGTCGAAATGATCCGTCCATCCTCGCCCCACTCCGCCATGCGATTGAACGGCACGTTGGGGCGTTCGGCGATCGTTTCCAGCACCCGGCTCCAATCCACCACGATGTCCTGCAGTCGCGCCTCGATCGTTTCCGGCTCGGAATAGCGAATCCCGCTTTCGACCCCATAGGCCACGAACGGCTTGACGACGTCGAACCCGACATAGGCCAGGTTGAAATTGACCGGCCACAGCATCAGGTCGATGTCGCCACTACGGCCATTGTAGGCGTAGGTCGCCTCGCTGGTGCCGACCGTCACCGACAGCATCGCCCGCTTGCCTTTGAAGCGGCCGTTCTCGAACCGCATCCGACTTGTGTAGATCTCGCCATAGGCGAACACCCGATCGAACCAGCCCTTCAGAATCGCCGGAGGCATATGCCACCACATCGGATACTGCAGGATCACAAGATCGGACTGATCGAGCCTGGCGATCTCCTCCGCGACGTGGTTCGGCAGCGTGTGGTTCGCGGAGGCGTGCCGCTGCTCGCTTTGCGCGTCGAACCGGTTGGGATCGTTTGGATGAGCGAAGTGCTTCGCGGCTTCACAGGGATCGAATCCCATCGCGTAGAGATCAGAGACAGTGACGGACCATCCCTGCTCGGCAAGCACTCGCCGCGCGGTCGCGGCAAGATGAGCGTTGTAAGACCCCGGCTCCGGATGCGCCAGTACGATATGGGCCCGCACCTCACACACCGCCCGGGTAGTTCGGGCTTTCGCGGGTGATGGTGACGTCGTGGACGTGGCTTTCGCGCAGGCCGGCGCCGGTGATACGGACGAACTGCGCCTTGTCGTGGAATTCGTTGAGATCGCGGGCACCGACATAGCCCATCGCGGCGCGCAGGCCGCCGGCGAGCTGATGCACCACGTTGCCGACCGGACCCTTGTACGGCACCTGGCCCTCGACGCCTTCCGGCACCAGCTTCAAAGTGTCCTTGATGTCCTGCTGGAAGTAGCGATCGGCCGAGCCGCGCGCCATCGCGCCGACCGAGCCCATGCCGCGATACGCCTTGTAGGAACGGCCCTGCCACAGGAACACTTCGCCGGGCGTCTCGTCGGTGCCGGCGAGCAGCGAGCCGACCATTGCGATGTCCGCACCGGCGGCGAGCGCCTTGGCGAGGTCGCCCGAGTACTTGATGCCGCCGTCGGCGATCACCGGCACGTCGGCCTTCTTGCAGGCCTCGACCGCATCCATGATGGCGGTGAGCTGCGGCACGCCGACGCCGGCCACCATGCGGGTGGTGCAGATCGAGCCCGGGCCGATGCCGACCTTGATGGAGTCGGCGCCGGCGTCGATCAGCGCCTGGGCGCCTTCGCGCGTCGCGATGTTGCCGGCGATCACCTGCACGGCATTGGAAATCCGCTTGATGCGGGTCACCGCCTCGAGCACCCGCGCCGAATGGCCGTGCGCGGTGTCGACCACGACGAGGTCGACGCCGGCCTCGATCAGCCGCTCGGTGCGCTCGAAGCCGCCCTCGCCGACCGTCGTCGCGGCAGCGACGCGCAGCCGGCCCTGCGCGTCCTTCGACGCCAGCGGATGCGCGACCGCCTTCTCCATGTCCTTCACGGTGATCAGGCCGACGCAGCGATACTGATCGTCGACCACCAGCAGCTTCTCGATACGATGCTGATGCAGCAGCTTCTTGGCTTCGTCCTGGCTGACGCCCTCGCGCACGGTTACGAGGTTCTGATGCGTCATCAACTCCGACACCTTCTGCGACGGGTCGGTCGCGAAGCGGACGTCGCGGTTGGTGAGGATGCCGACCAGCTTGCCCGGGCCGTGGCCCTGTGCGCCGGTCACCACCGGAATTCCGGAGAAGCCGTACTGATTCATCAGCGCCAGCGCGTCGGCCAGCTTGGCGTCGGGGCTGATGGTGAGCGGATTGACCACCATGCCGGATTCGAACTTCTTGACCTGGCGAACCTGGGCGGCCTGACCTTCCGGATCGAAATTGCGGTGGATCACGCCGATGCCGCCGGCCTGCGCCATCGCGATCGCCATGCGGGCTTCGGTCACGGTGTCCATCGCCGACGCAATGATCGGCACGTTGAGCGTCACCGAGCGGGTGATGCGCGAGCGGATATCGACCTCGGACGGCAGCACGTCCGACAGGCCGGGCTTCAGCAGCACGTCATCGAACGTATAGGCTTCCTGAAATTGCGGGGATCCGTTCACTGACGCCATGGCCAACTCCGTTCGGCGGCAACGACGGCCGCGCTCGATCATGCGGGGACGGGAGACACATTCGGCGCCGCGGGAGGCGGCGCCGTCGAATCGAGCCCGTCGGTAGGGTTGGCGGTGGTCGATATCATGCGGTCATGACGAATCATAGGGGGAAGCGGCCACGGCCGCCCCCGCCTCCGCCGCGGCCACTTCACGGTGCCGCGAGCGAACCGGAAAGTGGCGTCAGATCAGGGGTTTCAACCGAGGCTCAAGGGTCGTCCGCATCGAACATCCTTTGCGGCGGCTCCTCGGGGATCGGCCGGCCGGTCGCGCGCTGCAGCCGGCCGCGCCAAAGCTCCCAGGACCGCGGATCGATCCAGCCCGGCTGCGCCTCCAGCATCACGTCGGTCAGCACATCCGGGCCGAGCACGATCTCGAGCTGGCGGATTTCGGCGAAGTTCGCGTAGCTCATCGCCTGCGCCACGATCCGGCTCGCGGAACGCGGCGCCTCGCCGATCGGCTCCCACCAGAAATGCTTCCGCTCGAGCTTGGCGAGAAAATCGGAAGGGGGGCGGAGGGCAACGTGCATGACGGCAGCTTATCACAAAACCCGCTGTGCGGCGACGCCAGCCGCTGCGCGGGCCGTCCAGGGGAACGCGCCAGTCACGCAGGATTTAGCTGTCCGCGCGCCTTCCAAGATGGCCACCGGCTGAACCCGGTGCTACAGCCCGACCACCCTCCTCCGACCTCATCCGGCATGCAAAAAGAACGACTGATCCCGCTGATCGTGGCCGCCGCGCTGTTCATGGAAAACATGGACGCCACCGTGATCGCGACCTCGCTGCCGGCGATCGCGGCGGATATCGGCACCTCGCCGCTGACGCTGAAGCTGGCGATCACGTCGTACCTGCTGTCTCTGGCGGTGTTCATTCCGGCATCCGGCTGGGCCGCCGACCGGTTCGGCGCCCGCACCGTCTTCTCCGCGGCGATCGCGGTGTTCATGGTGGGCTCGATCGGCTGCGCGCTGGCGCATTCGATCAACGACTTCGTCGCCGCCCGCATTCTGCAGGGGCTCGGCGGCGCGATGATGACGCCGGTCGGGCGATTGGTGCTGCTGCGCTCGATCGATAAGGCGGCGCTGGTCGGCGCGATGGCCTGGATGACGGTGCCGGCGCTGATCGGCCCGGTGATCGGGCCGCCGCTCGGCGGCTTCATCACCACCTATTTCTCCTGGCACTGGATCTTCCTGATCAACATCCCGATCGGGCTCGCCGGCATCTTCTTTGCGCAGCGCTACATCGATCCGATCCGCAGCGACAATCCGGAGCGGCTCGATGTCACCGGTCTGGTGCTGGCCGGCGTCGGCCTCGCCGGCATCGCATTCGGCTTGTCGGTTGCGGGTCTCGGCCTGCTGCCCTGGCCGGTCGTCACCGCGCTGATCGTGGTCGGCTGCGGCTCGATGCTGCTGTATCTGCGCCACGCCCGCCGCACCGCCTCGCCGGTGCTCGACTTCTCGCTGATGCGGCTGACGACGCTGCGCGCCTCGCTGACCGGGGGCTTCCTGTTCCGGCTCGGCATCGGCGCGCTGCCGTTCCTGCTGCCGCTGTTGATGCAGATCGGCTTCGGCCTGACGCCGTTCCAATCCGGTCTCGTCACCTTCGCCTCCTCGGCCGGGGCGATGGGCATGAAGCCGCTGGCGGCGCGGATCATCCGCACCTTCGGATTCCGCCGGATCATGACCATCAACGCGCTGGTCAGTTCGGTCTTCCTGGCCGCCTGCGCGCTGTTCACCCCGGCGACACCGCTGCTGCTGATCATGATCATCCTGCTGGTCGGCGGCTTCTTCCGCTCGCTGCAATTCACCGCGATCAACACGGTGGCCTATGCGGAGGTGCAGACGCCGCAGATGAGCCGCGCCACCACGCTGGTCAGCGTCGGCCAGCAGCTCGCGATCTCGGCCGGCGTCGCGGTCGGGGCGTTCTCGGTCGAAGCCACCATGGCGCTGCGTCATTCGCCGGCGCTCGGCGCCGACGATTTTGCGCCAGCTTTCGTCGTCGTCGCGGTGCTGACGGCGCTGTCGGCGTTCTCGTTCTGGCGAATGCCGGACGATGCAGGCAGCGAGATTTCCGGGCGCAAGGCGATCGAGATCTCGAGCAAGAAAGGCGTCGCCGGCGCCGCGACGAAGAAGGCCAGCGAAGAGACCCAGGACGCCCGCGATCAGCGGCTGGGGTAGCGGCTACCTGACAGCGTCGAAGTCGCCGTCCCCGGACTCGTCGTGTCGAACTGCGAGCCGCAGCACGTCGGCGCAAATCGGGCAACGGAAATGCGGTACGTCGAAGCTGGCATTGGCGTGCTCCACCTCGACGAGTTCACGATCGACACCACATGCCCGGCACATCGGGGTCAGAATATCCATCCGCAGGCCCCTCGCGTTTCTCAGCCCAGCGGGCGAGCCTAGGAGAGTCTGCGAAATCGCCTCTGTAAATTGATACCGAGCGCAACAAATAGTCCGAAACTCGACCACAATCGGTGCAACTAGCTCGCAGCTCGGACTGCAAATATGCAGCGCCGCAGCCTCACTCCGGCGGGGCGGGCGGCGTGCCGCGAAAGCCCATTGCCAGCACGTAGCGCTCCGAGGAATCCTTGCGGCTGGCAGCCGGCTTGACGTGCTTGACGCTCGCGAAGTCCTGCTTGAGCTGCGCCATCAGCGTCGCGTCGGCGCCGCTCTGAAACACCTTGGCCAGGAACGTGCCGCCCGGCTTCAGCACCTCGCTGGCGAACAGCGCCGCGCTTTCGACCAGGCCGACGATGCGCAGTTGATCGGTCTTGCGATGGCCGGTGGTGTTGGCCGCCATATCGCTCATCACCACGTCGGCACCGCCGCCGAGCATCTCTCGAAGCTTGTCGGGCGCGGCATTGTCGAGGAAGTCGAGCTGCGCGAAGGTCACGCCCGGGATTTCGCCCATTTCCAGCAGGTCGATCGCGATCACCTTGCCGCGGCCCTCTTCGGCGCGCGTGCGTTTGGCGGCGATCTGGCTCCAGCCGCCGGGCGCGGCGCCGAGATCGACCACCGCGAGACCGGGCTTGAGCAGGTGATACTTGTCGTCGATCTCGAGCAGCTTGTAGGCGGCGCGCGAGCGATAGCCGTCGCGCTTGGCCTGCGCCACATACGGATCGTTGAGCTGGCGCTCGAGCCAGAGCTTCGACGACAGCTTCATCCTGCCGGCGCTCTTGACGGTGACGCGCATCCGTCCGGTGGTGTCTTTGGCCATGGCCCTGTCTGTGCGTGGTGAACCCGCGTTGCTTAGCAGATGAGCGCCGAAAAACCAGCGCGGAACCGCTTCCTCCGTCATTGCGAGCGAAGCGAAGCAATCCAGAGGCTCAATGCACGGCGCTGGATTGCTTCGCTTCGCTCGCAATGACGGGGAGAGGTCGTGCGCTGAATTGAAGCTTAGCCTCCCAGCACCCCATCCGCCTGCATCATCTCGACCAGCATGCCCTCGCGCAGGCCGCGGTCGGCGACGCGCAGGCGGGGCAGCGGGAATGCGGCGCGCACGGCGTCGAGGATGGCGCAGCCGGCCAGTACCAGGTCGGCCCGCTCGGTGCCGATGCAATGGTTCTGGGCGCGATCGTGATAGGTCATGCTGCGCAGCCGCTCGATCGTCGTGGTCAGTTCCGCATCGTCCATCCAGATGCCGTCGACGCGGCGGCGGTCGTAGCGGATCAGGTCGAGATGCAGTCCGGCCAGCGTCGTCACCGTGCCCGAGGTGCCGAGCAGATGCAGCCCCTCCAGATCGTCGCCATGGGCGGCGGCGAACGGCGCGACGTGCTTGGCGACTTCCGCCACCATCGCCGCGTAGCTGCCCGGGGTCACGACCTTGCCACCGAACTGTTCGGCGAGCGTGACGACGCCGAGCGGAATCGACATCCAGGCACGGATTGTCGGTGGCTGGTCCGGCCGTGCCGGATCGCGCGCCAGCCGCACCAATTCGCTGGAGCCGCCGCCGATATCGAACAGAATCGCACCGCGGCCGGCGGTGTCGACCAGCGGCGACACGCCGGTCGCGGCCAGCCGCGCCTCGGTCTCGCGATCGATGATTTCCAGCCGGATGCCGGTGGCATGCGCGACCTTGTCACAAAACTCGTCGGCATTCGTGGCGGCCCGGCAGGCCTCGGTGGCGATCAGCCGCTGCCGCGTGACGTGGCGCTGCCGGAGCTTGTCCCGGCAGATCGCCAGCGCCGAAATCGCCCGGGTGATCGCGGCGTCGCTGATCCGCCCGGTCGCGGAGACGCCCTCGCCCAGCCGGATGATCCGGGAGAACGAGTCGACGACCCGGAAGCTGTCGCCAGCCGGCCGTGCGATCAACAGGCGGCAATTATTCGTGCCGAGATCGAGCGCCGCATAGATGGCGCCGTGAGGCACCACCCCGTCGTGCTCGTCCTCGACCATCGCCGCATGCGCGTGCTGCGGGTCCTCGCCCGGCACTGCGCCGCCGCGGAGCCGCGTCTCCTCGTCCATCAATTCGGTCTTTCGTGGCCGTCCGGCCGACGTCGTGATCACGTTTCACGGAAAGTTTAGCAGCGCCCCGCTGTGGCGCAACCCACCGCACGGCCCGCATTCCGGATCGTGCGTTGTCGGGCCGCCGCTGCCGGCTTATTTGGAGCCTATTGCCCCCCTCGCCAAGCCCTCGCGGACATTTGCTGCGCCCTGCGGCCGTCCGCGCCCCTCACGTGCTGGAACGGACCGGATGCAGGACCACACTTCGAACGCGTCGCTCGACACCTCCATTGCACTGCAAAAATTCGGCGTCGGCCAGCCGGTGCTGCGCAAGGAGGACGACACGCTAGTGCGCGGCAAGGGCCGCTACACCGACGATTGCAGCCTGCCCGGCCAGCTCACCGCCGTGATGGTCCGCAGCCCGCACGCGCATGGCGTGATCCGCGGCCTCGGCACCGAGGCGGCACGGGCGATGCCGGGCGTGCGTGGCGTCTACACCGGCGCGGATCTCGCCGCCGCCAATTATTATGCCCCCTTTACCAGTGGCCTGCCGCTGAAGAGCCGCGACGGCACGCCGCTGCTGCAGACCAATCGCCTCGCGCTTACCACCGACAAGGTGCGCTTCGTCGGCGATCCGGTTGCGTTCGTGGTCGCCGACACGCTGGCGCAGGCGCGCGACGCCGCCGAAGCGGTCGAACTCGACATCGAGCCGCTCGACGCCGTCACGGACGCGGAGGCCGCGATGCAGCCCGGCGCGCCGCAGCTCTACGACCACATCCCCAACAACGTCGCGCTCGATTATCACTTCGGCGACACCGAGGCGGTGAACGCCGCCTTTGCGTCGGCCGCGCACGTCACCGTGCTCGATATCGAGAATACCCGCGTCGCCGCGGTGCCGATGGAGCCGCGCGTCGGCCTCGCCTCCTACGACAGCAAGACCGAGCGCTACACCATCCAGCTGCCGACCCAGGGCGTGTCCGGCAATCGCAACACGCTAGCGAAGCTGCTCGGCGTGCCGAACGACAAGGTGCGCGTGCTGACCGGACAGGTCGGCGGCTCGTTCGGGATGAAGAACATCTCCTATCCGGAATACATCTGCATCCTGCACGCCGCCAAGGCGCTTGGCCGGCCGGTGAAATGGACCGACGAACGGTCCAGCGCCTTCCTGTCCGACAGCCACGGCCGCGGCCAGCAGATCCGCGCCGAGCTGGCGCTCGATGCCGCCGGACATTTCCTCGCCATCCGGCTCAGCGGCACCGGCAATCTCGGCGCCTACATCACCGGCGTCGCGCCGCTGCCGCTGTCGCTCAACACCGGCAAGAACATCGGCAGCGTCTATCGCACGCCGCTGCTCAGCGTCGACATCAAGTGCGTCGTCACCAACGTCACGCCGATGGGCGCTTATCGCGGTGCCGGCCGGCCCGAGGCCAACTACTTCCTCGAGCGGTTGATCGACCGCGCCGCCGATGAGATCGGGATTGACCGGCTGACGCTGCGCAAGCGCAATTTCATCAAGCCGGCGCAGCTGCCGTTCACCGCCTGCTCGGGCGTCACCTACGATTCCGGCGACTTCGCCGGCGTGTTCGCCGACGCGCTGGAGCGCGCCGACTACGCCGGCTTCGCGCAGCGCAAGAAGGACAGCCGCAAGCGCGGCAAGCTGCGCGGCATCGCGGTCGGCTCCTATCTCGAAGTCACAGCGCCGCCGAGCCCCGAGCTCGGCAAGATCGTGTTCGAAGCGGATGGCACGGTGCGGCTGATCACCGGCACGCTCGACTACGGCCAGGGCCACGCCACGCCGTTCGCGCAGGTGCTGAGCGCGCAGCTCGGCGTGCCGTTCGAGGCCGTGAGGCTGGAACAGGGCGACAGCGATGTGGTCCACACCGGCAACGGCACCGGCGGCTCCCGCTCGATCACCGCCAGCGGCCAGGCGATCGTCGAAGCCTCGCAGCAGGTGATCGCCAAGGGCAAGACCGCGGCGTCGCATCTGCTCGAAACCGCCGAGGCCGACATCGAGTTCAACGCCGGCCGCTTCACCGTCGCCGGCACCGACCGCAGCATCGACATCATGGAGCTGGCGCAGCGGCTGCGCGAGGCCAAGCTGCCGGACGGCGTGCCGTCGTCGCTCGACGTCGACCACACCACGCAGGGCCCACCCTCCGCCTTCCCCAACGGCTGCCACGTCGCCGAGGTCGAGGTCGATCCCGACACCGGCGTGACGCAAGTGGTGCGTTACACCGCGGTCAATGATTTCGGCACGGTGATCAACCCGATGATCGTCGCCGGCCAGCTGCACGGCGGCGTCGCCCAGGGCATCGGCCAGGCGCTGATGGAGAAGATGAGCTACGACGCCAGCGGCCAGCCGATCACCGGCTCGCTGCAGGACTACGCGCTGCCGCGCGCCGGCGACATCCCGATGATGAACGTCGGCGACCACCCGGTGCCGACGCCCGCCAACCCGCTCGGCACCAAAGGCTGCGGCGAAGCCGGCTGCGCCGGCTCGCTCGGCAGCGTCGTCAACGCCGTGCTCGACGCGCTGAAAGACGTCGGCGTCAAATCGCTCGACATGCCGCTGACGTCGGAAAAGATCTGGCGCGCGATCAGGGAGGCGAAGAGAAGCGCGGCGGCGTAAGACGTGGGAGCTGTTTTAGACGATGCTGTCTTAGACGATGCAGGCTGAGAGAGCGCTGTCTTGGCGGATGCTTTGCTGGCAGCAGTGGCTCGCCCCACCCACCGCCGGTCATCGCCCGGCTTGACCAGGCGACCCAGTATTGCAGAGAGCTCGCGATGCAGCCCAGCAGCGCACGCTGCACCCGCTCTGCTCCGCCACCCACGCCCTGGAATACTGGGTCCCCCGCATACGCGGGGGACGACGGCTGTGAGTTGTGGCACCGACGCGTCGCCAGCCGTGGTGTGCATCCCCACCCACTGATCGTCATGCGCGGGCTTGACCCGCGCATCCATCGCGCGCGAAGCGCGCCGCTAACGGCTTTGCGAAGAGAACGGCTTCGCGAAGAGGATGGATCGCCGGGTCAAGCCCGGCGATGACACTTGTCGGTGGGGTGAGACGTCGACTCACAACGGCCGCCGCAGCGATTACTCCGCCTTCACCAGCGGACATCCCCCATCCTTCAGCGGACGGAACGCCTGATCGCCGGGGACTTCGGCGAGCACCTTGTAGTAATCCCACGGCGCTTTCGACTCCTCGGGCTTCTTTACCTCGAACAGGAACATCGAATGCACCATGCGGCCGTCCTCGCGCAGATAGCCGTTGTCGGTGAAGGCGTCGCGCACCGGCATTTCGCGCATTTTCGCCAGCACCGTCTTGGTGTCCTTGGTGCCGGCCGCCTTCACGGCTTTCAGATAATGCAGCGTCGCGCTGTAGGTCGCGGCCTGGTTCATCGTCGGCATCCGCTTCATCCGCTCGAAATACTTCTTGCCGAACGCGCGGGTGCGGTCGTTGAGGTCCCAGTAGTAGGCCTCGGTGATGATCAGACCGTTGGCCATTTTCAGCCCGAGGCTGTGGATGTCCGAGATGAACATCACGATGCCGGCGAGCTTCTGGCCGCCGGCGACGATGCCGAATTCGGCGGCCTGCTTGATGGTGTTGATGGTGTCGCCGCCGCCATTGGCCATGCCGATGATCTTGGCCTTGGACGACTGCGCCTGCAGCAGGAACGACGAGAAGTCGGCATTGTTGAGCGGGTGCCGCGCGCTGCCGACGATCGTGCCGCCATTGGCCTTCACCACCTCGCCGGTGTCACGCTCGATCGAATGACCGAACAGATAGTCGGCGGTGATGAAGAACCAGGTATCGCCGCCGTTCTTGACGATCGCCGAGCCGACGGTGTGGGCGTTGGAATAGGTGTCGTAGGTCCAGTGCGCGGTGTAAGGCGAGCACGATTTGCCGGTGATGTCCGACGACGCCGCGTCGGTGACGATCATGATCTTCTCGAACTTCTTCGACATCTCCATCGCAGCCAGCGCAGTGGCCGAGGTCGGCAGATCGACGATCATGTCGACGCCTTCGTTCTCGTACCATTTGCGCGCCAGCGAGGCGGCGATGTCCGGCTTGTTCTGAACGTCGGCGGAGACGAATTCGATCGGCTGGCCGAACATCGTGCCGCCCATCTCCTCGATCGCCATCTTGGCGGCTTCCTGATTGCCCTGGCCGCCGATGTCGGAATACACCGACTGGAAATCGCTGAGCAGGCCGATCTTGAGCGGGCTTTGTTGCTGCGCAAAAGCGGATACGCCGAGCAGCAGCGGCGCAGCCAGCGTCACCGCTGCCGCCGCACGTCGAATGAAATGCATGTTTCCTCCGGAAGTCTTTTTTGATTTGTTTGGTTCGGCCTTGTCGCCGGCCTCGCGGATCTGCTGGTGCTGCCGCCCTCCCCTCGTCCTTGATTGACCCGCGTGCATTCTGACCGCCCGCGCGCGAACCGCGCGAGGGCAGAACGTCGCAGCCGCGGCCGCGCAACCGCGCGGCGGAATAACCGCGAACTACGCGGCGGCCTGCTGCCGCGGCAGGAAGATCGCCACGTGATGGCAATGCGCCACCGGCGTCGTGCCATTGGCGACGATCAGCGCGTCGAACTCGGCGAAGCGGTGGCCCTTCTTGTCGTAATTGGCCGTCACCTTGGCGCGGGCGGTCAGCACGTCGTCGCCGGTCGCGGCGGCCAGCAGCTGCATCTTGGAGCCGACGTGGATCCACGGCTCCAGCACGACATTGTCGGCGCAGACCCGGTTCATGATCCGCTGCAGCGTGCCGGGATGCACCAGATTGTGCTCACGATAGATCGGATCGGTCTCGCGGATCTCGCCCAGATACTCACGCAGCTTGTCGCCGCCCCAGCTCGTCGGCGCCGTGCCGAACCAGTGGCCCTCCGGAAACGCCTCGGGGCTGACCGGCGGGCGCGTTGCCACCACCGGCGTGTCCGGATAGGCGGCGAGATCGACCGCCGGCGCCCGCGCCGGCAGCGACGCCTGACCGGTGGCGCACAGCTCTCCGCGGCTCTCGACCTGCAGCGCGACGCCGTCGCCCTGCGGCTCGCCCGTCACGGTGGCGATCTCGCCGTCATAGACCGGCTTGACGAACCGCGCCTCGATCAGCCCGCGTTCCAGGAAGTCGCGGCCCCAGCGCGCCACCGGCAGGTGCATCATATAGGCCATCACCTCGACGCCCGGGACCAGACCGCCGGTGAAGCCGTAGCGCCGCGCCACGGTGTCGTCGTGCATCTTGTTTTCGGACTTCGTGGCGGTGTTGAAGGCGCGGACGCGCCAGGGCTCGAACGGAGCGGCCATGGATTCTCCCGGTTTGTTCGATCTTGTTGGCGATCGTGCCCGGCGATGCTACGCCAGCGCCGCCGCGGGCGTAAAGCGCCCTTGCCGCCCCTTGCACCGAGAGCGAATGACCGAAACCGCCACCCGCATCTATGTCGACGCCGACGCCTGCCCGGTGAAGGACGAGATCTACAAGGTCGCGGAGCGCCACGGCCTGCCGGTCAGCGTCGTCGCCGGCGGCTTCATTCGCGTGCCGCAGCATCCCTTGATCGAGCGGGTTGCCGCGGGTTCCGGCATGGACGCGGCGGACGACTGGATTGCCGAGCGGGTTCAGCCCGGCGACATCGTCGTCACCGCCGACATTCCGCTGGCCAGCCGCTGCGTCAAGGCCGGCGCCGCGGTGATCGCGCCGAACGGCAAGCCGTTCACCGAGGAATCGATCGGCATGACGCTGGCGGTACGCAATCTGATGACCGATCTGCGCTCCAGCGGCGAAATCACCGGCGGCCCGCGCGGCTTCACCCCACGCGACCGCTCGACCTTTCTCTCGGCGCTCGACAGCGCGATCCGCCGGATCGCGCGTCGCCGCGCTTCGACTTGATGGACCCTGCATGGCGCCGCCGCTGATCCAACTCAAAGACATCGCGCTGACCTTCGGCGGCGCGCCGCTGTTCGACGGCGTCGAACTCAGCGTTTCGGCCGGCGATCGCCTCTGCCTGATCGGCCGCAACGGTTCCGGCAAATCGACGCTGCTGAAGATTGTCGCCGGCCTGATCGAGCCGGACCGCGGCAGCCGCTTCGTGCAGCCCGGCGCCACCATCCGCTATCTGCCGCAGGAGCCGGATTTCGACGGCTTCAAGACCACGCTGGCCTATGTCGAAGCCGGCCTCGCGCCCGGCGACGAGCACTATCAGGCCGCGTATCTGCTCGAGCAGCTCGGCCTGCATGGCGACGAGGATCCGGCGAATCTCTCCGGTGGCGAGGCACGCCGCGCCGCGCTGGCACGGATGCTGGCGCCTGATCCGGACATCCTCCTGATCGACGAGCCGACCAACCATCTCGACCTCACCACCATCGAATGGCTGGAAAGCGATCTGGCGCAGCGCAAGAGCGCAATCGTGATGATCAGCCACGACCGCCGCTTCCTCGGCAATCTGTCGCGCTCGACCGCGTGGCTCGATCGCGGCGTGATCCGCCAGATCGACCGCGGCTTCTCGCAATTCGAGGCTTGGCGCGACGAGGTGCTGGCCGAGGAAGAGCGCGATCAGCACAAGCTCGACCGCAAGATCGTGATGGAAGAGCACTGGCTGCGCTACGGCGTCTCCGGCCGCCGCAAGCGCAACGTCAAGCGCCTCGCCGGCCTGCACGAGCTGCGCGCGCAGCGCCGCGACTATCGTGGGCCGACAGGCAGTGCCAATCTCGCCGCGGCGGAGGCCGACAAGTCCGGCAAGCTGGTGATCGAGGCCAAGGGCATCAGCAAGGCGTGGGGCGAGCGCGCCATCGTCGACAATTTCTCGATCCGCATCAATCGCGGCGACCGCATCGGCATCGTCGGCCCCAACGGCGCCGGTAAGACCACGCTGATCAGCATCCTGACCGGCGCGCTGCCGCCCGACAGCGGCAGCATCCGACTCGGCACCAATCTGGAAGTCGCCACCCTCGATCAGCACCGCGACAGCCTCGACGCCCGGACGTCGCTCGCCGAAGCGCTCACCGGCGGCCGCGGCGATCAGGTGATGGTCGGCGGCAAGCCGCGCCACGTCATCGGCTACATGAAGGACTTCTTGTTCAAGCAGGAGCAGGCCCGCACGCCGCTCGAAGCGCTGTCCGGCGGCGAGCGCGGCCGGCTGATGCTGGCCCGCGCGCTGGCCAAGCCGTCGAACCTGCTGGTGCTGGACGAACCGACCAACGATCTCGACCTCGAAACCCTCGACGTGCTCGAAGAGATGCTCGGCGATTACGAGGGCACCGTGATCCTGATCAGCCACGACCGCGACTTCCTCGACCGCGTCGTCACCTCGGTGATCGCGCCCGAGGGTGACGGCAAGTGGATTGAATATGCCGGCGGCTATTCCGACATGCTGGCACAGCGCGGCGCGGATCTGACGCGGCAGCCGGCCAAGGCGGCGGCAAGCGCAGACGTCACTTCGGCCAAGGCAACCTCCACGCCCGCCGCCGCGCCTGCACCGAAGCGCAAGATGAGCTTCAACGACAAGCACGCGCTGGAGACCTTGCCCAAGACCATCGCCAAGCTCGAAGCCGAGATCGCCAAGCTGCAGGCCGAGCTCGACGACCCGCAACTCTACGCCAAGGACCGCGCCAAGTTCGACAAGATCTCCGCCGCCCTCGCCAAGGCGCACGACGAGCACCAAGCGGCCGAGCACCGCTGGCTCGAACTGGAAATGCTGCGCGAAGAGATCGAGAGCGCGTGAGTCTGCCTCAAACAATGCGCCAGCGAAATAATCAAAGCCTCGCCACGTCATTGCGAGCGAAGCGAAGCAATCCAGAAGCGCCGTGCAGGGTGCCCTGGATTGCTTCGTCGCTTCGCTCCTCGCAATGACGGAGAGTCAGCGCCCGAGATACTTCGCCGCGCCCCGCCCTGCCGCGACACCCGTCGCGAAACATGCCGTCAGCAGATAGCCGCCGGTCGGCGCTTCCCAGTCGAGCATCTCGCCGGCGGCGAACACGCCGGGGAGTCTGTGCAGCATGTAGGCGTCGTCGATCTCGTCCAGCGCGATGCCGCCGGCGCTGGAAATGGCGCGGGCGATCGGCGCGACGCCGGTGAGACGCAGCGGGACGGCGTTGATCAGCGCAGCCAATCCGCCCGGCGAAAGCGTCGCGAGTGCGCGGCCCTCCGCCAGCGCCGCCTCATACAGCAGGCCAACGCCCACGGGCGTCAGTCCCGCCGCCTTGCGCAAATACGTCGACAGCGACTGCTTGCCCTTAGGCTTGGCCAGCCGCGCCGCGAGGTCGTCGACCGCCAGATCCGGCCGCAGCGCGATGAGTAGCCGCGCCTCGCCGGTAGCCAGGATCGCATCGCGCAGCGGCGCCGACAGCGCATAGATCGCGCCGCCTTCGATGCCATCGCGCGTGATCACTGCCTCGCCACGCACGGTGCGATCGCCGAAGCTCAGCGCGATGTTTTTCAGCGGAGCGCCCTGATATTTGTCCGCGAACAGCGCCGACCACTTGGCGATGAAGCCGCAGTTCGCGGGGCGCAGTGGCACGATCGCCACGCCCTTGGCAGCGAGCAGCGGCACCCAACCGCCGTCGGAGCCGAGCCGAGGCCAGCTCGCGCCGCCGAGCGCCAGCACGGTCACGCGCGCCGCGATTCTGATGGCTCCCGTGGCGGTGTCGAAGCACAGCCGACCCTGCTCGTCCCAGCCGCGCCAGCGATGCCGCAGCCGCAGCTGCACGCCCTGCGCATCCAGCCGGCGCAGCCAGGCGCGCAACAGCGGCGAGGCTTTCATCGCGATCGGAAATACACGGCCGCTGGAGCCGACGAAGGTCGGTTGGCCGAGCTCATCGGCCCAGCGCCGCAACGCGTCGGGCGGGAAGGCTTCGATCGCCGGTGCGAGCCGCGCCTGCGCGGCGCCGTAGCGCGCGAGAAATTCCGGCAGCGGCTCGCTGTGGGTGAGATTGAGGCCACCGCGCCCCGCCAGCAGAAACTTGCGCGCCGGCGCGGCCATGCCGTCGAAGACGACAACCCGCACGCCCGCGCTGGCGAGTTGCTCGGCCGCCATCAGCCCGGCCGGGCCGGCGCCGATCACGGCGGCGTCGATATCGAGGATGTCAGCCACGGCGGCCTGCGCTGCAAATCATCCGGCGCTTATACACGAACCGGGGCAAGCGCAGAGATTCCGCATTCGCGCTGCGCACGCCCGGAATGAGGCGTGGAGAGGCTATGGTCTTCTCGTTCGTCGTTCCGGGGCGCTCGCGTTAGCGAGCGAACCGGAATCTCGAGGAGTTCTGCGACTCAGCGCTTCCGGGTTCGCGACGCACGGCAACCCGGAATGACCAATTGGGAGCAGCGGCCCTAACCAGCCGCCGCCCTCGCCATTACATCTTGATCCCAAGCCGCGCCGCGGCCTGCGCGACGTACTTCTGCGTCTGCTGGAACGCGCCTTCGAGCGCCTGGGCCTTGGAGTCGTCGGTGATCTCGGCGAAGTGCGCCGCGATCCCGTCGGGGGTCCACTCGTTTTCCGGCAGGTTGACGCCTTCAGTCTCGATGATCTTGATCTGCGCGAACGAACCGGCGCCGGCGCCCAGCGTGGTGCGGGTCGGGGCGTTTTCGCTGAGCAGGAACAGCACCGCCGGCGTGATCGCCTCGGGCTTCATCAGCTTAAGCGCCTGCGGCGGCAGCAGTTCTTCGGTCATGCGGGTCGCGGCGGTCGGCGAGATGGTGTTGACGCGGATGTCGGTCTTGCGGCCTTCCTGCGCCAGCACGTTCATCAGCCCGACGATGCCGGCTTTCGCCGCGCCGTAATTGGCCTGGCCGAAATTGCCGAACATGCCCGACGACGACGTCGTCAGCACGATGCGGCCGTAGTTGCGCTCCTTCATGCCGTCCCACACCGCCTTGCAGCAGTAGAATGTGCCGGCGAGATGCACGTCGATCACCTTCTGGAAATCGCTGAGCTCCATCTTGGCAAACGACTTGTCGCGCAGGATGCCGGCGTTGGCGACCAAGAGGTCGACGCTGCCCCACTCCTTGGTCGCCTTGGCGACCATCGCCTGAACCTGCTCGTAGTTCGAAACGTCGGCGCCGTCGGCCATCGCGGTGCCGCCGGCTTTCTTGATCTCTTCGACCACGGTCTCGGCCGCGGTCATCGAGCCGCCGGTGCCGTCGCGCGCGCCGCCGAAATCGTTGACGACGACTTTGGCGCCAAGCGCCGCGAGACCGAGCGCATGCGCGCGTCCCAGACCATTGCCCGCGCCGGTGACGATAGCGACGCGTCCGTCGAACCTGATAGCCATGTGTTTGCTTCCCCGCTTATTGTTCGAAGTAGATCAGGCCGAGCCAATCAGCGACCAGCGCCGAGCGCTTCTCGCCTTCGATCTCGACATTGACGCTGGTGCGCGACAGCAGTTCGCCCGGCTTGCGCCAAGTGGCTTCCGCCAGCATGAAACGGCCGCGCACCCGCATGCCCGCCTTCACCGGCGAGATGAAGCGCAGCCGGTCGAAGCCGTAATTGACGCCCATGGTGACGCCCTTGATCTTCGGCAGCGCCTCGTAGCTGAACACGCTCAGCATCGACAGCGTCAGGAAGCCGTGGGCAATCGTCGAGCCGAACGGCGTCTCGCGCGCGGCGCGCTCCGGATCGACATGGATGAACTGCCAGTCTTCGGTGCAGTCGGCGAAAGTATCGATCCGCTTCTGATCCAGCACGTGCCATTCCGACACGCCGATCTCACTGCCGACCATCTTGATATACGCGTCGCGTTCGACTTCAGCGCCCATTCGATCCTCGTTGTTTTGCGCTGCACATTCCACATTTGACAAACCCGCGCCAAGCGAAATCTTCGCCGGCGCGGGCTTGAAAGTTCCGGCTTACGGGATCAGGGCGACCCGGCCGATCGCCTTGCGGTCGATCAGCAGCCGCATGCCGCGCGCCCATTCGGTGAGCGGCACGCGATGCGAGATATTCGGCCGCAGCACGCCCTTTTCGGCGAGATCCAGCAGCGTGAGCATGCGCTGCTCGCCGAGCGCAGGATCGCGCCGCACCGCCTCGCCGGCGCGGACGCCGACCACGCTGGCGCCCTTCATGAGGATCAGATTGGTACGCGCCAACCCGATGCCGCCGGTGAAGCCAATCACCAGGAGCCGCGCGCCCCAGTTGATACAGCGCACGCTGTCCTCGAAGATTTCGCCGCCGACCGGGTCGAACACCACGTCGGCGCCGCGGCCACCGGTGATGCGCTTCACCGCATCCTTGAACGGCTCGGCGCTGTAGAGCACGCCGTGATCGGCGCCGCGCGCACGCGCGACCGCGAGCTTCTCCTCGCTCGAGGCCGCCGCTATGACCGTCGCGCCGAGATATTTGCCGACTTCGACCGCCGCGAGCCCGACGCCGCCGCCGGCGCCGTGCACCAGCAGCACCTCGCCCTTCTTGAGATTTCCGCGCTCGACCAGGCCATGCCACGCGGTGCCGTGGCCGGCGAGATACGTGGCGGCTTCCGCGTAGTCGAAGGTCGACGGCGCCGGCGTCAGCTGCGACGCGGCCGTCACCACTTCCTCCGCATAGGCGCCGAACCGCAGCTTGACGATGACGCGATCACCGAGCTTAGCGCTGCTGACGCCCTCGCCCAGCTCGATCACGTCTCCCGCCGCTTCCATGCCGGGAATGAACGGCAGCTCGGGCTTGAGCTGATACTCGCCGGCGCACATCAGGATGTCGGGGAAGTTGATGCCGGCGGCACGGATCGCGACCCGCACCTCGCCCGGCTTCAATGCTCTGCGCTCGACCTCCTCCAGCCGCAGCGCCTCGGGAGGCCCGAGTTCGCGGCAGATCACGACCTTCGGCATCAGGCGGCACCCGCTTTGCTGCGGACCAGCGCCTCGCGGATGAGCGGCAGGCGATCGTTGCCGAAATACATGTCCGTCTTGTCCACGAAGATCGTCGGCGAACCGAAGCCACCGCGCGCGATCACTTCGTCGGTGTTGTCCTTGAGCTGATCCTTGATCGCCGGCTCGGCGATGCCGGCGAAGAGAGCCTGCGGATCGAGACCGCATTTGGCGCAGATCGCGGTCAGCACCTCGTCCTTGGAGATGTCCTGATCATCGCCCCAATAGGCTTCGAACACCGCGGTGGCGAACGGCACCATCGCGTCCGGCTTATCGCGCAGCAGCCACAGGCAGCCGCGCATCGCCTTGACGCTGTTCACGGGAAACACGCTCGGCGGCATCTTGATCGCCAGCTTGGACGAGCGCGCCCAATCCGCCAGATCCTTCTTCATGTAGCGCGCCTTCAGCGGCACCGGCGTCTTGCGCGACTCGTACACGCTCGGATTGACCGAATTGAAGATGCCTCCGACCAGGATCGGCTTCCAGATGATCTCCTCGCCCATCTCCTTGGCCAGCGGCTGGATGTTGTGAAAGGCGAGATAGGTCCAGGGACTGGAGCAATCGAAGAAGAACTCGAGCATCGGCGTTTCCTTTTCTTGGTTGTTGTTGGTGGTTGTTAGCTGTTGTTGTTAGCTGCTGTTTGCGATGATTTGGTCCCGCTGTCCGCGATCAACCTCTCGTTCGTCATTCCGGGGCGCGCGCAGCGCGAACCCGGAATCCATAACCCCTGTGCTCTCGGTCAAGCAAAGCGCCACCGAGGCCCTGCTCCAACGCCAGCGCTGCGGCGTATGGATTCCGGGCTCGCGCAGCTTCGCCGCGCGCCCCGGAATAACGAACGCCGAGGGTAGCGCACGGCATCACCCTGCCCCCAACCGTCATCCCCCGCGAAAGCGGGGGACCCAGTATTCCAAAGCGCTCGTGTGGACCGCATACGTCCGCCGCACACGCTCTTCGATACTGGGGCGCCCGGACAACCCGGGCGATGACGGTGATGGTGGGGCATGCGCTGTCGGCCGAATAGGCGCTAGCTGAGCGCGCGTCCTCTCGCTTCTCCCTCACTGCTGCTGCGCACCCTGCGCGCTCGCATCCGCATGCGCCGGCTTATCGACGCCGAACAGCAGCTTGCGCGCCTGCTCGTCCATCGGCTTGCGGTCTTCCTTGCCGAGCGCGAGGCCGGCCTGCAGCTTGGGGCGGTCGCGCAGCAGCGCGTACCAGCGCTTCACATTCGGAAATTCATCGAGCGAGATCCCCTGCGCCTTGTGGGTCATGATCCACGGGAAGCACGCCATGTCGGCGATCGAATAGTCCCCGGCGATGTACTCTCCGCCAGCCAGCTGTCCGTCGAGCACGCCGTATAGCCGCTTGGCCTCGCGGGTGTAGCGATCGATGGCGTACGGGATCTTCTCCGGGGCGTACAGCAGGAAGTGGCCGTTCTGGCCGAGCATCGGGCCGAGCCCGGCCATCTGCCACATCACCCACTGCATCACTTCGAAGCGCGGCCGGGGCGCGGCAGGCATGAACTTGCCGGTCTTCTCCGCCAGATAGATTAGGATCGCGCCGCTCTCGAACACGCTGAGCGGCACGCCGCCGTCGGCCGGCGCGTGATCGACGATCGCCGGCATCCGGCCGTTCGGGGAGAGCTTGAGATAATCCGGCTTGTGCTGGTCGCCACGGCCGAGCTGCATCGGCACCACCTTGTATGGCAGGCCGCATTCCTCCAGCATGATCGAAATCTTCCAGCCGTTCGGGGTCGGCGCGTAAAACAGCTCGATCATGCGGGCTCCTCGGATCCTCTTGACGGGTTTGCGCCGATCCTAGCCCGGCTCCGGCGGGCTTGTCACCTCGGTCTCGGGCGGCTGTACGGCGAGGCGCCGACGTGGCAGACAGGGCGCCCCTCAACCGCGGAGTGACCGATGCTGTTTCCGACCACGATCGCCGGCTCGTTGCCGAAGCCCGAATGGCTCGCCGAGCCCAACAAGCTGTGGGCGCCGTGGAAATCCAGCGGCGAGGAACTCGCCCGCGCCAAACGCGATGCGACGATTCTGGCGCTGAAGCTGCAGGAAGACTATGGGGTCGATATCGTCACCGAAGGCGAGCAGGCGCGGCAGCATTTCGTCCACGGCTTTCTCGAGGCGGTCGAGGGGATCGACTTCACCCACAAGGTCGAGATGGGCATCCGCAACGACCGCTACAAAGCGATGGTGCCGCAGGTCGTCGCGCCGCTGCGGCTGAAGGGCCGCGTCCACGGCTTCGAAGGCCAGATCGCGCGGGCGCATACCACGCACAAGATCAAGTTCACCCTGCCCGGCCCGATGACCATCATCGACACCATCGCCGATCGTTACTACGGCGACCGCGTCAAGATGGCGTTCGCCTTCGCCGAGCTGCTCAACGAGGAAGCCAAGGCGCTCGAAGCCGACGGCATCGACATGATCCAGTTCGACGAGCCGGCGTTCAACGTCTACATGAGCGAGGCCGCCGATTGGGGCGTCAAGGCGCTGGAGCGCGCCGCGCAGGGGCTCACTTGCGCCACCGCCGTGCACATCTGCTACGGCTACGGCATCAAGGCCAACACCGACTGGAAGGAAACGCTCGGCGATCAGTGGCGGCAGTACGAGGACATCTTCCCGGCGATCGACGCCAGCGCGATCCAGCAGGTCGCGGTCGAGTGCCGCAACTCCAAGGTGCCGCTGGAATTGCTGTCGCTGCTCAAGGGCAAGATCGTCCAGGCGGGCGTGATCGACGTCGCCAGCGACGAGGTCGAGACCGCCGAGGACGTCTGCGCCACCATCGAAGCGGTGATGGCGCACGTGCCCAAGAGCAACATCGTCGCGACGACGAATTGCGGCATGGCCCCGATGCGGCGGGATATCGCCGAAGCCAAGCTGGCGGCGCTGGGAGCCGGTGCGGAGCTGGCGCGGGAGCGATTCAAGTAAGCGGGGCGGCGCAAGCGAGGGCACGGTTCAAGTAATCGGACGCCAGCGCCGTTTTATCACTGGCCTCTCCTTCGTCACCGACCTCTCCCTGTCATTCCGGGGCGCCGCGCAGCGGCGAGCCCGGAATCCATATCCCCTGGACGATGTTGTTGAGCACTGCGTTGCTGCGCTGTGCACAATTCCAGGCGACTGGGGTTATGGATTCCGGGCTCGCGCTGCGCGCGCCCCGGAATGACGTGGCTAGGCGGTGCCCGCGGTCGGATGCAGCACGGGTCGATAGCCGGTGCTGAGGGCGCGTAGCGTCGACGGAGGTGTGAGTAGGACGAACTGCGTTGCTTGGCTCTCGAGCGCGTCGGCATCAACGGGCTGATAGCCGTCAAACGACCACACCAGCGCTCGTCCGCGCGTGATCAGATAGCATGAGGGGCCTTGTTGCGGGGTTGCGGCGTTGTCGGCAACCGGTGACGCTGGGTCATCCCGTTCTGCCACCATCGCGCCGTCCGGCAACTCGCTCACCGCACACGGCAGCGGGTGCAGTCGCTTGGCTCGCCCGTCGAGCCGCTCACGATGCAGCGCCGCATCGATGTCCTTAGCCGTCGCGCGCGAGAGACCATTGCCCCTCGCCCACGCCGCGGCGAAGCGGCTCGCGTCGTCGCGGCGGCAGAAGTAGCAGGGCCGATGGCCGGCGGCGAGCGCGGTGGCTTCGTCCAGGAAGAACAGCTCGGTCCAGCTCCGCGTCGCCATCACGGCGCGGCGGCGGCCGCCGAAATCGCAGACGCAGGTGATCCACGCCGGATTGGACCAGCGCCGGCTCAGCAGCGTTCGCGTCGCCGGATCATGGATGATGCCGCGATTGCCGGTGAACATCCCGCGCGCCGCCACCGCGACGATGTCGCCGAACGGCGTGACGCGGTTTTGCAGAGGCATCGGAGCTCCTGATGTCGAGCACGAGTGCTTTACGCGCACGGCGCGCTCCTTCTCCCCGCGCGCGGGGAGAAGGCTGGGATGAGGGGGCGCCTCCGCGCAGCCGAGCGCCTATTACGTACCCATCGGCGATCAGGCGAGCCACCCGAAATGCTCAGACACGCGGAAACGCCCCCTCACCCGGATTGCTACGCAATCCGACCTCTCCCCGCGCGCGGGGAGAGGT
>NZ_LJIC01000061.1 GCF_001295845.1 Rhodopseudomonas sp. AAP120 | reverse complement strand
CCCGGCCATCCACGCCTTCAACCATCGGCCGGGAGAAAGACGTGGATGGCCGGGACAAGCCCGGCCACGACGAACGCAGGAGACTGACGCGAGGTTGCTGGAGCATTTGCGGTTCTGATGGAATTAGAACGGGCACTTTGGAACGCACGAAAGCTGGACGTTGTGAGTTCGGGCAAGCGACAGGACTACGACTTCGTCATTGCGAGGAGCGAAGCGACGAAGCAATCCAGCGCAGTGCACGGAGCTGGATTGCTTCGCTTCGCTCGCAATGACGTGGAAACTCTTTGCCCGAAAACTCGCTTTCACCAGATGTTCGGCACCGCTTCGATCAAGGGATGAACTGCTCTAGCTCGGCGCTCGTGCTACGCGCCCTTCTTCAGCTCCGCATATTCCTGCTCATAGGCGGCATAAGAGTCCTTCAGCGTCGCCGAATTCAGCAGCATGGTGGCGACCAGGCGGCCGCTGCTGTCGAAGGCTTCGGTGCGCGCCCACAGGCTTTCGGTGCGTTTGCTGCCGGACAGCGCAACAACCTTGCGCTGGATCCGGTAGCTCTCGCCGACGAACAGCGGGCCGGCGATCAGCCGGATTTCCTGATCGGCGAACAGGCCGACGGCGGGGCCACGTACCGGCAGGCCGTCCTGCTTGCTGACGTGCTGGAACAGCACGCTCAGCATCTCCATCGGAATGATCGGCCGTCCCCACGGCGAGGCGGCGTGATAATACGGCGACGGCTCGGTGATCACCTTGAGCTTATCGGCCAGCGAGAACGGATACAGCTCGCCCATGTGCTGGTCGGCGTCCATCTTCACGGTCTGCGGCTTGGTGGTCATGCCGACCGTGATGTCGCGCAGGATCACCGCGTCGGTGAGCGGCTTCAGCTCGGTGAGCCGCTGATCGAGCGCCGACGGCGGCGCATCCGTGCCGACCGATGCACTGCCGCGCAGCACTTCGGTGCCGTCACGCTTGACCATGCGGATGGTCGTATGGCGCGCGCCGTTCGCCGGCTTGTCGACGATCGCCTGAACCTCTTCGCCTTCATACGCGGCGTTACGATAATGCGCCGAGAGGCAGCCGGTCTCGAACCACTCGCGGCCCCACAGCCGTTCGCCCAGCGGGGCAAACTGGCTGAAATGCGTCGGGCCCTCGATGGTGCCGCCCTTGAAGCCGAGCTTCTGCGCGGTGGCGTCGTCGTGAATCGAGGCGTGCGAATCGTAGACCTGCGCGTGCAGCATCTGTCGCGGCTGGCGCCACGGGCCGGCCAACGCGGTGCCGGTGTCGTCGATGGACGTGTCGAAAGCGGCTGTGCTCATCGTTTGCTCCCTTACCAGGTGTCGACACAGGGCCGCTTGCGTTCGGTACGCTCCGGCGGCGTCGGCACCGAGCGCAGGCCGGCCATGATCCAGCGCCGTGTCTCGGCCGGGTCGATCACGTTGTCGATCTCGAACACCGAGGCGATCGAGGTCGCCTTGCCGTTGGCGTACATCTCGGCGACCTTGTTCTTGTAGTAGGTCTCGCGCTCGACCGGATCGGCGATCGCCTCCATCTCCTTGCGGAAGCCGAGCCGCACGTAGCCTTCCAGCCCCATGCCACCGAACTCACCGGTCGGCCACGCCGCGGTGAAGAACGAGGCGTGGAAGCCGCCGCCGATCATCGACTGCGCACCGAGGCCGTAGCCCTTGCGCAGCACGATGCCGAACAGCGGCACCGTGAGGCTCGCGCCGGTGACGAACATTCGGGCGACGTGGCGGACGATGGCGGTCTTCTCCGCTTCGGGGCCGACCATGAAGCCGGGCGTGTCGCACAGCGACACGATCGGAATGTCGAACGCATCGCACAGCTGCAGGAAGCGCGCCGCCTTGTCGCCGGCCGGCGCATCGATCGCGCCGCCGAGATGTTTTGGATTGTTGGCGATCAGCCCGAACGGCTTGCCCTCGATGCGGATGAAGGCGGTGACGATGCCGACGCCGAAATCGCGGCGGATTTCCAGCACCGAATCCTCGTCGGCGATCAGCTCGATGACGTGGCGGATGTCGTAGACCCGCAGCCGGTTCTCCGGGATCGCGCGGCGCAGCAGCCGCTGATCCGCGGCGCGCCACTCGGCGACCGGCCCCTGGAAGTAGGACAGATACTTCTGCGCGACCCGCGTCGCCTCCTCCTCGTCCTCGACCAGGATATCGACGACGCCGTTCGGCGACTGGAACGACACCGGGCCGACTTCGGCCGGGTGATACACGCCGAGGCCGCCGCCCTCGATCATCGCCGGGCCGCCCATGCCGATCGAGGCATTTTGCGTCGCGATGATCACATCGCAGCAGCCGAGCATCGCGGCGTTGCCGGCGAAGCAATAGCCGGAAACGACGCCGATCACCGGCACGAGACCCGACAGCTTGGCGAACTGCACGAAGGACGGCCCGTCCAGGCCGGTGAGGCCGAGCCGGTCGGTGTCGCCGGGCCGGCCGCCGCCGCCTTCGGCGTAGAACACCAGCGGCATCTTCCATTGCTCGACCAGCGTCAGCATGCGGTCGATCTTCTTGTGGTTCATGTGGCCCTGGGTGCCGGCCAGAACCGTGTAGTCGTAGGAGATCACCATGCAGCGCGCGTCGTGCTCGCCGAACTGCTTGGCGTTCACGGTGGCGACGCCGGCGACGAGACCGTCGGCGGGCGTGTTCTTGATCAAATCGTCGAGCGCGCGGCGGCGGCGCTGGCCGGCGATCGCCAGGCTGCCGTATTCCATGAACGAGCCTTCGTCGACCAGCTGCGCGATGTTCTCGCGCGCAGTGCGCTGATTGGTCTTGCGCCGCCGCGCGACCGAGTCCGGCCTGTTCTCATCGAGCGTGTTGCCCTGCCGCGCCAGCATTTCGGCGAGGTCGGGGCGGATCGCGTCGAGATCGATCTCGGCTTCCTCGGCCGCCTGATCGCCCTCGACGTCGAGCGGCTCGAGATACAGGATCGCTTCGCCCTGCATCAGCGTCACGCCATCGGCAGTGACGATGCGGCGGATGCGGCCGCCCTGCTCGGCCGTGACGAGATGCTCCATCTTCATCGATTCGAGCACCGCGAGCTGCTGCCCCGGCCGCACCACGTCGCCTTCCGCGACGGTGATCGCCACCACCGTGCCCTGCAGCGGCGCGACGATCGACACCGCGCCTTCCGGCGCAGCTTCAGCCGCGGCCTTGCTGTGCCCCTGCTGAACCTCGCCGCCCGGCAGCGCCACCAGCGGCGCGCCGAGCTTCTCGGCGGCGGCGACCAAATCGGCGACGTTGCGATCGATGAACGCGGTGCTGACGCGATTGGCCTTGAAATCCGGATGCGCCAGGATCGCCTGCAGCAGCGCACTATTCGTCTCGACGCCGGCGATTCGGAATTCGCGCAGCGTCCGCGTCGCCTTGGCGACCGCATCGGGCCATTGCCCGGGCGCGTGCACGATCACCTTGGCGAGCAGCGAGTCGAACGCCGCGCTGGTCTTGTAGCCCGCATAGCCGAACGTATCGACGCGGACGCCCGGCCCAGCCGGCGGTTCGAACACGCCGAGGATGCCGCCGCTCGGATGCGTCGCGCCGCTCGCATCCATCGTCTCCATGTTCACGCGGAGCTGGATCGCAAAGCCGCGCGGCCGCGGCACGTTCGCCTGCTCGAGCCCTAGAGAACTAAGCGTCGCGCCGCCCGCCACCGCAATCTGCGAGCGGACCAGATCGACCCCGAGCACTTCCTCGGTGACCGTGTGCTCGACCTGCAGCCGCGGATTGGCTTCGATGAACGCGAACGCGCCCTCCCCATCACCGCCGTCGCCATCGACCAGGAACTCGAAGGTGCCGAGACTGTCGTAGTTCGCCGCCTTGGCCAGCTTCACCGCCGACTCGACGATGCGGCTGCGTAGTGCATCACTCAGCGAGGGGCTCGGTGCGATCTCGACCAGTTTCTGGTTGCGGCGCTGGATCGTGCACTCGCGCTCCCACAGATGGCTGATCGCACCGTGCTGATCGCCGATGATCTGCACTTCGATATGCCGCGCATTGCGGATCAGCCGCTCGGCATAGACGCCGTCACTGCCGAACGCCGCCTTGGCTTCGGACTGACAGCGCGCAAACGCTTCGCCGAGATCTTCGGCGCGCTCGACCACCCGCATGCCGCGGCCGCCGCCGCCGGCCATCGCCTTGATCATCACCGCCGCATTGGCCCCGAGCGAGGCGAAAAATGCCTGGATGTCCTCCAGCGTCGACGGCCCCTGGGTGCCGGCAATGATTGGCACTCCCGACTTCTTGGCAAGTTGCCGTGCCGCAACTTTGTCACCGAATAGCCTCAAGGCTTCGGGCGACGGACCAATGAACCGGATACCTTCCTCGGCGCAGCGCCGGGCCAGGTCGGCGTTCTCGCTGAGGAAGCCATAGCCGGGATGCAGCGCGTCGCAATGCGCCGCCTTGGCGGCTTCAATCACGGCCTCGATATCGAGATAAGCCCTTGCGCCGCGGCCCGGAATCTCGCGCGCCTCGTCGGCAATGCGCAGATGCAGCGACGCCGCATCGTCATTCGGATAGATCGCCACACTGGCGAGCCCGGCATCGGCCGCGGCCCGCGCGATGCGGATCGCGATCTCGCCGCGGTTGGCGATCAGTAACTTACGAAACGACATGCGACTTTCCTCATCCCAATCATCGGCAGCGCCGCCGCGCGATCAGCGCGCGTCGGCGTTGAGTTCTTGCTTCTTCACTTTGCCGGTCGCAGTCATCGGCAAGGCGTCGATGATGCGGATCTCCGGCACTTTGTAGACCGCCATCCGCTCGGCGCACCAGGCCTGCAACTCGGCCGGCGTGATGCTGCCCTCGGCTTCCGGCTTGAGCTGGATGAACGCCACCGGCACCTGACCCTTGCCCGCATCGTCGCGGCCGACCACGCCGGAGCCCAGCACTGCGGGATGCTGGCCGAGCAGCGCTTCGATCTCCGGCGGAAACACGCTCATGCCCTTGACCTTGAGCATCTCTTTGCGCCGGCCGAGGAAATGCAGAAAGCCCTGCGGATCGATGGTGCCGATGTCGCCGGTGCGCAGCCAGCCGTCGACCAGGGACTGCGCGGTCGCCTCCGGCTTGTTCCAGTAACTCTTCAGCAGCGACGGCGTCCGCACCCGGATCTCGCCTTCGCTGCCGAGCGGCACCAGCTCGCCGGTTTCGAAGTCGGTGATCTTGAATTCGGCGCCCGGCACCGGCAGGCCGACGAAGATCGGCTGCGAGTTCAGGTCGAAATCATCGCGCTGGAAGCCGACCGTGAAGGTGTTCGATGTGTGGGTCTCGGTCATGCCCCACGAGGCTTCGGTGAGGATCGTGCCGGTGAGATCCTTCCAGCGCTTGCGATAGTCCGGATTGAGCTTCTTGACGAAGGAGACGACGCGCACCTGCTTCAGCGACGACAGGTCGAACTCCTTGAAGCGCGGATGGTCCATCAGCTCGACCGCGCCGTCGACAGGCATCGCGGTGACGCCAACCTTGTAGCGATCGATCGCCGACAGCACGCCGAGCGCATCCCAGCGCGCCAGCAGCACCAGCGTGGCGCCGGCGAACAGCGGGAAGATCAGGCCGAAATTCTCGCCGGCGATCCAGAACTCGGGAAAGAACGACAGAAACACGCTGTGCTCGTCGGCGACAACCGAGATGCCGTGATTGGCGGCGGCGGTGTACACCATGTCGCCCTGCGTATGGACACAGCCCTTCGGCATGCCCGTCGTGCCACCGGTGTAGTTCAGCGCCGCGACGTCGTCGAGCGAGGCCGGCGGCAGCGGCTCCGGCGCAGTCATTGCCGCCAGCGTCGGCAGCAGATCGGTTGCGCCGGCCACAGCCACGCGCGGGCCGCGGACGGAGTCCGGCACCGGGATCGACGGCGTCGCAGGGATCACGTCGGCGAAGCTGGTGACGATCACCTCGCGCAGCTTGGTCTCGCCGCGCACCTGATCGACCACCGGGGCGAGCTGATCGAGCGCTACGATCACTTCGGCATCAGTGTCGTTAAGTTCGTAGGACAGCTCGAACGCGCGCGACAGCGGGCTCACCGGCACATGGATCGCGCCGAGCTTGAGGATGCCGAAGAATACGATGTGAAACTGCGGGCAGTTCGGCAGGAACACCGCGACGCGGTCGCCCTTTCGCACACCCTTCTGCATCAGCAGCGCGGCGAACCGGTCGCTGAGCTGATCGAGCTCCGCATAAGTGGTGACGTGGCCGTAGAAGATCACGGCCGGTCGCTCCGGCGCGCGCTTCGCCCATGCGCGCAGATATTCGCTCAACGCGATTTCGCCGTGGGGATATTTCGGCTGCGTCGGCAGGCCCTTGGGCCAGGCCTTGGCCCAGAGATCGTGCAACTTGGTAAGATAGTCGGCTTCGGCCGCGCTGGCGCTCATGTCGTCGTCCTTGTTGTTCTTGCTTGTCTCAATTGCGCTTCATCGTCGGGTCGAGCGCGACGCGCAGCGATTCACCGAGCGTGTTGTAAGCCAGCGCGGTGAACAGGATCGCCAGTCCGGGCGGATACATCTGCTCCGGCGCGATCTCCATGTTCTGATAGGCGCGCGCCAGCATCGCGCCCCAGCTCGGATCCGGCGGCTGGATGCCGAGCCCGAGGAAGCTGAGGCTGGCCTCGGCGAGCAGCGCGGCGGCGAGCAGCAGCGTCACCTGCACGATCACCGGCTGGATCGCATTCGGCAGCACGTGCCGCCACAGGATGCGCGTGGTCGAGCCGCCGAAGCAGCGCGCTGCATCGACGTAGAGCTCGTGCCGCACCACCAGCGTCCGCGCGCGGACCAGCCGCGCGAGCTGCGGCGAGAACACGATGCCGACCGAGATCATGCCGTTGGTGAGGCCGATGCCGAGCGCGCCGGTGACGGCGATTGCCAGCACGATGGCGGGGAAGGACAGGAAGCTATCGATCACCCGGCTGATCACAGTGTCGACCCAGCCGCCGAGATAGCCGGCGAGCACGCCGACCGGCACGCCGATCAGCACCGCGATCGCGACGGCCAGGAAGCTCGCATACAGCGACGCCATGCCGCCATAGATCAGCCGACTGAGCGTGTCGCGGCCGAGGTCGTCGGCGCCGAGCCAGTGCTCCGCCGACATCGGCGCCAGCGACGCGTTGACGTCCTGCGCCAGCGGATCATACGGCGACAGCCACGGCGCCAGCACCGACACCACGAACAGCACCAGCAGAAACGTCAGGCTGATCGCGCCGCGGATGTCGGACGCGAACCAGCGCGCGAGTTTGCGCATCCGCCGCGGCCGGTGCGGCGCCGCCATCGCCAGGTCGGTCATGAGGCGATCCTCGGATCGAGCACGCTGTAGAGGATGTCGGTCAGCAGATTGAGCGCCACCACGATCAGCACCATGGTGAACACCACGCCCTGCACCACCGGGAAGTCGCGATGCATCGCGGCATTGACGATCAACCCGCCCATGCCGGGGATCGCGAACACCGCCTCGACCACCACAGTCGCGGCCAGCATCCGGTTGGCCAGCAGGCTGATCACCGTCAGCAGATTGACGCTGACGTTCTTCAGCCCGTGGCGCCACAGGATCGACGACGGTGGCAAGCCCTTGGCGTGCAGCGTGCGCACCGCCTGCGACGACAGGATCTCGACCAGCGACGAGCGCAGTTGCCGCGCCACTTCGGCTATGCCGCCCGAGGCGAGCGCCAGCGCGGGCAGAATGGCGTGACTGAGTGACGCCCACGGGTCCTTGAAGAACGACACCGCGCCGGTCGCGGGCAGCCAGCCGAGCTGGAGCGAGAAGAATGCCACCAGCAGCATGCCGAGCCAGAAATTCGGCACCGCGACGCCCAGCGACGCGATCGCCATCACAATGCTGTCGATCCACGAGCCCGGCTTGGTCGCCGCCGCGATGCCGAGCGGCACGCCGATGATCAGCGCAGTGAGCAGCGCCAGCACCACGATGAGCAGCGTGTGCGGCAGGCAGCGCTGGATCGAGGCCAGCACCGATTCATTCGACACCAGTGAATTCGACAGATCGCCCTGCACGGCCTTGGCCAGCCACGAGCCGTATTGCATCAGGAACGGCTGGTTCAACCCGTACAGCTCGCGGATCTCGGCGATGCGCTGCTCCGACGCGTTGTCGCCGGCGAGCGTCACCGCGACATCGCCCGGCACCAGCTTGAGCAAGCCGAACACGATGAAGGTGGACAGCACCACCACCGGGATCGCCTGCAACAGCCGGCGCCCGATGATGTGAAGTCGTGCGGCATTCAACATGGGCTTGTTCCGGCTCGTCGCACGGCTCACGCCAGAGAGATGTTTTCAAACTTCGGCTTGCCGAGCAGATTGGGCTTGAAGCCCTTCACCTTGGACGACAGCGCATCGAGCTCGAACTGGAACGCTAGCGGGGCCGACAGTGCCTGCTCCACGGTGATGCGCTGGATCTTCGCGAACACTTCGGCGCGTTTGGCGAGATCCTCGCTGGCGCGGCTCTCCTGGATCAGCTTCGACAGTTCCGGATCCGCGGTGCGGCCGGCATTGTAGTAGGCGCCCTTATCGAAGCCGAGCCCGTAGGTCATGCTCGGATCGGGGCGCCCGGTCCAGGCCGACACCAAGAGGTCGAACTTCTTCTCCTGGGCGAAGAACTGCGCGCTGATTTCCGCGATGGTGCCGCGGGTGAATTTTACCCGGATTCCTGCCTTGCCGAGCTGGTCCTGAATGACTTCGCCGCGGCGCACCGAATCCTGATCGGTGTAGCCGCCGATCGTCAGATCGATGCCGTCCTTGTAGCCGGCCTCCGCCAGCAGCTGCTTGGCCTTGGCTATGTCGTGCGGATAGGTGTTGGCGACCTCCTTGTTGAACGCCCAGTGCGAACTCGGCAGCGTCATCCGCGCCGGCTCGCCGAGCCCGCTCAGCGCCGCCTTGACGAAGGTTTCGCGATCGAACGCGAAGTTGATGGCCTGGCGGACCTTGAGATTGTCGAGCGGCGCCCGCGCGTAGTTGAAATACACCTGGATGCAATACAGCGTCGGCGAAGAGACCATGGTCAGGTCCTTGGCGCGCTCGATCACCGGCTTGAGGCGCGCCGGCAGCTGGAACGCCATGTCGTTCTGGCCGGCCACCACCGAGCGCAGCGCGGTGGCGTTCTCGGTGATGATGTTGAACTCGATGCCATCGAGATATGGCCGCCCCTTGCGCCAGTAGTTCTCGTGGCGCGTCACCACGATGATCTCGTTGTCGTTCCAGCGCACCAGCTTCCAAGGCCCGGCGCCGACCGCCTTGCGATCGGTCTCGTTGCCGAGCGCCTTGAGGTTGGTGGGCGACACCATCATGCCGGCGCGGTCCGACAGGATCGCCGGCAACGCCGTGTCGGGATTCTTCAGCTTCAGCGTCACCTGCAGCGGCCCGGTGACGTCGACCTGATCGATGCTGGCGAGATCCGGCTTGATGTTGGAGCGCTGATCGCTGCGGTTGCGGTCGAGGTTGAACTTGACCGCCTCGGCGTCCATCGCGGTGCCGTCGTGAAACTGGATTCCCGGATTGATGTCGAGCACCATCGTGTTCGGATCGGGATACGACCATTTCGCCATGCCGGGCTTCGGCTTCAGCGTGTCGTAGTCCCACTCCACCAGCGTGTCATACATGGTCCAGAGAATGCTGTGGTCGGAGCCGGCGCCGCCGGTCGCGGGATCGAGCGACGACGGATTGGCGGGCGCGGCGACCTTCAGCACGCCACCCTTCTTGGGCTCCTGCGCCAGGGCCGGCAGGCCGAGCGCGCCGGCCGCAACACCGCCGCCGATCAGCGCCAGAATGTCACGGCGTCGCAGGGTTCGTCCGCCCAGATCGTACACGCGCATGGTTGTCCTCCCGATGTGATTAGGATGCGGCTTGCGCCGGCTGATTGTTCGGCGGCGGCCCTTCGGCCGTGGCGAAATGACAGGCGACGCGATGCCCGGGCCGGACCTCGCGCCAGGACGGCACCTCCCCGGCACAGCGCGGCTGCACCGACGGACAGCGCGTGCGAAAACGGCAGCCCGACGGCGGCGCGACGGGACTCGGGATCTCGCCTTCGAGAATGATGCGGCGATCGACCCGCAGGTGCGACGGCAGCGGGATCGGCTCGGCCGACAGCAGCGCGCGTGTATAGGGATGCAGCGGCCGCTCGATGACGTCTTCGGCGGGGCCGAGCTCCATCAGCTTGCCGAGATAGGTCACCGCGATGCGGTCGGAGATATGCGACACCACCGAGATGTCGTGGGTGATGAACACGTAGGTCAGGCCGAATTCGCGCTGCAGATCGGCGAACAGATTGAGCACGTCGCCGCGGATCGAGACGTCGAGCGCCGCCACCACCTCGTCGCAGACGATCACCTTGGGCCGCAGCATCAGCACGCGCGCGATGTTGACGCGCTGCTTCTGCCCACCGGACAATTGATGCGGATAGCGGTCAGCCGCCTCGGCGGCGAGCCCGACCCGCTCCAGCATCGCGATGCCGCGCCTGCGCCGCGACGCCGCGTCGCCCTCGCGCAATATCTCCAGCGGCTCCACCACGCTGTCGATGATCGTCATCCGCGGATTGAGCGCGGCGTTGGGATCCTGAAAAATGATCTGATAGTCGCGGCGATGCTGGCGGAACGCGCGCGTGCCGAGCTTCTCCGGGTCGGCGCCGTCGTGCAGGATCTGACCTTCGGTCGGCCGCAGCAGCGACACCAGCGCGCGGCCGAGCGTCGTCTTGCCCGAGCCGGATTCGCCGATCACCCCGAAGGTCTCGCCGGCCTGCACAGCGAAATCCATCCCGTCGATCGCCTTGACGGTGTCGCGGCCGTCGCGTGACGGAAACAGGATGCGCAGATCGCGCACCGCCAGAATGCCGGCTTCGGAAACATCACGCTGCGGAGCGGCCATCAGTTCACCGCTCCCGGCAATTCCAGTTCGGGCGCACGCCAGCAACGCGCGGCGTGATTCTGCGTCAGCGGAATCATGCGCTGCTCCTGTTCGCAGCCCGGCACGGCGTGCGCACAGCGCGAGCGGAAGCGGCAGCCGGCCGGCATCGCCTGTGGCGACGGGACACGGCCGGGAATCGACGACAGCACGCCGCGGCGCTGGCTCAGTCCGGGCAGCGAGCGCAGAAGCCCCGATGTGTAGGGATGGCGCGGACGGGTCAGAACCTCGTCGACCGGCGCGTCCTCGACGACTTCGCCGGCATACATCGTGATCATGCGGGTGCAGGTCTCGGCGACGACGCCGAGGTCGTGGGTGATGAAGATCAGTGCGGTGCCGGTGCGCTCGCTCAGCGAGCGGAGCAGATCGGTGATCTGCGCCTGCACGGTGACGTCGAGCGCGGTTGTCGGCTCGTCCGCGATCAGCAGCTTCGGCTTGCAGATCAGCGCCATCGCGATCATCACGCGCTGGCGCATGCCGCCCGACAGCTGATGCGGATATTCGTCGCAGCGCCGCTCCGGCGCCGGAATGCCGACCTCGCGCAGCGCCGCGATGGCGCGCTCGCGGCCTTCCGCCTTGCTGGCCGGAAAATGAATCCGATAGGCCTCGCTGATCTGATCGCCGACCGTGAACACCGGATCGAGCGCGCTCATCGGCTCCTGGAAGATCATCGCGATGTCGCGGCCGCGGACCGCGCGCACCCGCCGCGGCGACAACTTCAACAGGTCGGTGCCGTCGAACAGCACGTCGCCTTCGATGCGGGCCGAATGCGTCGGCAGCAGCCGCAGCAGCGACAGCCCGGTGACGGTCTTGCCGCAGCCGCTTTCGCCGACCAGGCCGACGCGCTCACCCGGCGCGATCGAAAAGCTCACATTGCGGGTGACGGGAAGCGCGCCATGCGCCGTCGTGAACGACAGCGACAGATTGCGGACCTCGAGCAGCGGCCGCGCGCCGGTTGCCGGGCGCGCGTGCGGCGGCGAAGAAAACCGCGACGTGTGGGGTTCGAGCAGCCCCGTCATTCGCCGCGACAATGCAAAGGATGGTGAGCCCGGCGTAGGACGTACGCGGGCAGACACTCGACGTCGAAGCACTCGATGTCGGCCTTTCGGCCTGACCGGCAACGGGCCGGCGCTTCGATGGTCGCCATTGTCATCCTCCCATCCGCGGCTCAGGGCCGCGGTTCGTCACGCTTTCGGCTTGGCGCCGATTTCGCCGCGCGACACCGGCATCAAACGGCACAGATTGTCGATTGTCAACAATTGACGATCGCGCTACTTTGTCCCGCGCCACGGAAGCACCGACGGAGGATGTTTTGGCAGCGACGTATCGCAGTCCGATGGCTGCGAAGCAGGGCCCGACCGAACGGCGTTTCGCGCCGCGCACGCTGCCCGACCAGGTGGCCGAAGAGCTCGGCGCCGAGATCGTGTCTGGCAAGCGCAAGGCTGGCGCGCGGCTGGTCGAGATCGAGCTGGCGCAGGAATTCGGCGTCAGCCGCGGTCCGATCCGCGAGGCGATCCGCATTCTCGAACGCCGGCGGCTGGTCGAACTGCTGCCGCGCCGCGGCGCCTACATCAAACCGGTGTCGCTGAAATCGGTCGCGGACCTGTTCAACGTTCGCACCGCGTTGTCGGCACTGGCGGTGCGCACCATGGCGACCTCACCGGTCGAGAGCTACATCGACACGTTGGCGCGGCGTTGTGACGAGCTGAAAGCACAGGTCGACATCGACGATGCGATCGCATTCGCGCGGACGACGACGCGCGCGGTCAAGACCGTCGCCCGCGGCTCCGGCAACGAGCTGCTGGTGGAGCTGCTCACCGACCTCGCCAATCAGACGGTGTGGACGATGATCTGGAAATCGCCGCTAGACTATCAGACCCGCGACATCCGGCTGCTCTCGGCCGATCTGATGGCATCGACCTTGAAGGCGATCCGGCAGCGCAAGCCGAACGCCGCAGAAACGCATTTCCGTCAATTGCTGGAGGGCGACCGTGACCGGGCGCTGGCGACCTTGTCGGAGATCCGCGGCGAAGCCTTCGACTTCAGCGGGCTCGCCCACGCCGGCGAGCCAGGAGCTACGTTGCAGGTGCGCGCCGCCGGGCCGGTGTAGGCCTCACTCCGGCCGACGGCAGACCAGATCGATCTCGATCAGCGCGTCGTAGGCGAGCCCGGTAACGCCGACGCAGGTGCGCGCCGGCAGACGGCCTTCGGGGAAGTAACTGCGATAGGTCTCGTTCATCTCGGCGTAGTCGCGCTTGAACTCGGTGAGATAGATCCGGCTCATCACGATGTGCTCGAGGCCGAGGTTCAGGCCGGCGAGCACGACACCCAGATTCTCCATTACGGCGCGCGTCTGCGCCACGATGCCGTCCGGCAGCACGCCCGGGGCCTGTGGCGTGTCCGGCATCTGGCCGGTGACGAAGACGAAGCCGTCGGTTTCGACGGCGTGGCTGAACGGCGCGACCGGCTTCGGTCCGCCGGGGATCATATGGAATTTCAAGACAGGCCTTTCATGGAGATGGAGATCAGGCGCGCGCGTCGGCGAACACCTGTTTGCTGAGAATGGCGTGGACGCCCCAATTGCCGTCCACCACCTGGGTGACGCCGAAGTCGACCGCGACCGACATCAGCGCGATCGCCTCGTCCTCGGTTAGGCCCTTGATGCTCATCAGGAAGCGCCGCATCTTGCGGAACGCATCCTTCATGGCGAGATCGAGCGACGAGGTGGCGTAGACCTCGCTCTGCCCCTTGGCGCCGAATTCGGCCAGATAGTTGGGGTGGCTGAAGCCCATCAGCACCCAGTCGGTCGCGGTCTCGATCAGCGGATAGGTCAGATCGGCGAACGGCTTGTCGGCGAACTCACCCTTCTTGTGCAGGATCACCTCGAACGTGCCGGTCATCGAGCATTCGATCGCGGTGCCGCCGAGTTCGCCGTCGCCCTGCGCGGCGTGCGGATCGCCGACCGACAGCAGCGCGCCCGGCACCGACACCGGCAAGTACACGGTGGAGCCCTTGCCGAGCCGCCAATTGTCGAGATTGCCGCCGAAGTAAGCCGGCGGCACCGAGTCGACGAAATCGGCCTCGCGCGGCGCCAGCGCGATGACGCCGAAATGGGGCCGCAGCGGAATGCGCACGCCGTCGAGCACGTCGTGCCGCCGCCGTACCGACGACGGCTGCACCGGCACGCCCGGATAATCGTAGGTGGTATGCACCGTGCCGAACGGATCGACCTGCGGAGCCCAACGATACGAGTAGGCCGCGCGCGCATAAGGCGCCGCGTCGTCGGCGAAGATCTCGTAGATCGTCACCGCCTCGTGGGAATGCTGCTCGGCGAGAAATTCCTTGTAGTGATAGCCCCACCACGCCGCGACGCTGCTGCCGAACACCCGGCCCTTGAAGTCGGGATTGCGGCTGGCGCGCGGCACGATGTCGAGGATACGGATTTCCAGCACGTCGCCAGGCTGCGCATCCTTCACGGCGACCGGCCCGGTGCAGATGTGCACGCCAAAGCCTTCGCCGGCGCCGCGGCCGTAGATCGAGGCATCGAGCGGACCGGCGCCGCGGCGATCGACGTTCTTCTGGTCGTGCGTCCAGTGAAACACGCTCTCGGCGCCGGCATCGCGGCTGATCATCCGCTCGGGATCGTCGGAGGCGTGCTGGGTCAGCGTCTCGATCGTGATGGTGTCGCCCGACGCGATCTCGATCTGCGGTGCCAGCGAGCGGCTGAAATAGCCCCAATGCACGCGCGAGGCGTCGGCCGCGAGATGATGATGTTGCGGCGTCGTCTCGGCGCAGAACTCCGATGCCGGGAAGTCGGCGACCGGACGCCGCATCGCCGGGGCGGTCGGCTGATTGCGCAGTTGCACCAGTGCCTGCTGCGGCCACCCGCGCTGCGCGGCGGCCGCTGCGGTTGCGGCATGACGCTCGGCTTCGGCCTGGCGATATTCGCGGGGCGATACGCCGAAGCGATGGCGGAAGGCGCGGCTGAAATGCGCCGAATCGTTGAAGCCGGCGCGGAATGCGATTTCGGAAATCGAGTGATGTGCCTCGGCCGGATTGGCGAGATCCGCGCAGGTCCGCTGCAGCCGGCGTTCGCGCAAGTAATGCGTGAAGCTGGAGCCGGTGCCGCCGAACAGCTTTTGCAGGTAGCGTTCCGAGATGCCCTCGGCGGCCGCAACCTTCGCCGGCGTCAGATCCGGATCGTCGAGCCGGCGTTCGATCGCCTGACACAGCCGCTGCAACGTCGCGGCCTTGCTGGCGCTGCCGGCGGTGAGATCATGGCTCGCTGGCGCCTGCCGCATCAGGGCCGGCAGCAGATCGGCGAGGCCTTGCGCGGCCGCCGGCCACTCGGCATCGGACAGCGCTTCGAGATGGCGCGCGGCACTTTCCAGCATCCGCACGAACATCTCGCCGAAGCCGCTCGGCGCGATCTGCTGCACCTCGGTGAGCCGCGGCAGCGTCGTCCGGCTGCGCGCCGCATCGCATGACACGGCAAGCACCACCGCGCGGAGGTCGCGCGGAAACGACAGGTTCCAGCCATTCGCCTGCGGCAACAGCAACAGATGCCCGGCGGCGATGATCTGATGCCCGGCAGCAGTTTTCAGCGACACGCCGTCCTCGAGCGGCAGCAGCACCAGCGGATGGTCGCCATGCGCGTCGGCGTGAGCCGCCACCGCCTGCGGGCCGGCCGACAGCGTCGCCAGCGTCACACCGTCGGAACTGCGGCGGACCGCGGTGGCGTGGCCGGCATGGCTGGTTGCAGCCGCAGCCGGCTGCAAGCCGAGCGAAGCGAGAACGTCGCGCCAGGCTTCGGGACGCTCGCCTTCACAATAGGACTCGCTGGAATAGGGACGCAGACTCATGGTTCGGCCTTCCTGGCCGAAACCAAGCAACCCCCGTGCCATCCCGAAGCAGACGGCGCACTGCCCCACCACCAGCCGACTCATCGCGACGGCGCCAGACCTAGTCGCAGCGGAACACGTTCTTGCGGATCGTGCCGTGTACGCCCCAATTGGCGTCGACCACCTGGGTGACGCCGAAATCGGCACCGACCGACATCAGCGAGATCGCCTCGTCCTCGCTGAGCTTATGCACCGTCATCAGGAAGCGGCGCATCTTGCGGAAAGCGTCGCGCATGGCGCGGTCGAGGCTGGAGTGGTTGGCGATGTCGAGCTGCGCGTTGGCGCCGAGTTCCGCCAGATAGTTGGGATAGGTGAAGCCATAGACCGACCAGGCATCCGGCGTCTCCAGCATCGGATGCGTAAGGCCTTCGAGCGGGGTGCCGCCGAGATCGTTCTTCTTGTGCAGGACGAATTCGAAATCGCCGGTCAGCGAGGTTTCGATCGCGGTGCCACCGAGCTCGCTGTCGCCCTGCGCAGCGTGCGGATCGCCGACCGAGAAGAACGCGCCCGGCACCGCCACCGGATAGTACATCTTGGCGCCTTTGCCGACGCGCCAGTCGTCGATATTGCCGCCGGTGTAGCTCGGCGGGATCGAGGAGACGAAATCCTCTTCGGACGGCGCCAACCCCATCGTGCCGAAATGCAGCCGCGCCGGCAGCTTGACGTTGCTGAGGATGTTCTCGCGCTTGATGATGGTGCGGTGGTCGACCGGCACGCCCGGATAGTCGATGGTCGGATGCACGATGCCGTCCGGATCGGTCTGCGGCGTCCAGACGTAGTTGTACACGGCCCTGGCGAACGGCTCGCCCGAGGTGTCGAGCTCGAAGATGGTAATCACCTCGCGCGGCTTCGGCTCCTCGATCAGATCGTGATAGTGGAAACCCCAGTTCGCCGCGACGTTGGAGCCGAAGCACTTGCCGGCGTGACACGCCTTGCAGGCCGGGCGCGGGCGCACGTCGAGGATACGCACTTCGAGCACGTCGCCCGGCTCGGCGCCCTCGATCGCCACCGGCCCGGTGAGCAGATGCACGCCGACGCCTTCGCCCGAACCGCGGATGAAGGGGCCTTCGGTCGGGCCCGAGCCGCGGCGCGCCACTGCCTTGTGCTCGCGGGTCCATTTGAACACGCTTTCGGCGCCGGCATCGCCCTCGATCATGCGCTCATAGTCGTCGTTCGCATGATGCGTCAGCGTCTCGATGGTGGCGCGGTCGCCGGATTTCAGCGTCAGCGCCGGCGCCACCACCTTGCTGAAATAGCCCCAGTGGACGGTCTTGGGCGACACCGGGAGCAGATGATGCTTCATGCTGAGATCCTCGACGGGAAGAAAGTGAGAGAGCAGAATTCGGCCATCAGACCTCGGCCTCCATGGCGCTGAGGAAGCGTTGCGCGACCGGATTTTTCGGATGGTTGAGCACCCGGTCGGCCGGGCCTTCCTCGATGATCGCGCCGCCGGCGAGCAGCACCACGCGGTCGGCGACTTCGCTGGCGAAGCGCAGCTGATGCGTCGAGATGATCATGGTGAGGCCGTCCTCGACTGCGAGGCGGCGGATCACTTCCAGCACCTCGTTGACGAGTTCGGGATCGAGCGCAGAGGTCGGTTCGTCGAGCAGCAGCACACTCGGATTCGGCGCAATGGCGCGGGCGATGGCGACGCGCTGCTGCTGGCCGCCGGACAGATGCCGCGGCAGCGCATCGGCACGATGCGACAGGCCGACGCGTTCGAGCAGCGCCAGCGCGCGGCGCTCGGCTTCGTCCGGGGCGACGCCGTGGACCCAGCGCAGCGGGCCGGCGATATTCTCCTTGGCGGTGAGATGGCCGAACAGATTGAACTGCTGAAACACCATGCCGACGCCGACTTCGGCGCGCGCCTGCGCGGCCATGCGCGGCGACAGCGGCCGGCCAAGATGATTGAAGCCGAGCCGGCGGCCGCCGACCTCAATGGTGCCGTCGTTCCACGTCTCGAGATTGTTGATACAGCGCAGCAGCGTGCTCTTGCCCGAGCCGGACGGGCCGAGCAGCGCGATGACTTCGCCATTGCGCACGGCAATATCGACACCGTCGAGCACGACATGCGCGTCGTAATTCTTGCGCAGCGCCTTCACCGCGACGGCGACCTCGTTGCGGGCCAGCGCGGCCGCGCGCGCCGCATGATCGATCGCCGGCGGCAGCCGCGGCGGCGGCAATTCGGCGACGCCGTCATCCGGCAGGATCTCCGGCGCGGGTTCGTTGTCCTGCAGCGGGTCGTCGAGCCCCTGGGCGCGATACCACGGCAGAAAGCGCATCAGCTTGACCTGCTTGGAGGTGCGATCGAGATCGAACAGCCACTCCAGGAAGATCTGGATCACCGAGATCGCGGTGGTCAGCAGCAGGTAGATCAGGCCGGAGGCGAAAAAGATCGAGAAGAAGTCGAAGGTCGAGGACGCCAGCTGCGTCGAGCGCAGCGTCAGCTCCTGGACGGCGATCACCGAGGCGAGCGACGAGTTCTTCAAGGCGCTGACGGCCTCGTTGCCGAATGCCGGGATCATCGTGCGGATTGCTTGCGGGGCAATGATCCGGCGCATCAGGATGCCCGGCGTCATGCCGAGCGCCTGACCGGCGAGGATTTGCCCCTTCTCGACGCCGAGTACGCCGGCGCGAAGCATCTCGGCTATGAAGGGCGCTTCGTTACAGGCCAGGGCGAGGCCGGCCGCCAGAATAGCAGGAAGCTTGATGCCGATATGCGGCAGCGCGTCGTAGGCGAACACCATCTGCAGAATCAGCGGCGTGCCACGGAAGATGACGGTGTAGATCCGGGCGGCGGACGACAGCAGCCGAAAGCGGCTGAGCTGCATCCCCGCCAGGATCGTACCGAGGATCAATCCGCCGCCGAGACCAAGGGCGGTGACCTGCAGGGTCACCTCGACGCCCTGGATCATGTAGGGCATGGTCAGATAATGGAGGAAGAGCTCCATGGCGGCGGAATCCCTGCTTAGTCGAAGGGTGGGCAAAGCGCAGCGTGCCCACCAGTTTTTCGCGAGGCCGAATGGTGGGCACAGCGCTTGGCGCCTGCGCCCACCCTACGGGATGACGATTACTTGACGACCAGCAGGCCCGGCTCGATCAGGTTCTCGGGGTCGAGCTTCCACTTCTTCAAGAGCGCGAGCTGATCACCGGACTTGTAGATCTCGGTCAGTGCCTCTTTCACGGCATCGCGGAACTTCGGCTTGTCCTTCGGCACGCCGATACCGACCTGATAGGGGATCGTCACCGCGATCGCCTTTTCGAGCTTGTCCGGGTAGGCCTTCACGGCGTTGTCGACGGTGTTGACGTCGTTGATGTAGGTGTCGGCGCGGCCGGCGAGGATCGCCTGGATGCAGTTGGCGTTGTTGTCGTAGAGCTGGATGGTCGGCTCCGGCTTGCCGAGCTTCTTGCACTCCGGGGCCAGCGCCTGGATCAGCGGCACTTCGACATAGCCGGTGTTCTCGGCCGCGGCAGTGCCGCACAGCGAGGTGTCGATGCCGGTGATCTTCTTCGGATTGCCCTTGGCGACCAAAACGCCGTCGAACACCTTGGAGTAGGTGATGAAGTCGGCGGCCTTGGCGCGCTCTTCGGTGGCGTAGATATCGGAGATGACGATGTCGGCCTGGCCGCTCGCCAGCGTCGTCAACAGCGCCGCGAACGTCACGGCCTTGTAGGTCAGCTTAAAGCCGAGGCAGTCGCCGATCGCTTCGCCGAGGTCGATATCATAGCCGACGTACTTGGTCGGGTCCTTCGGATCAATCGACTCGTAGCCCGGCGTATGCGGGTTGATGGCGCTGACGAGGGTCTTGCCCTTCCAGTCGGGGTACTTCTCCTGCAGCGCCGCGCAGGCGGCCGGTGCGGCGTCCGCCGGCTTCGGCACCGCAAAGCCGACCAGCACCAGCGCGCCCATCAGCGCGGCGCCCGTCAGGCTCCGAAATCCGGGAATAGGCAACTTGACCATTCGATCGCTCCTTCGATGGTGCATGGCGGAGGCCATGTTCCGAACCGTCGGGGAGCTAAGACCGTGCGCCGCGAAAAAACTTGTCTCCGGGCGCACAACCTCTTGTTCGAAGGTCGCTACGAATTAGGCAGCAATTGCGTGATTTTTGGGCGGATGGCGATCGCTGAACGCTCTTCATCGGAGGAGCGACGGCGCTAGGACAACCTCATCCCCTCGTCATGGCCGGGACAAGCCCGGCCATGACGTAAACAAGTGAAAAGATCGGAAGCTAACGAGCCTACTGCGCCTTTACGGCGCCGTTGTCGTTGTCGGCGCGCTTGCCCAGATAGGCGATCGCGGCGTTGAGCTGGGAATCCTCGGGCTTACCGATCAGATCGGCCTTGATCGGCGGCGACGATGCCGCCGGCTTGTCAGTCGCGGCGCCGGATGCCTTGGTCTTGGCAGCACCGGGTTTGCCGTCGCTGCCGAGTTGGCCCGGATTAGCGATGGCGCCGCGCAGCGCGCCTTCGCGCAGCATCGCACCGCCGGCGATCTGCTGATCCTTCGGCGCCTCCTGCACGATGTCCGGCGTGATGCCGTCGTCCTGGATCGAGCGGCCGGACGGCGTGTAGTACAGCGCCGTGGTCAGGCGGACCGCGCCGCGGCCCTTGATCGGGATCACGGTCTGCACCGAGCCCTTGCCGAAGCTTTGCGTGCCCATCACGGTGCCGCGCTTGCGGTCCTGCAGCGCGCCGGCGACGATTTCCGACGCCGAAGCCGAGGCGCCGTTGATCAGCACCACCACCGGAACGCCGGGCAGCATGTCGCCCTTGGACGGCGCGCTGAACACGCGCTGATCGTCGGGCTGACGGCCGCGGATCGACACCACGGTGCCGCCGTCGAGCAGATTGCCGGCAACATCGACCGCGGCGGTGAGCAGGCCACCGGGATCCTGACGCAGATCGATCACCAGCCCCTTCAGCCCGTCCTTGGAGTCGCTCTTGAGCTTGGTCAGCGCGTTCTTGAAGCCGTCCGAGGTGTCGTTGCCGAACTGGCTGATGCGCACATAGCCGATGCCGTCGGGCTTGAGCTCCGATTTCACCGACGCGACCTTGATGATCTCGCGCGTCAGGGTAACGTCGAACGGCGGCTCCTTGCCGCGCAGAATGGTGATCGTCACCTTCGAGCCGGGGGTGCCGCGCAGCATGTCGACGACTTCGCGCAGGCTCATGCCCTGGGTCGAGGTATCGCCGACCTTGATAATATCGTCGCCCGGCTCGAGTTTGGCGCGGGCGGCCGGCGTGCCGTCGATCGGCGCGACGATCTTGGGCACACCGCCTTGCCCCGAGATCTGCATGCCGAGGCCGCCGAACTGGCCCGCCATGTCGGTCTGCATGTCCTTGAATTCCTTCTCGTCCATGTAGTCCGAATGCGGATCGAGCCGGTTCAGCATGCCCTTGAGGGCGTCCTTGGTCAGGTCGTCGGCGCCGACCGGATGCACATAGGCGCGCTCGACGAGGCCGATGACGCCGCCGATCAGATCGAGATCGGGCTGCGCCGACGGCGTCCGCTGCAGCGCCAGCGCCGACAGCATGGGAATGGTGATGATGCCGGCCGCGGCGGCGACGCTGATAACAAACCTGCGGGATTTGAACATGAAAGGTCACCGAAATGAGCTGGCGCGGCTGCGCATTTGAGGGCCAGCCGCGCTTGATCGCGGGGTTCCGTCTGGAGACTGGCCTTACCGACCGGAACGGGTGGCCTATGATTACGCCGGGAAAGCGGCGGCTCAAGCGATAATCAGCGGACTTGCCGCTTCTCCAGCTTGCGCGCGAGGGTGCGGCGGTGCATGCCGAGCCGGCGTGCCGCTTCGGAAATATTGAACTCGCTGTCGATCAGCGTCTGGTGGATGCGTTCCCATTCCAGCGTCTTGATCGAGGTCGGCTGGCTCGCCAGCGCGATGTCGGCATTGCCCTCGGCCTTGCGGAACGCGGCCTCGATGTCGTCGGTGTTGGACGGCTTGGCCAGATAGTGGCAGGCGCCGAGCTTGATCGCCTCGACCGCGGTGGCGATGCTGGCGAAGCCGGTGAGCACCACGATCAGCATCTCCGGATCCTGCGCGTGCAGCAGCTCGACGCAGGCGAGACCCGACGCGACGCCGAGCTTGAGATCGACCACCGCATAGCCGAACGAGCGGTCCTCGAGCGCGTCACGCACCTCCTCGATAGTCGAGGCATGCACCACCGCGTAGCCGCGCCGTTCGAACGAGCGCTTCAGCGTCCTGGCGAAGCCGGCGTCGTCTTCGACGATCAGCAGCGAGCGGTCTTCGGTATCGGTGCGTTCATCGGTGTGTTGGTCGGTGTCAGTCAAAATCCTGTCCGATCGCGAGTGTCGAGAGCGGCAGCACCAGCTTCACTTTGGCGCCGCGGTTGCGGAGGTTTTCGGCCGTCATCGAGCCGCCGAGCTTGCGCACCACGTTCATCACCAGGAACAGGCCGAGGCCGCCGCCGGCCCGTCCCTTGCTCGACTGATACGGCTTGCCGAGCTGCGCCAGCATGTCCTTCGAGAAACCGGGCCCGCGATCGCTGATCGACAACACCAGATTGTCGCCCTCGCGCTCGGCCAGCAGTTCGATCCAGTAGCGCGACACTTCGAAGGCGTTGTCGAGCACGTTGAACACCGCCTGCTTCAGCGTCACGTCCGACACGATCGGCAGATCCTCGCCGAACGCGTTCACCACATGCAATGTGGTGCGGCTGCGCGCGTTGCGCCACTCTTCGGCCAGCGCTTCGAGGAATTCGGCCACCGTGGTGGGTGAAGATCCCTCACCACGAGCCTCGCCGGCCGAGACCAGAATGCCGGTGACGATCGACTGGCAGCGCTTCAGCGCCGTCTCCATCTCGGCAAGATCTTCGGTGAGTTCGCGATTGCCGGTCAGCGCCGGCATCCGCCGCCAGTCGCTGAGAATCACCGACACCGACGCCAGCGGCGTGCCCAGCTCGTGCGCGGCGCCGGACGCCAGCAGCCCCATCCGCACGATGTGATCCTGCTCCGCCGCGTGCTGACGTAGCGCCGCCAGATGCGCGTCGCGTTCGCGCAGATTGCGATGGATGCGGGTGACGAACACCACCAGCAGCACGGCGTTGAGCGCGAACCCGAGCAGCATGCCGGCGACCCGCAGATTGACCGGATCGCCCGCCCATTCGGGCAGCACCAGCGGACGCGACGCCTCGGTGAGCCAGATGAAGGCGGTGAACACCACGGCGACCAGCGACCAGCTGGAGCGGCTGTCGAGCAGTACCGCACCGAGCGTCACTTGCAGCAGATACAACGAGGTGAACGGATTGGTGACGCCGCCGCTGAGATAGAGCTGCGCCGTCAGCGCCACCACGTCGAGGATCAGCGCGACGAGCAGATCGTGGTTGCTGATGGCGAAGCGGTAGCGCATCCACATCAGGCTGGCGATGTTGAGCGCCACCAGCCCGAGAATGACGGCCCCCATCGGCACCACCGGCAGCGGCGCGCCGAGCCACAGATGCACCCCGGCGATCGTCACGATCTGCCCGACCACCGCCGTCCAGCGCAGCTGAATCAGCAGCGACATGTTCTTGCGGTCGGTTTCGTCGTCGGGGGTGGAGGTGCCGAGCGGCAGGAGAGGATCGTCGGCGGAGGCCCGGCCGGGCACGGACGCGTCGCCGGTGCTCGCGCGCCGGTCGAACTTGTCGTCAGCGATGCTCGGCGATCGGTCCAGCATTGCGTCCTGTCGGGGGGGATTGTCGCCCGCCGCCCGATCGGCGGCCGGCGCGGGCACCCCGGAGATATTCGCCACCGAAGGCCACAACAAGCCAGCCGATCAGCATAAAGGCCAGGCAAAACCACGTGAGCGCATAGGTCAGGTGGTTGTTGGGGAACTGCACCACGGTCAGCCCGCCGACCGGTTGTCCCGGTGCATTGAGCGAAGCGTCGGCGTCGACGAAGAACGGCGCAGCGTCCTGGACACCACGCGCAGCCGCGATCGCCTGCACGTCCCGCGAGTACCAGCGATCTTCAGCCGGGGCATTATGGCGAAGAAATCCGCCCTTCGGCTCGGTGGTGCGCAGCAGGCCGGTGACCGTCACCTGCCCGCCCGGCTCGCCGGCCTGCCGCGAGGCGCGGTCGCGCTGCTCGGGAAGGACAAAGCCGCGATTGACCAGAACCGTGCGGCCGTCCGCCATGCGCAGCGGGGTGATGACCCAGAATCCGCCGCCGGCTTCGGCGACAGCCGTCGTCAGCGTTTCACGATCGTGCTGGAATTGGCCGATCGCCGTGACGCGGCGATATTCATCATTGGCCGAATTGATCGACGGCCACGTCTCCGCTGACGGCAGCGGCGCCGGCGCAGCGTGGATACGCGCCTCCACCCGGTCGATCAGCGCCAGCTTCCAGGCCCGCCGTTCGACCTGCCAGACGCCGAGAGCGATCAACAGGACGACACCGAGCAGCGCCGGGATCGTGAGCCACAGCGACGGCCGGCGCGCGGGGCTGTCCCCGCCAGTCCGCACGTCGTCCGAGGCCACGATCCCCGGTTCGCTCACTTCGGAGGGGCCATGTTGTGGACCGGCATCATGTTGGTGACCAGATGGTGCATCACCCACAGCGACCCGGCCAGCGCGATCACCACCATCACGATGGTGAAGATCAGCGCCATCATGGTCCAGCCCTGCTCGGACGAGGTGTTCATGTGCAGGAAGTAGATCATGTGCACGACGATCTGCACCGCCGCGAACGCCATGATGATCAGACCGGTGACCGACTTGTCGGCAATCGCGCCGCTCATCACCAGCCAGAACGGAATCGCGGTAAGCACCACAGATAGGCAGAAGCCGATCAGATAGCTCTTCAGCGAGCCGTGCGCATGCGCATCGGGATGGCCGTGATGGTCCTGGCCGTGCGCGTCGACGGGCGGATTGTTGATGCTCATCGCAGCACTCCCAGCAGGTACACGAAGGTGAAGACGCCGATCCAGACCACGTCCAGGAAGTGCCAGAACATGCTCAGGCACATCAGGCGGCGGCGGTTCGCCTCGATCAGTCCCATCCGGCCGACCTGCACCATCAGCGTCACCAGCCAGACGATGCCGAAGGTGACGTGCAGACCGTGTGTGCCGACCAAGGTGAAGAACGAGGACAGGAAGGCGCTGCGCTGCGGCGTCGCGCCTTCATGGATCATGTGGTGAAACTCGTAGAGTTCGATGCCGAGGAAGGCGAGACCGAACAGGCCGGTGATCGCCAGCCACATCTGGGTGGCGCCGACCTGGCGCTTCTCCATCGTCAGCATGGCGAAGCCGTAGGTGATCGACGACAGCAGCAGCATTGTGGTGTTGACCGCGACGAGCTTCAGGTCGAACAGATCCTTCGGCGCCGGCCCGGCCGCGTAGTTGCTGCCCAGCACCCCATAGGTGGCAAACAGGATCGCAAAGATGAGACAGTCGCTCATCAGATAGATCCAGAAGCCGAGCATGGTGCTCGAACCTTCCGGATGGGCGTGCTCATCGACGACGTAGAAGATCGGATCCGCGTCCTTCGGATTGGCGACCGCGACACTCATCACTTGGCTCCCGCAGCGAGCAGACGGGTCCGCTCTTCCTCGACCCGCACCACTTCCTCGGCCGGGATGTGGTAGTCGCGGTGATAGTTGAACGTATGACCGATCGCGACGGCGAGCAGCGCGATGAAGGCCAGCGCCGCCAGCCACCAGATGTACCAGATCAGGCCGAAACCAGCCGCAGTGGCGAGACCGGCTAGGATGATGCCGGTGCCGGTGTTGCTCGGCATATGAATCGGCTTGAAGCCGGTCAGCGGACGCTTGTAGCCGGCGCGCTTCATCTCCCACCACGCATCGGTGTTGTGCACCATCGGTGTAAAGGCGAAGTTGTAGTCCGGCGGGGGCGACGACGTCGCCCATTCCAGGGTGCGGGCGTTCCACGGATCGCCGGTGACGTCGCGCAGCTGCTCGCGCCGCAGGATGCTGACGGCGATCTGGATCAGGAAGGAGCCGATGCCGATGGCGATCAGGCCCGCGCCGATGGCGGCCAGAACGAACCAGATCTGCAGGCTCTGATCGTCGAACACCCGCAGCCGGCGGGTCACGCCCATCAGGCCGAGCACATAGAGCGGCATGAAGGCGAGATAGAAGCCGACCACCCAGCTCCAGAACGAGATCTTGCCCCAGAACGGGTCGAGCTTGAAGCCGAACGCCTTCGGGAACCAGTAGACGATGCCGGCGAACGCACCGAACACCACGCCGCCGATGATCACGTTGTGGAAGTGCGCGACCAGGAACAGGCTGTTGTGCAGCACGAAGTCGGCCGGCGGGACCGCCAGCAGCACGCCGGTCATGCCGCCGATCACGAAGGTCAGCATGAAGGCGATGGTCCACATCATCGGCAGCTCGAACCGGATGCGCCCCCGATACATGGTGAACAGCCAGTTGAACATCTTCGCGCCCGTCGGGATCGAGATGATCATCGTGGTGATGCCGAAGAACGAGTTGACGCTGGCGCCCGAGCCCATCGTGAAGAAGTGGTGCAGCCACACCAGGTACGACAGGATGGTGATGACGACCGTGGCGTAGACCATCGAGGTGTAGCCGAACAGCCGCTTGCCCGAGAACGTCGAGGTCACCTCCGAGAAGATGCCGAACGCCGGCAGGATCAGGATGTAAACCTCCGGGTGACCCCAGATCCAGATCAGGTTCACGTACATCATCGGGTTGCCGCCGAAGTCGTTCGTGAAGAAGTTGGTGCCGACATAGCGATCGAGCGACAGCAGCGCCAGCACCACGGTCAGCACCGGGAAGGAGGCGACGATCAGGATGTTGGTGCAGAGCGACGTCCAGGTGAAGATCGGCATGCGCATCATCGTCATGCCGGGGGCCCGCATCTTGACGATGGTGCAGATCAGATTGACGCCGGACAGCGTCGTGCCGACGCCGGCGACCTGCAGGGCCCATATGTAGTAATCGACCCCGACATCTGGGCTGTACCCGATGTTCGACAGCGGCGGATAGGCCAGCCAGCCGGTGCGGGCGAACTCTCCGACGAACAGCGAGATCATCACCAGCACGGCGCCGCCGGCGGTCATCCAGAAGCTGAAATTGTTCAGGAACGGGAACGACACGTCGCGGGCGCCGATCTGCAGCGGCACGACGTAGTTCATCAGGCCGGTGACCAGCGGCATCGCCACGAAGAAGATCATGATCACGCCGTGGGCGGTGAACACCTGATCGTAGTGGTGCGCGTTGAGGTAGCCCTCGGAGCCGCCGAACGCGATTGCCTGCTGCAGACGCATCATGATGGCGTCGGCGAAGCCGCGCAGCAGCATGACGATGCCGAGGATCATGTACATGATGCCGATGCGCTTGTGGTCGACGGTGGTGAACCACTCCCGCCACAGATAGCCCCACACCTTGAAATAGGTGAGGCCCGCGACCAGCGCGGCGCCACCGCACGCGACGGCCACGAAGGTCATCACGACGATCGGTTCGTGCAGAGGCAGCGAGTCCAGCGACAGGCGGCCAAAGATCGCTTTGACGATATCGAAATTGGAGAACATGCGATCCCTCAGGATTGGGACTTCGACGGCGAGCCGAACAGGAACGAGGTGGAGGAGCCGAGCGGGGTCAGCGACGGCCGCTTCAGGCCGGCGCCGAGCAGCGGCGTGGATTCACGCACCTGGGCGGTGGCGCGGCCTTGCGGTTCGTCGACCGTGCAGGTGCCGGCGACGAAGGACGGCTGCGGCCCGAGCGTCGTGCCGCGGCGGGCGTATTTGTCGTAGGCGAGCGGCAGCGTGTTGTTGAGCCCGGCCATGCCGAGACCGCCCTTGGCGTCGATCGCCATCATTTCGCTCATGCACATCTTGCCGGTGTCGACGCACATGTTGAGGATGGCGCGGAACAGGTCGCTGTCCACCGAGCCGAAAGCACGCGGCTTCTCGTTGCTGCTCGGACGCTCGAGTTCGAGATATTCGGGCCGGCCGAGCTTGTCCGGGCTGGCCTTGGCGCGCGCGATCCACTGATCGAAGCCGGCGTCGTCGAGACCGTGGAAGGCGAAGTGCATGCCCGAGAAGCCGGCGCCGCTGTAATTGGCCGACAGGCCGCGGTAGTTGCCCGCGTGATTGATCACCGCGTGCAGCTTGGTTTCCATGCCGGGCATCGCATAGATCATGCCGGCGAGCGCCGGGACGTAGAACGAGTTCATAACCGAGGACGAGGTGATGCGGAAGTTGATCGGGCGATCCACCGGCGCCGCCATCTCGTTGAGCGAAGCGATGCCGTATTCCGGATAGATGAACAGCCACTTCCAATCGAGCGCCACGACGTCGACCTCGAGCGGCGCCTTGTCGCGATCGACCGGCCGGTTGGCGGCGATCCGGTCCAGCGAGCGATAGGGGTCGAGCAGATGGGTGCCCATCCACGTGATCGCGCCGAGGCAGATGATGATCAGAAGCGGCGCCGACCAGATCACCAGCTCGAGACCGGTCGAGTGGTCCCACTCCGGATCGTATTTCGCCGCATCGTTTGAGTGCCGGTAGCGCCAGGCGAACCAAACCGTCAGCGCCATCACCGGCAGCACGATCAGGAGCATCAGCACGGTGGACACGATGATGAGATCGCGCTGCTGCGCCGCCACGTCGCCGGCAGGCGCCATCACCACAAAGTTGCAGCCGCTAAGGAGTACGGCCAAGGGTAGCAGCAACAGGAACTTTAGTCGTGACACGCGATCCGCCCTTTGAGAATGAGAATATCTCGCAAGGACACGAGCTAGCTGCGGCGCAACAATCCGGACATTGGACAATTTGTCCAATGTTGCGGTGCGGGATCACCGCTCAAACAGAATGCGAGCGCTTCTAAAAGTGAGAAGCGGTCGCAACATTTTCCTTCGACATTTCAATGGCAGAGGCGATGACGGACACGACCACAGCGGGAACCACAACGGCGGGGCTTGGCTCGGATCCGGCGCACAAGCATGCCAATCCGAACGACATCGCCATCGGTGTCATCATCGGCCGCACCGCGGAGTTCTTCGACTTCTTCGTCTATGCGATCGCTTCCGTCATCGTGTTCCCGCGCCTGGTGTTCCCGTTCACCACCGAGCTCAACGGCACCCTGTATTCGTTCGCGATCTTCGCGATCGCCTTCATCGCCCGGCCGTTCGGCTCGGTGATCTTCATGGCCATCGACCGCACCTACGGCAAAAGCGCCAAGCTGATCATCGCGATGCTGCTGCTCGGCACCGCCACCGTCGCGATCGCGTTCCTGCCCGGCTATTACGAGATCGGGATGGCGTCGATCTGGCTGCTGGCGCTGGCGCGCGCCGCGCAGGGTCTCGCCTGGGGCGGCGCCTGGGACGGCCTCGCCTCGCTGCTGGCGCTGAACGCGCCGAAGGAGCAGCGCGGCTGGTACGCCATGATCCCGCAGCTCGGCGCGCCGCTCGGCCTGATCGTCGCGTCGGCGCTGTTCGCCTATTTCACCGGTCATCTGTCGGCCGAGGACTTCTTCAGCTGGGGCTGGCGCTATCCGTTCTTTGTGGCGTTCGCCATCAACGTCGTGGCGCTGTTCGCCCGGCTGCGCATGGTGGTGACGCCCGAATACGCCTCGCTGTTCGAAAGCCGCGAGCTGCAGCCCGGCCGGGTCAGCGAAACCGTTCGCAACGAAGGCCGCAACATCGTGATCGGCGCCTTCGCGCCGCTGGCCAGCTTCGCGCTTTTCCATATGGTGACGGTGTTTCCGCTGTCCTGGGTGTTCCTGTTCACCCGCGAAAGCCCGGTCCGCTTCCTGGTCATCGAGACCATCGGCGCCGCCGTCGGCGTGCTGGCGATCATCGCGTCCGGCTATCTGGCAGACCGGATCGGCCGCAAGCCGCTGCTGATCGGCTCGGCGGTCGCGATCGCGGTGTTCAGCGGCTTCGCACCGCAGCTGCTCGACGCCGGCCCGGTCGGCGAGTCGGTCTACATGATGCTCGGCTTCGTGCTGCTCGGCCTGTCGTTCGGCCAGTCCTCCGGCGCGATCGCCTCGAGCTTCCGGATGGCCTATCGTTACACCGCCTCGGCGCTGACGGCCGACTTGGCCTGGCTGTTCGGCGCCGGCTTCGCGCCGCTCGCGGCGCTGCTGCTCGCAACGGATTTCGGCCTGCTGTCGTCCGGCGCCTATCTGTTGTCCGGCGCCGTGGTAACCGTGCTGGCGCTGTGGATCAGCGGCCTGCGCGAATCGGAAGAGTACCGGTAGTCGCCCGCCCTTTCCGACACCCGCCTTCCAAAAACATTCAAGCGGCCCGCAATGACGCGGGCCGCTTTTTTGTGTCAGTTCCGAGCGGCGAGCAAGCCGCCCGATCGGCCTGCCGACTCGACCGGGCGCGGGGCGTTCAGCGCGGCGCCATGCGGATGGCGCCGTCGAGGCGGACGTCTTCGCCGTTGAAGTAGCCGTTGGTGATCATGGTCAGCGCGAGCTGAGCATATTCCTCCGGCAGACCGAGCCGCTTCGGGAACGGCACCGAGGCGCTCAGCGCCGCCTTGACGTTCTCCGGTGCGCCCTGCAGCAGCGGCGTGTTGAAGATGCCCGGCAGGATGGTGTTGATGCGGATGCCTTCGCTCATCAGGTCACGCGCGATCGGCAGGGTCATGCCGACGACGCCGGCCTTCGAGGCCGAATAGGCCGCCTGGCCCATCTGGCCGTCTTCTGCTGCCACCGACGCGGTGTTGACGATGGCGCCGCGCTCGCCGTCACCCAGCGGCGGCAACGACAGCATGCCCTGGGCCGACTTGGCGATGCAGCGGAAGGTGCCGACCAGGTTGATCTGGATGATGCGATTGAACGCATCGATCGGGAAATGCGTCGGCTCGCCGGTCTTCTTGTCGCGACCGGCGGTCTTCACCGCATTGCCGGTGCCGGCGCAGTTGACCAGGATACGCTCCTGCTGGTGCGCCGCGCGGGCCTTGGCGAAAGCGGCATCGACCTGCTCGTCCGAAGTCACGTCGACCTTGCAGAACACGCCGCCGATCTCCTTGGCAATAGCTTCGCCCTTCTCTTCGTTGAAGTCGAAGATCGCGACCTTCACGCCCTGCGCGGCGAGCGCACGCGCCGTCGCGGCGCCGAGGCCGGACGCTCCGCCGGTGACGACGGCGGCGACCGAGGAATCGAGTTTCATGCAGTTTCTCCCTTGCGTTGAGCTTTGTTCGATGATGCCGGCCGGCGCTCAACGGCCTGCCGGGCCATGGTGGTGAGACGGTTGATATCAGCTGCTCTTCCGGACGAGCTCAGCGGAAGCAGTGCTCTATTTCAATCGGCCGACGGCCTGCTCGGCGAGATCGAGTTGCTCGCCGATCCGGCGCCGCAGACCGTCGAGGTCGACGCCCTCTGCGCTCTTCTGTCCTGCCATGTAGCGGGCATAGACGCCGTGGATGATGGCGGCGCTCTTCCAGCGATTGAATCCGATGTAGTAATCGAGCTTCGACAGATCGCGCCCGGTGCGCGCGGCGTAACGATTTGCCAGCATGGTACGGGACGGGAAACCCGGCGGCACGGTCGGCGCATCGCCCCACTGTCGATCGCGATCGCTGGGATCGGGAAACTGGTTGAGCGCATAAGCGAGATCCGCAAGGGGATCGCCGAGCGTCGAGATCTCCCAATCGACTACCGCCACGATGGTGTGGTCCGGGCCGGTCAGGGTGTTGTGCAGGCCGTAGTCGCCGTGCACGATCCGGATCGGCCCCTGTTCGGGCAGCTGCTCGAGCAGGAATTCCCGCATTGCATGCGCGCGCGGATCGTCGAACTTCGCCGGCTCGATCGACGCCATCCAGGACTGGTACCAGGTCTTCAGCTGCCGGCCGACATAACTGTCCTTCTTTCCGAGATCGCCGAGGCCGACCGCGTCGGGGTCGACCGCATGCAGATCGGCCAGCACGTCGATGAACGAATGCGCCAGCTTCTCGCGCCGAGACTCAGGCACCAGACGACGCGTATCGTCGGCGCTGTAGAGCGGACGCCCGTCGACGTGGCCCATGATGTAGAAGCGTGCGCCGGTCACCGTGAGGTCGTCGCAGAAGCCGAGCGCGGCCGGCACCGGCACGGGCGTCGGTCCGAGCGCGCTGATCAGCGCCCACTCGCGCTGCATGTCGTGCGCCTTGGGCAGCAGTTCGCCAAGCGGCGGCCTGCGGATCACGGCCTTCTCGCCATCTGCGTCTTCGATCAGGAACGTCAGATTGGAGTGACCGCCCTGCAGCCGCGTCCAAACCAGCGGTGGTTTCAGCGCAGGCACATTGGGCGCGGATCCAGGCCTCCACGGCCGGAATGTCGTAGCCCGCAATCGGTTCGGTGGTCTTCATGCCGCCTTGCTCCTCGATCGATCGACGCGAACGCACCTCGCTTGACGTGGCAGGGCGTCATTTCGCTTCGAGCGTCTTGCGGTTCTCGAAATTCCTTGTCAACCGACAAGCCGTGATCGCCCTTCGGCGCGATCACCGAAAGTGATCGTGCTGCGGCGCAGCGGCACAACCGGACTTCCGCCACGCGGGATTACCACCCCTGAAGAGTCGCGACCCAGCATGCTGTCGCCATAAAAGTGCTGGGCTGGGGCGCCAACAAGCGTCCGCCGCGCCCCTTCCGGATCGGCCGAAGCTCAGGAAGCCGACATCATGGATGCCATCGAAACCAACCGCCTCGTGCTGAGAAACTTCAGGGCGGGCAACGCGGCCGACCTGTTCGCCTATTTGCACGCGCCGCGCGCGAGCTGCTTCCTGTCCATGAAGCTCGATGACATGGCCGCCGCCGAGGCGGACGCGATCGCGCGCGGCCAAAGCGACGAGCACATTGCGGTTTGCCTGAAAGCGACCGGCAGACTCGTCGGCGACCTGTTCGCCATGCCCGAAGACGACACATTCTCGGTCGGATGGAATTTCAACGGAGACTACGCAGGCCAAGGCTTTGCGTCAGAGGCCGCCCGGGCGTTGTTCGATCATCTGTTCACTGTGCGCGACGCCCGCCGCCTTTACGCTTATGTCGAGGACCACAACGTTGCGTCGCAGCGACTGTGCGAGAGATTGGGCATGCGACAGGAAGGCCTGTTCAAGGAATTCGTCTCGTTCACAACCGACCGCAACGGCGATCCGGTTTACGAGAACACGATGCAGTTCGCGATCCTGCGCAGGGAATGGCAGGAGCAGCACTTAGCGGGCAACAGCATCAGATAGTTGGGTGCCTCGGCAGCCGGCCGCGACGAGTCATCGTCGCCACCAACAAGACGCGCGCAACGATGATGATGATCGAGACGGCCTCGCGGTTAGTCCGCCGCTATCGAACAATATGCTGAAGGTCTGATCCAGAGCAGCCTTCCATCCGTGAACCGTACCACGACAGACTTGTGCAAGCTGCTTGCCAAGCCATTGCGGTTCGTCAAAAACGCCGCGCGCTCCGCGGAGGCCCTCGCAGACGCCCGGCCACCGCTGCGTCGCGTACATCGTCACCGCTGGAGGCGAGCATCGCCGAGCGCGAGATGTCTCCGGACGGAGCGATCCACAGCTGGAGCGCCAGCCGGTAGGCGCCCGGCCGGGTCTCGCGCGCGGCGCAGAGCCTGCGCATCACCACCGCCTGCAGCCGGCTCGAATAGGGTTCGAACCGTGCTGTGTCGGCGGTCACGTCATGCGCTCCGCCCTCGTCCGGCACCAACGTGTATGAGCCGGCCTCGAGGGGACGCACCGTCAGCCCCAAGCCGGCCACCATGCTGCGCAATAGTGCCTCCGGCGACACCACGCCGCGTACCGGCCGTGAGCTGAGGCCGGCGACGGCGCGTCCATCCACCACGACCTCGGACCCCGTAGTAGCACTGAACTGACGCAGCGCCTCGGCGAGCGGTTGCGATTGGATGGAGATGTCGGCAGGCATGCCTCGAAAGGCTCGCCCCGGCTCCGCCGTCGCGGATACACTTCCGATCGCCGATGCCAGCGTCACGATGGCCGCCACGTGACGAGTGCTGGCGGTCCAGCTAAACACGTATACTGCTCCGTATCGACCCCGCCCGCGTATCCTGCGCCAATGACGCTTTGGTGACGCTCACGGCAGATCGCGAGCCGGGTCGGCCGGCTTAAGGCAAGTATTGATCAAACGGTCGATCGCCGATCAGCTCGAAGAATGCGTCGAGCCGCAAACGAGCCATGCTGATAACCGCCTCGTCGGCGCCACCGCCCTTCCTGAGTGAGAGGTGTTGTTTGGCGATCTAATGAAGAGGGCGACGTTGCCGAAACCCGGGTTGAGGGCGGCTGATCGTCCGATGGACTGATGGTGGATTGCTCGGTCTGAAAATCCACCATCTTCACTGGTGTAACCCGCAAGATCAGATGGCACAGGGCAAGTGACCCGGGATAAACCGGGACGACGCGGGATTTCGCGCGACGCGACAACAGCTTAGAGGCGATCTGGCGGGCGGCGCGGCTGCTAATCGGCGCGCAAGATCAAATGGCACAGAATGCGGCTGATGGGCGGACGCCCGACGCGGAAAGCATCGACAAATCAATGATGGCCCCGCGCGAACTCTGACGCCGCGTCAGAGTTCGCAGATCAGCGCGATAAACGGCAGAAGCCATTGAGCCGCAGGCCTTTCTAAGAACGCATGCTTTGGTGGTCGGCGCCGGAACTCTGACGTGGCGCTTCGTTACCGACGCGGTCGGCGGGGCTTCGTTTTGCAGTCGACGAGTTGATCGTCGAACGTCGCCGCAGCTTCCTCGAAAGCTAGCAAGCCGCGAGCGGCCGACTTGGCGTCGAGTGCATAAATCACATCGAGAAGCGCCTGGTGCGCCTTCGAGCAAGCGGCCAACCGCGGATCGTCAGTCGAACCGATAGCGTGAAACCGTGGGTACATCGCGATGAGTTGCCGTCGCTGCGCGGCAATCTCTTCCGTATCGGTCATTTTGAAGGCGGCGACGACCAGCTTGCCGGACTGATCGATGTCTCTGGCGATCTGATCGATGTCGTCGGCCCGCGCAGCGGTCGCGGCAATTAGTCCAATAGTGACAAAAATCGTCGAAATGGCGCCGAATCTAGCCAATTTCAGAACTCCGCTGCTCGATTGACGTATCAATGTACCGAAAGTTGCAATTGCACCCGGCTACCGGTTCCAGAAGGATCGCCCCAGACAGGGCAATTGCGCGGACAATCATCAGGCCGAGGCTTTGCCGGTGCCTGGTTTGGCCCTTGCGGCTCGAATTTCTGCACGAAGCTGCGACTCGATCAACTTGATCATGGCACCGCGCTCCTCTGGCTCAACTGAAGCCTCCAACAGCCAGTGGTATTTTCTGGAGGCGATCCTCCCGAGGTCGATCATCGCCAACCGAACCCCCTCAGCGGTGTAGGTCTTCGCGACAATGTCTACGACGCGCCCGAACAGCTCATCATCACGCTCGAAACGAGCCTGCCCATGACCGCCAAATTCTGCGTCTTTGGGCGAGTTGGCTAACTCTCCGTTAAGCAACCAGTCCGCCGGAACACCGCAGATCTGCGCGATCTTTTGAAGTTCGTCAGAGGGCGGAGCGTTCTTATCGGCAATCCAATTTTGCAGCGTTCTCAATGCGATGCCGGAGAGGCGCGCTAAGTCCTTCTGGTAAAGCCCAGCTCTATCCGCGGCCGACCTGATCCGCCCGCCGAGCGTCGTGAGATTCTCGTCTCGTTCCAAGTTCTGCACCGTTAAACGCCAAATCTTGCTTGCGAATCACGCAAAATTTGGCATTCTGATTGTCATAAAAGCGATCACACTACGGACCCGAGAAAAGCCGGCCCCTGCCAGGGCCGGCTCCACCGGAGGACTTCATGCAGAGACGGACTTGGGACAGGTACTCGATCAAGGCCGAGATCGAGCGAAGAGGCGAAAGTCTCACCGGGCTGGCAATCGATGCCGACCTGGAAAAATCCGCCTGCCGGGTCGCCTTGGTTCGCCGGAACATCCGCGGCGAGAAGGTGATCGCTGCATTTCTCGGCGTCTCGGTCGAGGAGCTGTGGCCCGATCGCTACAAGGCGCCCAAGCGCAAGACTATCGCGGAACGCGAGCGACTCGCTAGGCAAAAGCGGGATGCCACTCCGGACATCGGAGAGGCCGCATGACCCCCACGCTGTCCGCGGCGCGGCCATTCGTTGACTTTCCCCTGGTGGCCTCGCCGCCGCTGTCGCAGGCCGAGCGCGATGCTGCGTTGCTGACGATGTGGCAGGCGAACCGTGGTCTGCCTGCCGCCGCGCGCGAGGCGCTGCTAGCTCGCTATGCACCCCTTTCAGTTCTGTCCGGCCTGACCAGTCACGAGTCCGATGCCGGCGAACAGCGCCACCTGCTGCGAGTGGTGGGCTCGGGCGGCAGCCCTCGTTCCTCCCGTGACTGACGGCGGATGTTGGGCTGCGAGCCCGCATCCGCCGCTCTTTTCAACCCCGTTAAAGCCGGCTGAAATGACCCGTCAAATCATCCAAATCTCAGATATCGACACCTCCGGGCGCCTGCGAGAGCTGCGGCCCGACTGGGTCGCCGCCATCGCCGAGCAAGTGCAGGCCGGTGAAGTGCTGCCTCCGATCGAGGTCGCTCCGAAGCCGCAGGGCGGATGGCGCCTGCTGATCGGCGGCCATCGCGTCGCCGGCCATCAGCAAGCCGGCCGCACCGAGATCGAGGCCGACGTCGCCGATTTCTCGGCCGACGACGAGCCCGCCTGTCGGATGCGCGAGATCAAAGAAAACCTCGTCCGCGCCGAACTGACGGTGCTCGATCGGGCCGTCGCGCTGGCCGAATGGAAGCGCATCTACGAGGCTCAAAATCCACTGCCAAAGCGCGGTCGGCCGGCGGCCGGAGAAAAGATCGACAATTTGTCGAACATTTTCGCCGAGCGTTTTTCCGAGGCTGCGGCACGCGCGCTGGGTGTCAACGAGCGGTCGGTTCAGCGCGATGTCGAGATCGCCTCGATCGACGCCACTGTGCGGCGCGAGCTGGCGCTGCACCCCATCGCCAACAACCAGGCCGAGTTGCTGGCGCTGGCGCGGGAGAGCGCCGCACGCCAGCGTAGGGTCGCGGCGCATTTGCTGGATGTGGCGAGCGGCATCGGCAGCGTGGCCGATGCTGTAGCTGCGATCGACAAGACGCCGCCACCGGAGCGCGCGCCGGCCTGGGAGAAGATCTCCAACACTTTCTCGAAGCTCAAAGAGGCGCAGCAGTACGCGTTTTTCGACGCGCACGCTGACGCCATCAAATCCTGGCTGAAGAGCAAGAAGGCCTAAAGCCATGGCACCGCGCCGCCGCGACACCGCCACCATCGACCTGTTCCGCGACTTCGAGCCGACGCCGGTCGTGCGTCGCTTCGAAACCGAGGAGATCAAGGCGTGGAGCGCGTCGCGGCGGCTGGCGCGCGCGATTGCGGCGGCGCTCGAAGGTTTCAACCGGGCCGAAGTCGCTGCTGAGATGTCCGAGCAACTTGGCGAGACAATCTCCAAGGCGACCTTGGACGCCTACGCGTCGCCGGAGAAGCCCCACGTGATCCCGGCCCATCGACTCGCTGCGCTCTACAGCGTGACCGGCGACGAACGGCTTATCAACGCTCTGCTTAATGAGCTTGGATTGATCGCGGTGCCCGCCAAGTACGAGGCGCTGCTGAAGCGCGAGCGGGCCCGCGAGATGAAGGAGAAGCTGGAGCGCGAAGAACAGGCCGCCGACGCGCAATGGAAGGCTTCGCGATGAGGATCAAAGCCACATGGCCAGGCGGCCAAATCTCGCTCGGATCAGACGGTGCCGTCACGATCAAGCGCTTTGAGAGCCCCATCGAAGATACCGTTTACCAGGCGCACCGTGCGCGGAACGATCTTCAGCTCCTGGTCGATGCTCAACCCTTCGTGGCTGATGTTTTTGGTCTGTTTGATGATGTCGGCTCGGAGCTTGTCGAACCATTTGCCACCGCCTCCACGGGCACGCAGCAGCTCGACGAGGACGGCCTCGGACATGAGCATGCAGGTAATCCAGAGCGCGTCAGTCTGCTTAGCCTGAAAGACAGGATCATCTTCGTCGGTGTCCATCTTCGCCGCTCCTACGGTTCTGCAGCGGAAAAGCTACGGCGCCTTCTGACGATTCGGGAGTCGCGCCCATGAGGGAATGGTGCACCGCCCGCGAACTCGCCGAAGCGCATCTGCCAGGCTTGCCGGCCAGCGAGAGCGCCCTGATCCGCTTTGCCAGCCGTGAAGGCTGGAACGAGAGCCTCGCCTATGTTCGACGCCGCGAGGGGCGCGGCGGCGGGCTGGAGTACAACGTTTCGCTGCTGCCGACATCGGCCCGCGTCGAGTTCGAGCGTCGCCACCGCGCCGTGATGGCCCCGCAGCCGGAGCCGCCAGTCGCCCCGGCCTCGCAGGCGCCTATCAGCGACCGCGCGGCCCGCGAGCGCGATGCCCGACTGGCCATTGTGGCTGCCTTCGAAGCATTCGGCCGCGGCCAGCGGCTCGGCAACGCCTCCCGCTCCAAGATCTTCGTCGATGCGTATAACGGCGGCACGCTGATCATCGACGCGTGGATCCGCGAGATCATCCCGCATCTGTCGCCGCGCTCGCTGGCACGGTGGTGCGCCGCGCGCCGCTCCGGCAAAGCCAACAGCCTCGCTGTTGATCGGGCCGCCGCGCGCAAGGGAAAGGGCGTGCTCGATGTCGCCTGCGGCGGCCGGGTGCGGACCTATCTGCTGGCCCTGATCGCCCACAACCCGCATCTGTCAGCGCAGCACCTGCGGATGCTGATCCGCTCCGAGTTCGGCGATCAGCTGGTGGTCGCGGGCGGTGAGCTGGTGGACGTCCCGCCGGTGCGAACGCTGCAGCACTACGTTGCGAAGCTGAAGAGCGAAGAGCGCGTCGCGCTTACCAAGCTGTCGAACCCGGACCGCTATCGCTCGACGATGGCGCCGGCCGGTGTCGGCACCTATCGCTGGGTGCAGGAGCCGAACACGCTTTGGATGATCGACGCCTCGCCAGTCGATGCTCTGTGCGTCGATGGTCGTCATTCGATCTATGCGGCGATCGACATCGCGACGCGCCGAACCACGTTCTACGTCTCGCGCACGCCGCGGGCTTCAGCGGTTGCGTTGCTGATCCGCAAGGCGATCACCGCCTGGGGCGTGCCGGACACGATCAAGACCGACAACGGTTCGGATTTCGTCGCGCAGGATACCAAGCGGCTGTTTGCCAATCTCGGCATCGAGATGCAGCTGTCGGACGCCTATTCGCCCCAGCAAAAGGGCCACGTTGAACGCGTCATCAAGACCTTCCAACACGACTGCGCGACGCTGCTGCCAGGCTTCGTCGGTCACAACGTCGCCGACCGCAAGCGGATCGAGGATCGCAAGAGCTTCGCCGATCGGCTCGGCGAGGACACCGCCGAAGCGTTCGGCGTGTCGATGACCGGCGCGCAGCTTCAGGCCTACGTCGATGAGTGGGTCGAAACCGTGTATCACCAGCGTACGCACGCCGGCCTCGGCACGTCGCCGATGCTTGCAGCGGCGACCTCGAAAAAGCCGATCCGCACCGTCGATCAGCGCGCGCTCGACCTGCTGTTGATGCAGGTCGGCGGCAACCGTGTCGTTCGCAAGACGGGCATCCAGCTCGACAAGTATCACTACGTCATCCACTCCGCTCTTCCCGGCGAGACCGTGTTGGTTCGTCAGGACCCGAACGACGCCGGCCGCATCTACGCCTTCGATGCCGACACCGGAGCATATGTCGGCGATGCGATCTGCCCGGAGCTGGCAGGCGTCGACCCTGCCGAGTTGCTGCGCGCCAAAAAGGAAATCACCGCCGCGCATCTGGCCGAGCGCACTCGCGACATCCGCAAGGAAATCAAGAAGCTTACCACCGGCCCGGCGCTGATCGAGCGCGTCCTCGAAGTCGCGCGCCGCGACATGCCGAACGTCATCGCGATGCCGAAACGCGAGGAAGCGCACACGACGCCGGCGATCGTCGCTGCGCTCGACGCCATGGTACCGCGCGAAGCGCCGGCGCCGTCCGCTGACGTGCTGTCGATGCAGGCCCGGCTGATCGCGGAAGAGACCGTCGTTCCGCTGCGCACCGAAGAGACGCCGCACCAGCGCTGGCAGCGCGCGCTCGAAGTCATCGAGCGGATGAGCATGGGCCAGCCTGTGAGTACCGAAGAGGCGATGTGGCTGGGCGGCTATCGCGCCGGCCCCGAGTTCAAGGGCTTCGCGCTCACCTACGACTTCGTCGACCCGACTGAAACGAAGAAACCCGCCGCGTCCTGGACCGACGCGACGGGTCAACAATCACTGTGAAGGAGAACAAGATGACCGCAACTAACAACGCCGTCAAGGGTGGCCAGGTTCCGCTGAAGAACGTCGCGTCGTTTATGGCAATGACCGTTCGGCTTCAAGAGCGCTCACCGAGCCTGCCGGGCTTTGCCGTGTATTTCGGGCCGAGCGGTTTCGGCAAAACGGAGTCCAGCATCTACGTGCAGAACAAGACCAGTGCGGTCCGCGTCGAGATCGGCGAGACGTGGTCGATCAAGAAGTTTCTGCAAGAGCTGCTGTTCGAACTGCGGCGGCCCGCGAAAGGGACGATTTCCGATCTCGCCGACCAGGCGAAGGCCGCACTCGGCGACGATCCGCGCCGGCCGCTGATTATCGACGAAGCCGACAAGCTGCTGCGCAAGAACGGGATGCTGGAAGTCGTGCGCGAGATCGGCGACGTCGCCGGCTGCCCCGTGATCCTGATCGGCGAAGAGATGCTGCCCGAGAAACTCGCGGTGCACGAGCGATTTCACAACCGCGTGCTCGACTGGACTGGGGCTGAGCCGTGTGATGCCGACGACGTCGCGAAGCTGGCCGCGTCGCTCTGCGGACAGCGCGGCATCACAATCGCGCCGGACCTGCAGGCCGAGATTTGCCGGCAGTCGGACGGCCGCGCCAGGCGCATCTGTACGAACCTCGACGCGGCCCTTCAAATCGCCCGCAACCAAGGTCTGACGACGGTCGATCTCGCCGCGTGGGGCGCGACGCGGTTCTACACCAACAAGCCGCCGGGCGCGCGTTACGTGTCCGCTCCGCGCCGGAGCGCCTGACCATGGCGAAGCGCTCGACAATGATCGCCGCGAAGCTGACCGTGCCGGTCAGCAACGGCCAGGATGTGATCTGGCAGATCATCCGCGACCTTGACAAGAAAGGCCCGTGGTCGATCGCCGACATCGACGGCGCCGCGGTCCGCAGCAACGCCGACACGCTGGTCGATTACATCCACCGGCTACGCACTGCCGGCTTCATCGCGCCGGCCGGGACACGCCCCACCAAGGGCAGCGGCACGCCGACGAAGCTCTACCGCGTCGTCATCCACACCAGCGAGGCGCCGCGGCTGCGGCGGGACGGCAGCAAGGCGCGACCGTCCGGCCAGTTGCAGATGTGGCGCGCGATCCGTCAGCTGAGCCGGTTCGATTATAGCGAACTGGCGCGCGTCGCCTCCACCGACGAGCTGACGATCGCCGAGGTCACCGCCAAGACCTATGTCAAGCGGCTCGCCGATGCCGGATATCTGCAGATGCTGAAGGCGTGCACGCCGGGCCGCGTCAATTCCAGCCCGGCGCTGTGGCGCCTGAAGCTGAGCATGAACACCGGCCCGCTGGCGCCGCAGATCCTGCGCACGCGCTTCGTGTTCGACGCGAACCGTAAAGCCGTGGTCGGCAGCGCCGCCCTCGCGGAGAACGAGGAGTGCGTCGGATGAAACAGGTCGTCAAACGCACCCCGATCGAGGTCGCCCAGGCCGCCTGGGGCGAGGAGTTGCCGGGGTGGGTCGAAGCCCTCGCGCTTGAAGCCGGCCGAACCAGCGGCGTCGCCGCTGGCGCCCGCATCGGTTACTCCGGCGCACTGGTCTCGTCGGTGCTCGCCAAGAAGTACAAGGGGCGCCTCGATCTTGTCGCTGAGCGCGTCTCCGGTGCGTTGATGGGAGCTACCGTCGACTGTCCCGTGCTCGGCGAGATCGCCCGCGATCGTTGTCTCGACGAACAGAAGTGCGGCTTCTCGACATCCTCGTCGGTCCGCACGCGCCTCTATCGCGCCTGCCGCGGCGGCTGTGAGCACTCGCGCATCGGGAGCAAGCCATGACGACCGTCGCTCACAGGCAGGTCTCGGTGCGGCTGATCATCTTCGCGGCCGCCGAAGCATTCGGTGTCAGCGTCGAGGATCTGCGCGCCCGCCGTCGGCGCGCATTTCCGGTGCGTGCCGCGGCTTGCCTGCTGGCACGCGAACTGACCGGAAAGACCTATCCGCAGCTCGGCCGAATCCTCGGCGGGCGCGACCACACCACCATCATGAACGCCGTCGAGCGCGCAGAGCAGATGCTCGCCACCGATCCCGATTTTGCCGTGAGTTATGCCGCCGCAAAACGGGCCGTTGAAACGATCGCCACCAGCAAGCTTGCGGACGCGCTGCGCGACGACGAGCCCGCCACCATCGCGGCCCGGATCTGCGAACACCCGTCTCAGGCCGCGCGGATCTCCACCTGGGAAATCCTGCTGATGGCCGCGCGCCTGGTGATGCTCGAGGAGCTGGCCGCCGACGCCTTCAAGCTGCTCAACGGCCTCGACCTGATGGTCGACCAGCCGAACCAGGCCGCATCGCTGCGCGCCCATCTCAACACCCGCATCGACACCGTCGCCGAGCAGCTCGCCTCGCTCGGCTACGCCAACCAAGCTGAAGGAGCCACCAATGCCTGAGACGAAACTACTCGACGCGCAGGGACGCCCTGCCGAGGCGCCGTTCGCCGCTCAGAAGCCGCTGATCGACAGCGGCATCATCGCGGTCGGCGACGCCAACTTCATGCATGACAGCGCTGGCCGGCTTGTCCCCGTCGGCCTGATCAAGCCGCAGCACCTCTTGGAAGATCAGACGGTGCGCAAAATCATCGGTTTTGCGCAGCAGCTGTCCGACCAGATCAGCCGCTTCCGCGGCCACACCTTCGACGACGTCGCGACGTTCTCGGAGCTACTCGCCGAGCAGTACCAGGCCAAGGTTGGCGGGGCGAAGGGCAACATCACGCTCTCCACCTATGACGGGCTTTCCAAGGTGGTGGTGCAGATCGCCGATCAGCTGGCCTTCGGGCCAGAGCTGCAGGTCGCCAAGAAGCTGGTTGACGATTGCATCACCACCTGGTCGGACGGCGCCCGCACCGAGATCCGCGCGCTCGTCGAGCACGCCTTCCAGGTCGACAAGGAAGGCCAGATCAACCGGGCCGCGCTGTTCCAGCTGCGCCGCCTCGACATCGACGACGAGCACTGGCGCGCCGCCATGACGGCGCTCGGCGATGCGATCCGCGTCGTCGGCTCAAAGCAGTACGTCCGCTTCTATCGCCGCGCGAACCTCGCGGCGAAGTGGGAGCCGATCACCATCGATCTGGCGGCGGCGTAGGAGGCGGGCATGCGAGCAACGCACATTGCAAGGGCTATTGCCGCCGCGCGAGCAGCCGCGGGCCAATTGGAAGCTGAATGTCCGGCAAGTCAGTCCGGATCAAAGCTGGAGGACGCGGCTCACGAACTGATCCACGCGCTTTACGACGCTGCCGGCGTCGCCGAGCGCGCCATCCAGGCTTCGAGCTGATCCCATGCCCTGGGCGGACCGATCGTTGCCTCCCGAGCGCGACGACGATCCGCCGCAACAGATGCCCGCGCCGCTCGATGCTCGTGAAGCCGAGCGGCTCGCCCTGATCGCCCAAGTCCGCCGCGGCGTCCATTCGAAGCGCCAGCGGCAGTTAGTTCAACAGATCGCGGCGCTGACGCTGGCGATCCTCAAAGGCACGGGACGCTGACGATGACCAAGAGCCATGACGACAAGACACCTGAAGGCCCGGCGCTGACGCCGGATCAGCGCGACGCGGAGCGCTATCGCTGGCTGCGCGAGCGCGACGTCGACACGATCTACATGGGCGGCGTCTTCGTCGGAAAAACGCCCGAGAACCTCGTGCTGAACGGCATCGACTGCGACGCCGCGGTCGACGCCGCCCGCATCGCCGAACAGCAGCCGGACGCGGGAGAGTGAGATGCGCCAATACGGCTTCAAGACCTCCACCTCGATCGACCGCGTGGCGAACACCGTGCTGATCAGCATCGTCTGCGAGGACGAGCGGATGGCCGAGGCCGCCACCGAGCTGCTGCGCCGGCGCCAGATGCACGGCGCACTGACCATCGACCTGCAGCGCACCACCTTCGTGCAGCTCGAAGGGAGCTGCGAACGGCAATGAGCGACGTCGTTTCGAAAGCGTATCACCAGGCCACGGTCGCCGAGCTGCACCGCCAGATCGCCACGATGCAGGAGACGATCGTGGATCTGCGGCGCAAGCTGGTGCCGCAAAAGCCGCGATTTCCCAACGCGTGGAAGCTATCGGCGCCTCAAGACCGGATGCTCGCGGCGCTGATCGACAGCGCGCCGATCGCGGTCTCGCACGAGCGGCTGATGATCGCGGCCTGTGGCCGAACCGGCGGCGACATCCTGCCGAATACTCTGACGATGCACGTCAGCCTGTTGCGCCGGCGATTGCTGACGCTCGGTTTCGGCCGCGTCGAGTCGCACTGGAACGTCGGTTATTTCCTCAGCGATGCGACCGCCGGCACCATCAAGCTCGAAGCGGCCCGCGCGCTCGCTGTGACGAGGGAGATGGCGTCGTGAAGAAGCCCCGCGGCAACACCGCCGTGATGGCGCAGCGGCAGGTGATCACCGAGGACGATCTCGCGGCCGATCCGCGCGCGGCTCTCGACTTTTTTCCGACGCCGCCCTGGGCGACGCGGGCGCTGCTGCAGCACGTGCTGCACATCGACGCCTCCAAGGGGCGCCATCTGAGCTGCTGGGAGCCCTGCTGCGGCGAAGGCCACATGGCCGAGCCGCTGCGCGAGGTGTTCGGCACGGTCTACGCCAGCGACGTCTATCCGCACGGCTACGGCGACGTCGGCAGCTTCGTCGGCGCCGGCGGGCTCGACCTCGGCGACATTGCGCAGTGCCCGTTCCGTCCGGACTGGATCATCACCAATCCGCCGTTCTCGCTGGCGATCGAGGTGGCGCGCCGTGCGCTCCGCGAAGCCCGGCACGGCGTTGCATTGTTGCTCCGCACCGCGTGGCTGGAATCCGAGGATCGCTACGCGTTCTTCACCGAGGCCGAGCCTTTCCGCTTCGCGCCCTTCGCCGAGCGCGTCGCGATGACCCAATTCGTGTGGGATCCGACCGCCGCCACGGCGACCGCCTATGCGTGGTTCGTCTGGAGCTGCCCGACGTGGTCCGCCGCGAGCGGCCGTCCGCGGTTCGAGACACAGATCATCCCGCCCGGCCGCAAGCTCGCCCTCAGCAAACCATCCGATCTCCGCCTCGCCACTTATCAGGGAGCACGCCCGTGAGAGCAGCAGCGACCAGAACCACTGCATCCGCCGCGAAGGTGTCGGCGCCGCAGATCGCCAAGATCCACGTTCTGGCGAAGCAGGCCGGCATGGACGAGGACTGCCGCCGCGACGTAATGGAACAGGTCTGCGGCAAGCGCTCGGCGCGTGATCTGACCGCGAGCGAGGCCGTCGCCGTTATCGACCGCCTAAAGGCCTCTTCAACGGCGCCCGATATCGACGGGCCTTACGGCAAGAAGCTGCGCGCGCTGTGGATCAGCGGATGGCATCTCGGCGTGATCCACAACCGCACCGACAAGGCGATGCTGACGTTCCTAGAACGCCAGACCGGCATCGAGCGCGCCCGCTGGCTGCGCGCCGCCGCGGATGCCCGCAAGGCCGTCGAGGCGCTGAAGCTGTGGCTGGCCCGCGAGGCCGGCGTGAAGTGGCCGCCCGGCGACGATCCGCTCGCCGTGCGCCGCGCGGTGATCGAGGCGCAGCGCGCAAGGTTGGGCGCGCTCGGCGTCTCGTCGCCGTTGTGCACCGTCAACATCGAAGGCCAATACGCCGAGGCGCTCGATCGACTGATCAAGTCGCTCGGCGAAATGCTTCGATCCGCCAGCGCCGGTGCGGCGGCGAGGTACTGAGCGATGTCCGATCTGACCGACACCAATCTCGCGACGCAGCTGAAGTGGCTGCACAACGCGCCGGATTTCAGCCGCGAGGCGCACTTCGAGAAGCTGACGGAGAAGTACGGCGACGGCTTCGCGAATGCGGTTCGTCGCGAGTTCGAACGACAGCAAGAGCAGCAGGAATTGAAGCGATGAGCCCGCGTCTTCTCCACGTCTCCGACCACGCGCTGCTGCGGATCCTCGAACGCGCCGGCGGCGTGGATATCGAGGGGCTGCGGCGGACTGTGGCGCTGTCGGTCGGCCGCGCCGCTGCGGCGGCCGCGGCGATCGAGCAGAACGAATACAAGATCGTGGCCGGCGGCCTCGTCTACATCGTCGCGAACCAATGCGTCGTCACCGTGCATCCGGAGGCGAAGCGGTGACCTATTCGTGGCTCCCCGATCTTCTTGCGCAGATCGCCGAGGTCGCTGGCCTCGACGCTGCGCTTAAGATCGCGGAGTCGCACGGCGGCACGCGCCGCCAGATCCCCGCTCGCGTTCCGGACGGCGAGCACTGGCTAACCGACTGCGTCGGCCGCGAGGCCGCCGAGAAGATTTGCAAGCACTTCCGCCAGGGCACAGGCGGCGGTGGATTCGGCGGCGCCTATCTGTTGATCCCGCGCGGTCCGACCGGCACGGTGGCGGCGGCGCGCCGACGGATGCAGAAGGCCCTGCGCGAGGGCAAATCAGCCTCCGAGGCCGCCCGCGTCGCCGGCATGACGGAGCGCACCGCGTATCGGGCGCGCTCGCGCGCCCGCAAGGGCGGAGGGTGGGATGACAATCAGAACGAGCTGTTCTAGGGTCAAATCGAAGGTCATGAGCAATGCCGTTCCCCTGGCGCCAAGATGAGTGGATTCGCGAAGTCGGAAATGTGATCGTCCGTTACTACGGTGAGGAGGCGCGAGAGCGAGCCGAACAGTTCGCCCGCAACTCTCTTTATGGTTATGCCCCCGACGATCTCGTGAAGGATGATCCGACTGCTGAAGCGGTCTTGATCATGGAAGGTTGGAGCTACGCAGAGGAGCGCCGCTGACATCTGTCAGCGGGTTCGGCCGCGCCAGCGAGCGCCTACGGTCTCTCCATCGTCCCCGCGATGGAGGCCGCTGTGCCTATCGAAATCAAAGCCCACCGCATCGTGCGCGACGGCAAGGCCGTCGACTTCCATCAGACACAAAACGTTGGCGGCCCGATCGTTCCGCGCGTGATCGTGCTGCACGACACCGCCGGCGATCTTTCGGGCCGCGGCTCGATCGCCTGGCTGCGGGGCGGCAAAGGCGCGTCTCAGAATTCCAGCGCGCATGTGGTGATCGGCCGCGATGGCACGATCACTCAGCTCGCCTCCATGAACGTCAAGACCTGGCACGCTGGCATCAGCAAGTGGCGTGGCAAGGAGATGCTGAACGGCTGGTCGATCGGCATCGAGATCGCCAACCCCGGCGGGCCGCTGCAGGATCTCGGAGGCGGTCGCTTCAAGGGCGGCGTCCCAATCGACAACAAGCATGATCCCTCGCTCGTCGTTCGTCGCGGCAAGTTTCCGGCGCGTACCGAGGACGGCAAGGCGATGCAGCCGAACGACGGCCTGTGGCTGGAGCATTCGCCGCAGCAGATCGACGCCGTCGTGGATCTGTGCCGCGCGCTGGTCGCGGCCTATCCGACCATCACCGAGATCGTCACTCACTGGATGATCGCGCCCGGCCGCAAGGTCGATACCAATCCGCTGTTTCCGCTCGCCGAGGTGCGGGCGCGCGTGTTCGTCAACAAGGCGCCGGCCGTTGCGCGCTTCGCCGATCTGGACGGCGATCCGCTCCTGCAACCGCCGGAGGATGACGACTACGCGGACCAGGTCGCGCGGCATGGCCTCGACGGGCAGCCTGCGGAAGCGCCGCGCCGTCGTTTCGAAGACGACGGCTGGGAAAGCGGCGACGAGGTCGATCAGGCGCCGGGCGGGATCAGCCGGTTCGAATCCTACAAGCCGCTCGGCGACGACGACGGCAACGCCGGCGACATCGCGCATCGGTTCGACCTTCCGGAGCCGTCCGAGCCGCAGCGCTTGCCGAAAGCCCTCGTCGAGTTCGTGCAGCAGAGGTTGCGTGCGCTCGGCTACTACGAGGTCGGCAATATCGATGGCGACTTCGCGGGCCGCACCGAAGACGCGCTGGTGACCTTCAAGCGCCACAACGGTCTGCCGGCGACGACCGATGTCGACGAGGCCACGCTGAAAGCGCTGGCCAACGGCGACCCGCGAGAGGTGGGCGATGCGCGCGCCAGTGCCACGCCGAAGGATCTGCGCAAATCCGTGCCCGTCGTCCAGCAGGCCGGCCGCTCGAAGCTGCTGGCGTGGCTGCTCGGCTTGCCTTCCGCCGTGTTCGCCGTGCTGCAGGGCATCGCGTCCAACGTCTCCAGCGTCATGTCGCAGCTCGCGCCGATCACCGGATGGCTGTCCGCTGTGCCGGGCTGGGTCTGGGCGCTACTGATCGTCGGCATCGCGGCCGGCATCTGGTGGTCGTCGCGCCAGGCCGAGGCCGAGACGGTCGATGCCTATCGATCCGGCCGGCTGACCTGAGGGGGCGACGATGCTGAGCGTCTTCCGGATCGTTGCCATGTTCGTCGGCTTCTACATCCTCGTTGCAGTGGCTGTGGTGATCGCGGTGCGTGCCCGCTGGGTGCACACCACGTACGGCGCCGACTTCAGCTTCAGCGATCGTCTCGATGCCGTGATGACGCCAGCTCTGTGGAGCTGGGCCGGAATCGGCATAGCGCTGTTCGGCGTTGCTTACGGAATTGCGACATGATCCCGGCGCCCCCCGTGGCTCTCGCATCTTTCCTCGCGCGGCCGATCAGCAAGGCCGCGCTTGTCGCTTTGGGCGTCGCAGGGCTGGTGGCGATCGGCGGGCTTGGCGCGTGGTGCGCCGTCGCCACCGTGCACAACATGGTCGAGGACGCCGCCGCGGCCGCCAAGGCCGAGCGCGACGCGCACTGGCGTGCCGAGATCGCCGAAGCCAACGCCAAGGCTGCGCGCGCCGAAGCCGAACAGGCCCGCGCTGCGATGGCAGCCGAGGCCTCGATCAAGTCGGCCGAAAAGGGCCGTGAAGACGCGTTGAAAGAGTTGGAGAAGCAAAATGCGGCGCTTGCTGATGGCGATCGTCGGGGCCTCGGCCGTGCTCGTGTCCGGTTGCTCAACAAAGCCCGCTGACCAGCCGACCGTATTGCTGCGGATGATGCAGCCGACCGTGCCGGCGACGGCCGAGCAGAAGTGCGACGATCCAGTCGACCTGCCGGATCGCGACCTAACCGAACGCGAGACCGCGAGCGCCTGGGGGCGCGACCGCTCCGCCCTGAGGACGTGTGAAGGCCGGCGAGCTGCAGCCGTCGAAGCGAGCCGGCCGCAGCCGTGACCGATCAGCTTGATGAGGCGCAGGCGCTGGAACAGCGGGAGCGCGACGAGTGCATCGCCCGGGCGACCGGGCGGAACAAAGGCCCCGGCGCCGATCATTGTTCGGTGTGCGGGGAGCCGATCGACGAGGCCCGCCGCAAGGCGATGCCCTCGGCGACCCGGTGCGTGGACTGTCAGGATAGTCGCGAGCGGTGGGGCCGCACGCACAGGGGGACGTGATGGGAATGAGCTGGGCGGAGGCCGTGGCCTTCGCGAAGGATATCTGGTGGTTCCTGTCGATGCCGGTCGCCGCCCTCGGCTTCGCCGGGATGTACTACCTGCGCGGCCAATTCCCGACCAAGGCCACGTTCGACAAGAAGATGGAATCGGTCGCGTCGTCGATCACGGCGCTGTCGTCGAAGATCGACGACAACGAGAAGAAAACCAGCGACCGCATCGTCAAGACCGAACGCGAGACATCCGATCGGATGGCGAAGCTGGAAAGCGACGTCAGGCAACTGCCCGGCCGCACCGAGATGGAGCAGCTCTCCGAGCGGGTCGGCCGCGTCGAGACGCAGGTCGCCACCTCGATCGAGACCATCAAGGGCGTCGAGAAGACGGCCAACAAGATCGACCGCACGCTGGAAATGATCCTCGGTCACATGCTCGACGAGAAACGGGAGAAATCGGCATGAGCGACACGCTTACCGAAGTGTTCGACAAGGATCGCCGCCTGGTGCTGCTGCGGCTGCTGGCCGAACAGGACAACTACGAACTGTCGGCGCCTCTGCTGACCAAGGCCGCACAGGAGCTGCGGCATCGGGTTTATCCCGACGTGGTCGAAGCCGACATCGTACTGCTCGATCAGCATCGCCTGGTGAAGCGCAGCGAGATCGAACTGAGCGGCCGCAAGATGACGATCGCGACGCTGACCAAGCTCGGCCGCGACGTCGCGAACGGCCGGCCGCACCCGATGGTGGCGCGGCCCAGCCCTAAGGACTGAGCCATGGCGAACCGGCCGTCGTCGATCGACCGTCTGCCCGAGGAAGTGCGAGACCTGATCGGCCGCCTCCGTGACCGCGGCTGCACGATCGACGAGATCATGCGCAAACTCGGCGAGCTGGATCTCGACAAGGAGGAGTTGCCGTCGCGGTCCGCAATCGGACGCCACCTCAAGAAGGCCGACGAAGTCGCCGAGCGCATCCGCAGGCAGCGCCAGGTGGCCGAAGTCATCGTGCGCCGGCTCGGTGAAAGCGATCCGGACAAGACCACGCGGATGAACATCGAACTGATGCACAACGTGCTGTTCGAGATCGCCACCCGCACGGCCGCCGATGGCGAGTCCGTCACCTTCGATCCGATGGAAGCGATGCTGCTCGCCAAGGCGCTCGACCATCTCGGCAAGGCCAGCAAGGACGACGTCGCCCGCACCGTCGCGATCGAGAAGCGCGCGGCCGAGAAGGCCAAGGCGGAGGCGCTGGCCAAGACCGCAAAGGCGATCGACGACGCGGCCGACAGCGCCGGCCAGCTCGACGGCGCGGCGCTGCTCAAGAAAATCCGCGAGGACATCTACGGGATCACGACATGAGCGCCGCTGCCGTCCCGCTCTACGGCTTTCAGCGTACCTGGTTCCTCGATCGGTCGCGCTTCAAGCTCGGCATGTTCGCCCGCCAGACCGGCAAGACGTTCACCACGACGTTGGAGATCACCGACGATTGCTTCGGGGCGGCCGTGCAGAGCCAACGCAAGCGCTGGGTGATCCTGTCGCGCGGCGAGCGTCAGGCCAAGGAAGCGATGGACGAAGGCATCAAGCGCCACTGCCAGGCTTATCAGCTGGGTTTCGACGCACAGGAGTTCGACTGGCAGGGCCAGGCCGGCTCCTACAAGGCGCTGGAGGTGACGCTGCCGCACGGCAGCCGCATCACCGCGCTGCCAGCGAACCCGGACACCGCCCGCGGCTTTTCGTCGAACGTGTTCCTGGACGAGTTCGCCTTCCACAAGGACTCGCGCGAGATCTGGAAGGCGCTGTTTCCGGTGATCTCGGCCGGCCACAATCTGCGCGTGACCTCCACTGGCAACGGCAAGGACAATAAGTTCTACGAGCTGGCGACCGGAAAGGACGACGTCTGGTCGCGACATTTCGTCGACATCTACAAGGCGGTCGCTGAAGGCCTGCCGCGCAGCGTCGACGAGCTGAAGGCCGGCATCAACGACGACGACGCTTGGGCCCAGGAGTACGAGCTGAAGTGGCTCGACGAAGCGAGCGCCTGGCTGTCCTATGATCTGATCACCGCTTGCGAGGATCCACGCGCGGGCGACCCGTCCGGCTATCGCAACAATCCGTGCTTCGTCGGCCGCGACATCGGCCGGCGCAACGACCTGCATGTGATCTGGGTGTGGGAGCTGATCGGCGACGTGTTGTGGGAGCGCGAGCGGATCGAGCAGAAACGCGCCACCTTTGCCGCCATGGATGCGGCCTTCGACGACGTGATGACGCGCTACCGTGTCGCGCGCGCCTGCATCGACCAGACCGGCATGGGCGAAAAGGTGGTCGAGGATGCGCAGGCCAAATGGGGAAGCGTGGTCGAGGGCGTGCTGTTCACCATCCCGAACAAGCTGATCCTCGCGACCGCCGGCAAGGAAGCGTTCGAGGACCGCAAGGTCCGCATCCGCGAGGGCGACGTGGCGCTGCGCTCGGATCTGCACAAGCTGCGCAAGGTGGCGTCCGCCACCGGCGCGCCTCGCTTCGTTGCCGAACGCGACGATGATCACGCCGACCGCACCTGGGCGGCGTTCCTCGGCATCCACGCCGCCGGCGACGGCGTGCCGGCCTATGACGGCTATCAGTCGGCGCGGACTGAGGCCGGCTCCAATCTGTTCGAAACCTCCGGAGGGCGTGCGCTGTGGTGAAGCTTCTCGGGCCTGACGGGCAGCCGATCGACGCCTCGCTGCTGTCGAAGGAAGTCGCGACGCCGACCACGATCGGCGTCCGCGCGGTGCATCACGAGCGGGTCGCCTCCGGGCTGACGCCGGAGCGGCTGGCCTATGTGCTGCATCAGGCGACGATCGGCTCGGCGCGGGACTATCTGACGCTCGCCGAGGAGATGGAGGAGCGCTACCTCCATTACGCCAGCCAGGTGCAGACGCGGCGGCTGGCGATCGAGGGCGTGGCCCCCAGCGTCAAGGCGCCGAAGGGGGTGCCGACCAAGATCGTCGATTTCGTCCACGAACTGGTGAACGATCCCGGCTTTCATGACGCCACCGGCCTGCTCACGGACGGCATCGCCAAGGGCTATGCGGTGATCGAGCCGCTTTGGGAGTACGAGCGCGGTGCGCTGCGGCCGGTCGCCTACAAGTGGCGCGACCAGCGGTTTTTCCAGTTCGATCCGGTCTCGCAAACGGAACTGCGGCTCGCGGTCGACGGCAGCATGGAAGGTGAGCCGCTAGCCAAGCCGACCTTCATCGTGCACGCGCCGCGGAGCAAGGCGGGCATTCCGATCCGCCGCGGCTTCGCGCGGGCCGCCGCCTGGGCGTTCCTGTTGCAGTCGTTCGCCCTGAAGGACTGGTCGGCCTTCGCAGAGATCTACGGCATCCCGCTGCGGATCGGCCGCTATCACGCCGGCGCATCCGAGGCCGACAAGAAGGCGCTGCTGCAGGCGGTGCGCTCGATCGCGTCCGACGCCGCGGCGATCATCCCGCAGGGAATGGGGCTGGATTTCATCGAGACCAAGGGCCAGCGCGGCGAAGCCGTGTTCGGCCAGCTCCTCGACTATCTCGACAAGCAGGTGTCGAAGCTGGTCGTCGGCCAGACCATGACGTCCGACAACGGCGCGTCGATGGCGCAAGCCAAGGTGCACAACGAAGTGCGCCTCGACATCCAGCGCGCGGACGGCCGGCAACTCGCGAACACCGTCAACCGCGACCACATCGTCTGGGCGGTGGCGATGAACTTCGGGCCGCAGGAGGTCTATCCGAGCGCGGAATATCCGGTCGCTGAGCCCGAGGACACCAAGGCGCTGTCGGACGGCGTCGCCAAGCTCGTGCCGTTCGGTTTGCGCGTCTCGCAGGCGGAGATCCGCAGCAAGTTCGGCCTGTCCGAGCCGGGCGAGACAGACGAGGTGCTGACGCCGCGGCGCGATAGCGCCGGGCAACAGGATATCGTCGCCGCCAACGATGATCCGAAGAAGGCCGCGAAGCTGTCGGCCGGTTGCCGCTGCCCGGCCTGCGGCGGCACCGCCACGCTGGCGGCGGACGCCGGCGCGATCGCCGCGGCCGATCAGGACGAACTCGACGCGCTGGTGGCGGATGCTATGGGCGATTGGGAAGTCCTAGTCGACCCGATGCTGGCGCCGCTGCGCGAGGCGGTCGCCCGCGCGTCCAGTTTCGCGGAGCTCGAGGAGATGCTGCCGCAGCTCGCCGCCAAGGTCGACGGCAGTAAGCTCGCCGAGGCGCTGGCGCGGCTCACCGCCAAGGCGCGCGGCCTCGGCGACGCGGTGGACTGACGATGCGGCTCACGCGCCTCCAGGCCGTGGAGCTGCTGGCGCGGCTCGCCGCCGCCAAGCGCGGCTTTCAGACGCCGCCGGAGATCCTCGACTACTTCCGCGACAAGAACCTGAAGCCCGCGTTCTCGTGGCTCGACGTGTGGGGCCAGGAGCATGCGCACGGCTTCACGGTCGCCGGCGTCACCGAGACGCGGGTGCTCTCGGAGTTCAAGGCGGCGATCGACAAGGCGATCGCGAACGGCCAGGGCTTCGAGGCCTTCAAGGCCGACATGCAGGCGCGTTTGACGCCGCATGGATGGTGGGGTCCGAAGACGGTGTCGGACCCGACCGGCAAGTGGAGAGACAAGACCGTCGATTTCACCAAGCCGGGCCGACTGGAGACGACGTTCTGGAGCAACGTCCGCACCGCGCGCGCCGCCGGCCAGTGGAATCGCATCCAGCGCACCAAGGCGTCGCGGCCGTATTTGCTGTATGTGCGTTCGACCGCGGAACGAAAGCGGCCTGAGCATCTCGGCTGGGCCGGCACCATCAAGCCGGTCGACGACGCCTGGTGGGGGACGCACTACCCGCCCAACGGCTGGGGCTGCAAATGCAGCGTGCAGCAGCTCGACGGCGAGGACCGCGACCGCTACCTCGCGCAGGAAGGCTACTCGGAAGACGCGCCGGACTATGGCGCGGCCGACTACGTCAACCGGCGCACCGGCGAGGTCACGCGCGTTCCGCGCGGCATCGACCCCGGCTGGCAGACCAATCCCGGCCTGTCCCGGGCCCGCACGCTGGTGACGCAGCTCTCCGACACGCTGGCCGAGGCCGGCGCCGATCGCGCGCAGGAAACGATCGGCAAGCTTTGGCGCGGCGATTGGCCGAAGGCGATGCAGAAGATGGAGGAGCGCGTGCATCTGCCGGTCGCGGCCTCGGCGCGCGCGGCCGAGGAGCTGGGGGCACGGACCGAGATCGTGGCCGTCGCGAACGACGTGATCACGAAGAAAGCCGGCAAGCACGCTGCTGTCGACGTCGCCAGCTTCGGTCTGGTGCAGTCGATCCTCGACACGGGCGAATGGCTCGACGGCGGCAACCCGATGATCCGCCACGTGCTCGCGGTGATCGGAGGCGTGCATTGGGTGCTTGCGATCCGCAGATCGACCGCGGGCTACGCACAGGTCCGCACCCTGTTCGCCGCGACGGCGCGGCGCCAGGCCGAAATCAGGCGGCGCGAAGCGAGATTGAAATCGGAAAGGGAGTGAAAGCAGCCGGGGGGCCGTTACCTCCCCACACCCTAAAAGCGGATGGCGCACGTGACTCGGCTGCAGCCGGAATATAGGCCCGGCGGGCCATACCCGCAACCGGTCGGACGCGAGCCTCAGAAACGGCCACTGATGCGTCCGGCGGTCGGGACGGACAATTCCGTCAGGCACGGGCGGCAACGCGCCAGGCGGCTTAAATGACGCTTTAACGCGGCTGATTTCCGGGATGGCTCGACGCAGGTGGCGATGGTCGGGTAGGATCGGCCCCATGACGCGGGTGATCGAGCACGAAGAGAGCTTCGAAGTCCCGGCCGCTCCAGGCCGCGAGGCGAAGTATCTCTACTTCGACGATCACCCGGCGCGGCGTCGGATGTCTGGGCGCATGACGCGCAAGCAGGCCGAACAGGCGGCGCGGGCCTACGCCGGGAAATCCGACACCTAGCTCCGACCATCACCGCTGACATCTGTCAGCGGCCCGACGCCTGAGGTGCACGGCTAGATGTGCACCCATGACGCAGCCCTCCGCAAGCCCCCTGATCGCCATGCTCGACGCAGCGCCCGATGTGGCGTTCGGCGTGGTGACGATCGACGTCTCGGCACTCGCGGCCGATGGCGACGGCGCCGAGCGTTGGATCCAGGTGACACCGCGCGGCCCGGTTGATTGTCGCGACGGCCGCCATTTCATCTTCGAGCCCGAGCGTCTGGTTGCCCGCTTCCAGGCGGACGGCATCGACATTCCGTTCGACTTCGACCACGGCATCCCGACCAAGGCCAAACTCGGCGAGAAGGCCGATGCGGTTGGTTGGATCAAAAAGCTCGAAGCGCGGCCTGAAGGCACGTTCGCGATGGTCGAGATGCTCGCCGCTGGCGCTGCGGCGCTGAAGGCCCGCACCCATCGCTTCGTGTCGCCGACATTTCCGCACACGAAGGATGGCTTGGCGCTGTGGCTGCATTCGGTCGCGCTGGTCGCGGCTCCGGCTCTCCCGATGGCGGCGATCGCGTCCGCCTCTCTCACCCCCAAGGAGCAATCCATGTTGAAGGCGATCGCGCTGGCTTTGGGCCTCGCGGAAGGCGCCGACGAGGCTGCGTGCCTCGCGGCGATCAGCAAGCTGTCGAATGACCCGCTGCGGCCGATCGCCAAGGCGCTCGGTCTCGCTGAGAGTGCGGACGGCCAGGCCTGTCTGTCGGCGATCACCGGCCTCTCGACGGCGAAGGTCGACAAGTTGGTGCACGACCAGGCGCTCGCCAATCTCAATGCCGCGACCGCGCAAGTCACGACTCTGACCGCGCAGCTCGCCGCGCGCGACAAGACCGATCACGACGCCAAGGTAACGGCGCTTCTCGAAGGTGCGTTGAAGGACAAGAAGATCGTCCCAGCGCAGCGCGAGAAGTACGCCGCGCTGTGCGCTACCGCCGAAGGACTGGCCGATGTCACCGCACTGCTGGCCGCGACGCCGGTGTCGCTGCAGGCGTCGAACCTCGACGAGCGCCAGATCGAGGCCGGCGACAAGCCGAAGTCCGAAGATCTGCTCGCCAAGGCGCATGCGCTGATCGGCGACGCGAAAAAAGCCGGCCGCGAGCTGTCGCTCGCCGACGCCGTCGTGCAGGCCAACAAGGGGAGCATCGACTGATGCCGTGCATCAAAGCACACACCGCCGACGCCGCGATCCGCGGCAATCGCATCGTCGCCTTCCACGCGAGCAAGCAAGCCGCGATCGAAGGCGCCTCCAACACCGCCGCTCTAATCGGCGTGTCGACCTTGCCCGGTGCGCCGAAGGACGGCGTGGTCGATGTCGTGCAGTCCGGCCCCGCCGAGGTCGTGCTCGGCGGCAACGTCGATCGCGGCGCGCAGGTGACCTCCGACGATCAGGGGCGCGCCGTCGCGCTGCCGGCGCCGGCGGTTGCGGCCAAGACGGTGCGCACCATCGGCCAGGTCCAGACCTCGGGCGTCGAGGGCGACATCGTGCCGATCATCGTGTCGGCCGGCGCGCTCTACATCCCGGCGTCCAGCTAGTCGCCTATCGCGGGGTAGAGCAGCCCGGTAGCTCGCCTGGCTCATAACCAGGAGGTCCGCGGTTCAAATCCGCGCCCCGCAACCAGATCCCGCCCGCAGCCGCGGGCGAAGCCCTCAAACCCAAGGTGTGCCCGATGGCTCCGAACCGCCCGTTTGTCACCAACCCCGTGCTAACCGCGATCGCGATCGGCTACAGCAATCCGGCGGTCACCCTGATCGCCGATCGCGTCCTGCCGCGCGTGCCGGTCGGCGCCGAGAAGTTCAAGTGGCTGGAATATCCGCTGGCCGAGGGTTTCTCGGTCCCGGACACGAAGGTCGGCCGCATGTCGTCGCCGAACCGGGTCGAATTCACGGCGACCGAGAAGGACTCGTCGACCGACGATTACGGCCTCGACGACGTGATCCCGACCTCGGACATCAAGGAAGCCGAGCGTCAGCGCGCCGCCGGCCTGTCGAACTACGATCCGCGGGCCCGGGCGACCGAGGGCGTCACCAACCTGGTGCAGCTCGCCCGCGAAGTTCGCGTGGCCGGCCTGATCCACAACGCGGCCAACTATGCGGTCGGCCGGAAGGTCACGCTGTCCGGCAACTCGCAGCTCTCCGACTACACCAATTCGACGCCGATCGACGTGCTGCTCGCCGCGATCGAGGGCACGCTGGTGTTCAGGGCCAACACGCTGGTGATGGGCCAATCGGTGTGGAGCAAGCTGCGCAGCCATCCGCACCTGGTCAACGCCGTCCGCGGCAATCTCACCAACAAGGGCGTCATCACCCGCGAGGAGCTGGCGGCCCTGCTGGAGATCAAGCAGGTGCTGGTCGGCGAAAGCTTCGTCAACACCGCCCATAAGGGCCAGGACGTTTCGCTCGGCCGCGTCTGGGGTAAGCACATCGCGGCGCTCTACATCGACCCGGCCGCCACCAACCAGCGCGGCGTCACCTTCGGCTTCACGGCCGAGTGTGGCACCCGCATCGCCGGCACGATGCAGGATGGCGACATCGGCCTGGAAGGCGGCGAGCGTCTGCGCGTCGGCGAAAAGGTCAAGGAGCTGATCGTCGCCAAGGACGCCGGCTACTTCATCGAAAACGCTGTCGCTTAGTCGGAGGCTGTCATGGCGAACGAGACCGACGAAGCGAAGGCGGCTGCCGAGAAGGCCAAGGCCGACAAGGCTGCCAAGGCGAAGGCCGACAAGGAAGCCGCCGAGGCGAAGGCCAAGGCGGACGCCGAGGCCAAAGAGCAAGCTAAGGCACAGAAGGCTGCGGAGCGCGCCGCCAAGAAGACGCAGCAGGATCATGTCCTCACGCGCGAGGTGATGCACGACGGCGATCTTTACGACGCCGGCGACGAGGTCTCGCTCACCAAAGCGCAGCACGCCCAGCTGTTCGCTGTCGGCGCCGTCAAGGACGACTGGCGCGACTGAGGTTCGTGCGCGCAGCCGCAGGCGCGCACCGCGGACACCGTCCGCCTCGCCGGGGGCGCAAGCGCCCTCGGCATCATCCCTTCACAGCGGAGCGCGGCGATGGCGACGAGTGATCAGTCTCAGCCCGGTTTTATCGAGGGCTTCTACCAGTGCGGCCGCGGCGCGGCCTGCGACGGCGCCAGCCTGCGCGATCTGTTCGAAACCTTCGCCAAGCGCGACCTGAGCAATCCGGCGGTCGAAGCCGAAGCTCTCAGTTTTGTGCTCGGCTTTGCCGACGAGCTGCTAACCACTCTGCGCGCTGCCACCAAGCCGCGCTCGCTCGATCTCACGCTCAACATCAACATCAAAGGCCACCTCGACGAGGGGGCCAAGCTCTCGCTGATGCAGGCGATCGAAGCTGGCATTGAGAAGGCTGTCCGCGCGTGATCGCTTTCGCCACCCTTGCCGACGTTCTGGCGCGCTATCCGTCCGAGGCCACTGTGCTGGCGGCGGACGAGACGACGCGCGTGCGCGACGACAGCCGGATTGAGGCGGCGCTGGTCGACGGCACGGCCGAGGTTCGGGCGATCCTGGCGGCGCGCTACACCCGCGACGAGCTGGAGCGGATCGACGACGACAGCCGCGGCATCCTGCGCATCTACACCACCGACATCGCGCTGTACCGCGTGGCGCTGTCGTTCGGCCGCTCGAACGAACGAGTGAAGGAGCGCTACGACGTCGCGATCGCACGGCTGCAAGCCATCGCGAAAGGCAACGCCGCGCTGACCTTCGACGGGCCCGGCGGTGGCGGCAGCGGCGGCGGCCTGCAGCCGCCCGGTACCGTGTCGCCGAATGAAGCCATCGTGATCTCGGCCGAGCGCGTGCTGACGCGCGATCGCCTGCGCGGGTGGTGATGATGGACACCGGCGTTCGCATCGAAGTCGATATTTCGGACCTGACCTCGGCGCTCGCGCGGCTGGGCGGGCTCGACAACGTCAACACCGAGCCGCTGATGTCAGACATCGGCGCGCGGTTCGAATTCTCGATGCGTGAGCGCATCACCACGACCAAGACGGCTCCGGACGGTTCGGCCTGGCCGGCCAATCTCGAAGGCACGTCGATCCTGATGCGGACCGGCCAGCACATGCTCGGTTCGGTCGCCTGGACGGCATCGGCCACTGAAACCGAAGCCGGCCTGTCGTGGGAGTACGCGCACGTCCATCAGGATGGCGCGGTGATCAGCGCCAAGAACGCGCCGCTCCTGTCCTTCGTGGTCGGCGGCCGTCACGTCAGCAAGAAGACCGTCACCATCCCGGCGCGGCCGGTTGTCGGCGTGTCGGCCGAGGACGCCGAGAAGATCGACAAGCTCGCCACCGCCTTCGTGGCCCGGCAGCTCGGGGGCGGCCAATGATCGCGCCGGCGACGCTCGCGCAACTGCTCGAACTCGCGCCTTTGAAGCGTTATCTCGATGCCGTTGAGGCGTCGTTGAAGACGCTGTTTCCGGACATCACGGTCCGCCAGCATCCGGGGCGGATCGACGTCTCGGACATCATCGAGAAGGACATCTTCACGCCGCCGATGCTGGCGGTGGCGGCGACACGCTGGAAGCTCGACGGCGACCTCGACGGCTCATGGGCGCTCGAAATCGAGCCGGCCGTCTACATCGTGACGGAGGACATGGCGATCGGCGGCCGGGCGGTGCGCCGCCAGGAGATCGCGCACGCGCTCTCCCAAGGCGTGCTGGCGATCCTCGGAGATCTCGACGCGCAGCGGTTCGGCCTCACGAACATCGGCTCGCCGCAGAAGGTCGAGGCCAGGCCGCTGTTCACCAGCGAAGTGTACGCGCGCGGGTCCGCCTACTACGTGGCGACCTGGTCGCAGACGCTGTCCGGCATCGTCGAGAGCCCGCTGGTCAAGCCGGCGATTCCCGCGCCGCAGATCACCGATTTCGATGGCGAGCCGGTCGATGCCAGCGACGGAGCGCCGGTATGACCATCGTCGATCCTGATGTCCTCGCGCTCAAGCGCTATCTCCGCGGTCTCGAAAGGCGGATCGTCGAGGTGGACCAGCGCGTCGCGCGCGTGGTGATGCGCGGTAAGGTGATCAAGGACGGCATCCGTAAGCAAGGCGACGACTGGCAGGTGAAGCTCGAACTCGGCCGCGACGCGGATGACAAGCCGGTGGAATCGCCGTGGGTGACCGTGCAGCCGGTCGCCGCTGGCAATCTCAAGATCAAGGTCAAGCCGGCCGAGGGTGAGAGCTTCACGCTGCTGTCGCCGTCCGGCGTCATCGGCGGCGGTTCGCAGGTGATCCGCGCACCGTTCGACGACGACCACCCCGCGCCGAAGGGTGACGAGGATCTCGTGCTCGAAATCGGCAAGTCGAAATTCGTGGTCAAGGACGGGCTCATTTCCCTGAAGGTCGGCGGCAACGAGCTCGAACTCACCAGCGAAGCTGTCAACCTGGTTGCCGACGGCGACGGCTACATCGTCGCGACGGGCGCCAAGCCTTGGAACATCGGCGTCGAAAGCAAAAACCAGAAGGCGACCGCGAAGGTCACCACCGAGGACGGACCGGCGAAGCTGGTCAAGGCAAAGGCGGAGTAAGTCACACCATGCCGGACGAGAAGAAAAGCTACCGCATCACCACCAAGCGACCGATCGGTGGACGCATGCGCAAGGAAGGCGAGATCGTCGCACTGACCGACCGCGAGTATCAAAACGAAGCCGGCTGGGGCGGCATCGAGCCAGTGAAGGACGATGCCGCGCCGAAGGTCGTGGCGACGGTCACGATCGACGAGGACGTCGAGCGCCGGCTCTCCGCCGCCGACACCGAGGCCACCGGCAAGAAGCGGAAGTAATCGCCCGTGGCTGAACGCACCACCCGAACAGGTCTCGACGCACGCACCGGCCGCATATTGCGCGGCCGGGCGCACGCCGAGCATTGCGTGCGGCGGATACTCGCCACGCGCATCGGCACGCGGGTGATGCGGCTCGATCTCGGCGCAGATCTGGCCCCGCTGCGCGGCGAGAACCTCACGGCGGTCAACCTGCTGCGCGCCTATGCGGAGATGGTGACGGCGGTGCACAGCCAAGAGCCAGGCATCCGTATCCGCAACCTCCAGCCGTGGATCATCGACGGCCGTGGCGGCGCGGTCGGCTTCATGCTCGCCTGCAAGTTCTATCCCTATGGACACCTCGGCGATTACTCAGTGGAAGAGGACGCGGATCTGCGTGTGCCGGTGACGGCACTGGCGCGCGGCTCCGCGGCGGTGAGCACATGAGCACCGCGGCATCCCTCGATCTCTCGCGCCTCGGCGCGCCTACGCTGGTCGATATCGACTACGAGGCTACGCTGCGGAGGCGTCTGCTGGCCTTCAAGGCGCGCTGGGACGCCGCGCGGGTCAAAGACCCGACGCTGCCGGCGTTTGATGTGATCGACGCCGACGGCAATCCGCTGACGCAGTTCGACACCAACGCCGTGCTCGAGCAAGAGTTTGCGCACGGCGAGACGATGATCGAGCAGACGATCAACGATCACGCCAACGCGCTGCGGCTGGCGACCGCGGTCGGAGCCGATCTGCGGCACCTCGCGGTCACCTACAAAGCGACCGATCCGCTGATCATCTCACCCGCGACGGACAGCACGGCCGAGGTGCTTGAAAGCGACGACGAACTGCGCTTCCGGGCCCAGCTCTCGGACGAGGCCCGACCGTTGTACGGGATCACGCCCGGCGGCTACGTCTGGCGCATCCGCAAGCTCTATGGCGACCGCGTCAAGGACGTGCGGCCGCTCCGCCGGCCGGGCGGACAGATGGACCTGTACATCCTCGGGCGCGCCGGCGACGGCACGCCGGCGGAGACGCTGATCGGCGATATCCAGGGCGCCTTCGACGGCGAGGCCGGATCGCAGTCGACCGACATCGTCACGGTGCGGCCGGCGCGCATCATCGAGACGCCGGCAGCAGTCAAACTGTGGGTGCCCAACGGGCCCGATCCGGCCGCCGCCGTTGCCTACGCCACCACGGCGATTGCCGCGCTAGGTGCCGAGCGACACAAGATCGGCGAGACCCTGCATGCGCAGGCGATCGGCGCCGTCGCCAAGTCGGGCGCTGTGCGGAAAGTCGACGTGCTCGCGCCCCTCGGCGACGTCAGCGGCGGAGCTGACGGCGCGCCGTACATTTCCTCGATTACGGTGAGCTGGGGGATCGACGGATGAGCGTCGATTTCACCCCGATACAGCCGACCATCGGCGATGCCGAGCGCAGCCACAGTCTGGTCAACGCCGAGCGCTGGCCCGTGCTGTTCGCCGAGGCCGCAAAGCTAAGAACGCTGTGGGACCCGTGGACGTGTCCGGCAGATCAGTTGCCGCTGCTCGCCTGGGCGTGGTCGGTGGATTTCTGGAAGAGCGAGTGGCCCGAGCACCGCAAGCGCCAGGTGATCGCCGAGTCGCCCGCTTATCACGAGGCCAAGACCACGGTCCTCGGCTATCGGATGGCGCTCGGCTATGTCGATGCCGAGTTCGTGCGGGCCCGGTTGCCGCGCCACGCGTTCTTCATCGGTGCGGCCCCGACCAAGGAATCGCATGATCGCTGGCTGGCTGGTCTGCCCGAGATCCGCATCTACGTGGCAGACAGGCTGACACGCTACCTGCCGGTGCCGTTTCTGACGGACGGCGGAACGATCGTTCAACGGACCTTGAAGGGCCGCTATGTCGGCCGCCGCTTTGTCGCGCGCTCCGCCGCGGCTGTCGTGCTGGGCCGCTGGCGGCCGGAGCTGCGCAAGGGCGGCACGGTACAGCGGCTGGTATTCGCCGGTGTGCGGATCGACGCCTCAGGCCGCCTGTTGTCCGATCCCGAGCGGTTGATCATTCCGGGGCCGCGGCGAAGCACGTTCCAGGTCGGCAAGGGCCTGCGCGGGCGGTTTGTCGCCGACGGCAAACTCGCAGGCCAGCGCGTCATCGCGCTCAACTTCACGGCCGGCGGCGATCAGTTCATCCCCGCCGTGATGTCACCGGGCCTGACACCGCTCGATGCGACGCCGCGCAAGCTGTGGGAGCCGCAGCCCGGCGGCCGAGGCTGGTTCGTCGGCCGTCGATTGAGAGGCCGCGGCATCCGTCCGAACCAGGCCGACGAGCAAGCTTATTTGTCGATCCGTCTCGCCGATGGAACTTCGGCTGCGCTCGGCCGAATGCGCAATCGCATCGGCCGCACCCGTATCCGGCGCGCACGCTTCACAGCGGCCGTTCTGGCGCATCTCGGCACCACGCCGAAATCAGGCTTCCCGCTTGGCCGCTATCTGCGATCGGGGCCCGAGCCTCGCGTCGTGGAAGTTCTCAACGCGCTCGCCGTCACTCAGGCCGCGCGCGACACCGTCTATCTCGACATCAACTCCGTCCGGCCGATCACGTACGGCGACCTCGCGAGGTTGTCCGACGACGTGCGGTTCGGCGCCGTCATTCGCCGCTGAAAGGAGCGACCATGTACAAACGCGCAACCTGGGACATCGATCAGGAAGGCACCGAAGAAGATCTGGAGCGGATGGGCCAGTGGCCCCAGCAGGGCATCACGCAGCTCACCGATGACCTGCTCGTCTCCGGCCGGATGTACAAGGGGTTCACTGCACTTGCCTCGGGCGCTGCAGCGATCGAGGTCGCTCCCGGCCGCATCTACGATAGCGGCGCGATGTTCGCGCTTGAAGCCGGGCTGGAGATGGCGGTCGACGAGTTCGTTCCGATCACCGCCGGCCAGAAAGTCTACGTCACGCTGATCGGCCAGGGCCGCGAGGACGACGGATACGTCGAAGCCCGCAACTACGAACGTGAGGTGCCACAGTCAGGTGGCGGCACCGCGATCCAGCAGGTGCCCCAGACCGGCGCCCGGGCCAAGGTGCGCAATGCGATCCTGACGCTTTATCCCGGCGCACCGGCGCTGACGCCGGTCAAGCCCTCGATCCCGCTCGGCACTGTGGCGATCGCCGATATTCTGATCGGAACCGGCGGCATCGAGAGCATCGCGATGCGGACCGCCAACGAGGCTCCCGAGCTGGATGCGCTGGCTGCCGCTTACACGGCGGTCACTGTCCGACTCGGCCTGGTCGACCAAGAGATGGCCGGTTTGCGCAACGATCTCGCGGCACTGGCGCGGCTGTTCAAATCGAGCGTGTCGCGCATCACCGTCCAGGCGATGCAGGGCGACATCGCCGCCATCAAGGATCGGCTCGATATCCCCGACACAGGTTCGCCCTACAGCGCCGACAACTTCCTGGACGAGCGCGAGAGCGATGCGGCCAACGTCGACTACAAGGCCCGGGTGCTCGAAGGCATTCGCTTCCCAGCAGCCAACCAATGGAAGGGGCCGTTGGCTCTGTACAATGCCAACGACGGCAATCTGATGCATGCCAACGCCGGCCTGATCTGCCCGCGTTACACCGCGGTCGACGGCATCCGGCTGTGGGAGCGCGCTGGATCGACGCCGCTGGGCGGCACGGTCTACCAGACCATGGAACTGACGCAGATGCTGATGAGCCGGCAGGAGACGGCTTATGGCGACTACTTCCAGGTCTGTTCGAACTCCGCGTGGTGGTCGAGCGGTCAATACGATCCCGCAAAGGGCGTCTTCCGGATCGGCGAGGAGACGTACGAGGTCGGCGACTACACGATCGCGGACTACGCCGGAAACGCGCTGAACCATACGTTCGTTCGCCTCCGCAAATTCTGGAACACGACGGTCAAGGTCCCGTACGACGTCTATGCGCCGGTCGCGCACACCATCCAGGGCGTGCTCAAGTCGCAAAGCTGGCTGCAGTCGCAGAACCGCTGGTCGCCCGGCATGCGGCTGGCGATCGAGTCTTGGTCGACCGGCGCCGAGGTCACCGTTGCGCTGGTCGAGTGCGCCGAGACCGGAGTGCCGCTGCCGGGCCGGATGCTGAAGAAGACCACGCTTGCCGCATCGCAGTTCAAGGTTTTTCCGGAGGAGACGCGCATTCCCTGGGCGACGCCCGTGTTTCTCGAATCGGGCAAGCGCTACGCCTATTTGTTCGCCACCACGGGGGACGTCACCGTCGCCTATGCGGAGGGGCAGAAATTCCTGTCCGGCAACTATTTCGAGACGACGGACGGTGCGTTCTTCGTCGGCGATCTCACCCGCGACCTCTGCCATGTCACCGAGTTCTGCCAGTTCTCCCTGACCTCGCTGACCGTGCTGCTGCAGGGCGTCAATCTCGACGGCGGGATCCACAACATCCGCATCCGAAATGCCGAAGTGGTGCCGCAGAATTCCAGCCGCACCTTCCAGCTCCAGGTCGGCGGCGCTTGGCGGCCGATCGAGGCGCCCGAGGGGGACGATACGCTGTTCGGCTCTGGCGTCACGCCTTACTACGATTTCCGCGTGGTGTTGAACGGCAATCAGTGGGCCATGCCGATCCTGGACATGGGCTCCAGCGAGGTCGAACTGTTCCGAGCGGACGACGATCTGCGGCACATCTCCTCGGTGCTCGCCTTCGGCAGCTCGATCGAGACGATCTACGTCAAGGCGACGATCGGCGCCTGGGATGCCGCGCGCCACGCCCTCGCGGCGCGGCTCGCCTATGGGGCCGGGTACGCGACCCTCAAGACTCATGATGCCGTCGAGACCAAGCCGGTGATTGGCGCCGACGGCTTGGTGAGGGCCGATGCGGTCGAGAAGATCTGGACCTTCAGCTTCGCGGCGCCGGGCATCAGCACCTGCAAGATCGACTTCCTCGGCACCACCAACAACCCGCGCGTGACGTATCACGTCGAACGCCGCGTCCAGACGACGGAGTAAACCACCATGGCGAGCAAGAAGAGCATCACCGAAGCCCCCGCGATCGCGGACGAAGCCTACTACGCCGTACAGGTGTCGGCGCGCTTCAAGGCGCTCGGCGTCGGCTTCGGCCAGCAGTCGGAGACGCAAGTCACCGGTGCGCTGCTCAAGAAGCTGCTGGAGACCGACGATGCGTCGAAGGTCATCGGCTACACCCCGGTTTGAAGCCACCCGCAGGGGCCGTTAAATGGCGCGCGAATTCGAGACCAAATACCGCGTCGGCAAGGTCGACGAGATCCTGAAGAAAGAAAATGCCTTTCGTCAGGATGTCGACATGCGGCTCGATGCCATTGAGCGTGCACTGGACTCGCTCGGAAACGGTGCCGATACGCTAGTGGCGCGGGTCCTTCGCGTCATCGAACAGGAGATCTCGCCTCGTGCGGCCGAGATCGAGGCGCTTCTGACGAATTACCGCGAAGGCGTCCCTGCGTCCGCGGTGGAAGAAGAACCCGACGGGCGCCAGTTCCTGACACCGATGCGCCGTGCTGCCATCCTCTCGGATCTGCGCGGCGGCGTAGCAGCGGACGGAGACACGCTGGCGAAGCTGCTCGCGCTGATCGTTGCGTTGGATACAGCCAAAGCCCCGTCGGCCAATCCGCATCTCACCGGCGTACCGACCGCGCCGACCGCAGCGCTCGGGACCAGCACCAACCAGATCGCCACGATGGCGGCGCTGCTCGCGATGCGCAACGACCTGGTCAATGGCGCCGGCCCCTCACTGGACCAGATCAACGAGCTGGCCGCGGCGCTGAACAACGATGCGAACTTCGGAAGTGCGGTTCTCGAAGCGCTGGCCAACAGGTTGCGGACCGACGTTGATCAGGCGCTGAGCGCGCCGGCTGTCGCGCAGACGCGGAAGAACATCCGGGTTGCGCCCGCGATCAAGTCGGCTAACTACGCTGCCAGCGCCGCCGATATCGGCAGGTCGCTGATCCTGCAGGGGACGGCTACGCTCAGCTTCGACACGATCGCCAATCTGGGCGTCGGCTGGGAACTGTTCGTTCGCAATGACAATGCGCTGACCGGGATCTGGACGCTCAATGGCGTGCCGAGCGGATTGACGATCGATGGCGCTCCGAGCATCAAACTTTACCCCGGCGAGGGCTGCCGCATCGTTGCTGAAGCTGGAGGACTTCGAACCTTCGGTCGTGCAACCGGCAAGGTCTTGATCGCTCGCCAAATCGTCTCGGCGCCGGTTGCAGCGGTTTCGTTCACAGCCGGAGTCTCGACGGATTTTCGCGAGATTATCTTCGCCGCTCGTGGTGTCACCCATTCTAAACCCGGGACCTCTCCGCGCCTGAGAGCTCGACAGGGTGGGGCCGACATCACCGCAGGCTATCAATACGGATTTCCGTTCATCAACGCGTCCGCGATCTCGTTCGATTGGGGCACCAACAGCGAGACGTCATGGGCGTTGATGGATAGCGGCAGCAATACCGGAGCCGGTTCAAACATGAACCTGCGGGCTGAATTTCCAGCTTTCGCTGACACCGGCAATCTTTACAAAAGCGGAAGATTGTTCACGGCTCAAATGAACCCGCACGCGGCGGTCTATCCAGGTGTGCTTGGCCTTCAGATGGCTGGAGGATGCGACGGCCTGACGTACTTCTCGTCAGACGGAAATGTGGCAGCAGGCGAATTCTCGCTTTACGGAGTCAGGTGATGCCCGACGCTGGGACGATGAAGTTGGTCGACGGCCTGATGATCCCGCTAACGGCCGACGATCTGGCGCAATGCGCAATCGACACCGCAGCGTCCGATGCTCGGGCGACGCTTGAGCTCGTGGCGCATGCCATGACCCGCCGCGACGAACTGATCGACGGTGGCGTGACCTTCGACGGGGTGGTCTATCAGACGCGCCCGACCGATCGGGAAAACATCATCGGAGCGGCGCTGATGGCATCTCTGGCTCTGGCGGCCGGGGCGCAGCCGGGCAACTATCGCTGGTCCGATCCGAACGCCGATTTCGAGTGGATTGCGATGGACAATTCCAAGGTGCTGATGGATGCGCCTACGGTGATCGAGCTCGGCAAGGCGCAGGCTGCGCGAAAACAAGAGCTGATCTTCAAGGCCCGATGGATTAAGGACCAGATCGGCATCGGCATCATCACCACCACCGCACAGGTGGACGCCACTTTCAGCTGATACAAAAGGGCCGCTGACACCTGTCAGCGGCCCTCATTACGTCTGCGGCCCATAGGGTCACCCCGATCCGATCTCAGGTCAAGGGGCCCCACGCAATGGCTGCGCTGACGAAGAACCACGGCGTCCGATTTGTCGACGCGGGCGAAGACGCCCGCACAGTCCAGGTCCCGGACTTTTCGACAATCGCCATTGTGGCACCGGCCGCCGAGGCCAACCCGTCGATCTTCCCGCTGGAAACCAACGTTCATCTGTACGGCGACGAGGCCGACAAGATCGCCACGCTGGGCGATGCCGGCGAGCTGTCGATGGCGATCGACGACATCCTGTCCGAAGGCATCAACGCCAGCATCATCGTCCGGCGGGTGGCCAAGGAGTCGGCGCGGAACGAGCAGCTCGGCGCCATCATCGGCGACCCGTCCGACCGGACAGGCGTCTGGGGGCTGCTGAACGCGCGCGCCGAGACCACTGTTCGGCCCGGCATCATCATCACGCCGGGCTACTGCAACGAGTCGCCGATCGGCGCAACGGTCGCAGTGATGACCAATCGAGGCCAGGACTACACGCACGCCGAAGTGACGTTCACGGCCGCCGGTGCAGTGGTCGTGCCGAAGGGGCATTGCGTGGTGACGGGCGGCAAGGTCGACGTCGTGATCGACGATGCCGGCTTCGGCATCCCGAACACCTGCACGATGACCATCACGGGCGACGGCACCGGCGCGGCTGGCACCGTCTCGGTCGGCCCGGTCGCCAACCCGGTCGCGCTCGCGAACTCGGCCGTCGCCAAGCGCGTGCTCGGCATCAGTCCGATCGACGCTCCCAACCTGACACGAACGGAAGCCGCGCTGTGGGCCGAGCGGCTGAAGCGTGACAATGGCCGCTATCTCTACGCGATCGACCCAGCTGTGCGGCGCTTCGCCGTGCTCGACGGCTCCGACGACACCATCCTGACCCGGCCGGCGTCGACCACGGTGGCGGCGTTGTTCGCCAAGCGCGATCGGGAGCGCGGCGGGCCGTATTGGTCGCCGGAAAATCAGACCTCGTCGGCGATCGTCGGCACCGCGCGGCCGATCTCCTACTACGACGGCGAGCAGGATCACGAGGCGAACTTCCTGATCAATCAGGGCATCAACACCTTCATTGAGGGCAAGGAGCTGTTCGGCTCCGAGACGCTGTCCAACGACAGCAACTGGCGCTTCATCAACAAGGTGCGGACCGAGAATGCGATCCGTGCCTCGCTGCCGCAGGCTGTCCGCAAGTGGCGCGGTGAGAATTTCACCGCCCACAATGCGCTGCAGATCGTCAAGACCGTCGAGTACTTCCTCGACGAGCTGGTCGGTCTCGGCGCCGTGCTGGGGTACACGCGCTATTTCGACCGTGCGCTCAACCCCAACGCCAACATGCGCCAAGGCATCCTGCGGATCGAGCTGCCGCACGAGAACACGCCGATCATCTCGGACATGGTGTTCGGCATGCGGCCCTACATCAGCGCTTTCGACATCCTCGCCTCCGACATCCAGCGCGCGCTGGGTGGCTACGAAGCGCTCGCGGCCTAAGGGAGCCCCGCCATGGAATTCGTCCGCAAAGCCGGCAACCTGTACGCCGAGGGCATCAACACCTGGCTCTCGCTCGCCAGCTACAAGCTGCCGCAGCCCAAGGCCATCACCGAAGATCATCTGCCCGGTGGCGGCATCATGAAGCTGGACGTGCCGATCGGGGCGATCGAGCAGCTCAAGCTGCAGTTCAATCTGAAGGGCGCGCCGCCTTCGGTGCTCGGTCAGTTCGGCCTCTCGCTCGGCGAAAGCAAGCTCTACACGGTCTACGAGCTGATGGTCGACGAGATGGACGGCACCCGGCGCGAGCGGATCATCACGATGCGCGGGCTTTTCCAGGAGTCCGATCCGGACGAGATGAAGGGCCGCGGCGTCAACGGCTACGCCTACCACATCGGCTCGATCACCGACTACGAGGACGTGATCGAAGGCTACGGCATCATCGCGGCGTACCGGTTCAAAACCAACATGCGGCGCGGCTATCTGGCGAGCGCGAACTCCGACCTCGAAAACCGCATCCTGCGGATCACGGGGTGACGAGGCAGCGGGCAAACGTCCTGTCCCAGCGTGAGCGGCAATACCATCCGCGAGCAACAGCGCGACACCGTGGGCGTGACAGCCGGGAGAGTACCGGCAACCAGTTTGCGTGCCTTTAAAGGAGCGTTCAATGCGCGAGGATCTGCCGCCGCCGGTCGATGGCGAACCGGCGCTGAAGCCGGTTACGCCGCCGCCGGGATCACCGGACTATCAGCGCAAGGTCGGCGAGACTTCGCAGCCGTCAGGTGCTACGCAAGCCGCTGCGGACAAGCCGGCCGCCGTGCCGCCGCCCGTGGCAATCCTCGACTTCGCTGGCGAACGCCGCAAGGTGTTTCCGCTGACACAGCCGTTCGATTGGAACGGCGCCAGCGTCTCCGAGATCACCGTTCGCCGCTTGGCGATGGTCGATGTCGACAAGCTGGTCAGCGAGAAGCGGCACGGCGATCTCTACGAGATCTACGCCGAGATGACCGGGCTGCCGGCGGCGGTGTTGCGCGGCATGGATGCTGACGATGGCGAGGCCATGATGGAGGCCGGTGCCGATTTTTTGCCCCGGTCACTGCGGACGGCGTTCGGCTTTACCTCGGACTGAAGCACTGGCGCAGCTTCGCGGCTCGCGTGGCCGCGGTGCTGTCTACTCCGCTGCCCGCCGTGATGGCGATGAGTTGGGATGAGGTGCTGCTGTGGTGGAGCGAGGCAGCTGATATCGACCGCGAGACCTGGGGCCACCTGAGGGGATCATGAGCAATCTCGACGTCTCGCTCCGGCTACGCCTGGTCAATCAGCTCGGCGGCCCCGCCAAGGAGGCCAAGCGGGAGCTGGAGAACGTCGGCGCAGCTGCCAAGAAGCTCGACGGCGCCAAGGCCGGCAAGCTCGCGGCCGATCTCGCGAAGACGAAGACAGAGGCCAAGGGCGCCGACGCGGCCCTGCAGAAGACGGCGGCAGGCGCTCGTAAGCTCGAAGCCGCCAAGGCGGATCGGCTCGGGCGCGATCTCGCCCGCGCGCGGACCGAAGCCACTGCCGGCATGAAGGCGCTGGCGCAGTTCAACACTCAGCTTCGTCAGCTCGACGGCGGACACGTCGATCGGCTCGTTCGCGGCTTGCGCAACGCGACGGCTCAGTCCGAGCGGTTGGCCCGAAGTATGCGTCGTGTCCGCGACGAGAGCCGCGCGGCTTCGCAAGGCGGCTCTGGAGGCGGTGTGCTGCCGCGGTCGACGCAACGACGTGCCGAAGGCGGCGCGATGCCGGCCATCATCGGCATGGGCGCACGCGCAACCGGAGTGCTCGGCGCCGGCTATCTGGCGTATCGGACCGCTGCCAATTCGGTTCGGACCGTGGTCGATCAGGACAAGGCCTGGGCGGAGGTTCGAAAGAAGGTCAACAACGCGACACCCGAGGATCTCGGTAAGCTGGACAAGCAATTGCGCGCGACCGCGCGCCGCTACGGTCTTTCGATCTCGGAGGTGTTCGAACAGGCGGCGGAAGCCGGCGCAGCCGGTATCGATAAGTCCGACCTTGTCAAATTCGTCGAGCTGACGACGCGGGCCTCGGTGGGTTGGGACACCACCGCGCGCGAAACTGCGCAACGCATTGCGGAGATCCGCGCGGCCACCGAGATGACGCTGCCGCAGATCGATGATCTGGCGAACAAGATCAATGCGCTGGGCGATAACTCGGCTGCCAAGGAGCGCGACATCGTCGAGATGTTTCATCGCTCGGGTGCCGCGGCGAAGGCCGCCGGTGTGCAGTACGACGACACCCTGGCGATCCTGACGGCGATCCGCTCGACGGGCATGCAGGAAGAAGTCGCCTCGCGTTGGTTCAATTCCTTCGTGTTCGACATGGCCGGCGCCAATGCCAAAGGTGACAAGGTTAAAGAGGCATGGAAGCGGCTCGGGTTCGATCCAAAGGCGCTCGCCAGCGGAATGAAGACGGACGCCACGGGCACCATCATGAAGGTGTTCGAGGCGATCAATAAGCTCGAGCAAACCAAGAAGATCGAAGTGCTGTCCGCGATCTTCGGCCAGGGCTGGCAGGATGAGACGGCGCGGGCCGCGCAGGCGATCGAGGAGATCAAGAAGCAAGTCGAGTTCGTCCGCAATCCCGCGAACTGGAAAGGCTCGCTGCAATCGAACCTGGACATTCAGCTTTCGACGACAGCCAACCACTGGGAACGGATTAAGACGGCGGCAAGCGAAGCCGCCAACCAGATCAACCGCGCCACCGGCGCGACCGGTGCCTTTAATTCGATCACCGAGGCGTTGTTGCAGCGGTTCGAGAAGATGCTCGGCCTTGGGAAGGACGGCAAGCCGGCAGAGCCTGAGAAGCCCCGCGCGGACGAGCCGGCCGGCGCGAAATCCAAGTACGCGGGGCGTATGCAGAGCTACGAGCATGCGAAAGCAACGCGCGCAGCGCTCACTGCGGCCAAGCCGAAGATGTCGGACTTCTCGGGCCGCTTCCAATCGCAAAACTATGCAAAGGCGCTCGCGCAGTGGGAACGCGAGCAGAGGGCCTACCGGACGGAGCGCGGTGCCGCTAACGCGGTTCCGGAGCCTCGCAACTATTCACCTGTACCGAGCTTCACACCGCCGAAGTTCGGCCGCCGTGGCGGGACGCCCTCGGATTCGCGCAACTTTACGCCGGTGCCGCCGGCTGCGGCTAGCGAAGCCGAAGGCACGATGCAGCGGATCAGCCGCGCTGTGGCCAGCGAGAGCGCCAAGGCTGTCGCAGAGTCGAAGTCGGCGGCCGAGCAGATCCGCGCCATGTGGAATTTCCAAGTGTCGCCGCAGATCTCGCCGCGCTTCTCGGGCCCAGCGGGCGCAGCACCGTCCAGCGGTGCCACGCCGGCACCTGCAACGCCAGCGCCTGCTGCGCCGAGCGGCAAGCGCGCGTCGCTGGGCGGCCGAGGCATCCAGGTGGGCTCGATCATCGTCAACGGCGCCGGCCGTGACGGCAACCGCATCGGCCAGGATATCGCCCGCCAGCTCGCCAAGCTTGGCGACAGCTCCTCCGCTCTTTTCGATACGGCGACGGTGTAGCCATGGCGCTGATGGCGATCGGACCGCACGTCTTCCAGGTAATCGGGCTCAACCACCAGGAGATCGACACGAGCAGCGAAGCCATCGTGGCCGAGGTCCCTCGCTTTGGTCTGATGGATGGCGCGCAGATGCACGGCATGAAGCGGCCCGAGATGTCGATCCGCGGGGTGCTTTATCCAGATCAGCTCGGCGGGCTGCCGGATTACGAGGGGCTACGCGCCGCGCAGTTCGCACTGCGACCGCTGCCTTTGATCCGCATGGGGCGGAGCTTCTCGGCTGCTGTGCTGGGCGCGGTGACGATCGAGCGGCTTTCGGATGTCGAGTCCTACGGCGGCAAGAAGGTGGCGTTTACGGTCGATTTGAAGGGCTACTACGGATGAGCACCTTCGACAGGCTTTACATCGTCCGGCGTGACGGCGAACGGCTTGACCGGATCGCGAAATCCGAGCTTGGCAGCGAACGCGACGGCGCGGTCGAGAGCATCCTGTCGCTCAACCCCGGCCTTGCGGCGCTCGGTTGGCTACTGCCACTAGGCACCCGGATCAAGCTGCCGGCGCGGCCGAGCAGCGGCCCAAAGCGGCCCACCATCAAGCGCATCTGGGGTGACGCATGACGCCGATCCTGAAGGTGATGAAGGGCGACGTCGACTTGATGCTGGGCATGGCGAAGGTGTTCGTCAGCGCCACCTTCACCGACAACGCCGGAGGCGAGGACGACGAGTTCGAGATCGAGGTCGACGACAATTACGGCCAAATCCCGTTGCCGCAGGAAGACGATCTGCTGATCGTGTTCGCCGGCTACAAGGAGACGATCGCGCCGATGATCGGCGCCTTCAAGGTCAACGGCTGGGATTCGGGCTGCGAGAACGGCGCCGAAACGATGAAGATGACGGCCCGCGCCGCCACCATGTCGGGCGAGTTCAAGGCCGGGGGCATGAAGCACTGGCACGATTCCACGCTCGGCCAAGTGCTGGAAGACACAGCGAAGGCGGCGAAGTTGTCGCTCGCGATCGACCCGGAGCTGGCGAAGGTCAAGCTGCCTTACGTGCTGCGCTGGGAGAACAGCCCGATCGACTTCGCGCAGCGCATCGCCTTCGAAGCCGGCGGCATCGTGAAGCCCGGCGGCCAGAAACTGGCGGTGACCAAGCGCGGCTCTGGCAAAGGCGCGGACGGTGGCGAACTGCCGGCGATCAACATCACCCGGGCCGGATGCTCGGGCTGGCGCATCAAGGGTGAGCCGCGGCCGCGGTACGGCAAGATCGAGGCGAGTTGGCACGATCCGAAGAGCGGCAAGCGCAAGTCGATCCGCTACTCGACCGGCGCGGATGGACCAACTCACACGCTGCTGCATCCGCGCGCGAGTGAGGACGAAGCCAAGCGCGCCGCCGAGGCGCACGGCCGCGCCCTCAACATGCTGACCGGCGGCGGTCATTTCGTCTGGGCCTACAACCCGACTTGGTCGGCCGGCGCCAAGGTGATCGCAACCGGATTTCGCGATGGCATCGACGGCACTTGGCTGTCGGAGTCGATCGCGACCACTTGGGCAAAAGGTCAGCCCGTCCTGTCCACCATCACGGTCAAGGCGCCGGCCGAAGGGAAAGGCGCCGAGGGAGAGAGTTGATGAGTACAAGCCACGCTGGCCCGACCTTCGCGGAGATCGCTCGGGCGATCGAGCACCAGGCCGAGATGTCCGATCGCCGCACCGGCATGACCGGCGGCGTTGTGATCGACCTCACCATCGGTGAAGCCGTGCTTCAGCAGATCTGCGCCGGCCTTCGCGTGCTGCACGATCAGGCGGTGCGGCCGGCCGATATGAAGGCGCCGCTGTAATGGGGCGGCCGTGGCGCAACTTCGACGGCTCTCTTCGTGCGATCTTGCATCTCCCGATGGAGATGGGACGGCCTTTAGGTGGCATCGTAACCGCATGCTGGCTGATTGCGCTGCTGCTGCTGGGGGCTGCGCTCTGGCTGCTGGTCAAGCCGGCGACAGCCGCTGCCTGTGATCGCCGCTGCGATGGCTTGGCGTCGTTCTACGGCAGCGAGTCGGGCACGCAGACTGCTTCCGGCGAGCGCTTCAATCCCGAGGCCATGACCGCCGCGCACCGCTGTCTGCCGTTCCGGACGCGGCTGCGGGTGACCCACAACGGCCGCAGAGTGACTGTGACCGTCAACGACCGCGGCCCGTTCATCCGCGGCCGTGTCCTCGACCTCTCCGAAGGCGCCGCGCGGGCGATCGGCATCACCCGTAAGGTCGGCGTCGGGCGGGTGGCGTGCGAGGTGGCGGGAGGCCCGTCATGACGCACTGCTGCCCGATCGCGGGCTGCTCGGCAGCCGTGCCGCAACAGGTGTTCATGTGCGCCAGCCACTGGCGGATGGTGCCGAGGCCGTTGCAGGCGGCGGTCTACGAGTCCTTTGAGACGACCGGCCGCCTCAGTGAGAACCACCGCGAGGCGGTGCGGGTCGTCGAGGCTATGGAAGCCGGCCGAACTGCGCTCGATCTGCCGCCAGGAATGAAGGCTTTGACGATCTGGCAGCCCTGGGCGTCGCTGGTGATGATCGGGGCGAAGCCCCACGAGTTTCGGCGCTGGAGCTTCGCCGACCGGCCACACCTCGCCAAGCTGATCGGACAGCGCATCGTCATCCACGGCGGCGCCCGACCGGTTCGTCCCGCCGAGCTGACCGACATCCTGGATCGGATCGAGGAAGGCGAAAGCGCGCTCGATGCGGCGATCGCGCGGCCGTTCGTTGAGGAGCTGCTGGCGGCGCGCCGCCGCAAGGAGACCGGACCGGCGCCGCTCGGCGTCGCCCTGGGCACCGCCGTGCTGGGCCAGCCGCGGCGCTGCATCGACCTTTTCGTCGACACGGTGGCAGACAGCACGCGGATCGACGAGCACATGTACGCTTGGCCGCTGACGGACGTACAGGCCTTCCCGTCGCCGATCCCGGCCGCGGGGGCGCAAGGCTTCTGGAATTTCACGTAACGCCTGGCGGCGGTTGGAGGGATGGGCATGGACGGCTCGAAACTTGAGCAGGTCGTGAACGCGATTGAGAGCGCCGAGATCAGCTGGAAGATGAGGCTGACGCGCCTGGTCGATGGGGTGGAGACCTATGAGCTGGTCTATTCCGATGGGACGCGGCTTGAATTCGACAATACCGACGACGCCTACGAGCACATTGCGCAGACGAAGCGGCTGAAGGCCGCCCGCGCTGCCATCCGTGCCCTGCTGGGGCCGACGAAGGCCATGGTTGATGCTGCCTACGCTGCGGCGGATGCCTACGAGGCCGGGCCGGCACCGAGGGTGTGGTGCGGCCTGTCCAGTGCCTTCAATGCGATGATCGAGGCGGCCCTTGAAGAGGGCTTAACGGCGTCTTCATCCGCCGATGAACCGCCTCAAACCGTTGCCACTTGATCTTGCGCGCGCTGCCATTCGATTTTGCGCGCTACAACTGGAGCGGGATGGATTGCTTTCTCAGAATTCTTTTCCAGCAGCGATAACTGCCGTTCCGCGATCTCAAACTGGCGGATAGGAAACAGAAACTGGCGGAGAGGGGGGGATTCGAACCCCCGATAGGCTTGCACCTATGCCGCATTTCGAGTGCGGTACAATCAACCACTCTGCCACCTCTCCGCGGCGCCGATACCGGGCCTTGCGGCCCGTTGTGGTCGGCGCTGTTCTTAAGGGAGCCGCGCCGGATTCACAAGCGGGGCAATGGGGCTTCGCCATAAAACTGTCGGCCTGCGCCGGCCGTTGCAGCCTCGGCCTCCAAGCCGAGGAGGCGGCGCTGTGCCCCCGTGCAATCGCGTCAGCCCAGCCCCTGGTCAGTCCTCCTTCTCCTTGCGGTCCTTTTCCTTCCCCTTGTCTTTGTCCTTGTCTTTCTTGGCCTTTTCCTTCGGCTTGCGATTGGTGAAGCGGGCGTTGCCGAGGCCGGTGCCGATCGTCAGAACACCCCAGCGGGTGAACTCCTGCATGAACGGCACTTCGCTGAGGCCCTGCGCCACGCCGTCATTGTGCATCAGGATCGCGGTATCATGGTCTCCGATCGTCGGGATGCCTTCGACCAGGCTGCGCGGTAGGTGGAATTTGCTGCTCTCCCAGTTGCCCGGCAGGTTCTGGGCGCCCTTCTCGATGGTGCCGTCGTCGTTAATGACGCCAGGACATGAGATGCCGATGAACGGAGCCAGCTTGAAGCCCTCCTTCTCGGCGTCGGCGATCAGGTCTTTCAGCATCTTGGTCAGCCGCTTGACGGCACCCTCGCGGGTCGGCTCGTCGTCGGCGTGGCGCCACAGGTCGGACTTCCAGACCGAGGCCTTGGACAGGTCCTTGGCCTTCTTCCAGCTGGTCTCGACCACGCCGCAGCGGATGTTGGAGCCGCCGATATCGACCGCCAGGATGCTGTCGTGGCCTTCAAAGATCCAGGACGGCGCCAGATGCAGGCAGCCGATCAGGCCGGCTTCGTCGGGATGATGGCGAATCGGCACCAGATCGATCTTGAAGCCTTCAGCCTTGAGCAGAATGTCGGTGCGGGCGATCGCCAGTTCGCCCACTCGGCTCTGGCGGAAGCCGCCGCCGACCACGATGCATTCGGTGTCGGTCCAGGCCTTGCTCTTGAGGAACCGCCGCGTGACGTAAGCCAGCTCCTGGGCGAATTCCTCGATCGCGCCGTGCACCAGCGCGGCGGCCGCGACGTCGTCGCCCACCAGCAGCTCGTCGAGCGTGCTCTTGCTGATTTCCTTGGTGTCTTTCTTGCCGAGCGGATCGTCGCCATTCTTTTTCAGCGGCTTGCGCGAAGCGTCCAGGATGCGCTGAAATGCGCCCTTCGAGGCGCGGTCGCCGAGAAAGCCGTCGTCGTCCTTGAGTTCGATATTATAGGTGTCGACGTCGACCGACGGCAGCCGGGCGGAGCCGTGGGCGGCAATGCCGGCGGTCGTCGTTGTCAAGATATCCTCAGCCATTCTGTTTCCCCGTATGAAGCCGCCTGACAACGGCGACGGAACCGGTTGGTTGCACCCCCCCCCGAGACATCGCGGCACTGGCTTGTGCTTGAGGCGATTCGGGTTTTTGCTGTTTTGGCCTTGACGGGTGGCGGCCCGCCGCTATAAGTCGAGCACCCGGCGTGGGCAGGTCCCGCGCCGAATTGCTTTGTGCGCCCGTGCCGAAGCCCCAAAAGAGGGCGAGGCCTTTCGCATAGACCGGCGGCCCTTGCGGTCGCTACCCACAACGACTGACCAAAAAGCCGGCCCGGTTCGTCCGAGGCTGGGATCGAACACGAAGGATGAAAACGATGTTCGCAGTCATCAAAACCGGCGGCCGGCAGTACCGCGTCGTTCCGGAAGATGTGCTCGAAGTAGGCAAGATCGAAGGCGAAGTCGGCACCATCGTGCAGCTCGGCGAAGTGCTGGTGCTGGGCGGTGATACCCCGGTGCTCGGCGCCCCCACCGTGGCCGGCGCGACCGTCGCGGCCGAGGTGCTGGACCACAAGCGCGGCCCGAAGGTGATCGCCTTCAAGAAGCGCCGCCGCAAGAATTCGAAGCGCAAGCGCGGCTATCGCGACGAGATCACGGTGCTCCGCATCACCGAGATCCTGGCCGACGGCAAGAAGCCCACGGTCGGTCCGCGGCCGAAGCGCGCCAAGGCCGAAACCGCTCCGGCAGCCGAAGCCGCCGAATAAGCGGCGACGCGCGGCAGCTGTGTCAAATCAGTGGATGATTCCGTCACGGAAATCGTCTAGGTAGAATTTGGATTTTGGAGACGAGCCATGGCTCACAAAAAGGCAGGCGGTTCATCGCGTAACGGGCGTGATTCTGCGGGCAAGCGCCTCGGGATCAAGGCTTACGGCGGCGAACACGTGATTCCCGGCAACATCATCGCGCGTCAGCGCGGCACCACCTGGCACCCCGGCCTCAACGTCGGCATGGGCACGGATCACACCTTGTTCGCCAAGGTGGAAGGCCGCGTCGAATTCCGCGCCAAAGCCAACGGCCGCACCTTCGTATCGGTTCTTCCGATTGCGCAGGCGGCCGAATAGACGGTGGACAAACAAGTGTCCGCCGGGTCCTGACAAACCGGCGGAGCACCAAGGGCTCCAGGGGAGGCGGGACAACCGACCTCCCCTTTCGTTTGCGTCCAATTTGTTTGATGCATCAGGAGCCCGCGATGTTGCAGGAAATCCCGACACCAACACCCTCGTTGCGCGAGGCGAGACCTTGCGTCCTCGAGACCGAGCGGCTGACGCTGCGCAAGCCGGCTCTCGCGGACGTCAAGGCGATTGCTCGCCTCGCCAATGATCGCCGGGTCGCCGAGATGACCCGCCGGCTGCCACATCCCTACACGCGCGACGACGCGGCCCGCTTCGTCACCTCGCTGGGCCAGGACCACGAAACAGTCTTCCTGATCGAGGCCGATGACGAACCGGTCGGCATGGTCGGCGTCGACTGGCGCAACTGCGAGGCGCCGGAGCTCGGCTATTGGCTCGGCACCGAGCATTGGGGCAACGGCTACGCCACCGAAGCGGCGCGCGCGGTGATCGACCTCACCTTCGAGGAATATCCGGTCAAGCAGATGATCTCGGCCGCGCGGGTGATCAACCCGGCGTCGCGCAACGTGCTCGAGAAGTGCGGCTTCCAATGGACCGGGGTCGAACTGCACCGGATGGAAGCGATCGGCTCGTCGACGCCGGTCGACTGCTTCCGCCTGACCCGCGGCGTGTGGTCGTCGCTGAAGAGCTGGGGCAGGACCCGGCGCAGCCGCTAACGCATATCGCACCGTACAGCTTCCGGAAGACATGCACGGCCGGGGTCGCCCGGCCGTTTTAATTCGACTGCTGCAAGTCGCCCTCTCCTGGCTAGCAATGCTTAACCAGGCCACCGCACACTCGGGCCCTCCCGAGTACGCAGGCTGGTCGCGGTCGCTTAGCACGGACGTCCACACAGGGAGTTCGACATGCTGACCCACCGCTACATCCAAGCCGTTCTTGCCCGCGACCTCGCCGATGATATCAAGCCGGCCGACAGTGCCCCCGAGATCACGGCCGCCGAAATCTCCGAACGCGCCGCGCGCGCAGAGCAGCATCGCGAGCGCACCGAACAGCTCAGCTTCCGCTTCGTCGATCTCGACCGCCGCTTCGGCATCTGAAGGAGCGCCGGCGGAGCCTCGTGCTCCGCCCAGGCTGCGTTCGCAGAGGCTTAACCAGACGCCATCTTCTCTTCTTCCGCTCCCCCGGACACACCCGGCCTTAAGGCATTCGGTGTAGTTGGAAGACCTGTCCAGCAGGAGGTTGATATGTCCGATTCGATCGAACAGACCGCCGCCGCTCACCCGGTGCCCGAAGAATTTCGCCGCGATCTCGACGCCTTCGAAACCCTCGAACGCCAGCTGCTTTCGGAGGAGCGCCGCGAGCGCGCCCGCCAGCTCGCCGAGCGCTTCGCGAGCCTCAAGCTGACGCTCGCGTAGCTTAATCAGGCTTTCGGTTCCTCGGATCTCGTGCTGCGATCGCGCAGCGCCAGGAACAGGCCTGCACCGATAATGACCGCGCCGCCGATCACGGTCGGCAGTGTCGGTACATCGCCGAACACCAGCCAGCCGAAGGCCGCCGCGAAGATGATCATCGTGTACTGATACGGCACCACCACGCTCGCCGGCGCGAGGCCGAGCGAGCGATTGACGCACAGCAGCGCCACCGCCGAGACGATACCCGCCAGCCCGAACCACAGCCAATCGACCGGCGCCGGCGTCATCCAGCCGGACGGCGCCATCAGCACCGCGCCGAGCAGCGCGGTGCCGATGAATTGCTGCGACGCCAGCACCATCGCGGGCGTCTGGCGCAGGAATCGGGTGATCAGCAGCAGCGCGGCGAACAGCACGCTCGCGAGAATTGCGATCAGCGCCGGCCAAGTCATTGTCTGCGGCGATGGCTGCAGCGCGATCAGCACGCCGCCGAAGCCGACGACGATCACCACCGCCCGCGTCCGGTCGATTCGCTCACCGAGAAACAGCGCGGCGCCGACCGATACGAACAACGCGGACGCCAGATAGAAGGTAATGACGTCGGCGAGCGGCAGATAGATGGTCGCGATGAAGAACGCCGCGACCTCGCAGGCTGCGATCAGGGTCCGCAACAGTTGCAGGCCCGGCCGTTCGAGGGAGCGGAACGCCGCCCGTTGCCGCCAGATCAGCGGCGCCAGCACGATCAGCCCGGCGATCGCGCGCAGCAGCAGCAACTCGCCGACCGGATAGGTCGCCACCACCTTCTTGCCGAGCGCGTCGCCGAACGAAAATGCCAGCATCGCCAGCAGCATCAGGGCGATGCCGGCGCCGTGCGCGCCATGATCGCCGGGGCCGGTGGACAATTTTCGAAGCAACCCCATATCGCTCGGGTACCTTTGCGGAGCCGGCGAAGGAACGCGGCGGCAGGCGCTTATCGCCAGCGGATCGAGGCGGCGCAAGGCTCGAAGACGGGACCGAACAGCGCGCTCCCGCCCGATCGCGGCTGTTGCCGCGCACCCTGCCCCTGGGATACGGATAGCCCATGAAATTTCTCGATGAAGCCAAGGTTTACATCCGCTCCGGTGACGGCGGGAACGGCTGCGTGGCGTTCCGCCGCGAGAAGTTCATCGAGTTCGGCGGCCCCAACGGCGGCAATGGCGGCCGCGGCGGCGACGTCATCGTCGAGGCGGCCGATGGGCTCAATACGCTGATCGACTATCGCTATCAGCAGCACTTCAAGGCCCAGAAGGGCGTCAACGGCATGGGCAGCGACCGCCACGGCGCCAATGGCAAGGACGTGGTGCTGAAGGTCCCGGTCGGCACCCAGATCTTCGACGAAGACAAAGAGACGCTGATCCACGACTTCACCAAGGTCGGCGAGCGCTTCGTGCTGGCCGAGGGCGGCAATGGCGGCTTCGGCAACGCGCACTTCAAATCCTCGACCAACCGCGCGCCGCGCCACGCTAATCCGGGCCTGCCGGGCGAGGAGCGCTGGATCTGGCTGCGGTTGAAGCTGATCGCCGACGCCGGCCTGGTCGGTCTGCCGAACGCCGGCAAATCGACCTTCCTGTCCAAGGTCAGCGCCGCCAAGCCGAAGATCGCCGATTATCCGTTCACGACGCTGCACCCGCAGCTCGGCGTCGTGAACAGCGACGGCCGTGAGTTCGTGCTCGCGGACATTCCCGGCCTGATCGAGGGCGCGCATGAAGGCGCGGGCCTCGGCGACCGCTTCCTCGGCCATGTCGAACGCTGCCGGGTGTTGCTGCATCTGGTCGATGCCACCTGCGAGCACGCCGGCAAGGCTTACAAGACGGTGCGGGGCGAGCTCGAAGCCTATGCGGAAACGCTGGCGGACAAGATCGAGATCGTGGCGCTCAACAAGATCGACGCGGTCGAGCCGGACGAGCTGAAGAAGCAGAAGGATCGGCTCAAGCGCGCCGCCAAGAAGACACCGCTGCTGATCTCGGGCATCTCTGGCACCGGCGTGGCGGAGGCGCTGCGCGCGCTTGCTATCGTGGTCAGCGAAGCGCCGGTGTCCGACAAGGCGATCGGCACCGCGGACAATCCGGCGGACGCCAAGCCGTGGGTGCCGCAGGACGCCTGAACTCGGCACTCTGCGCCTTTCGCGTAAGACTAAGCCGGCGCGCTTGCACCGGCGGAGTTGCTGCTGCAAAACGGGCTCGCTTGTCGACGGCACGCCGCCGATGCGTTCCGTCCTTCATCCCGTTCGATAGTCCCAATGGCCAGCCCGAAGCTTCACGATTTCCGCCGTATCGTCGTCAAGGTCGGCTCCTCGCTGCTGATCGACTCGAACGCCGGGGAGGTCCGGGCCGGGTGGCTTGCCGCACTCGCCGCCGACATCGCCGAACTGCATCGCGGCGGCCGCGACGTCATGATCGTCTCCTCGGGCTCGATCGCGCTGGGCCGCAGCCGGCTGAAGCTACCGCGCGGGCCGCTCAAGCTCGAAGAGAGCCAGGCCGCCGCTGCGGTCGGCCAGATTGCTCTGGCACGCACCTGGTCCGAAGTGCTCGGCGCCCACGATATCGGCGCCGGACAGATTCTGGTCACCTTCCAGGACACCGAGGAGCGCCGCCGCTATCTCAACGCCCGTTCGACCATCGGCAAGCTGCTGGAATGGCGCGCGGTGCCGGTGATCAACGAGAACGACACCGTCGCCACCACCGAGATCCGCTACGGCGACAATGACCGCCTCGCCGCCCGCGTCGCCACCATGGCGAGCGCCGACCTGCTGATCCTGCTGTCCGACATCGACGGTCTCTACACCGCGCCGCCCGGCAGCAATCCCGATGCGACGCTGATCCCGGTGGTCGAATCGATCACCGCCGAAATCGAAGGCATGGCCGGCGCCGCAGGCTCAGAGCTTTCGCGCGGCGGGATGCAAACCAAGATCGAGGCCGGCAAGATCGCCACCAGCGCCGGCACCCACATGCTGATCGCGTCGGGCAAGATCGATCATCCGCTGAAGGCGATCGCCGAGGGCGGCCCGTGCACCTGGTTCCTGACGCCGGCCAATCCGGTCACCGCGCGAAAGCGCTGGATTGCTGGTTCGCTGGAGCCGAAGGGGACGCTGACGATCGACGCAGGCGCCGTCGTGGCTCTTCGCGCCGGCAAGAGCCTGCTGCCGGCCGGCGTAATCCGGATCGACGGCCAGTTCGCCCGCGGCGACGCCGTGATCGTGCGCGGCCCGGATACGCATGAAATTGGCCGCGGCCTGGTCGCCTACGACGCCGACGATGCCGACAAGATCAAGGGCCGCTCGTCGTCCGACGTGATGATGATCCTCGGCATCACCGGTCGCGCCGAGATGATCCACCGCGATGATCTGGTGGTCGGCACGGCGCCGGCGTGATGCTCACTTAAAATCTTCGGCGGAAACGTCTTGCCGTCCGTGCAGGACGCGGACGACAGCCACTCCATCTTTTAACGGAACGTAGTACAGTACGTAACTTCCAGATGGAAAGCTGCGCAGTTCCGGCGACAGCTCCGGCCGCGATCGTCCGAGCAACGGTGATTGCGCCAGGACGTCGAACACCTTCTCGATGTGATCGGGAAGCCGGTCCGCAGCTTTGACGTTATCGCCAGCGACGAAACGCCAGATCGCGGCGATGTCGCGCTCGGCCTGAGGACTCTTCTGCGCTCTATTGGCCACGTTCCGCTGCCAGCCGCTTGCGGCCTTCAGCTTTGATGCGCTCGAACATATCGCCGACATCTTCCATCGGCCCGCTGTCCAGCCCCTTCTGGATCTCCGCCCGCAGCGCCTCGAGCTTGGCTTCGCGCGCCTGCATCTGGCGCAGGCTGTCGCGCACGACGTCGTCGGCGCTCTCGTAGCGGCCGCTTTCGACCAAGCTCTCGACAAACGCCGCGGAGTGCTCGTCCAGCTTGAAGGTGTCGGCCATCTGCGCCTCCTGACAACACACAAACGATAGTCAGCGCCCGGTTTGCCTGCAACCAGCTTGGCGTACCGGCAATTTCCGCCTATTTACATGACGCACAACAGATTTCTCAGGTTCCTGTCATGACCGCCTCGCTCAAAGCCATCGACGGCAGCGCCGAATTGTCGACGCTGATGCTCGACCTCGGACGCAGCGCCCGCGCTGCCGCACGAGTGCTGGCGCTGGCGCCGCCTGAGCAGAAGAACCGCGCGCTGGAAGCGATGGAGCGGGCGATCCGCGCCCACGCGGACAAGATCCTCGCCGCCAATGCCGAGGATGTCGCCGACGCCAAGGCGTCCGGCGCCAATTCGGCGTTCCTCGACCGGCTGACGTTGACGCCGGCGCGGGTCGAGGCGATGGCCGAAGGCATCGCGGTGGTGCGCGGCATTCCCGATCCGATCGGCATCGTCACGGAGAGCTGGCAGCGGCCGAACGGCATGACCATCGAGCGCGTCCGGGTGCCGCTCGGCGTGGTCGCGGTGATCTACGAGAGCCGCCCCAACGTCACCGCCGACGCTGGCGTGCTGTGCCTGAAATCCGGCAATGCCGTCATCCTGCGCGGCGGCTCGGAGAGCTTCCGCTCCGGTCGCGCGATCCATGACTGCCTGGTGCAGGGGCTGAGCGAAGCGGGACTACCCGAGGCGGCGATCACGCTGGTGCCAACCCGCGACCGCGCCGCCGTCGGCCTGCTGCTCGCCGGGCTCGAAGGCAACGTCGACGTCATCGTGCCGCGCGGCGGCAAGAGCCTGGTGGCGCGGGTCGAGAGCGAAGCGCGGGTACCGGTGTTCGCACATCTCGAAGGCGTCAATCACGTCTATGTCGATCGCAGCGCCGATCTCGATATGGCGAAGTCGATCGTGCTCAACGCCAAGATGCGCCGCACCGGCGTCTGCGGCGCCGCCGAGACGCTGCTGGTCGATCGCGCTGCGGCTGCGACGCATCTGGCGCCGCTGATCACCATGCTGATCGATTCCGGCTGCGAAGTGCGTGGCGACGAGGCCGTGCAGCGCGTCGACGCGCGCGTCGCGCCGGCCGCCGAGCAGGATTGGGACGCCGAGTATCTCGATGCGGTGATCGCCGCCAAGCTGGTCGACGGCGTCGACGCGGCGATCGCCCATATTCATCAGCATGGCTCGCACCACACCGACGCGATCGTCGCCGACGATGCACAGGCCGCCGCCAAGTTTCTCGCCGAGGTGGATTCGGCGATCGTGCTGCACAACGCTTCGACCCAGTTCGCCGACGGCGGCGAATTCGGCTTCGGCGCGGAAATCGGCATCGCCACCGGAAAATTCCATGCCCGGGGTCCGGTCGGCGCCGAGCAGCTCACCACCTTCAAGTATCGGGTGCACGGCACCGGGCAAACCCGGCCGTGAGATCCTGCCTCACCCTGAGTGGAGAGTAGTTTGACGCCGGCCCCTGTTGCGGCCCGGCGCGCTGTTCCGGCGTATAGCCGGGGCATGCGGATTGGCCTGCTCGGCGGCTCGTTCAATCCGCCGCATGAGGCGCACCGGGCGATCAGCCGTTTCGCGCTGACGCGGCTGAAGCTCGACCGGATCTGGTGGCTGGTGTCGCCCGGCAATCCCCTGAAGGATGTGTCGGCGCTACGCGAACTCGACGCTCGCGTGGCGGCCGCGGAGGCGGTCGCCGACGATCCGCGCATCCAGGTGAGCTGCCTCGAGGCGGCGATCGGCACCCGCTACACCGCCGACACGGTGGCCTATTTGGGTCGCCATTGCCCGGGCGCGCGGTTCGTCTGGGTCATGGGAGCCGACAACCTGGCGCAGTTCCACCGCTGGCAGCGTTGGCGCTCGATTGCGGATGCGCTGCCGATCGCCGTCGTCGACCGGCCGCCCGCCACCTTCCGCGCGCTGGCAGCTCCGGCTGCGCAGGCTCTACGACAGTACCGACTGCCAAATGCTGCCGCCGCGACGCTGGCTGATCAGCGGCCCCCGTCATGGATCTTCCTCACGGGGCTCAAATCGCCGGTGTCCTCGACGGCGCTCCGGAACCCCGACGGAAGTTGGAAGAAATGAAGCGACCTCGGTCTCTGGATTGTTGAAACCGTCATCCCCACATGCCTAGTATGGTGATCAGGCGCCGGGATTCGGTGCGCACGATACAGTGAAAGGAAAGGTCCCTGACCACATCTGTATTGTCCAAGTCGGCTGCGCCGACGGCCGCTGCGGCCAAGCCGCAAAAATCGAAGGCCGCTGCAGCTAAGGCGGTTACTTCGCCCGCTGCCGGGACGACGGAAACGCCGGTGTCCGGCGCGATCTCCAAAGCGCCGCTTGCGGCCGAGGAGACGCTGAATCTGATCCTCTCCCGCCTCGACGACATGAAGGCGGAAGAAACGATCGCCATCGATATCCGCGGCAAATCAGCGATGTTCGATTACGTCGTCGTGACCAGCGGGCGCGCCAACCGCCATGTCGGTGCGATCGCCGAGAACGTCGTCAAAGCGCTGAAGGAAGCGGGCGTCGCCAAGATCCATGTCGAGGGCCTGACCAATTGCGATTGGGTGCTGATGGATTGCGGCGACGTGGTTGTGCACGTGTTCCGGCCGGAGGTGCGCGAGTTCTACAATCTCGAGCGCTTGTGGACCCAGGGCCCGCAGCCCGCGAAGACGCTGTAGCAGTTTCCCTCCCGAACGCGCGCGCGATGGCGCGCGCGTCCTGCGTCGCGCTTTTCGCCTGGCGCCGCTATAAAACGGTTTCACCGGATCGAGCGACACTTTGCGTCTGACCCTATGCGCCTGACCGTGATTGCCGTCGGCAAATTCAAGCAGGGTCCTGAGCGCGACCTCGCCGACCGCTACAAGAGCCGCTTCGACGACATCGGCCGCAAACTCGGTTTCCGCGGGCTCGACATCCATGAACTCGGTGAAAGCCGCGCCCGTGATGCCGCAGCCCGCATGGCCGAAGAAGCCTCGGCGATTACGGCGCTGATGGCCGAGGGAAGCATCTTGGTGACGCTGGACGAGCGGGGCCAGAGCCTGGGCAGCGCCGCCTTTGCGGCACAACTCGGCCGTTGGCGGGATGCCTCGGTGCCCGGTACTATTTTCGTGATCGGGGGAGCGGACGGACTTTTGCCTGAATTGCGGCGCAAGGCAAAGCTCTGCCTGTCGTTCGGTGCCGCGACTTGGCCGCACCAGATGGTCCGTGTGATGCTGCTGGAGCAGATCTACCGGGCAGCGACGATTTTGGCGGGACATCCATACCATCGTGCCTAGCGAGCGCCGCAGCCACCAGATGCACCACGACTTCGGGCAACACCAGATCGCGATGTCTGCGAGGGACAGCACCTCCGGCAGCTTCTGGCCCTCGGTCGCATTGGTGGCGGCAAGTCTGATTTCCGGTGCCCTGGTAACGCGCGCTCAGGCGCAGACAGCGCCCTCCCCAACGCCGGCGGCGGCTTCCGCAGCCGCGACGGCCGATCTGCTCAAGCAACGCGCGCAGGAACTGGAAGCCGCCCGCGAAGCCCAGAAGCGCGCCGCCGAACTGCAGGACAAGCTCAAAGCCGACCTGGCGGCGATCGGCGAGGACCGCACCAAGCTCAACCAGCAACTGATCGACATCGCCGCCAAGGTACGCGCGGTCGAGACCAAGATCGGCGACGCGGAAGCGCGGCTGGTCCCGCTCGACGCCCGCGAGGCTCAGATCCGCACCTCGCTCGATCAGCGACGCGGCGAGATCGGCGAGGTGCTTGCAGCCTTGCAGCGCGCCGGACGCCGCGCCCCGCCGGCGCTGCTGGTCCGGCCCGAGGACGCGCTACAATCGCTGCGGACCGCCATTCTGCTCGGCGCCGTGGTGCCGGATCTGCGCGAGCGTGCCGAACGCCTCGCGACGGACCTCGGCGAACTGATTGCCGTTCGCAAGACTATCGCGGCCGAGCGCGATCAGCTCGCCGCCGACCGCACTGCCATGACCACCGACCAGACCCGCCTCGCCGCGCTGGTCGACGAGCGGCAGCGCAAGCAGAGCGCGGTCGAGAAAGACATCGAGACCGAGCGCTCCCGCGCCCTGACGCTCTCGCGTCAGGTCGACAGCCTGACCGGCCTGATCGCCAAGATGGAGCAGGACCTCAAGAGCGCCGCCAAGGCGGCCGCGGCCGCCGGCCAGAAGGGCGCCCCGATGGCCAACCTCGCGGCGCTGAAGGATCCCGACCGGCTCAGCCCGGCGATCGCCTTTGCGTCCGCCAAGGGCATGCTCGGCTTCCCGGTCAACGGCACCAAGATCAGGGATTTCGGACGCCCCGACGGCGTCGGCGGGGTCGAGCGCGGGATCTCACTGGCCACCCGACCAGGCGCTCAGGTCACAACCCCGTGTGACGGCTGGGTTGTCTATGCGGGGCCGTTTCGCTCCTATGGACAACTCTTGATCCTCAATGCCGGTGGCGGATATCATGTTCTGATCGCCGGGATGGAGCGCATTTCGGTCAACATCGGCCAGTTCGTGCTCACGGGGGAGCCGGTGGCGACCATGGGGTCGACGTCGCAGGTCGCGTCGATTCTGGCGGCCAGCGCCACTCAGCCCATTCTCTATATCGAGTTCCGTAAGGACGGCACTCCCATTGATCCAGGCCCATGGTGGGCCGCAAACGAAGGCGAAAAGGTTCGCGGATGATGCGCAAGACTTCGGTAATCCTCCTCAGCGCCGTCACCGGCGCTGCGCTGACACTTTTCGTCACCCAGCCGCGGTCGATTCTGATGGGCTCGACGGCGCGCGCCGCGACTTCCGATACGTATCGTCAGCTCAATCTGTTCGGCGACGTGTTCGAGCGCGTGCGCAGCGACTATGTCGAGAAGCCGGACGACAGCAAGCTGATCGAATCCGCCATCAGCGGCATGCTGACCGGGCTCGATCCGCATTCGAGCTATATGGACGCCAAGAGCTTCCGCGACATGCAGGTGCAGACGCGTGGTGAGTTCGGCGGCCTCGGCATCGAAGTCACCATGGAAGACGGCCTGATCAAGGTGGTGTCGCCGATCGACGATACTCCGGCCTCGAAGGCCGGCATCATGGCCAACGACATCATCACCAATCTCGACGACGAAGCGGTGCAGGGCCTGACCCTGAATCAGGCGGTCGAGAAGATGCGCGGCCCGGTCAATACCAAGATCAAGCTCAAGATCATGCGCAAGGGCCAGGACAACCCGATCGAGGTCACGCTGGTGCGCGACAACATCCGGGTCCGCTCGGTCCGCGCGCGCGTCGAGGCCGACGACATCGGCTACATCCGCATCACCACCTTCAACGAGCAGACCACCGAAGGCTTGAAGAAGGAGATCGCCAATCTCACCAACCAGATCGGCGCCGACAAGCTGAAGGGCTTCATCCTCGATCTGCGCAACAACCCGGGCGGCCTGCTCGAGGAAGCCGTCACCGTCTCCGACACCTTCCTGGATCGCGGCGAGATCGTCTCGACCCGCGGCCGCAACGCCGAAGAGACCCAGCGCCGCTCTGCCCATGCGGGCGATCTGACCAAGGGCAAGCCGCTGATCGTGCTGATCAACGGCGGCTCGGCCTCGGCCTCGGAAATCGTCGCCGGTGCGCTGCAGGACCACAAGCGCGCGACGCTGGTCGGCACCCGCTCGTTCGGCAAGGGCTCGGTGCAGACCATCATCCCGCTCGGCTCGGGCAACGGCGCGCTGCGCCTGACCACGGCGCGCTACTACACGCCGTCCGGCAAATCGATTCAGGCCAAGGGTATCACCCCGGACATCGAGGTGCTGCAGGACGTGCCGGACGATCTGAAGGCGCGGACCGACACCAAGGGCGAGGCCTCGCTGCGCGGTCATCTGAAGGGCTCGGACGGCGACGAGAAGACCGGCTCGCAGTCCTACGTGCCGCCGGACGCCAAGGACGACAAGGCGCTGAAGACCGCCGACGATCTGCTGCATGGCATCAAGGCCAGCGTCACGACGCCGGCGGCGCCTGCGACCGGCGAGAAGGCCGCGATCGACAAGCCGGCCGGCAACAAGGCGGCGAACTGATCGGCTCCTCGATCGATCTCTCTCTTCTCTGCAAAGGGCGGCCTTCGGGTCGCCCTTTTTGCTGGCGGATGACCGGCTTGGTTGCAACGGGTTGAAAAGCCTCGGCTGCCGCCGGCGCGGCGCGACGTGGTATCGTCGCGACGGGTGATTCGGGGAGACGGTTGGCTGTGTCGGCGGACGAACTGAGCACACCGCTGGGTCAGAAGCGCGGGCGGCTGCGCCGTTTCCGGCTGCCGTTCACCGCGACCCAAGCGATCGCCACCGTACTGGGGCTGTTCCTGCTCGCCTTTCTCGGCTTCGCGCTGTTCAACAACGACCCGCTGGGTGGCGAGCCGATCGCACAGATCACGCTCAAGCCGCCCGCCGATCCGAAGGACGCCGCCGCGCCCGCCGACAAGGCTCAGGCCGACGCCGGGCACGGCGACAAGGCGCAGCCCGACAAAGCTGCGAAGAAGACCGAACAAGCGGATGCCAAGGCAGCGGCCGGGCCCGGCCAGAAGACCATCACGATCATCGACGGCTCCAAGGGCACCCGTCAGGACGTCGTCGTCTCGAGCGGTGACGACAAGGGCGACACCCCCGTATCGTCGCCCGCCGGCGCCAGCGGCATCAATCCCCGCCTGCTGGAGCAATCGCGCTACGGCATGATCCCGATTGCGGCCGGTGGCCTGAAGCCGTTCTCGGCCTACGCCATGGCGACCGATGCGGATCGCGCCAAGGCCGACAAAATGCCGACCGTCGCGATCGTTGTCACCGGACTGGGCATCGGCGCAGCGCGCACCAACGACGCAGTGATGAAGCTGCCGCGTGAGGTGGCGCTGGCGTTCACGCCATACGGTTCCGACCCCGGCAAACTGGTCGAGGAGGCCCGCTCCAAACAGCACGAGGTGCTGCTGCAGCTTCCGATGGAGCCGTTCGACTACCCGGACAACGATCCCGGTCCGCAGACGCTGCTGTCCTCGGCGGCGCCGGAGCAAAATCTCGACCGCCTGAACTGGCACCTCAGCCGGTTCCAGGGCTATGTCGGGCTGTCGAACTTCATGGGCGCACGTTTCGTCGCGACCGAGCCGGCGATGCAGCCGATCATCCGCGAGGCCGCCAAGCGCGGGCTCGGCTATCTGGACGACGGTTCGGCGCCGCGCAGCGTCGCGCCGAGCCTTGCCAAATCGCTGGCGATGCCGTTCGCGCGCGCCGATCTGACCATCGACACGGTGCCGACCGCGGCCGACATCGACAAGGCTCTGGCGCGCCTCGAAGGGCTCGCCAAAGAGCGCGGCAACGCCGTCGGCATCGCTTCCGCACTGCCCGTCTCGATTGAACGAATTGTTAGCTGGAGCAAGAGCTTGGAGAGTCGCGGCATCGTGCTGGTGCCATTGACAACGGCGATGCTGAAATCAAAATCAACCTAGGGCCTCGGTTCTGATGGAATCATGACCGATAGTCTCCGATGATGGTTTGACGCGCTCTCCCGAAGCGGAGGCATCCGCGGCTTGCCGCGAAACGTTTACAGTCCGCCGGTCGCGGACGGATAAGGCATTGATCGAATGGCGCGCTACGAGGACCTGCCCTATCGAACATGCGTCGGCATGATGCTGATCAACCGGGAGGGTCTCGTCTTCATCGGGCGTCGTGCCGGTGGCATCGAACATGTCGACGAAACCCATGTCTGGCAGATGCCGCAGGGCGGGGTCGATCCCGGCGAAGATACCTGGGAAGCCGCCAAGCGCGAACTCTACGAGGAAACCAACGTGCGCTCGGTCGAAAAGATCGGCGAAGTGCCCGACTGGCTGATCTACGACATTCCCCGCACGGTTGCGGGCCGCGCCTGGAAGGGCCGCTATCGTGGGCAGCGCCAGAAATGGTTCGCGATCCGCTTCACCGGTCCGGACTCGGAGATCGACATTATCGCTCCGCCCGGCCACAAATCCGAGTTCACCAGCTGGCGCTGGGAGCCGATGCAGAACCTGCCGGATCTGATCGTCCCGTTCAAACGCCCGGTCTACGAACGCGTGGTGAAGGAATTCTCGCAGCTCGCCGTGCCGGTCTGAGCGCCACGCCGGGATCAGTGCTGTCCCGGTTCGATAGCCGTCCTGTCAACCGTCATTGCGAGCGCAGCGAAGCAATCCAGCGCCGTGCACTACGCTGGATTGCTTCGTCGCTCCGCTCCTCGCAATGACCGGGAGAGGTCGTGCTCAGTCTCTGACATCCGGTACGCACCAGCCGGACGCCTGAGCCGCTCACTCCCCGCCCAGCGCCACCTGCAGGATGTGGTCGCAATGCGCCTTGACGGTGTGGTGGGTGAGGACGTGGTCGCGGGCGGCCAGCGCCATGGTGCGAAGCTTGTCCTTGTCGGCGAGTGCGGCGGTGACGGCGCGCTCGAGTCCGCCCGGCTCGATATCGTAGTACACGCCGTGCACGCCGGACTGCAGCGGCGCATAGCGCATGATCGTCGGATTGTTCATCACCGGCACCGCCTGCACAATCGGCGCCTCGTAGTGCCGGTAGCAGTCCCAGCCCATGCCCTCCGGGGACCACGCCAGCCAGGAATGCGACATCCGCTCCATGAAAGCGTCGTAGGGCAGCCGCTCGGTCGGCTGGTCGATCCGCACCCCGGCGGCCTTCAGGCGCTCCAGCTCGGCGAGTCCCGCGGCCCGCACGGTCGAATTGCCGGCGATGCCGCCCGAGAAGAACAGGTCGTGCGTCTTCTCGGGAAATGGCGCGTCGCGCCAGCGGTCATCGAAGCGGAATTGCGGCAGTGAGATGGGGCGAAGCTTGCCGATCCGGCGTTGCCATTTTTCGTTGCGCCGGTAGCGCAGCGTCGGCAAATGCGGATGCACGGTGCCGGCCAGCGCCTGCCAATTGTCGGCCGGCAGCTCACGCTTGAAGAAGGCCTTGGCCTTGTCGAGCAGGAACACGCTGCTCTTCGCGATCGCGAAGTGGTCGTCCATCTCGACGGCGACCAGCGGCACCGGCACGTCGAGCCAGCGCAGCATGCTGGGCCCGAACTGCCGCGTCAGCCCCGCCCACGGGTTGGTCGGCGTGTAGAAAATGCCGCGCGCCCAATAACGCGGATGCCAGGGTGAATAGCGCAGGCTGTTGACCACCACGACGTCGTATTTGCCGTCGCGAGCCGCGCGCAGCTCACGCCACATCCGGTCCGGCGTCGAGAAGCCATCGAGCGGGCCGAAATCGTCGGTGAGCTTGGTCCAGGTCCATAGGCAGGTGGTGCGTTCGGGATATTGCAGCTTGAAATAGCCGCCGCCGATCTCGAGGATCCGGACCTTGGAGATATCGACGGGCTCGGCCCGCGCTCGATCATCGCTCATGGGTGAGATCGCCTGCAGGCCCGCCGGGCCTGGAATGTCGGGGCCTGAACTCGCGTCGGTGCGATCCGGGAAGCTGCGGCCGGGACGCGCCGCGGGCGCCCTCGGGGCCGGTTTCGGCGCTTGCCTAGCATGGGGTTTCTTGCCATTCAATGTGGCGGAAAACGGCCGTCGCGACTTCGGGGCGGGCTAAGCCCAGGACTCGTTAGGCCAGGACTCTGCGATGCGATTGTCTCGACGAATTCTCGTGAGCGGCGGCGCCGGCTTCATTGGTTCACACCTGTGCGAGAAGCTGCTGGCCGAAGGCCACGAGGTGCTCTGCGTCGACAACTACTTCACCGGCTGGCGGCGCAATATCGAGCATCTGGTCAATACCCCGCGCTTCGAGGTGATGCGCCACGACGTCACCTTTCCGCTCTATGTCGAGGTCGACGACATCTACAACCTCGCCTGCCCGGCGTCGCCGGTGCATTACCAGCACGATCCGGTGCAGACGCTGAAGACAAGCGTGCACGGCGCGATCAACATGCTGGGGCTTGCCAAGCGGACCCGCGCGAAGATCTTCCAGGCGTCGACCAGCGAGGTCTACGGCGATCCGACGGTGCACCCGCAGCCGGAAAGCTATTGGGGCCACGTCAACCCGCTCGGCATCCGGGCCTGCTACGACGAGGGCAAGCGCGCTGCCGAGACGCTGTTCTTCGATTATCATCGCCAGCACAAGGTGAAGATCAAGGTGGCGCGGATCTTCAACACCTATGGCCCGCGGATGCATCCGAGCGACGGTCGCGTGGTGTCGAACTTCATCGTGCAGGCGCTGTCCGGCAACGACATCACCATCTATGGCGACGGCAGCCAGACGCGGTCGTTCTGCTACGTCACCGACTTGCTGGACGGCTTCGCACGGCTGATGGACACCGGCGACGATTTCATCGGCCCGGTCAATCTCGGGAATCCGGTCGAATTCAGCATGCGCGAACTCGCCGAAATGGTGATCGCGATGACGGATTCGAAATCCAAGCTGATCTATCTGCCGCTGCCGGCGGATGATCCGAGGCAGCGCCAACCCGATATCACGCTGGCGCGCAGCGCGCTCGGCTGGGAGCCGAAGGTCGCGCTCGCCGACGGACTGAAGGAAACCATCGGCTACTTCCGCTCGCTGCTGGCTGCGTGACCCAGCCTCGCGACATGGCCGCGCTGCCCTACCGGCGCAATGTCGGAATCGCGCTGTTCAACGCGGACGGCCGCGTCCTGATCGGCCGCCGCTTCCGCGACGATGGACCGGAGATCATCCTGCCCGGGCTCGAATGGCAGATGCCGCAGGGCGGGATCGATGCCGACGAGGCGCCCGAGGTCGCGGTGATGCGCGAGCTGTGGGAGGAAACCGGCGTCACGGACGCCGAAATCCTCGGCGCGACCGATTGGGTCACCTACGACTTCCCACCCTATGACGGCCCGGCACATCGCCTCGCGGTGTTTCGCGGCCAGCGCCAGAAGTGGTTCGCGCTGCGCTTCACCGGCCAGGACAGCGACATCGATCCGCTCGGCGTGCGCAACGGCATGCCGCCGGAGTTCGACGCCTGGCGCTGGGAGCGACTCGACCGCGTCGCCGACCTCGTGGTGCCGTTCCGGCGCGAAGTGTATCGCGAGGTCGCGCGGAGCTTTGCGCGGTTCGTATCTGGTTAGCTGACGCTGGCGCAGCGGTCGGCGCACCCTCACCCCAGCCCTCTCCCGCAAGCGGGAGAGGGGGCGCGCTGCCGGCGAGGAAGCGCGGTGTTTCAACGAGAAGTACTACAATTTCGCGACAGGCCACTGCCTCACCCCGAGCACGACGCGCTCCCTCTCCCGCTTGCGGGGGAGGGTTGGGGTGGGGGCGACGCGGGGAGTGAGTTAGCTCGGCAAATGACGACGCGCCGCGAGAACCTCAGCGCGAAGTGCTTAGTGCATCGCGGTGGTGTTGAGCTGGTGCTGGATGCTCTTGTAGTGATCCAGCCGCGCGATCGCGCTGTCGAGTTCGTCGCCGACCTTGCCGGGGAGCTGCTGCTCCATGGTGGTGATGGTTTCGGCGAAGCTCTGCAGGTCGATGTCGGTGGCGGCGGTGGCGACGTCGGCCAGAACCGTCAGGCCCTTCTCGGAGACTTCGGCGATGCCGCCGAGCACCACGATCTTCCGCTGGCTGCCGCCGGCCGTGACCGTCAGAATGCCGGGCCGGATCGCAGCCACCACCGGCGCGTGGCCGGCGAGCACGCCGAAATCACCCTCGGCGCCCGGGATGTCGACCTGATCGACCTCGCCGGAGAAGGCGACTTGTTCGGGCGAAACCAGATCGAAGTGGAAGGTGGCCATGCTCGCTACTCTCTCGGCTGTCACCCGCGGGCTCGACCCGCGGGTCCATCAATCAATGACTCTTTTTCGAGATGGATTGCCGGGGCATGTTCGTGAAGACGCGCTTCGCGCTCTTGCCCGGCAATGACGAGATACTTAGGCCGCTTCCGCAGCCAGCTTCTTGCCCTTCTCGACCGCTTCTTCGATGGCACCGACCATGTAGAACGCCGCTTCCGGCAGGTGGTCGTACTTGCCTTCGCAGATCGCGCGGAAGCCCTTGATGGTGTCGGCGAGTTCGACGAACTTGCCCGGCGAGCCGGTGAAGATTTCGGCGACGAAGAACGGCTGCGACAGGAAGCGCTCGATCTTGCGGGCGCGGGCCACCGTCAGCTTGTCCTCTTCGGACAGTTCGTCCATGCCCAGAATGGCGATGATGTCCTGCAGCGACTTGTACTTCTGCAGCACCTGCTGAACCATACGAGCGGTCTGGTAGTGCTCCTCGCCGACGATCAGCGGCGACAGCATGCGCGAGGTCGAGTCGAGCGGGTCCACCGCCGGGTAGATGCCCTTTTCCGAGATCGCGCGGTTGAGCACGGTGGTGGCGTCCAAGTGGGCGAAGGAGGTGGCGGGCGCCGGGTCGGTCAAGTCGTCGGCCGGCACGTAGATCGCCTGCACCGAGGTGATCGAGCCCTTGTTGGTGGTGGTAATGCGCTCCTGCAGCGCGCCCATGTCGGTGGCGAGCGTCGGCTGATAACCCACCGCCGACGGAATGCGGCCGAGCAGCGCCGACACTTCCGAACCCGCCTGGGTGAAGCGGAAGATGTTGTCGACGAAGAACAGCACGTCCTGGCCCTGATCGCGGAAGTGCTCGGCGACGGTCAGACCCGACAGCGCGACGCGGGCGCGGGCGCCGGGCGGCTCGTTCATCTGGCCGTAAACGAGGGCGCACTTGGAGCCTTCGCCGCCGCCCTTCTTGTTGACGCCGGATTCGATGAACTCGTGATAGAGGTCGTTGCCTTCGCGGGTGCGCTCGCCGACGCCGGCGAACACCGAGTAGCCACCGTGGGCCTTGGCGACGTTGTTTATCAGTTCCTGAATCAGCACGGTCTTGCCGACGCCGGCGCCGCCGAACAGGCCGATCTTGCCGCCCTTGGCGTAGGGCGCCAGCAGGTCGACGACCTTGATGCCGGTGACGAGAATTTCAGCCTCGGTCGACTGATCGGTGTAGCTCGGCGCTTCGGCGTGGATCGGGCGCAGGCCCTCGTTGGCGACCGGGCCCTGCTCGTCGACCGGCTCGCCGATCACGTTCATGATGCGGCCGAGCGTGCCGACGCCGACCGGAACGCGGATCGGGGCGGCGGTGTCGGTGACTTCCTGGCCGCGCACCAGACCTTCGGTCGTGTCCATCGCGATGGTGCGGACGGTCGATTCGCCGAGATGCTGGGCGACTTCGAGCACCAGGCGGTTGTCGCCGTTCTTGGTCTCGAGCGCGTTCAGAATGGCCGGCAGATGACCTTCGAACTGCACGTCGACGACGGCGCCGATGACCTGGGTGATGCGACCGGTCTGATTGGCGGGTGTAGCCATTAAACTCTCTCCCTGAAGTCCGAATTCGAAATCGCGGTCGTCGACCGGATGTAAGCCTGAAGAAGAAGTGTCGTCAGATCGCCTCGGCGCCCGAGATGATCTCGATCAGTTCCTTGGTGATCATCGCCTGCCGGGTGCGGTTATAGACCAGCGTCTGCTTGCGGATCATGTCGCCGGCGTTGCGGGTGGCGTTGTCCATCGCGCTCATCTGGGCGCCGTAGAACGACGCGTTGTTTTCCAGCAGCGCGCGGAAGATCTGCACCGCGAGGTTGCGCGGCAGCAGGCTGGAGAGGATCTCGTCCTCCTCCGGCTCGTATTCGTAGTTGGTCGCCACGGCGCCGGCGGCGGGCGCCGCGACCTCGAGCGGGATCAGCTGCTGGGCGGTCGGGATCTGGGCGATCACCGACTTGAAGCGCGAATAGAACAGCGTGCAGACGTCGAATTCGCCGGCGTTGAAACGGGCGATCACCTTGTTGGCGATCTCCTCGGCGTTGACGAAGCCGAGCTGGCGCACCGAGCGCAGCTCGATGTTCTCGATGATCTGCTTGTCGAAGGTGCGGCGCAACTGCTCGTAACCCTTGCGGCCGACGCAGAAGAATTTGACTTCCTTGCCCTGGTTCATCAGCGCCAGCGCGCGCTCGCGCGCCAGGCGGACGATCGAGGAGTTGAACGCGCCCGACAGGCCGCGCTCGCCGGTGCACACCAGCAGCAAATGGACCTGATCCTTGCCGGTGCCGGCGAGCAGCACCGGCGCGCCGGGCGAGCCCGCCGCGGCGCCGGCGATGTTCGAGATCACCGCATCCATCTTCTCGGCGTAGGGCCGCGCGGCTTCGGCCGCGGTCTGGGCGCGGCGCAGCTTCGACGCTGCGACCATCTGCATCGCCTTGGTGATCTTCTGCGTCGCCTTGGTCGAGGCGATGCGGACGCGCATGTCCTTAAGTGAAGCCATTCTCAGTCCACCCCGACGATCAGATCGACAATCCGACCGCAAACCTCACACTCGTCATGCCCGGGCTCGTCCCGGGCATTCACGATTCTGAACTCTCGCAACAGGTGCGAATGGCCGGCGCGAGGCCGGCCATCACGCCCTTAGGCGAAGGTCTTGGCGTAGCTCTCGACCACCGCCTTGAGCTTGCCAGCGGTGTCGTCCGACAGGTCGCGGCTGGTCCGGATCGACTCCAGGATCGCCGACTCCTTGCCGCGCAGCAGCGACAGCAGACCGTCTTCGAACGCCCGCACCTTGTTCAGCGGCAACGCGTCGAGATAGCCGTTGGTGCCGGCCCAGATCACCACCACCTGCTCTTCCATCTTCAGCGGCGAGAACTGCGGCTGCTTCAGGAGTTCGGTGAGGCGCGAGCCGCGGTTCAAGAGGCGCTGGGTCGAGGCGTCGAGGTCCGAGCCGAACTGCGCGAACGCCGCCATTTCGCGGTACTGCGCCAGCTCGCCCTTGATCTTGCCGGCGACCTTCTTCATCGCCTTGGTCTGCGCCGACGAACCGACGCGCGACACCGACAGACCGACGTTCACGGCCGGACGGATGCCCTGGAAGAACAGGTCGGTTTCCAGGAAGATCTGGCCGTCGGTGATCGAAATCACGTTGGTCGGGATGTAGGCCGACACGTCGTTGGCCTGGGTTTCGATGACCGGCAGAGCGGTCAGCGAACCGGCGCCGTGGTCGTCGTTGAGCTTGGCGGCGCGCTCGAGCAGGCGGGAGTGCAGGTAGAACACGTCGCCCGGATAGGCTTCGCGGCCCGGCGGACGGCGCAGCAGCAGCGACATCTGGCGGTAGGCGACGGCCTGCTTGGACAGATCGTCATAGATGATCACGGCGTGCATGCCGTTGTCGCGGAAGTATTCGCCCATCGTGCAGCCGGTGAACGGCGCGATGTACTGCATCGGTGCCGGGTCCGACGCGGTGGCGGCGACGACGATCGAGTATTCCAGCGCGCCCTGCTCTTCCAGCACCTTGACGAACTGGGCGACGGTGGAGCGCTTCTGGCCGACCGCGACGTAGACGCAGTACAGCTTCTGGCTTTCCGGCGCGCCTTCGACGTTCAGCGGCTTCTGGTTCAGGATGGTATCGAGCGCGATCGCGGTCTTGCCGGTCTGACGGTCGCCGATGATCAGCTCGCGCTGACCACGGCCGACCGGGATCAGGGCGTCGATCGCCTTGAGGCCGGTCGCCATCGGCTCGTTCACCGACTTACGCGGAATGATGCCGGGCGCCTTGACGTCGACGCGCTTGCGTTCGGTCGCCTGGATCGGACCCTTGCCGTCGATCGGGTTACCCAGCGCGTCGACGACGCGGCCGAGCAGGCCCTTGCCGACCGGCGCGTCCACGATCGAACGGGTGCGCTTGACGGTCTGGCCTTCCTTGATTTCGCGGTCGGCGCCGAAGATCACGATGCCGACGTTGTCGGTTTCGAGGTTCAGCGCCATGCCGCGCGTGCCGTTCTCGAACTCGACCATTTCGCCGGCGAGGACGTTGTCCAGACCATAGACACGGGCAATGCCGTCACCGACGGACAGGACCTGCCCGACTTCGGTGACTTCGGCTTCCTGTCCGAAATTCTTGATCTGGTCCTTGAGGATCGCGGAAATTTCCGCGGCGCGGATGTCCATCAGCCTGCCTCTTTCATCGCGTGCTTGATCGAATTGAGTTTGGTGCGAATCGAACTGTCGACCATGCGGCTGCCGAGCTTGACCACAAGCCCGCCGATGATCGCCGGATCGACGTTGATATTGAGGGTGACATCCTTGCCGGTCACCGACTTCAGCGCGGTCTTCAGCGCCTCGAGATTCTTGTCGCTGAGATTTTCGGCGACGGTGACATCGGCCGTCGCTTCGCCCTTGAACTTCGCCACCAGCGTCCGATAGGCGCGGATCACGTCCGCCACAGCGAACAGCCGGCGGTTGGCGGCGAGCAGCTTCAGGAAGTTGGCGCTGATGCCGGTGATGCCGGCCTTGTCGAGCACCGCGCCGAGCGCCTTGGTCTGGACCTCGGCACCGAACACCGGGCTGCGCACCAGGCGGATCAGATCCGGGCTGTCCTTCAGCAGGGCGCTGAACTTGTCCAGATCGGCCTTGACCGCGTCGACGACTTTCTCATCGCGGGCCAGTTCAAACAGGGCGGTCGCGTAACGACCAGAGACTCCGGAAACCGATGGATCTTCAGATGCCACAGACGCGCTCTTTTGTGCTGTCAAATCGCCAAGGAAAAAACCGTCGCCACGTCGCGGCGCCCCCGATTTAAGCCCTTGGAATTCAAGCTGGACTTGGATTTTGGACCGGTACGATCGTAGCCGGCGGCCTTTAAAATCGCGGCTTTGCTAACATAGCGCGCGGACGCGCGCAACATGACGCACCAAGTCCGGACGGTCTGTCGCATTTCTTCTGCGCAAGTGCGTCGCCGGGCGGAATTCCGCTCGGTGGTTCCGGAGAGCCGGCGCGACCTGCACGCAAGATCGGCCGCTCTGCGCGGGCAAACGAAAACCTGCCAACTCGCCCCGCGAAATCTTCGCCTTCACTTGTTGCGCGTGATGGTAGCGCTAACAAAGACTTACGTCTTTAGTATTCCAATGTATAGAAAGTCGTAGGTCGATTTTCCGCGTAACGCAATCCTGGACTTTTTGATCCGTCGCATCGCTTCAAAAGTTATTTCAAGCGAGAATGATTCGACCGTTCGTCAATTTCTTGCCTCATTACGCAGCGAACGCTCCACCATCGTAAACGGGACGGGGGTTCCACTTGCCGCGCTTGTGGCAATACTGAGGGCTTACATTAATGACTGATACGAAAAAGTCTCCGCCGGGGATGGCAACCCGGCCGCGTGCAGCGGTGGCATTGATCGCCGCGACTGTTATTCTCAGTGGGGCCGCCACCACCGAAGCTTCGGCGCGATCGAAGCGCCATCATCATCACAGCCACAGCCATCACCATCGCCACCACGCGCAGAACGATTGGCGTGATGCCAACGCTTCGCTCGGCTCGACCGGCGGCCGCACCTTCTCCGGCATGGCGTCTTATTACGGCAGCGAATCCGGTAGCCGCACCGCGTCGGGGCAGCGCTTCAATGCCGGCGCGATGACCGCAGCCCATCGCAGCCTCCCGTTCGGCACCAAGCTGCGCGTCACCCATGGCGGTCGCAGTGTCGTCGTCACCATCAATGATCGTGGGCCGTTCATTCGCGGCCGAGTGCTCGATCTGTCGACCGGCGCCGCGCGCGCGATCGGTCTCACGAGCCGCGGAGTCGGCCGTGTGGTTGCGGAAGTGATGTAACCGCAGAAGCGGTTCGCTTCCCCACTTTCAAGAAACACATATCGAGTTCGAATGGCCGCGATCTCTCGCGCGCCCGATCTGCGGCCTGCCGTCAGCGATGACGGCAGGCTTTCTTTTTGCCGCGGCGGCTCGCGAACGTCGCGACGAACGAAGTTGAAGAAGACTACAGGAAGCTTTGCGGATCGACGTCGACTTCGAGCTTGAGGTTACCTTTGGTCTTCGGTCCGTGTGCGAGCCACGAGCGCAAGTAGTTCGATAGATCGAACGACCGCACCGACTTCACCAGCAGCCGGAAACGATAGCGCCCCTTGATCACCGCGAGCGGCGCCTCGGCGGGACCGAGCACCTGGACGCGCTCGTCGACCGGCGCGCAGCCGGCCAGCTTTCTGGCGAAGCCTTCGGCAGTCGGCCGATCGCCGGCCGAGATGATCAGGCTGGCGAGCCGGCCGAACGGCGGATACAGCGTGCGCTCGCGGATATCGATTTCGCTGGCGTAGAAGGCCTCGCGATCGCACGCCACCAGCGCCTTCATCACCGGATGCTCCGGCTGATGCGTCTGCAGGAAGCCGACGCCGCGGCCCTGCTCGCGGCCGGCGCGACCGATCACCTGATTGAGCAATTGAAAAGTGCGCTCGGCGGCGCGCGGATCGCCATTGCTGAGGCCCAGATCGGCATCGACCACGCCGACGAGATTGAGCCGCGGGAAATTGTGGCCCTTGGCCACGAGCTGGGTGCCGATGATGATATCGACCCGGCCTTCGGCGATTTCGTTGAGCTCCGATCGCATGGTTTCGATCGAAGTGATCAGGTCGCTCGACAGCACCATGGTGCGGGCGTCAGGAAACAGGCTCGCCGCTTCTTCCTGCAGCCGCTCGACCCCGGGGCCGACCGCCACCAGCGTTTCCTCTGCTCCGCAATGCGGGCACTGGTGCGGCCGCGGCATCGAGAAGCCGCAGTGATGGCACACCAGGCGTTGCCGGAAGCGATGATCGACCAGCCAGGCGTCACAGATCGTGCAGGCGAAGCGATGGCCGCAGGCGCGGCATAGCGTCAGCGGCGCATAGCCGCGGCGGTTGAGAAACAGCAGGGCCTGTTCGCGCTTCTCGATCGCGTGGCCGATCTGCTCGGCCAGCACCGGGGAAATGAAACGCCCGCGCATCGGCGGCGCGCGGCGTAGATCGATCGCCTCGATCTGCGGCATGTGCTGGCCGCCGAATCGCGACGGCAGCGGGATGCGCTGATAGCGCCCCTTGCGGGCGTTGACCTCGGTCTCGACCGACGGCGTCGCCGAGGCGAGCACGATCGGAATTTTGGCAATGCTCGCCCGCACCACCGCCATGTCGCGCGCGTGATAATGCGCGCCGTCCTCCTGCTTGTAGGCTTGGTCGTGCTCCTCATCGACGATGATCAGGCCGAGATCCGCATACGGCAGAAACAGCGCCGAGCGCGCGCCGACCACGACGCGCGCCTCGCCGGCCGCAATCGCCGCCCAGTTGCGCGCGCGGGTGCGCGGCGTCAGCTCGGAGTGCCATTCGAGGGGTCGAACGCCGAAGCGACGCGCGAAACGATCGAGAAATTGCCCGGTCAGCGCAATCTCCGGCATCAGGATCAGCGTCTGCCGGCCCTGCCGGATCACCTCTGCGACGGCTTCGAAGTAAACTTCGGTCTTGCCGGAGCCGGTCACGCCGTCGAGCAATGCCGCGCGGAAGCCACCGCCCGGCTGCACCAGCTCTCGCATCGTCTCGGCCGCCTTCGCCTGGTCGGGCGAAAAGTCCGCTGGCGCGAAGTCCGGATCGGGAATCGGCGCCGCCGGCTCGCGCGGCATCGCCTCGACGCTCAACGTGCCTTCGTCGACCAGCCCGTCGATCACGCCCGGACTGACGCCGGCCTCCTTGGCGACGTCGGACTTACCGTGCAGCAGCCCGTCCGACAGAATCTCGATCAGCCGCCGCCGTGCCGGCGTCATGCGTTGCGGCTGCGGCCCCACCAACCGCACGCCCATACGCTGACGCTCGGGGCCGAGATGCTCGCCCATCCGCAGCGTCATCCGCAGCACCTGGCCACGCGGCGACAATGTGTAGGTCGCGACCCAATCGACCATCCGGCGCAATTCCTCGCGCAGCGGCGGCACGTCGAGCTTCTCGGAGACATCCTTGAGACGGTTGTGCAGCCGCGGGTCGGGATTGGGGTTCTCGGCCCACACCACGCCCAGCACCTCGCGCGGGCCGAGCGGCACGCCGACGACGTCGCCGGGCTTCAGGACGAGCCCGCGCGGCACCCGGTACGAATAGGCCTGATCGACCGCCACCGGCACCTGCACGTCGACGACGCGCATCGCCGAAGGCGAGGCCGGGCTGGTTCGGGAGTCGTTCATCGCCCCGGTGTGCCGCCAAAGCCGGCTTTCATCAATGGGAAAGGAAATCGGCTATGATCACACGACGCTATCCCCGTCATTGCGAGGAGGCGAAGCCGACGAAGCAATCCAGTTCGGTGCTCGCCGCATGGATTGCTTCGCTGCGCTCGCAATGACGGAGAGGCCCGTACCGGTCAGCAGAAATAAATGCCCAAACCCCAGCCTACGCCTCCCCCGCTTGAACTCGACTGCGCCGCAGCCGACCTCACCGCCGAGTTCGCTCGCTGGCTGGCGCATTTGCGCGCGGAGCGGCGGTTGTCCGGCAAGACGCTGGAGGCCTATGCGCGCGACCTGCGGCAGTTCCTGGTATTTCTCGCGGGGCATTGGGGCGGCGAGGTCACACTCGGCCGCTTCGCCCGGCTGGAAGCGACCGATGTTCGCGCCTTCATGGCGGCGCGACGGGCCGATTCGATCGCCGGCCGCTCGCTGATGCGGGCGCTGGCGGGGCTGCGCTCGTTCGGCCGATTTCTCGAACGCGAGGGTAAGGGCCGGGTCGGTGCGCTCGCCGGCGTCCGCGCACCGAAGATCAAGAAGAGCCTGCCCAAGCCGATCCAGATCGCCGCCGCCAAGCGGCTGGCCGACGCCGATGAACGCGCGGGCGAGGACCGCGAAACCTGGGTGCTGATCCGCGATGCCGCCGTGATGGCGCTGCTGTACGGCTCCGGCCTGCGCATCTCCGAAGCGCTCGGGCTGAAGCGCCGCGACGTGCCGGCGCCCGGCAAGGGCGATACGCTGATCGTGCTCGGCAAGGGCAACAAGACCCGGATGGTGCCGGTGCTGCCGGGCGTGTTGGCACAGATCGCCGACTACGCGGCGGCGTGCCCGCACCCGCTGCCGCCCGACGGCCCGATGTTTCTCGGCGTCCGCGGCGGGCCGCTCAGTCCGCGTATCATTCAACTGGCGATGGAGCGGCTGCGTGGCGCGCTCGGCCTGCCCGACAGCGCCACTCCGCATGCGCTGCGCCACTCGTTCGCAACGCATCTGCTCACGCGGGGCGGCGACCTGCGCGCCATTCAGGAATTGCTCGGCCACGCTTCGCTGTCGACCACGCAGGTCTATACCGGCATCGATACCGAGCGGCTGCTCGACGTCTATGCCAGTGCCCACCCCCGCGCCTAGAGCGCAGCCGGGTGAAATAAGCGGGCGAAGTTGTTAGCAGCCGATCGCCGGGCTTGACCCGCTTTGCCTTCCAACTGACAAGTTCCTGATCTGATGATCACCAGCCCCGCATCGGGGCATGACGAATCGATGACAGGAGACACGCATGGGCGCGCACGAGAGCATGGAGCATGCCGAACACGCGGAGCATGCATCCGGCTCGAACAAGAACATCGCGCTGCTGATCTCGGTGATCGCGCTGTTCCTCGCCTTCTCCGAAACGCTCGGCAAAGCTGCACAGACCGAATCGCTCGCCAAGAACGTCGAGGCATCCAATCTGTGGGCTTTCTTCCAGGCCAAGAGCATTCGCCGGACGGTGGTGCAGGCGGTATCCGAACAGGCGCGGCTGAGCATGAGCACGGTCGGCGACGAAGCCGCCAAAGCCGCGCTGCAGAAGCAGATCGAGGAATGGCAGAAGACCGCGCAGCGCTACCGCTCCGAGCCGGACACCGGCGAAGGCTCCGAGCAGCTCGCCGAGCGCGCCAAACATGCCGAGCATGACCGGGATCTCGCCCAGGCGCGCTATCATCACTACGAGTTGGCGTCGGCCGCCTTCCAGATCGGCATCGTGCTGGCATCGGCGACGATCATCACCGGCATGATGGTGCTGGCGTGGCTGTCGGGCCTGCTGGCAGTCGGCGGCCTCGCCTTCACGGCGATCGGCCTGTTCGCACCGCATGCGGTGCATCTGTTCTGATCGAACGGGGCGGCGCGCCGCTCAGCGCGTTGCCCGGATCCGCTTGCGGAATTGCATCGCCTTACGCAGCAGGCGCTTGAACGGCCCGTCGCCCTCACCGACGAATGCGCGCAGTTGGGCGCGGATGCGCGCCATCACCGGCGCCACCACCTCATGCGCCTTGGCCTTCACCCGCAGCACGAACGCATAGACCCGCACGAACCACGGCATCTGCATCAGCTTCGGCTTGGTGACGTCGAAGATGAAGGCAATCAGGCCGAGGCCGACGAACTGCGCCAGCGCGAAAGCCGCGATGCCGGCGATGAAATGTTCAGTGGCGATCAGCCACAGCGCAAACAGCTTGAACGGGTACAGCGGGATCAACGGCACCACGAATACGATCAGCGCCATCGGCGGCGACAGATGCGCCACCCGCTCGGCCGTCCACTGCTTGATGGCGCGCAGCGGGATGGCGGCGACGATCCGCGCCACCCACGGCTCGAGGTGGTCCCACAGCCACGCCTCGACCAGGAAGAGGACGGCGAGGATGAACCAGAGTGGCTGGAGCAGACGACGCTTCATGACTCTCACGCTAGCCCGACCTTGAGGCCGGGCTGTGACTGACGAGAGTCACATGTGGATGGCGCGCTTGCCGACCGCAAGCGCGGCCTCCTTGACGGCCTCCGAGCGGGTCGGATGGGCGTGGCAGGTGCGGGCGAGGTCTTCGGCCGAGCCGCCGAACTCCATCAACACCGCCGCTTCGTGAATCATCTCGCCGGCCTCGCGGCCGATGATGTGGACGCCGAGCACGCGGTCGGTCTTGGTATCGGCCAGGATCTTCACGAAGCCGTCGGTGGTCTGGTTGACCTTGGAGCGGCCGTTGGCGGTGAACGGGAACTTGCCGACGCTGTAGGCGATGCCGGCCTGCTTGAGGTCTTCCTCGGTCCGGCCGACCGAGGAGACTTCCGGCGTGGTGTACACCACGCCCGGGATCACCTCGTAGTTCACATGGCCGGCCTTACCGGCGATCAGTTCGGCGACCGCAACGCCTTCGTCTTCGGCCTTGTGGGCCAGCATCGGACCGCGCACCACGTCGCCGATCGCGTAGACGCCCTTCACCGTGGTGGCGAAGTGATCGTCGATCACCACGCGGCCACGTTCGTCGAGCGCCACGCCGGCTTCCTTCAGGCCGAGACCCTCGGTGTAGGGCACGCGGCCGATCGCCACCAGCACGACATCGGCTTCGAGCGTTTCGGGATTGCCGCCTGCCGCCGCCTCGACGCTGACCTTGAGCTGCTTGCCCGAGCTGTCGACGCCGGTGACCTTGGCGCCGAGCTTGAAGACGAAGCCCTGCTTCTCGAGGATACGCTGGAACTGCTTGCAGATCTCGCCGTCCATCCCGGGCAGGATGCGATCGAGGAATTCGACCACGGTGACCTGGGCGCCGAGCCGGCGCCAGACCGAGCCGAGTTCGAGGCCGATGACGCCCGCGCCAACGACGATCATCTTGCCCGGCACCTTGTCGAGCGACAGCGCGCCGGTCGATGACACCACGCGCTTTTCATCAATGTCGATGCCCTTGAGGCGCGCGATATCCGAGCCGGTGGCGATGACGATCGACTTGGCTTCGACGGTTTGGGTCTTGCCGTCCTGGCCGGTGACTTCGAGCTTGCCGGTGCCGACGATCTTGCCCTTGCCGGCCAGCACGTCGATCTTGTTCTTCTTCATCAGGTACTCGACGCCTTTGACGTTGCCGTCGATGCCCTGCTGCTTGAAGTTCATCATCGCCGGCAGATCGAGCTTCGGCGCCGGCACCGAGATGCCCATCTTGGCAAACGAGTGCCCGGCCTCTTCGAACAGCTCCGAGGCGTGCAGCAGGGCCTTCGACGGCATGCAGCCGACGTTCAGGCAGGTGCCGCCGAGCGTGGCGTTCTTCTCGACCACCGCGACCTTGAGGCCGAGCTGAGCGGCGCGGATGGCGCAGACGTAACCGCCGGGGCCGGTGCCGATGACGACGAGATCGTAGGAGGCCATTGAGTAATCCTGTAGTTGGCGCAAGTAGTTGGTGCGAGGGCGGCTAGCGGCCGCCGGAAACATCCAAGATGGCGCTGGTGACGTAGGAGGCCTCGTCCGACAGCAGCCAGACGACGGCGTTGGCGATTTCGTCGGCGCGGCCGACGCGCTTCATCGGCACGTTGACGCTGAGCCGATGCGCGCGTTCCGGATCTCCGCCGGAGGCGTGGATTTCGGTGTCGATCAGGCCGGGCCGGATCGCGGCGACCCGGATGCCTTCGCCGGCGACTTCGTGGCCAAGCCCGACCGTGAAGGAATCGACCGCGCCTTTCGACGCGGCGTAGTCCACATAGGTGTTCGGCGAGCCGAGTTTGGCGGCGACCGACGACAGATTGACGATGACGCCGCCCTTTCCGCCGTGACGAGTCGACATCCGCTTCACCGCCTCGCGGGCGCACAGGATGCTGCCGGTGACGTTCACCGCCATGATGCGCTGGATGCGCTCGGCCGACATCTCGTCGACGCGCGCGGTCGGACCGACGATGCCGGCATTGTTGACCAGCGCACCGAGCGGGCCGAACTGATCGGCCGCCGCGAACAGCGCCAGGATGTCGGTCTCGTGGCCGACGTCGCATTTCACCGCGATGGCCTTGCCGTTGCTGGCTTCGATCTCCGTCACGACCTCGCGCGCCGCTGCTTCGTTGCTGGCGTAGCCGATGACGACCTTGAAGCCGCGCTGCGCGCAGCCGAGCGCGGTGGCGCGGCCGATGCCGCGGCTGCCGCCGGTGATGATGACGACGCGATCGGTCATGCGCACCTCATCAGCTCAGCAACCGGATCAACATGGCAATCAGCGCCAGCAACGCCACGAACCAGACGATGCTGCGGGCGAACGGGATCTGGACGAGATAGAGCGGTGCGTACAGGGCACGGGCAACCAGCCAGACCACCGAGGCCGTCGCCGCGTAGCCTCCGGTCTTGCCGGTGACAACCAGCGCCAAAGCGAGACCCACAAAAGCCGGGTAGGTTTCCAGCAGATTGCGGAAAGCGCGCGACGCGCGGCCGGCGAAACGCCCCTTCGGCGTGCGCGGCTCGTCGCGCGGGCCGGCCTGGTAATCGCCGCCGAGCTCCATCGTGGTCGGGATCGAGGCGAGGAACATCTGCACGATCAGCAGCACCACGCTCCAGCCCAGCACCGTGATCTCGGTCGGCATCGGCGGCATCGTTTCCCCCAAGGTCAGCGGCGGCGCGGCGCCGCGCCGCCGGCACTTACTCCGGTCTTACAGATCCAGCACCAGCCGCGCCGGATCTTCCAGGCTCTCCTTGACGCGGACCAGGAACGTCACCGCTTCCTTGCCGTCGATCACGCGGTGATCGTAGCTCAGCGCCAGATACATCATCGGGCGGATCTCGATCTTGCCGCCGACCACCACCGGACGCTCCTGGATCTTGTGCATGCCGAGGATGCCGGACTGCGGCGCGTTCAGGATCGGGGTCGACATCAGCGAGCCGTAGATGCCGCCATTGGTGATCGTGAAGGTGCCGCCCTGCATCTCCTCGATCTTGAGCTGGCCGTCACGCGCGCGCTTGCCGTAGTCGACGATGCTCTTCTCGATGTCGGCGATCGACTTGGTATCACAGTCGCGCACCACCGGGACAACGAGACCCTTGTCGGTGCCGACCGCGACGCCGACGTGATAGTAGTTCTTGTAGATCAGGTCGGTGCCGTCGATCTCGGCGTTGACGGCCGGAATGTCCTTCAGCGCCTGCACGCAGGCCTTGGTGAAGAAGCCCATGAAGCCGAGCTTGGCGCCGTGCTTCTTCTCGAACACGTCCTTGTACTGCGAACGCAGCGCCATGACGTTGGTCATGTCGACCTCGTTGAAGGTCGTCAGCATCGCGGCAGTATTCTGAACTTCCTTGAGCCGGCGCGCGATGGTCTGGCGCAGACGGGTCATCTTGACGCGCTCTTCACGGGCCGCGTCGTCGGCCGGCGACGGGGCGCGAACCTGCACGGCGGCGGCGGGCTGATTGACCGGGGTCGGGGCGGAGGCGGCCTTCTCGATCGCCGCCAGCATGTCGCCCTTGGTGACGCGGCCGTCCTTGCCGGAGCCCGGCACGGTCGAGGCATCGACGCCGCTCTCGGCGGACAGCCGGCGCACCGACGGCGCCTGCGGCGCATCGGACGGCGGGGCCTTGGCGGCCGGCGGAGCTGCGGGCGCCGCAGCGGGAGTCGGCGCAGCCGCGGGAGCCGCGGCCTTG
>NZ_LJIC01000060.1 GCF_001295845.1 Rhodopseudomonas sp. AAP120 | reverse complement strand
GCTCGCGCGCCGCAGGCGCCGGCGGGGCCGGCTGCGGCGCCGACCGCGCGCCGCGCAGGTCGGTCTCGATCATCGCCAGCCGGTCGACGACGTGGCCGAGCGTGTTGTGAACCGCTTCCAGCGAATCCTGGGTGTGCCGGTCGGTCTCCGACTGGCTGAAGCGGATGTCGGAGATCTCGCGCTTGATGGTCTCGACCACGCCGCTGTCGAACGCCGGCGCCGTATTGCTGCGATCGGCAATGCGGCTGAAGCTTTCCTGCTGGCGCTCGAGCAGCCGCAGAATATCCTGCAGCCCTTCCTCGACGCGCTCGAGATTGCCGCTGCCGCGCTGGCTCGCGGCCTGCTCCATCCGCTCCAGCAGATAGCTGACGCGCTGTTCGAGATGCGCGAAGGCCGACGGGCTGTCGTTGCCGATCGGCAGGTGGTCGAGCCGCTCCGACAGCGCTCGCAGCGCGCCTTCGAGCTGTTCGGTGGAGCCGCCCGGCGCAGGCCGCTCGCGGCTTTCCAGCGCCGCGGTCAGCGCGGTGATGCGGTTTTCCAGCGCCGCGAAGGAATCGCTGTTGCTGTCGACGCGCGACAGCTGATCGACCTTGTCGGCCAGCGTCTGGACGTTGGCGCTGAGCTGCTCCAGCGCCTCGTTGGAGGCGACGTTGGAGACGATGCCGCGCAGCGCCCCGATGGCGTTTTCGAGCTGCTGCATCGTGCTCGGATCGTCGCTGTTGCGGACGATCATGTCGATCTTGCCGCCGAGATTGCGGATCGCCTCATCGAAGCCGGCGAGCTGCTCGGCCGGGGTCAGCGACCGCAGCGCCGAGTGGATCTCGGCGAGCGCGCGCTCGATGCCGGCGATCGTGCCGGCGTCGGTGCCGACCGCGCGGGTGTCGTCGAGCCGGCGCGCCAGCGATTTGATCTCGCTCTCGAGCTGCTCGATCGCCTTGCGCGGCATCGCCTCGGTGATGGTGTGGCGGATCTCGGCCAGCTCGGCGCGGAACGCCGCGATCGACTGCTCGATCTGATCCGGGCGCTGCAGCGCGTCGATCTGGCTGGTGATCCTCAGCAGCTGCTGCTCGAGGCTGGAGAAATCCGGGCCGGGCGCGGACGGCGGCGTCATCGCGGGCGCGATCGGCGGGGCCTGGCGCGGCGGGACGCGGTTCACCGGCGCGTCGAGCTCGCTCTGGCGCGCGGCGATTTCGGCGATCGCCAGATCCAGCGCGTTGGGATCGAGCGGCGGCGAGCTGTGATAGACTTGGGCGGCGGCACGCTCGACCCGCTCGGTCGGGGTCTGCGGCGGGGCCGGCTGCGGCGCAGGCGCAGGCGCGGCCTTCGGCTCGGTGATCCGGGCCAGACGCGCATCCAGCCGGGAAATCGCATCGTTCAACTGCCGCGCCACCGGCTCGCCGCGGGTCGGCGGGCGCGAAATCTGGTCGATCTGACGGGCGATCGAATCCAACCGCTGATGAATCTCGGCGACCTCGGACGCATTCTTGTCGGCGATCGGGCTACGCGCCGGCGCGGCGGGCGCACGGACCTGCGGCTGAGGCTGGGACTGATATTGGGGCTGCGGAGCGCTGTCGCCGAGCTGACCGTTGATCCAGTCGGCGAGCGACATGCCGGCGCGCTTGGCGGCGGCCTCCGCCCGTTCGCGCACGGACGGTTCGATTCCCTCGACGCTCCACGATACGCGATTCATGCTCTGGTCGCTTCCGAACTGCCAACTGCGGCGCCCGCAACCTCCCCGTCGTGTCCCACGCGAACGACACCCGAATTCAATGCGGGAGGGCTGCCTCTCGCATCGACTTTTTCCCGTTAGGGTAAATACCGAGTTAAGGATGCCGGCCGGGGTCGCGTGAAAGTTGCCCGGCGCTGCATAATCGCCTCGCGCCGGGCACGAGTAACCCCGCCCGCTCGGCGGAAAGGTCGATGCCGCGCAGCGCGGCGGGTCAGGGCACGGCTATCGACGGATCGTTGGCTCACGGCTCGGAGCCCCTCACCCCAGACCTCTCCCGCGCGCGGGCGAGGGGGCGCGTCGGGCATGGGGTGAGCTTCATGGCGACGGCGCTCAGGCCTAAGCGATCGAGTTTGGCCGCTCAGGGTCTGGTTGCGACCACCACCAACCCGGGGAGCGGTGCTTGGTGCTCGGTGCGGGCGGAGGCGTGCTGGAGCAGCGCGACCTCGAGGCCGGCGCGTTGCAGTTCGTCGCGCAGATAGGCTTCGGACTGGGCGAAGCGCAGCCCCTCGGTCAGCGCGACGCCGTCGCCGGCGTGGGTCTCGGCGGTGACGGCCAGCAGGCCGCCCGGCTTCAGCACCCGCGCCGCTTCGCACAGCAGCGGCGCGGCGTCACGGATGTAGATCAGCACGTCGGCGGCGAGGACCAGGTCGGCGCCGGCCGGTGATTCAGCCGCCAGTCCTTCGACCAGATCGGCCCGGACCAGCCGCGCATAGGCCCCGCACCGCCGTGCCTGCGCCAGCATCTGCGCCGACAGATCGATGCCGACCAGCGCGGCGGCCAGCGGCCGAAACAACCGGCCGACCAGCCCGGTGCCGCAGCCGAGATCGATCACCTGGCCGAAGCGCGGCGGACGACCGGCGCCGCATACATCGAGAACCGCGTCGCGCAGCAATTCGGGGCCGCGATAGCCGAGCTCGCCGAGCAGCGCCGCCTCGAAGCGCGGCGCGTACTGATCGAACAGGCTGGTTACATAGGCCGGCGTCATCGCGCCGAGTTCGAGCGCGCCGAGCCGCATCAGCCGCAGCCCGGCGCCGTGGCGGTCGGCCGGATCGGCGGCGCGGGCGCGGCGCCACGCATCGATCGCGCCCGCCCGGTCATCGAGCCGATCGGCCCGGATCTCGCCGAGCGCAAACCATGCCGATGCAAAGTGCGGCGCCAACTCGACTGCCTGCAACAACAGCTCCGCCGCCGCAGCCGCCTCGCCGCGCGCCAGCAGCTCGCGGGCGAAATCGAACCGCCGATCCGCCAGCACGTCTCCGGACGACAGGAACAGGGGCATCGACGGAACCGGCCGGGGTGCGACTCGTTTGGACTGCAGGCTGGCCTATATAGCGAACATGCGTCCCCACGACATCCTGATGCCGATCGCCTCCGGGCTGTGCTGCAAGCCGGGCGGCTTCCATATCGATCCGGTGCGGCCGGTGGAGCGCGCCGTGATCACCCACGGCCATTCCGACCACGCCCGCCCCGGCCATGGCGCTGTGCTGGCGACGCAGGAAACTCTCGACATGATGCGGCTGCGCTACGGCGAGAATTTTGCCGGCAGTACGCAGGCGATCGGCTATGGCGAGACGCTGCGGCTCGGCGACACCACCATTACATTCCACCCCGCCGGTCATGTGCTCGGCTCGGCGCAGGTCGCTGTCGAAGCCGGCGGCATCCGCATCGTCGCCTCCGGCGACTACAAGGACGCGCCCGACCCGACCTGCACGCCGTTCGAGATCGTGCCGTGTGACGTGTTCATCACCGAGGCGACGTTCGGCATTCCGGTGTTTCGCCATCCCGACGCCGCCGGCGAAGTCCGCAAGCTGCTGAACTCGGTCGCGTTGTTTCCGGAGCGCGCGCATCTGGTCGGCGCCTACTCGCTCGGCAAGGCGCAGCGGGTGATCGCGCTGATCCGCGAGGCCGGTTATGACGCGCCGATCTATCTGCACAGCGCGATGGAGAAGATCACGCATTACTACGCGGAGAAAGGCGTGCCGCTCGGCGAGTTGCGCCCGGTGAAAGGCGTCAAGAAGGCCGAACTCGCCGGCACCATCACGCTGGCACCCCCCTCCGCAACCTCGGATCTGTGGACGCGGCGCTTCCCCGATCCGCTGACCGCCTTCGCATCGGGCTGGATGCGGGTGCGTGCGCGCGCCCGGCAGCGCGGCGTCGAGCTGCCGCTGGTGATTTCCGATCATGCCGATTGGGACGGCCTCACCGCGACGATCGCGGCGACCGGCGCCGGCGAAGTCTGGGTGACGCACGGCCAGGAAGACGCGCTGGTGCATTGGTGCCAGAGCAAAGGCTTGGCCGCGCGGCCGCTCGATCTGGTCGGCTATGGCGACGAGGACGAAGACGTCGGCATGCCGGCGGCCGACAGCGAGGCCGCCGAGGCATGAACCGGTTCGCCGAACTGCTCGATCGCCTGGCCTACGAGCCGGGCCGCAACGCCAAGGTGAGGCTGCTGGTCGCTTACTTCCGCGAAGTCGAAGACCCCGACCGCGGCTACGCCCTCGCCGCGCTCACCGGCGCGCTATCATTCCGCCACGCCAAGCCGGCCCTGATCCGCGCGCTAATCGCCGAACGCACCGATCCGGTGCTGTTCGAGATGTCGTACGACTATGTGGGCGATTTGTCGGAGACGGTCGCGTTGATGTGGCCCTCGCCCACTCGAGCGCTCTCGACCTCCCCTGCCCCAGGCACGGCCTCCTCCCCTCCCCGAAACGCGGCCTCCTCCCCTCCCCCTTGCGGGGAGGGGTCGGGGGTGGGGGTCGCCAACGGGACGCCATCCTTGGGGCG
>NZ_LJIC01000006.1 GCF_001295845.1 Rhodopseudomonas sp. AAP120 | reverse complement strand
GGGGGGGGGGGCGTTTCGACAATGCCGAGAGTCCGTGCCTGCGTCGCCCCTCACCCCAACCCTCTCCCCGCAAGAGCGGGGCGAGGGAGCTCGCCGTGCTTGGGGCGCGGGTGACTATTCGATCCAAATAAAGAAAGCGCCGGGAGCGTGCCCGGCGCGGCTGCGCACGCCCCGCGACTACTGCCCCAATCCGTTGACCTTCCCGACAAAGCTCCGCACGTCCGCCATCACCTGCGGCAGTACCGACTTGACCTCTTGCACGGTCATGCCCGGCTTGATCTCCGGGTGGTACAGGATGTTCATCAGATACTGATCGTAGACGTCGAAGTATCCCTTCTGGACGTCGTCGTTGAACATCGTCCACGGCACCTGGTCGGTGTCGTTGATCGGCCCGAGCGACTGCAGCAGTTCCTCGTAGGCGCAGTCGAGGAAGACGAAGTCGCCGTTGTCGATCGTCAGAATCACATCGGCGTGCTCGATCTCGAATTTGTCGTTCTTGCGGAAGCCCGACAGGCATTGCGGATCGAGCGACTCGCGGATCTCCTTGGCGCGTTCGGCGCCGTAGAACGTCTGAATGGTCTTGTTCAGATTTCGGTCGCGGACGAGGTGGACGGTGACGTTGGCCTCGTCGCTGTCCTCGGTGATGGCGATGTCGAGATGCCGAATCCGCTTGGCGATATCGGCGACCACGCGGGCGAGTTGGGCGCGGCGGTCCGGATGAGTTTCGCCCTCGGCGAAGATCCGCACCGGGCCTTCGAACTTGCGGATGCGGTCGACCCGGCCGGCGAGGTGATACTCGGCGCCGAACGCGGTCTTGAAGAAGCCGTCGAAGATCTGGCTGTCGGTGAAGTCGCGCTTCTCGGCGCGCTGGTTGGCCGAGATATCGGTGCTGTCGGCCGCCAGCGACGGCGCCGCCGTGCCCGCTGCCGCGGCGATCATCGCCGCGAGCGCGGGGCCGAGAAAGCGAGGGAGGTGGCCGCGTTGCATGACAGCGACGCTGCCGGAATCCGCCGCGGCGCACAACCCGTAATTGGGAGCAGCCGGGCTGCGCGCCCGGCGGTCGATCAGTTCCGCACGATCACCGTGGCGCCGACGCGAACGCGGTCGTACAGGTCGACGACGTCCTCGTTGGTCATCCGGAAGCAGCCCGACGACACCGCCTGGCCGATCGTTTCGGGCTCGTTCGAGCCGTGGATGCGATACAGCGTCGAGCCGAGATACATCGCGCGGGCGCCGAGCGGATTGTCCTCGCCGCCGGCCATGTGGCGCGGCAAATCGGGGCGGCGGCGCAGCATCTGCGCCGGCGGCGTCCAGCTCGGCCATTCCTTCTTGGCGGTGATGCGGTGAACGCCCGACCAGCGGAACCCGTCGCGGCCGACGCCGATGCCATAGCGCAGCGCGGTGCCGTCCGGCTGGACCAGATACAGCCGGCGCTCCGAGGTGCTGATCACGATGGTTCCGGGAGCGTAATTGCCCATGAAGTTCACGCGCTCACGCGGGATCGGGCTGGCCGCCGGCCCGGAGCGGAAGAACGGCCCGAACCCCATCACGGCCCGCATGTCCTCCTGGGCGGACGCCTGGGAGATCCCGGCAACGGCTATCGTGGCGGCGAGCGCGAACAGGCGGGCGGCAGTGCGAACCATCGTGAACCTCGCAATCGTCAGAATCCAACCCAAGACAGGCCACAATCATGGCGATTGCGCAAGTCATCGCGATGACGCCGGAGCAGTGCCGTGCGCGGCAGGAAGCGCTGCTCCGCGCGCTCGCCCCTTTGACGAACGCGTTCAACAATGATTGATCGTCGTGTCACGATACAACAGGGAGCGAAACGATGAACGGTGCCGAAAGCCTGGTGAGGACCCTCGTACAAGGCGGCGTTGACGTCTGCTTCACCAATCCCGGCACCTCGGAAATGCACTTCGTTGCCGCGCTGGATCGTGTCGAGGGCATGCGCTGCGTGCTCGGCCTATTCGAGGGCGTCGTCACCGGCGCCGCGGATGGTTACTATCGGATGAAGCGCACGCCGGCTTCGACCCTGCTGCATCTCGGCCCGGGCCTCGCCAACGGCATCGCCAATCTGCACAACGCCAAGAAGGCGGCCTCCGGCATCGTCAACATCGTCGGCCAGCACGCCACCTACCACATCGATTACAACGCGCCGCTGACTTCGGACATCGAGGGCCTGGCGCGGCCGATGTCGGCCTGGGTCCGCACCTCGCCGGACGCCAAGTCGGTGGCGCGCGACGGCGCCGCCGCGATCGCCGCCGCCAAGGGGATGCCGCCGCAGATCGCCACGCTGATCCTGCCGGCCGACACCGCCTGGAACGAGGCCGACGGCATCGCCGAAGTGCCGGCCGATCAGCAGCGGCCGAGCTACTCGCCGCAGGCGGTCGAGGCCGCCGCGCGGGTGCTGCGCTCCGGCGAGCCGACGCTGCTGCTACTATCCGGCAATGCGCTCACCGAGCACGGCCTGGCGCTGGCGCAGCGGATCGCCGGCAAGGCCGGCTGCAAGGTGATGGCCCAGACCTACAACGCCAGGATGGCGCGCGGGCAGGGGCGCTATTGGGTCGAGCGCGTGCCCTATGTGGTCGAGGCGGCGCTGCCGATCCTGAAGCCGTTCCGCCACATCGTGCTGGTCGAGGCGATGGACCCGGTGGCGTTCTTTGCCTACCCGGACAAGCCCAGCCTGCTGAAACCGGAGGGCTGCGACGCGCACCGCCTGACCGACATCGGCGAGAACTCCGAAGCCGCGCTCGAGGCGCTGGCCGGCGCGCTCGGCGCCAAGGCTCAGGACGCCCAGCCGCAGAAGCTGGTCGACATCGCCAAGCCGAGCGGGGCGCTGACGCTCGACACCATCGCGCAGGCGATCGCGGTGGCGATCCCGGAGAATGCCATCGTGATCGACGAGTCGATCACCACCGGCCGCGGCTTCTTCCCGCCGACCGCCGCGGCGGCGCCGCACGACTGGCTGCAGAATCTCGGCGGCTCGATCGGCTTCTCGCCGCCGGTCGCGGTCGGCGCCGCGGTGGCGTGCCCGGACCGCAAGGTGATCTGCATGGTCGGTGACGGCAGCGCGATGTACACGCTGCAGGCGCTGTGGACCCAGGCGCGCGAGAATCTCGACGTCACCACCGTTGTGTTCGCCAACCGCAAGTACCAGATCCTCAGAGGCGAGTTCGACGGCGTCGGCGCCGGCGAGCCCGGCAAGCGGGCGCAGGACATGCTGACGCTCGACCGCCCGGACCTCGATTGGGTGTCGCTGGCCAAGGGCATGGGCGTGCCGGCACGGGCCGTGACCACGGCGGACGAACTCAACGCCGCGCTCGAAGCCGGCGTCCGCGGCAGCGGGCCGAGCTTGGTCGAAGTGCGGATGTAACCATCGCGGCAGTTTGACCAGACTGGCCGCGTCCCGGCAGTTGTCGGCATCGGGCCGGCGGGCGTAGCCTGTCGGTCCGGCGCAGATCGCCGGTTGTGGAGCAGGCATGAAGCGATATCTGATCTTCGGTGCGATCGGGCCGTTCGTCGGCGGACTGCTGCTGCTGTTCGCGACCAGCTATCTGTCCGGTTACTGGATGCACACCGATCTGATGGAAGTGCAGAAGTTCTTCGTCGTGATGTTCAAGTCGCTGCAGTACAGCTATTTGTTCGGCCTGCTGCCGGCCCTGATGATGGCCGCGATCGACGAGATCATCTGCCACATCCGCATCATCAAGCAGCCGCTGCGCATGGTGATCGTCGGCATCATCGGCTTCATCGCCACCGCGTTCATGTATTCCAACCGCGGCGCCGATGCCGGCCTGGTGCAGCTCGTGCTGTATGGTCTGGTCGGGCTGGTGCCGGCGGTGCTGTCGTCGTGGCTGGTCTGCAAGTTCTGCAAGCCGGTCGTTCCGCCCGCGGAGCAGGCGGCGGCCTGAACTGCTGCGTTGAGGCCGCGGCGCGCGAGTCCGGGCGTGCGGATGCCGGTGCACAGGGTGCGGCGAGCGCAACCGACAACGCGGTTCCCGCTTTTCGACGCACGTGATCGATCACGCGCCGCAGCAAACAGCGGCGCGTGTTGCTGCGTTCAACTCACGCCACGCCGTTGTCGCGCAGAGCTTGTCAGCCGCGCGCCGGGGCCACGCCCCAATCGCTCAGGCTCTCGATCGCGTCGTCCTGCAGCGCGGCTTCGATCCGGCTCTTGAGGTCGGCATGGCGGGCGCTTGCGGCCTCGAACTCGGCGGCCGTCATCGCGCCGCGATGGGCGCGCAGCCGCGGATCGAGCCGGAGGAATTCCTCGGTCTCGGCCGGCGTCAGTCCGGCGATGGCGGTGACGCCCCTTGTGTCGCGGATCAGCGCCCGCATCTGCTCCAGCCATTGCCGCAGCGCCGGCTCCTGCTCGAGCAAGGCGTTGATCGTCTGTTCGAGGGTATGAGCCATTGTCCGTCGCCTCCCGCCGATGCTCTGTGGGCCATCTGATCCTCCGCTAAACGAAGGGCAGGGGCGGCCGCATTGTGCAGGATCAATTGGTGCGGTGCGTGCCGCCAAGAAGATCTCTTGTCAGGGGCGTTTGGTCGGCAACGGGCCGTCTTGCTCAGGAGTGGTGTGCTTGTTCGGTGTATCCAATCCATCCAAGTTAACGAGCAACTTAGAGAGGGCATTCTGCTGTACGAGTTCGCCGTCGCCAGGCTGCGATTTCTCAAGGCCTGCCTTTTTTTCGTCCGCTCGCTTTTGCGCTTCCCGTTGCCAGTATGACTCCAGCCCCCGAAGTCTCTCCTGGTGATAGTCCGGGACACGCGAGAATGTTGGGTCTGGATTTCCGATGATGTAAGGAGTGAAACAGTGGGGCCCGCTGCTCTTTATGAATTCTTGGCAGAATGCGAGCACAGAATCCGTATCTAGCGGGATTATTTTGTTGAGGGCATCTTCCGTCGTTTCAAGGAACGGGAAGGGCCTCATATCGATCCAAAATATCGGATAGGATAATCCGCCTAAAACTCCTTTCAGAGCGTGGCGTCCATCAAAGAAGAAGCGCAATATTTCGTATTGATACTCGTGTGGCTGTGTTCTCACTGCCTGAACCAGCATAAACGCAAGTTCGACAGATATGACGAGTTTACGGGGAGTGGAGAGCTGCGATAGTCGAAAACCCGTATCGATAGCTGGGCCGATGAAGTCCCTAGTGAATTCGGGATTGTAGGGATTGCTGTAGAACTCGTGCAGTAAAGATAGGTTACTAAAAACCTCATCATCGTCGTCACCGTTAAAGGGCTGCAAGCCGGTTACCGATGATCTGAAGACGACCTCAGCGTTGTGGATAGGAAATCCTGCAAGCCACGCGGTTGATTTAAGGTCCAATGATTTGAACTGATCCCTCAGTCGCGCTCGGTAAGATGCTACGGTCTTTACCCAGGCGTTCAACGTCGTTAGGGCTTCCCGGTGATCGTCTAATACCTTCGTGTAGATCAATTCATCGCCGACACTTTTCCAAAGCTCGGGCGGTCGGCCTGTAGGCCAGCCAACACTGTCCGAGAGTTCAACGCAGATCGACCACTCCTTGGCAAATGTTCTTTCTATCCCACGATAGAATTGTGCAATCGGCGAGAACCAAGGTTCTGCCGGCGGTAGATCGTCCAAGCCGGATGATGCCTTTTCCGGACGGTCCCGAGTTGCCTGCTTGAACGCGGTCGAGCCCACTATGTCGACGCTCAAAAACAGACGAAGTACAGATCGGAACGGGCCGTCTTTTGGGATCATCATCCGACTAGGAGCTTAACCCTGCAAATTCGGCGCGTATTCTTGCGGCCTCCGTTGAGACGCCAAACGCATCTGCCAATAACGCAACGGAACCGTTTAGTTTTTTGTATCTCTCGGTGAATTCCGGGACAGGCATCAAAAAGCCTGCTGCGAACCAATTGGCTTCCCACTCGACGGGGCCTGACCCATAACGTTGGGCTTCCATCGCCTGGAGTTCTGCTCCATTCTGCTTTGGATACAGATAATGAAGAAAATAATGCCCCAGCTCGTGCGCTATTGTAAAGCGATCGCGAGCTGGACCAGTGTGAGACGCCAAGAAAATGCTGAACCTTCCAACTCCATCGATTCTGATTGAGCCGGAGGGAGGGTTGCTGAAGTCCAGTATATCTTGGACTTGGACCTTGCCGCCGATCTTTTCGACAATAGGAACTAACGGACCGCCAACGTTGTAGCCAAGATGAGCAGCGACTTTAGAGGCAAAGTCGTCCACTACTGCTTTTGAGAGACCACACGAGCTTGGCGAGCTGTAGATCATGGCACGGTCCTGGACGAATCAAATTTTGCTAATGTCTCATGGACCGAATATTGGGTCCCTTGACGAATAGCAAAGTCCGGAATCAATTTTTGCTTCGGGATATTTATTCTAACGATGCACCTTAGCTCGCTTGCCTGTGCGTCTATCCCATCCCCATACCGTCGAAGTTAGTGGTGGGCGCACAAGGGATCGAACCTTGGACCTCTCCCGTGTGAAGGGAACGCTCTCCCGCTGAGCTATGCGCCCGGGACCGGTGGGGACGGGGCCGCGTGGCGGCTGGTCCCGGTGACCGTAGAGGCGCGATTTACGAAGTGACGGGCCAGGGTGTCAAGCGGCAAGCCGGGAATTTGCCGCTTCGTTCACTCATTTGCCGCGGCTCGGGCCGGGCCAGTCTGCGCGCGGCCGCCTCGAG
>NZ_LJIC01000059.1 GCF_001295845.1 Rhodopseudomonas sp. AAP120 | reverse complement strand
TCCCGCTTGCGGGAGAGGGCTGGGGTGAGGGCGACGCGAGCACGGTGCCTGGGGCTCCCTCACCCCAACCCTCTCCCGCAAGCGGGAGAGGGGGCGCGCTGCCGGTGCTGCGGAGACCGAGCCACCTAACCACTGCAAAGCGTCCGTCTAGCTCTCGCTGGTCGCGTCCTTCACCAGCTTGGCCAGTGCGTCGCCCTGCATCCGCGTGATGTCGTCCTGATACTTCAGCAGCGCGCCGAGCGTGTCGCCGACGACTTCGGCGGTGAGCGCGCGGGCGTCGAGTTCGGTCAGGGCGGTGGCCCAGTCGATCGTCTCGGCGACGCCGGGGGATTTGTAGAAATCCTGCTCGCGCAGCGCCTGGACGAAGCTGACGACCTGCGCGGACAGCTTTTCCGAGATCCCCGGCACGCGCGACTTGACGATTGCGAGCTCGCGCTGGGCGTTGGGATAGTCGACCCAGTGATACAGACAGCGCCGCTTCAGCGCGTCGTGGATCTCGCGGGTGCGGTTGGAGGTGACGATCACGATCGGCGGCGCCGGCGCCTTAATGGTGCCGAACTCCGGAATCGTCACCTGGAAGTCGCTGAGCACTTCGAGCAGATAGGCTTCGAATGCCTCGTCGGCGCGGTCGAGCTCGTCGATCAGCAGCACCGGCGGACCGGCAACGTCGGGCTCGAGCGCCTGCAGCAGCGGCCGCTTGATCAGATAGTGCTCGGAGAAGATGTCGCTGGAGAGCTGGCCCCGATCGGTGTCGCCGGCGGCTTCCGCCAGCCGGATCGCGATCATCTGCGCCGATGAGTTCCACTCATAGACCGCGGAGGCGACGTCGAGCCCTTCGTAGCATTGCAGACGGATGAGGCGCCGCCCCAGCGTCGACGACAGCACCTTGGCGATCTCGGTCTTGCCGACGCCGGCCTCGCCTTCGAGGAACAGCGGACGATTCATCCGCAGCGCCAGGAACAGCACCGTCGCCAGCGAGCGCTCGGCGAAATAACCGCGGCCGGTCAAGAGAGCCAGCGTCGCGTCGACCGAACTTGGAGGCGCCGTGACGCTCATTGGGCGACGCTCATGCGCGATCCGATCGCAAGGTTACGCCTTGCCGTTGGCGGCATCGACCGCGCGCTTCGCCAGCACGCCGATCAGATGCGCGCGATATTCGGCGCTGCCGTGCAGATCGCTGTTGAGATTGTCGTGCGGGACGTGAATGCCGTCGAGCGACTTCGAATTGAACCGCGCCTTCAGCGCCTCTTCGAACGCCGGCACCCGGAACACACCTTCGGATCCCGCGCCGGTGACAGCGACCGCGACATCCGACGGGCGCCGCGCGACGAACACACCGACCAGCGCGTAGCGCGACGCCTGGTTGCGGAATTTGACGTAGGCGGCCTTCTTCGGCAGCGGAAACTGCACCTTGACGATGATCTCGTCCGGCTCCAGTGCGGTGGTGAACAGGCCCTGGAAGAACTCCTCGGGCTTCAGCTTGCGCTTGTTGGTGACGATGGTGGCGCCGAGCGCCATCACCGCGGCCGGATAGTCCGCAGTCGGATCGTTGTTGGCGAGCGAACCGCCGATCGTTCCCTTGTGGCGCACCGCCGGGTCGCCGATCAGCGACGCCAATTCGGCCAGCGCCGGGATCGCCTCGCCGACGATTGCCGAATTGGCGACTTCGGCGTGCTTCGCCGTCGCGCCGATCACCAGCGAACGGCCCTTGATCTCGATGCCGTTGAGACCCTCGATGTGCGACAGGTCGACCAGATGCGGCGGCGCCGCGAGGCGCTGCTTCATCACCGGCAGCAGCGTGTGGCCACCGGCGATCAGCTTGGCGTCCTCATTCTTGATCAGCAGGTTCGCAGCCTGACGGACCGTCCCGGGGCGGTGATATTTGAATTCGTACATCGAGCTTCCCTAGCTTCCTCGACCCTGGCCAGCAGCCGTGTTGTTGCGCGCGCTCAGGCGCGATCGGAATTGGCCATCGCCTTGGCGCCGGCGGCAATCGACACCACGATGTTCTGATAGCCGGTGCAGCGGCACAGATTGCCTTCCAGCTCCTCGCGGATCGTCTCGTCGGACAGATCATGGCCCTTGCGGTGCACCAAATCGACCGCCGTCATGATCATGCCCGGGGTACAGAAGCCGCACTGCAGGCCGTGATTCTCGCGGAACGCTTCCTGCATCGGATGCAGCGGCGCGCCGTCGGCGGCCAGCCCCTCGATCGTCGTGACTTCGTGGCCATCGGCCATCACTGCCAGCGTGGTGCAGGACTTCACTGCCTTGCCGTCGAGATGCACGACGCAGGCGCCGCACTGCGAGGTGTCGCAACCGACATGGGTGCCAGTGAGCCGCAGATTCTCGCGCAGAAACTGCACCAGCAGGGTGCGCGGATCGACATTGGCGGTTACCGGATTGCCGTTCACGATCAGGGAAATCTTGGCCATCGGCCCTCTCGTTGGTTGCGCACCACCGCATTGCACGGCAGCCTGTTCGCGCTTTAGTTGTGTTTCTTGAAGATATCTTAGGGGGCTCGGTCCGGATCGGCAACCTCCGATCGGAACAACGGAGGCACGCCGGACTGGTAGCAGCGCCGTGATAACGACAGCGTGATCGGTCGCCGCCCGACCATGAGGGGCGATCCCGCTAGGCGCCGCCGTTGCCGTTCTGCACGGCCTTGGAGAAGTTGGCGAAGAACTCGTCGGCCAGCTTCTTGGCCGACCCGTTGATGAGGCGCTGGCCGAGCTGCGCCAGCTTGCCGCCGATATGGGCCTCGACGTCGTAGGACAGTAGCGTGCCGCCGTCCTTCTCGGACAGCCCGACGGTCGCGCCGCCCTTGGCGAAGCCGGCGACGCCACCCTCGCCTTCTCCGGTGATCTTGTAGCCGTTCGGCGGATCGAGATCGCTGAGCGTGACGCGGCCTTTGAAGCGTGCCGACACCGGCCCGACCTTCAACTTCGCAACCGCGCGAAAGCCCTCCTGATCCTCGGTCTTCTCCAGCTCCTCGCAGCCGGGGATGCACTGCTTCAAGACTTCAGGATCGTTGAGCTTGGTCCACACCAGATCTTTCGGCGCGTCCAGCTGGACTTCGCCGTTCATCGTCATGGCCATGGATCGTCCTCCCGCAATCAGTCTGCCGCCTTGATCGGCGGCGTTGCCGGCCGAATAAAGCACGCAATTTGCAAAAGCAAAAGCAGAGCCCTGCCGCAAGTTGTTACGGACAACGCATAAAAGCTTTGCGCATTGCGATATAAGGCGGCAGCCGCGGCTGCGTTAGGGCAGGATCAGGAATTCTGCGCCGCGTGCGGATAGTTCGTCATCAGCGTGGGCTTGGCGGGCTGCTCAACCTGGGTGACGACCGCGGCCGGCCGCTCAACCAGCAGGACGATCGCGGTGCCGAGCAGTAGCAGCAGTTCGGTCGCGTGCAGCCGCATTGCTTCCATCTCGCCGGCCTGGGACGCCATCACCATGCTGGCGAAGCTGATGATGCTGCCGAGCGACAGCGCGATCCCCAGCGCCTCGTCGCAGCCGCCGGACTGGCGGATCGCCGGCCGCGTCAGCAGCGCGAGAAACAAGGCGAAGAACGCCGCGACCGTCAGTTTGGCGAGCGCCAGCAGCCAGGCCGCCCGCACGGTGGCGAGCGCGGCGAGATGGAAGTGATCGCTGAGGAAGATCGCCACCGCAATATTCGGCCGGTCATAGAGACCGTGGATCGGCGAGACGATGATCTTGAAGGCGATGATCACCCAGCTGGGGATGAAATACGCCGCGATCAGCACGCCGTTCGCAGAGCTTATCCGCCATTTCGCCATCGTGGTTCCCGCTGCCGGCAGCTTTCGCATCGAAAGCAGTTGATTCCGAGCTAATCCCGGTTAACGCCATCCGACAACGGAAACGCTTTGTTAACCTTAATTTCTGTTAACCCTGTGAATTTGGTGCGTAACGGCAATCCGGCGCCTGCTCACGGCACGGATCTTGCCGAGGGCGCGCTTTGCTGCGGCGCTTTGGGGCCGGCGCCACTGCAAAGAAAAATCCCGCCTTGCGGCGGGATCTCCCGACTCCTGGAGAGAGTCTCTCTGCGCTGTGTTAGCGGTCGCGCTGGCCGTGCTGGCCTTGCTGCGGATTGCCCTGCCGACCCGGATCCTGTTGCTGCTGACCCGGACGCGATCCGCCGCCCTGCTGCTGCTGGCCGGGCTTCTGACTCGGCGTCGGATTGGGCTGGTTCTGATTCGACATGATGAGTTCTCCTTCGGCTGTTGCGATCAGCCGGACAAACAACGCGCGTCCGACGCGGCCGTTGCCGGAACAACCTTTCGGCGGAGTGATCTTTGCTGGGCATTTGCGCGGCGATGCTGTGTCGCGGAACCGGGATCTGCGGCGATCGTCCACAGGGAAGAAGGTCGTAATCCCGCGCTGTTGCCGTAAACGCTTCGCACTGTTACAAAATTGGTAAGCGAAGCGACGTGCCGGCTGCCGGGGCTCTCGCCGCATCGTGTCTCCAGCGCGAGCGGGTGCTCCGTGCCTTGTCTGCGCGCCGCGAGAACCGGATCACTACGGACGTCTCCTTCCGGACGTCGGCCTCGATCGTCTGACAAACGGCAGCGCATGGACTATTTCGCCCAGCAGCTCATCAACGGCCTCGTCCTCGGTTCGATCTACGGTCTGATCGCGATCGGCTACACCATGGTGTACGGCATCGTCGGCATGATCAATTTCGCCCATGGCGACATCTTCATGATCGGCGGCTTCATCGCCCTGATCAGCTTCCTGATCCTGGTCTCCTTCGGCCTCACCTTCGTGCCGCTGATCCTGCTGGTGGTGCTGCTGGTGTCGATGGCGATCACCGCGCTGTACGGCTGGACCGTCGAGCGGATCGCCTACCGGCCGCTGCGGCATTCCTTCCGCCTCGCCCCGATGCTGTCGGCGATCGGCATGTCGTTCGTGCTGATGAACTTCGCCCAGGTGTCGCAGGGCGCCCGCGTCAAGCCGGTGCCGCCGATCATCACCGGCGGCTACACGCTGCACGAAAGCGCCGACGGCTTCGTGGTGCGGCTATCCAACGTCCAGATCCTGGTCGTCGTCACCACCATCGTGCTGCTGGCGATCTTCACCTGGCTGGTGGCGAAGACGCGGCTGGGCCGCGACATGCGCGCCTGCGAACAGGACCAGACCATGGCGTCGCTGCTCGGCGTCGATGTCGACCGCACCATCTCCATGACCTTCGTGATCGGCGCCGCGCTCGCCTCGGTCGCGGGCATGATGTACCTGCTGTATTACGGCTTGGTCGACTTCTTCATGGGCTTCGTCGCCGGCATCAAGGCGTTCACCGCCGCCGTGCTCGGCGGCATCGGCTCGCTGCCCGGCGCGATGCTTGGCGGCCTGTTGATCGGACTGATCGAAACGTTCTGGTCGGCGTATTTCTCGGTCGAGTACAAGGATGTCGCTGCGTTCTCGATCCTGATCGTCGTGCTGATCTTCATGCCGACCGGCCTGCTCGGCCGCCCCGAAGTCGAAAAAGTCTGAGCGGTTCGACGTGGCCAAACTCGCGCACGCCGTCGCCGCCCCTGCCGCCGCCAAAGCCGGCGCGGGATTCATTCTGAAGAAAGCCCTGATCAGCGCCCTTGTGGCGCTGGTTTTGTTTTCGCTGATGATCGGCGTGCGGACCGAAGCCGGTCCGGAAGGTGGCCTGATCTACTGGACGCGGTTCGAAGAACTCGCCGGGATGGTCGCAGCGGTGTTCGTCGGCGCGATCGTGGTCGAGTTGCTGCGGCGCTGGTGGGGACCGGTCGAGACGCCGAAGATGCCGGAAGCGGCGCGCAAGACACTCGGCCTCGCCGGCCGTGTCGTGGCGCCGGCGCTGCTGATCTTCACGGTGCTGGTGCCGGTGATCTTCTACGACCAACGCTACATTCTCGACCTCGGCATCCTGGTGCTCACTTACGTGATGCTCGGCTGGGGCCTCAATATCGTGGTCGGCCTCGCCGGCCTGCTCGACCTCGGCTACGTCGCGTTCTACGCGGTCGGCGCCTACTCCTACGCGCTGCTCGCCACCAATTTCGACCTGTCGTTCTGGGTCTGCCTGCCGCTCGCCGGCATCCTCGCGGCGTTCTGGGGCGTGCTGCTCGGTTTCCCGGTGCTGCGGCTGCGCGGCGATTATCTCGCCATCGTCACGCTGGCGTTCGGCGAGATCATCCGCCTGGTCATCATCAACTGGCAGAGCCTCACCGGCGGACCGAACGGCATCAGCGGCATTCCGCGCCCCACCGTGTTCGGCATCCCGCTGACGCCGGGCGAGAACGGCCTCGCGGCGATGTTGGGCGTGCCGTTCTCGCCGTCGCAGCGGCTGGTGTTCCTGTTCTATTTGATCCTGGCACTGGCGCTGATCACCAACTGGGCGACGATCCGGCTGCGCCGGCTGCCGATCGGCCGTGCCTGGGAGGCGCTACGCGAGGACGAAGTCGCCTGCCGCGCGCTCGGCATCAACACCACGACGACCAAGCTCACCGCGTTCGCCACCGGCGCGATGTTCGGCGGCTTTGCCGGCGCGTTCTTCGCCACCCGACAGGGCTTCATCTCGCCGGAGTCCTTCACCTTCCAGGAATCGGCGCTGGTGCTGGCGATCGTCGTGCTCGGCGGCATGGGCTCGCAGCTCGGCGTCGCCCTGGCGGCGCTGACGCTGATCGGCGGCTTCGAACTGTTCCGCGGCCTCGATCAGTTCCGCATGCTGGTGTTCGGCCTGTCGATGGTGTTCCTGATGGTGTGGCGCCCGCGCGGCCTGATCGGCCATCGCGCCCCGACCGTGTATCTGCAGCACAAGCAGGCGATCTCGTCCGACCTCGTCAAGGAGGGCCACGGATGAGCACGGATCGTGACATCCTCCGCGTCGATGGCCTGACCATGCGGTTCGGCGGCATTATCGCCGTCAACGAACTGTCGTTCACCGCTCAGCGCGGCAAGATCACCGCGCTGATCGGCCCGAACGGCGCCGGCAAGACCACCGTGTTCAACTGCATCACCGGCTTCTACAAGCCGAGCGCCGGCGAGATCGCGCTGACGCATCAGGACGGCGCGACGCACCGGCTCGACAAGCTCAACGACTTCCGCATCACCAAGATCGCCAAGGTGGCCCGCACCTTCCAGAACATCCGGCTGTTTCCCGGCATGACCGCGCTGGAAAACCTGATGGTGGCGCAACACAACGCGCTGCTGCGAGCCTCCGGCTTCACGCTGCTCGGCCTGTTCGGCACGCCGTCGTGGCGCGCGGCGGAGCAGCAGGCGATCGACCGCGCGACGTACTGGCTCGATCAGATCGGGCTGCGCGGCCGCGCCGACGATGCCGCCGGCAACCTGCCCTATGGCGATCAGCGCCGGCTGGAAATCGCGCGGGCGATGTGCACCGAGCCGGTGCTGCTGTGCCTGGACGAACCCGCCGCCGGCCTCAACGCGCGCGAGAGCGCGGAGCTCAGCGACCTGCTGCGCAAGATCCGCGCGGGCGGCACGTCGATTCTGCTGATCGAACACGACATGAGCGTGGTGATGGACATCTCCGATGCCATCGTCGTCCTCGACTACGGCGTCAAGATCGCGGGCGGCACACCCGCGCAGATCCGCGACGACCAGCGCGTCATCGCGGCTTACTTGGGCGTCGAGGACGAAGAAGTCGAAGCCGTCGAGCAGGAGCTCGGGCTGTGAGGTCGTCACAACATATGCTCTCGTCATTGCGAGGAGCGCAGCGACGAAGCAATCCAGCTCGGTGCACTGCGCTGGATTGCTTCGCTTCGCTCGCAATGACGATCGTGGCTGGCGTAGAGTTCAACGAGGCCGCGTCATGACCTCGTCATCCTCCACGCCCCTCCTCCGCATCGAAAACCTTCGCGCCGCCTACGGCAAGATCGAGGCGCTGAAGGGCGTCGATCTCGACATCAAGCCCGGCGAGATCGTGGCGCTGATCGGCGCCAACGGGGCCGGCAAGTCGACGCTGATGATGTCGATCTTCGGCAAGCCGCGCGCCAAGGCCGGCCGCATCACCTTCGACGGCGTCGACATCACGCAGCTGCCGACGCATCACATCGCGCGAATGAGCATCGCGCAGTCGCCCGAGGGCCGCCGCATCTTCCCGCGCATGAGCGTGGCCGAAAATCTTCAGATGGGCGCCGACGCCGGCGACAGCACCGAGGCGCAGCGCGCCGAGATGCTCGAGCGCGTGCTGACGCTGTTCCCGCGGCTACGCGAGCGCTTCGCCCAGCGCGGCGGCACGCTCAGCGGCGGCGAGCAGCAGATGCTGGCGATCGGCCGCGCGCTGATGAGCCGGCCGCGGCTGTTGCTGCTCGACGAGCCTTCGCTCGGCCTCGCGCCGCTGATCACCCGGCAGATTTTTGACGCGATCCGCACTCTCAACCGGCAGGACGGCCTGACCGTGCTGATCGTCGAGCAGAACGCCAACCACGCGCTGAAGCTGGCGCATCGCGGCTACGTGCTGGTCAACGGCCTGATCACCATGAGCGGCAGCGGCGCCGAATTGCTGGCTCGGCCCGAAGTGCGCGCCGCGTATCTCGAAGGCGGCCGCAAGGTCTGACCGCATTACCGCCTGCGGCAGAATGTGCCAGCGCGGCGCGAGCGATGCGGCATTTTGTCGGTGACTTGCCATCAAAATCTGCCAACAATGCCGCGAACGCCGCGTCTGCGAACCGTTCGGACGCGGCCGATCAATTGCAGGCTCATCGCAGGGATCACTCCATGAAACTCAAGCTTCTCGGTTTGGCATTCGGCGCGTCGCTGGCGCTGTCGACGACGGCGCTGGCGCAGGACATCACGGTCGCGGTCGCCGGTCCGATGACCGGCGGCGAGTCGGCGTTCGGCCGGCAGCTGAAGAACGGCGCCGACCAGGCCGTCGCCGACCTCAACGCCGCCGGCGGCGTGCTCGGCAAGCAGCTCAAGCTGCAGACCGGCGACGACGGCTGCGACCCGAAGCAGGCGCGCTCGATCGCCGAGAAGATCGCCGGCGACGGAATCCCGTTCGTCGCCGGGCACTTCTGTTCGTCGTCGTCGATCCCGGCGTCGGAAGCCTATGCGGACGGCAATACGCTGCAGATCACCCCGGCCTCGACCAACCCGCTGTTCACCGAGCGCAAGCTGTGGAACGTGCTGCGCGTCTGCGGCCGCGACGATCAGCAGGGCCTGGTCGCCGCCGACTACATCCTGAAGAACTATCAGGGCAAGAACGTCGCGATCCTGAACGACAAGACCACCTACGGCAAGGGTCTCGCCGACGAGACCAAGAAGGCGCTGAACAAGGCCGGCTTCACCGAGAAGATGTTCGAGTCCTACAACAAGGGCGACAAGGATTTTAACTCGATCGTGTCGCGGCTGAAGCGCGACAACATCGATCTGGTCTACATCGGCGGCTATCACCAGGAAGCCGGCCTGATCCTGCGCCAGATGCGCGACCAGGGCCTCAAGACCGTGATGATGGCCGGCGACGCGATGAACGACAAGGAATTCGCCTCGATCACCGGCCCGCTCGCCGAAGGCACGCTGTTCACCTTTGGCCCCGACCCGCGCAACAAGCCGACCGCGCAGGCGATCGTCGAGAAGTTCAAGGGCAAGGGCATCGATCCGGAAGGCTACACGCTGTACACCTACGCGGCGTTCCAGATCTGGTCGCAGGCCGTCGAAAAGGCCAAGACCACCGACCCGAAGAAGGTGATCGCCGCCATCAAGGCCGGCGAATGGGACACCGTCCTCGGCAAACTCGCCTTCGACGCCAAGGGCGACATCAAGGCGATCGACTACGTCGTCTACAAATGGGACGCCAAGGGCAACTACGCGGAGATCGGCAAGGGGACGTGAGGCCCGCTTCGCTTTCGATCGTCATTGCGAGCGAAGCGAAGCGACGAAGCAATCCAAACAGTGCTCGCTGCTCTGGATTGCTTCGCTACGCTCGCAATGACGAAACACCGTTGAAAAGCCGTCACCGCCCGGCTTGACCGGGCGGCCCAGTATTCAGAGCGCTGCTGATAACAGCAACGCTCTAGAATACTGGATCCTCCGCTTTCGCGGAGGATAACGTTTTACGGTGGGGTTAGTGCTGCGGACAAACACGACCCGAACTACCGCCACGCCAACTACCCGATATTCCCCAGCGCCGGGAACGTGTTCAGCAGCCATATGCTGACGTCGCTGATCGCTCCCGTCAAAAAGCCGATTCCTGTCAGGACCATCAGCACGCCCATGGCGCGTTCGACCGTGGCGAGGTGCTTTTTCATCCGCGCGAACAGGCCGGAGAACTGTTCGACCATCAGCGCGGCGAGCAGGAAGGGGACGCCGAGGCCGAGCGAATAGATCGCCAACAGGCCGGCCCCCTTCGCCACCGTGGCTTCGGCGGCGGCGACCGACAGGATGGCGGCCAGGATCGGGCCGATGCACGGCGTCCAGCCGAACGCGAAGGCGAGGCCCATCACGTAAGCGCCCCACAGCCCGACCGGCTTGGGGATCGGCAGCCGGCCCTCGCGCATCAGGATGTTGATTCGGGTCAGGCCGAGGAAGTGCAGGCCCATCAGGATGATGACGATGCCGGCGACGATCGCGAGCTCGCCCGACCAGGCGCGGATCAGCCCGCCGACCAGGCTGGCGCTGGCGCCGAGCGCGACGAACACGGTCGAGAAACCGAGCACGAACATCGCGGCGGAGATCATCACCGCACGCTTGGAGGTGCGCTCGGACTCGTCGGCTGCAACGTGCTCGATGGTCGCGCCGGTCAGATAGATCAGATAGGGCGGCACCAGCGGCAGCACGCAGGGGGAGAGGAAGCTGACGAGGCCGGCGATCAGCGCCGCGGGAATGGAAACGTCGTGGATCATGCGGCTACATGCACCGGCACGCTCGCGCCGCGCAAGGCGATGCGTCAACGTTCCGCGCCTTGTGATCGCCGCGTGAGGGTTGCCTCGACCAAGTGTTTAGGCCGACAATGCCGCCCTCACCCCGCCAGATCCACGGACCCGCCTTGAAGAACCTGATCACCGATGTCGCCGGCATTCGCGTCGGCCATGCCGACGACGCCAAGCTCGCCTCCGGCGTCACCGCCATTCTGTTCGACCAGCCGGCCGTCGCCTCGATCGACGTGCGCGGCGGCGGACCGGGCATTCGCGACGGCGTACTGCTCGAGCCGGTGAATACCGTCGAACAGGTCGATGGCTTCACGCTGTCGGGCGGCTCGGCGTTCGGGCTCGATGCGGGCGGCGGCGTGCAGGCCTGGCTCGCCGAGCAGGGCCGCGGCTTTGCGATCGGCACCGCGACGATCCCGATCGTGCCCGGCGGCGTGATCTTCGACATGCTCAATGGCGGCGACAAGGCGTGGGGCCAATTCTCCCCGTATCGCGATCTCGGCTACGCCGCCGCGCAGGCCGCGAGCGAGGACTTCACGCTCGGCAGCGTCGGCGCAGGCCTCGGCGCCACCACCGCGAACTACAAAGGCGGCCTCGGCTCGGCGTCGGCGATGACGCCCGGCGGCATCACGGTCGGCGCGATCGCGGCGGTGAACGCGATCGGCAGCGTCACCATCGGCGACGGGCCGTGGTTCTGGTCGGCGCCGTTCGAACAGGACGGCGAATTCGGCGGCCACGGCATGCCGACTCCATTCGGGCCGGAGCATCTGAAAATTCAGCTCAAGGGCGCCGCCGCGGCGACTGCGGAGAACACCACGCTGGTCGCGGTCGTCACCGACGCGGTGCTGACCAAGACGCAGGTGAAGCGGCTGGCGATGCTGGCGCAGACCGGCTTCGCCCGCGCGATCTATCCGGTGCACGCGCCGCTCGACGGCGACGTGGTGTTCGCTGCGGCGACCGGGAAGAAGCCGGTCGATCCGCTCGCCGGCCTGACCGAACTCGGCGCGATCGCCGCCAACACCGTCGCCCGCGCGATCGCCCGCGGCGTCTTTGAGGCCACGCGGCTGCCGTTCGACGGCGCGCAGCCGGCGTGGCGCGATCGGTTCGGCGCGAAGCGATGATGTGAGGCAACGGCGCTGCGCCTTCCGATGTCGTGATCCGCGGGCTCGACCCGCGGATCCATCGCGCGGCGCGCGATCTAACACGTCATGCGAAGGAAGATGGATTGCCGGGTTCAAGCCCGGCAATGACGCTTCCCGAGGTCGGAGACCTCGGTTATTTCGCGCTGAGACTACGCGCTGATCGAGACCGTGCCGCTCGCGCCCGCCTGGATCTGGTTGGCCTGGCGCTGGATCAGCTGTTCGATGAAGTTGTACTTCGACGTGGCGTTGCTGGAGGCGCTGTTGGTCGCCGCCGACGTCGTGCTCACCTTGGAGCCGTCCGGATAGGTGATCGAGGTGGTGACGCTGCCGTCCGAATTTGTGACGCTGGTGCTGCTGGCGCCGGTGAGCGCATCGGCCGCATTCGAGCCCGAGCCTGACGCCGAACCCGAAGCCGAACCCGAGGCGCCGGCGCCGCTGCCATGATGATGACCCTTGCCCTTCAGCGCGGACTTCAATTCGCCCATGCTGACCGAACCGTTGCCGTCGGTATCGAGCTTGGCGAACACCTTGTCGGCGTTGGCCACATTGGTGCCGCCGGCGCCGAGCTTGTCCTCGAATTCCGCCTTGCTGATCGTGCCGTCACCGTTGCCGTCGAGCTGCGCGAACAGATCCTTCAGCGCGGCGTCGCGGCTCTTGTCCTTGGTGGTCGTCGGATCGGCCGACTGGCTCTGCTGCGCCGACAGCAGCGCCTGCATGGTCTCGGGCGACAGCATGCCCGACGACGACGAACCGCTCAGGCTGGTGGAGCCGAGCAGCGAGTTGCTGCTCGAACTCGCGTTCGAACTCGTGGTCTCGAACGGATTGGTCAGGCTGGTCGTCTTCGAGGATGCGTTGGTCTTCGACGACGAGCTCAGGGAGCTGAGCAATCCGGACAGCGCGCCGAGGGCGCCAAGGGCAGGAATCATGACCACACTCCGTTCAGCGCCGCGCTGCGGCTGCAACTACTCATCCGCGTCCCTGCGCAATCATGAGCAACCGCCGTGCCAGCGCGCTGCCGATTGGAAACACTGAGGTTTTCGCCGCGCTGCGGCACCGCGGCCGGGGAAAAATCTGCCGCACCGGCAGAACCTGCCGAGCACACCACGCGCGGCGCGCCATGCGGCTGCGCATTGCGAGGCGTTGGCGCGCGTGTTAGCGAATCGGCCCCTCGCCGCTCGGCCGCGCGCCGCTGCGCCGGGACCGTTCAGGAAACGTCCAGGAAGCCGCCATGTCCCAGTTCGCGCCCCGTCCTCTCGCCATCGCGCCGTCGATCCTGGCGTCGGATTTCTCCAAGCTCGGCGAAGAGGTCCGCGCGGTCGATCAGGCCGGCGCCGACTGGATCCATCTCGACGTGATGGACGGCCATTTCGTGCCGAATATTTCCTACGGCCCCGACGTCATCAAGGCGATGCGGCCGCACACCAACAAGATCTTCGACGCGCATCTGATGATCGCGCCGTGCGATCCTTATCTCGAAGCCTTCGCCAAGGCCGGCTGCGACCACATCACCGTCCACGCCGAAGCCGGCCCGCATCTGCACCGCTCGCTGCAGGCGATCCGCGCCCTCGGCAAGAAGGCCGGCGTCTCGCTCAACCCCGGCACGCATCCCAGCGTGCTCGAATACGTGCTCGACGACATCGACCTCGTCCTGGTGATGTCGGTCAATCCCGGCTTCGGCGGCCAGGCGTTCATCCCGAGCGCGGTCGAGAAGATCAAAGCGATCCGCGCGATGGTTGCCGGCCGGCCGATCGACATCGAGGTCGATGGCGGGGTGAGCGAAAAGGTCGCGGGTGAACTAGCTGCCGCTGGCGCTAATGCACTGGTCGCGGGCAGCGCGGTGTTCAAGGGCGGGACGCTGGACGCGTACAAGGCGAATATTGCGGGGATTAGGAACGCGGCGATGAGCGCGCGGGGGGAAGTGGTTTAAGGCCACCGTCGGCCGACGGAAGTATTGATACAGATCATTGCTTCTAGGCCACGACGTTTTCAGTAATCAGAAGGATGAGGATACTAGCAAAACTGACTTAGAGCAATTTCTAATGCCTGAGATGAGTTCGGAGAATAAATCAGAACCCTATCGACACTCCACGATCATCCTGACCAGCATAATTACTGCCGTGATTGGCGCGTTGGGCGCTACCCTCGTCGCGGAACTTCAGAACAAGCCGAAAGCCATGGAAATTGCGATCGGGATAATAAATAGCCCTGAAGACGAGCGCGGGCCTCGTCGACAAATCCGCGACTGGGCCATAGACGTTTTGGAGAAATACTCTGGGGTACCTATTTCCAAACAAAAGCGCGATGGCATTCTAGACTATTCATCTGTCAGGCCAGCAAGCCCCACCATTCGATCGGCCCCGCTCCAAGCAGCAGCCAGCCTCCCTCCACCAAGAGATAGCCATGGTCAAAAAACTGTCACCACTACGTCAGTTCCACCAACGCCAACGATCTATCCAGAAGGCGTCCTTCTGACGGTCGGTTATTCTGCAAACGGGAAGCGCGCCCCTCTTGAGCTGGCACCACAATCAGGCGGTGGATTGGATTTCCATTTCACACCACCCGCAAATAATCCCGCGAAGACGGGCAAGAAACTACCCTTAAAGCGATGCATTCGGACGTGCCTCAGTGAAAGTTCGTAACAGCAAGTAGCGGGGCTGAGGCTGCCTCCCGGATGTCGCTGCGCTCATCCGGGCTACGTCCATGCTGATCACAATGTCAGACAGCCACGCCTCTTCGCTCTCGCGGCTCCATCGAGCCCGAGCTTTGCGCCCGTCGCTTCACAGCGAGGTGTGGGGGCGCGCCGGTTGGCGCTAAGGTGGTAATTGTCGCGATGGCTTTATGGACCCTCGCGCAACGCCTTCCGGCGCGCCCACCGCGGCGTCTGCTCGGCTTCGGGCCCGTGCTTCCGGGGACAGGCGCGATGCACTCCGCACCGCTTGATCCGGCGGATTTCGCCGCCTTCGCCTGTCCCGCGTCCAGCGAACTAACAAGTCACAGGCTCTCCTAGTGGAGCCGGACGGGGACCCGACGCCGCCCGGGAGATGTGTTTGCGAGACACACCGCGCGGACGCCGCATCCGCCCGACTTCGCTGACCAAAGTCAGCTTCGCCGGACCGTCGATCCGGGCTGATTTCCCAGCCCGCCGATCTATCCCGCCGACCGACGCCTCGCGAAAGCGCCCTCACGGACAGGATAAAACGGACTATAATCATCATAGGAATATTATCAAGCAGCACGTCGGGGCGTCAGTCGTATCCTGTGCCAGGGCGACTGCCCGGAATTTTCAAGAACCTGAACTTCTCGGGCAGATATTTGCGCAGCAGGCCGTCGATGATCTCGTGCTGGCGCACGGTGACGCCCATCGAGGGCCACTCGGTCTCTTTGCCGACGACGTCGACGACCAGGGCAACTGTCCAAGGCGGCTGATCCACCAGCATCGCCTGGACCGCCTGGATGTTGGCGACCGTCAGCAGTTCGAGATTGAACAGAAGGACTTTGTTGCTAGGCCAGCTATAATTGTCTGCAACCACCCAGAAATCTCCGCGCCCACAGCAATCCTCGAGCCCGTGCTGGCCGAAATGATCGACCAGCCGGCGGTAAACTTGTGTCCAAGCTCGGTCCTGCGCTGTCTCGTCAGTTGAATCCAATGGCTTTCACTCTCTCAGCCGGCCCCGACGCAACCAATACATGCTTTCTCGGAGCCAAAGTCGCATATTGAACGCGCGAATTCGAGGATCTCTCGACGCTTTTACGCGATTAACGAATGCCTTCGCCTCGTCTGAAGTCATCTTCGATGGCTCAATTTTATTCTCTTTTAGGAAGCGGTCCAATTCCTCTTCCACTCCCTTATTATTCTCCCTATGCATCCGATCATAGTAATTGCTTTCCGGAACTTTTAGCGGACCGGTGGTTTCGTTTTTGAAGACCTCCAGAGCTTCGGACGAGAACGTGTACTTCGGATTTCTGGTGATTGCTTCCTGCACCCAATGATGGCCTTCCGCATAGTCGGCCCAAGGTATGATGGGATCAGGAGACGCATCGGAAAGCACCTGCGCATCATTGAGTTGCGCAAGTATCGTCCACCTCCCATGCCAATCGCGGGGCTGATCCTCGTTGTAGCCATACTTCTTTGATGGCGCCCAGGTATTCCGACGCTCAAGCTGACACTTGATGCTCCGCAGGGCGGTGTTGAGAACCGCAATTTCATAGAGCGTTTGTCCAATCTCAATCGGCCTCATGATTTATCCACTCCATGATCCATTAACCTCCGAACTCTTGACTATATTCTTAGGAATATTTTCTTTTGTCAAGTTGCATATTTTGTAGGGGGCTGTAGCCTCCCCGCCCCGCGTCTGCTAAAGCGCGGCCTTAATCCCCCTGCACATCACGAGACCACAATGATCCCGCGCTATACCCGTCCGGAAATGGCTGCCATTTGGGAGCCGCTGACCCGCTTCAAAATCTGGTTCGAGATCGAGGCGCACGCCTCGGACGCCCAGGCGGCGCTCGGGGTGATTCCGAAGGAAGCGGCGGAGACGATCTGGGCCAAGGGCAAGGAGGCGGCGTTCGACGTCGCGCGGATCGACGAGATCGAGCGCGAGGTGAAGCACGACGTCATCGCCTTCCTGACGCATCTGGCCGAATTCGTCGGGCCGCTGTCGCGCTTCGTGCATCAGGGCATGACGTCGTCGGACGTGCTCGACACCTGCTTCAACGTCCAGCTCGTCCGCGCCGCCGACATCCTGCTGGCCGATCTCGACAAGGTGCTGGCCGCTTTGAAAAAGCGCGCCTTCGAGCACAAGATGACGCCGTCGATCGGCCGCTCGCACGGCATCCACGCCGAGCCGGTGACGTTCGGCCTGAAGATGGCCTACGCCTATGCGGAATTCTCGCGCGCCAAGGAGCGCCTGATCGCCGCCCGCAAGGAAGTCGCGACCTGCGCGATCTCCGGCTCGGTCGGCACCTTTGCGCATATCGATCCGCGGGTCGAAGAGCACGTCGCCAAATCGATGGGCCTGACCGTCGAGCCGGTGTCGACGCAGGTGATCCCGCGCGACCGCCACGCGATGTACTTCGCGGTGCTCGGCGTCATCGCCTCGTCGATGGAGCGGCTCGCCACCGAGATCCGCCATCTGCAGCGCACCGAAGTGCTCGAGGCTGAGGAGTACTTCTCGGCCGGGCAAAAGGGCTCGTCCTCGATGCCGCACAAGCGCAACCCGGTGCTGACCGAAAACCTCACCGGCCTCGCCCGCATGGTCCGCGGCTACGTCAATCCGGCGATGGAGAATGTCGTGCTGTGGCACGAACGCGATATCTCGCACTCGTCGGCCGAGCGCATGATCGCGCCGGACTCTACCGTGACGCTCGACTTCGCGCTCAACCGCCTCGCCGGCGTGATCGAGAAGCTGGTGGTGTATCCGGACAACATGACCAGGAATCTCGACAGGCTCGGCGGCCTGATCCACTCGCAGCGCCTGCTCACCGCACTGACGCAAAAGGGCTGCTCGCGCGAAGAGAGCTACAAGCTGGTGCAGCGCAACGCCATGCCGGTGTGGCGCGGCGAAGGCGACTTCCTGACGCTGCTGAAGGCCGATCCGGACATGCAGAAGTACATGACCGACGCCGAAATCGAAGAACAGTTCGACCTCGGCTATCACCTCAAGCACGTCGACACGATCTTCAAGCGGGTGTTCGGCGAGAGCTGAGCGCGGCGTCGAGACCTCTCGTTCGTCATTACGGGGCGCCGCACAGCGGCGAGCCCGGAATCCATAGCCCCTGGACTCCGGTCAGCGCAGAGCGTGGCCGGCGCCTCCATCAGTCGAGAGCGCAGGGGTTATGGATTCCGGGTTCGCGCTGCGCGCGCCCCGGAATGACGGGGAGAGACTTCGGCCACCGCTCCCGTGCTCGTTGCAACGCAGCGTCGCGGGAAAAACAACCGAAAACTAACCAAGCTGCGATAGACTTGCCGCGTGTCTGGGCATCCGAACATTCTGGTCTTCGATTCCGGCCTCGGCGGGCTGACGGTGCTGCGCGAAATCGTCAAGGCGCGGCCGGATGCGCGCTACGTCTATGCGGCGGACGATGCGTTCTTTCCCTACGGGCAGCACAGCGAGGAAGCGATCATCGGCCGGGTGGTGCCGCTGATCGGCGAGCTGATTGAAGCGCACCAGCCCGATCTCGTGGTGATCGCCTGCAATACCGCCTCGACCCTGATGCTGGCGCATCTGCGCGCCGCCTATCGGGTGCCGTTCGTCGGCACCGTGCCGGCGATCAAGCCGGCCTGTGCGGCCTCCAGGACCAAGCGCGTCTCGGTGCTCGGCACCAGCGGCACCGTGAAGCGCGAATATACCCGCGCGCTGATCCGCGATTTCGCCCAGGGCTGCGAGGTCAAGCTGGTCGGATCGGTGCATCTGGCGGCGCTGGCCGAAGCTGCGCTTGGCGGTACTCCAGTGGCTGACGACGCGATCGCGGCCGAGATCGCCCCCTGTTTCGTGGCCGGCGACGGGCCGGACAGCCGGACCGATACTATCGTGCTGGCCTGCACCCACTATCCGCTGCTGCTGGACCGGCTGGTCCGGCTGGCGCCCTGGCCGGTGGACTGGATCGACCCGGCGCCGGCGATCGCCCGCCGCGTCGTCAGCCTGCTCGGCGCCGGCAGCGCCAGTCATCAACATGAACCAGGCGCCACCATAGTGTTCACTTCCGGACAGTCGCACCGGCTTGCCAGCGCCCTCACCCCCTATTTCGGCGGCCACGTCCCGGCCTGAGTACTTTCCGAGAACCTCCGGCGCTGCTACTTTCGCAGGCAGGGAGGATCACCATGACCAACAGGTTCCTGATCGCACAGGTCGTCACGATGACGGCCGGTTCCGCGATCGCGCAGCAGCAACCGGTGGTCGCCACGACCAAGCCGCTGGCCACTCCGGCGCCCTAGTCCGACGTGCGCGGCAAGATCCGAATCCTCACGCTGCGGCGCCGGCTGATTGCCGATCTGATGCGCGCGTCGCAGGGCGTGCCGCTGATCACCTATCAGCGCTCGCTGAACCTGACGCCGCTGGCGCTGGCGCGCGGCCGGCTGACCGCGCCGCCCGGCTTCGCGGCAATCATCGCCAAAGCCTGGGCGCTGGTGGCGCGCGAGCAGCCGATGCTGCGGACGCTGGTGGTCGATTTTCCGTTCCCGCACCTCTACGAGCTGCCGCGCAGCGTCGCGATGATCGCGATCGCCCGCAGGGTCGAGGGCGAGGACTGCGTGCTGATGCAGAAGGTGGTCGGCGCCGACGAGCTGTCGCTGCGCTGCGTCGATGCGCTGATCCGCGAGGCGCAAACCGCGCCGATCTGCGAAGTGCCGATGTTCCGCAAGCTGCTGCGGATCAGCGCGCTGCCCTGGCCGCTGCGCCGGATGGTGTGGTGGGGCGGCATGGCGCTGGCCCGGCAGCGCGCCAATTTCTTCGGCAGCGTCGGATTGTCCTCGGTCTCGGCGCTCGGCGCCGGCGACCTCTATCCGATCAGCCCCGGCCCCTACATGCTGAGCTATGGCCGGCTACACGACGACGGCCGCTTCGACATGGTGATCCGCTTCGACCACCGGCTGATCGACGCCGCGCCGATCGCCCGGGCGATGACCCGGCTCGAACAGGTGCTGAACACCACTTTAGCCAGCGAATTGCAGGCACTCTACGATCCGGCGACCGATCTGCCGCCGGTCCGGGCGATCGGCGCCTGACGCGGCGGGCGGTCCTGCCGCCCTGTCGCCGAATTGACATCCGGCCGGATTCTCCCTAGAACCCCGCCCACAACGCGGGCCTTTCGGCCCGCGTTGCGTTTCGCGACCCGTGGTCCTCCCCTTACCTGCTTTGGGGCCGGATCTGTCGGCGGCTGGTTCTCCGGCCGCACAGGAGGGCGCGTTTCCTCATGCAAGCCTGAAAAACGCCATCGCGGTCGCGATGGCTGTGAACAACCGAGGACGCGATGACAAAGCGCAGTGAAGCCAAGTATAAAATCGACCGCCGGATGGGCCAGAACATCTGGGGCCGCCCGAAGAGCCCGGTCAACCGCCGCGAATACGGCCCCGGCCAGCACGGCCAGCGCCGCAAGGGCAAGCTGTCCGACTTCGGCGTGCAGCTGCGCGCCAAGCAGAAGCTGAAGGGCTACTACGCCAACATTTCCGAGCGCCAGTTCCACGCCATCTACGTCGAGGCGACCCGCCTCAAGGGCGATTCGGGCGAGAACCTGATCGGCCTCTTGGAGCGCCGTCTCGACTCGGTCGTGTACCGCGCCAAGTTCGTCTCGACGATCTTCGCGGCGCGCCAGTTCATCAATCACGGCCACATCAAGGTCAACGGCAAGCGCGTCAACATCTCGAGCTACAAGGTGCGCGTCGGCGACGTGATCGAGGTCAAGGAATCCTCGAAGCAGCTCGCGATCGTGCTGGAAGCCAGCCAGCTCGCCGAGCGCGACGTGCCCGACTACATCGAAGTCGACCACAATAAGATGACCGCGAAGTTCGCCCGCATCCCGGCGCTGTCCGACGTGCCGTTCGCGGTGCAGATGGAGCCGCATCTGATCGTCGAATTCTATTCGCGCTAAGCGCGACACTGCTTTCTTCGTACTGATTGCTGCTCAGTCCGATGCATCGAGGCCCCGGTTCGCCGGGGCCTTTTTGTTTGTGCTCCGTGTCCCGGACGCGATGCGGCGCGCAGTGCCGCTTCGCAGATCCGGGACCCCGGTTACTCGTTGCGAAAGCAAAAAACCGGGGCCCCGGATCTGCAGCGCACCACGCCGCAATAGCGGCGCGCTGCGCTGCGTCCGGGGCACGAGCCTTAAGGTTGCCGGCGACGCCCACCGCTCGCCATCACACAGCCTCCAACTCCATCACCTCCCCGCCGGCCTGAGCGAGCCGCTTAAAGTACGTGTCCGGCCCGATCAGCTGATACGGGAAGTACAAGCCCGCCGGCGTCGCGGGACGGCCGTCGAGGCCGAGCAGGCGCTCCAGCACAAGCGCGGTGCCGAGGCCGGTCAGCGGCATCTGGCCGGCGGGATGGAGGATGGCGTGGCGGCGGCGCAGCGGCCGGCCGGCGTGGTCCGTACCAGTCAATTCGATGATGATCTCGGTCGACAGCGGCTCGCCGCGCCGGCGGCTGGAGCTGACGCCGACGGCAAGGCTGAAGCGAACGTTGGGCGCGCCGGTCGCGGTGGCGAGGCCGAGCACGTCGTTGGGCGAGAACGCCGACGCCTCCATTTTCGTGCCGTCCACAGCGCGGAAACTGGTCTTAAGATCGTCGCCGGCCCGCCAGACGTAAGCGCCGCCTTGCCGAGCCAAGGCGACCGGCAAGGTCCGGGTCTGCCGCTCCAGATCGGCCTCCGCGGCCGGGCCGAACGCATCCTGCTCGTCGAGCAATGCGCCGATTGAGATGTCGTCGATGCGGCCGAATGCTTTGGCGAAGGCGAGCGTCGGCACCGTCGTGCCGCCAACCATCCATTCCGTGCCCAGCACCACCGGCGCGGCCTGCGGCCGGTGCATGTAGGCGGCGACTTCCGGACCGAGCTCGACGATCCCCGGCGAGATCGACAGATGCGGCACGCCGCGCGCCTGGGCGAGTTGCAGCGCGGTCAGGCGCTGGTCGGTGAACAGCGTCGCGATGGCGCTGACGCGGCGATGCCCCAGGCCGAGGTCGGCGACAGTGTCGTCGATCACCACCGCCTCGGCGTGCAGGTCGGCGGCCGCCTGTTCGGCCCGCGCGCGATCCCGGCCGCCGATCAGCAGCGGCAGGTCGGGATGCGCGGCGCGCAGCGATCGCGCGGTCCAGCGGCCGACATGGCCGGCTCCGCCGATCAGGAGAATCGGATCGTTCGACATTGCAGCACTCCCTCGTTCTGCCTAACCTACCATCCGTAATATAACAAAGCTACCAAAGGTAGGTTTCATGGCGAGAACCGGAAACGCCGGTGTGCCGCCGCTTGCGGAACCGGGCGGCCGGCTGCCGAAAGCGCAGCGGCGACGGCAGCTGATGGACACCGCGTTGCAGATCGTGCGCGACGAAGGCGCCGACCGGCTGACGCTCGGCTATCTCGCCGAGCGCGCGGGCGTCTCCAAGCCGATTGCCTATGATCACTTCGGTACGCGATCGGGGCTGCTGATCGAGCTGTACAAATCGATCGACGCCGAGCACGCCGATGCGCTGCGTGCGGCGTTGGCGACCGGTCACCGCAGCCTCGAGGAGACCGCTCAGCTGCTGGCGTCGGCCTATGTGCATTGCTCGGCGGAGACCAGCGGCGAGTGGCAGGCGATCGGCGCGGCGCTGGCGGGCAGCCAGGAGAAGGAAGCCGTGTATCAGCAGCTGCTCGATGGCTACGTCCAGCTGTTCGCGACCGCGTTGAAGCCGCATACAGCGCTGCCGCGCGCCGAACTGGTCCGGCGCTGCGTCGGGCTGATCGGCGCCGGCGAGGCGCTGTCGGCCGCGATGGTGCGCGGCCAATGCCGCGAGACCGACGCCGCCGCGGCGTTTGCGGCGCTGATCCGCGGCGGCCTGCAGCAACCGGCCTGAAAACAGAGCCAAAGCTGTTCGGGTTCTATCGGTGTCCGAAATGCTCTAACTTGCCGCCATGTCCTACATCCCGCCCCCACCCGATCCGCACGCGCCGCCGGTTCGCATCAACCTCCTCTCCGACACGCAGACGCGGCCGACGCCGGCGATGCGCGAGGCGATGGCGCGGGCGGAGGTCGGCGACGAGCAGACCGGCGACGATCCGACCACCAATGCGCTGCAGGAGCGCGTCGCGGCGCTGCTTGGCAAGGAGGCCGCGGTGTTCCTGCCGTCCGGCACGATGTGCAACGTCACCGCGACGCTGGCGACTTGCCGGCCGGGCGACGAGATCATCGCGCATCGTAGCGCTCACATCCTGTCGCGCGAGGGCGGCGCGCATGCGGCGCTCGGCGGCTTCCAGATCACGCCGCTGGACGGCGACGGCGGCCAGTTCTCGCTGGCGGCGTTCCGCGCCGCGCTGCATCCGCGTTCACGCTACGAGCCGCCGCAGACCATGGTCAGCGTCGAGCAGACCGCCAATATCGGCGGCGGCACGATCTGGCCGCAGCAAACACTCGACGCCGTCGCTGCCGCCGGCAAGGCGGTCGGCCTCGCCACCCATATGGACGGCGCCCGGCTGATGAACGCGGTGGTGGCCACCGGCATCGCGGCGCGCGACATGGTGGCGGGCTGGGATTCGGCGTGGATCGATTTCAGCAAAGGGCTCGGCGCCCCGGTCGGCGCAGCGCTCGCCGGTTCACGCGCCTTCATCGACGAGGTCTGGCGCTGGAAGCAGCGGCTCGGCGGATCGATGCGGCAGTCCGGCGTGATCGCGGCAGCGTGCGATTATGCGCTCGATCATCACGTCGAGCGGCTCGCCGAGGATCACGCCCACGCGCGGGCGCTCGCCGCCGGGCTGGCGCAGCTCGCCGGCGTGGAGGTGCAGGAGCCGCAGACCAATCTGGTGTTCTTCCGGCCGGACGGCGCGGGCATTCCCGGCGCCGAGCTGGTGACCCGGCTCCGCGCCCACGGCGTCCTGCTGGCGATGATGGACGGCCGCATCCGCGCCTGCACCCACCTCGACGTCAGCGCCGCGATGATCGACGAGACGCTGGGACTGGTGCGGGAGATCCTGCGGAAAGCATGAGCTCGCTGGCCGCGCCCAAACGCAAATGGCCGGGACGAGCCCGGCCATCGCAACTTCATCGATCAGGCGCGTGGCCCGACGGCCTTACAGGCAGATCCGCACGCCGGCGGCGTTGACGACGCAAGCGCCACGACCGCGGCCACGCACCGGGCCGCCATAGCCACGGCCGCGGCCATAACCCCGGCCGTAGCCACGGCCACCGCGATAGCCACGACCGCGGCCGCGCCCCCAGTCGCCACGCTGGGCGGACGCCGAGGTGGTCGACACGCCGGTGATCAGCGCGGTCGCGCCGACCAGGCTGAACGCATAGATGCTGGTCAGTACCACCGCGGCAAGAACGCGCGAGACGAGGCCCTGACGGCCAGGCTGCTTGTAGGTCATGTGATTCCTTTCGTTTGCGCGCGGACGGTGGCTGCAATTCGCCGCAGCGTCAATTCGGAACACAATGATGCGAGGGAAGTTCCAGCGCCGAGGTTCGATATTGCCGGGCACGCCGCGTCTCTGCCGGGAGCAACCGCAGAAGCGTTCCCTCACCCTCCCCTGGAGGGGGAGGGGCGGCGTCCAGCCCGCGCAGCGGGATGGGCGGCGGGGTGGGGTGAGCCGCGGGCACTGCGGATAAACTCTTCGCCACCCCGCCCCGCTCGCTACGCGAGCGACCCTCCCTCTCCAGGGGAGGGTGGTCCTCCAGCATCAGCCTGTTTTCAAATGCGATGGCCTGCCGTCATTCCGGCTCCGCGCGTCGCGCGCCCCGGAATGACAAAAGAGAGGTCACGGGCGTAAACGGACGATAGGCTACGACCTTACGTCACGATCACTCCAGCGCTTCGTAAACCAGCTTCTTCAGTTCCCGCTGCACCGGCTGGCGCTGCGAGGGGGTTTGTTCCATCAGCACGACGAACATGTCGAGCTTCGGATCGACGATGAAGTAGCAGCCGCTGGCGCCGTCCCATTTCAGTTCGCCGAGCGAACCGGGCGGCGGCGGCTTGGCATTGCCGGCATCGGTGCGGACAGCGAGGCCGTAGCCGTAGCCGAAACCGTCGCCGGGGAAGTAGAAGTAATCACGGGCGACACCGGAGGACGGGCCGATGTGATCGGTGGTCATGTCCTTGAAGGTCGCTTCGCTGAGATAGCGCTTGCCGTCGAGTTCGCCCTTGTGGAGCAGCATCCGGACGAAGCGGATGACGTCGTGCGGCGTCGAGGTCAGGCCGCCGCCGCCGGATTCCCACTTCTTGACGATGTCCGGCCGGCTCGGCCGTCCGACCCGGAAGTCGGCGTCGTTCGGCATCGGCTGCGCCATCCGCGCCTTCTGCTGTTCCTCGGGCAGGTAGTAGCGCGTGTCCTTCATCCCGAGCGGATCGAACAGCTTCTCCTTCTGATATTCGTAGAACGATTTGCCGGAGGCGACCTCGATGACCCGGCCGAGCACCTCATAGGAGTTGCCGTAGTCCCACAGCGTGCCGGGTTGTTCCTGCAGCGGCACCTTGGCGATGCGCTCGGCGAATTCGGCGTTGCTGGGATCGCCATCGTAGATCTTGGCGGCGGCGATCGCCTTGCGCACCAGGCTGTCGCCGTAGAAGCCGTAGGTGATGCCGGAGGTGTGCAGCAGCAGGTCGCTGATCTTGATCGGCCGCTTGACCGGCTCGAAATCGAGAACCTTCTCGCCGCCCTCTTTGGTCTTCTGGACGCCAACCTTCACATCGGCGAAGGCGGGAATGTATTTCGACACCGGATCATCGAGCTTGATCTTGCCGTCCTGCACCAGCGTCATCACCGCCACCGCGGTGAACGGCTTGGTCAGCGAGGCCAGCCGGAAGATGGTGTCGTCGGTCATCGGCGCCTTGGTGGCGACATCCCGCACGCCGAAATACTTACTATACACCGGCTTGCCGTGGCGCTCGATGTACACAACGGCGCCGGGGATCTTGCCCTCCTCGATGATCTTGCCGAAGAACGCGTCGATGCGGCCGAGCTTCTCCTGCGAGAACTGCGCGGTCGGCGGCGGATCGAAACTGCCTTCCGCGAAAGCGGGCGAGGCGATCAGCGCGGCGAGCGCTCCGGTTGTCAGTAGACGCGCGACGCGGCGCAAGATCATCAAGTCCTCCCTCGTTATCACGGGAGGATGGTAGCGGCCGCGGTCAACTAATCAAGAGCCGCCGTCAGCGCAGCCCGATGCAGCGCTGCGCCCGGTTCCGAGAAGCAGCAGAACACCACTCGTGTAACCACGGGCATGGCCGTGAGCGTATCGATGCAAGTTCGCACCGCGATCGGCGCGGCGCGCTCGGGTGGGAAACCATAGACGCCGGTGGAAATCGCCGGGAAGGCGACCGAGGCGAGATCGTGCTGCTGACACAGTTCGAGTGCCCGGCGGTAGCAGGAAGCCAGCGCGGTGTCCTCGCCGGAACCGCCGCCATGCCACACTGGTCCGACGGCATGAATCACATGCCGGGCCGGCAGCCGATAACCGTGGGTGATCTTGGCATCGCCGGTGGCGCAGCCGCCGAGGCTGCGGCACTCGGCCAGGAGTTGCGGGCCCGCGGCGCGATGAATCGCGCCGTCCACCCCGCCGCCGCCCAGCAGCGAGCTGTTGGCGGCGTTGACGATCGCATCAAGTGCGAGCGTCGTGATGTCGGCGACGACGACCTCGAGGGTCGCCGCGCCGCTCGAGCGTGCGAAACGGCTCAGGCCGCGACCTTGATGCCCTTGTCGGCGAACAGCTTCTGCAGCTCGCCGGCCTGGAACATCTCGCGGACGATGTCGCAGCCGCCGACGAATTCGCCCTTCACGTAGAGCTGCGGGATCGTCGGCCAGTTCGAGAACTGCTTGATGCCGTCGCGCAGCTCGGCCGATTCGAGCACGTTGTGGCCCTTATAGGGGACGCCGATGTGATCGAGGATCTGCACCACCTGACCCGAGAAGCCGCACTGCGGAAACTGCGGCGTGCCCTTCATGAACAGCACGACGTCGTTGGCCTTCACTTCGTTGTCGATGAATTGCTCGATGCTCATGGCGGATCCTTTTGCGGCGCGGCCGGCTGACCACCAGCGGCCGGGTCGGTCTGTCATATATGTAGCGCGAAAATCATTCGCAGCCCAAGTAAAATGCCAGTCAGCCGTGCTGACGGTCTGATTTGCCTCAACATTCCGGCATCGTTCGGATTGGCGAACGTCCCCGCAGTGTTGCGGAGGGACGGAGAAGCGGGCTGCTCCTGCCTTCCATTCCGGCCCGAAACACCTATTTGGCGAGTCTCGGAACCGCTTCTCGGAAGCAGCGTTTTCTCCCAAATCGGAGTCGCTCGTGTCGAATTTCTCCTCCGCCGCTGTTTCAGTAGCCGTTTCTCCCGAATCCACCACGACGACCCGCGCCCTCGCCTCCCGGCTGGCGGACGCCTACCGGGCGGTGCGCGACGAGACCGAACGGCGGGCTGCGCCGCTCAGCGCCGAGGATCAGGTGGTGCAGTCGATGCCGGACGCCAGCCCGGCGAAATGGCACCGGGCGCATACGACCTGGTTCTTCGAGCAGTTCCTGCTCGGCCCGCACCAGCCCGGCTACCAGGTCTTCCATCCCGATTATGCGTTTCTTTTCAATTCCTACTACGTTTCGGCGGGGCCGCGGCACACCCGCGCGGCGCGCGGGCTGTTGACCCGGCCGGGGATCGAGGACGTTGCCGCCTATCGCCGCTATGTCGACGACGCGATGCTGGCGCTGTTCGCCGACACCGATGAGGCAAAGTTGCGGCAGCTGGAGCCGCTGGTGGAAGTCGGTCTCAATCACGAACAGCAGCACCAGGAGCTGCTGCTGACCGACATCCTGCACGCCTTCGCCCAGAATCCGATCCCGCCGGCTTACGATCCGGCCTGGCGGCTGCCCGCCGCAGATCGCGGCGGCGACGCACTGGTCGATCTGCCGGAAGGCATCCATGCGATCGGCCATGCCGGCGACAGCTTCCATTTCGACAACGAGAAGCCCGTCCACCGCGCGCTGGTCGGGCCGGTGACCCTGTCCCGCCACCTCGTCACCAACGCCGAATGGCTCGCCTTCATGGCCGATGGCGGCTATCGCACGCCGACGCTGTGGCTGATGGACGGCTTCGCCTGCGCCGAGCGCGAGGGCTGGGAAGCGCCGGGCCATTGGCGGCAGGTCGATGGCGAGTGGAAGATCATGACGCTCGGCGGCCTGCAGCCGATTGATCCCGACGCGCCGGTCTGCCATGTCAGTTACTACGAGGCCGACGCCTTCGCGCGCTGGAGCGGCAAGCATCTGCCGACCGAGACCGAGTGGGAAGTCGCCGCGCGCGCCGGCCAACTTGCCGATGCGTTCGGCATCGTCTGGCAGTGGACGCGCAGCGCCTATGCGCCCTACCCCGGCTACAAGGCGATCGAGGGCGCGCTCGGCGAGTACAACGGCAAGTTCATGGTCAACCAGCTGGTGCTGCGCGGTTCGTCCTGCGTCACGCCGCAGGGCCACAGCAGCCTGACCTATCGCAATTTCTTCTATCCGCACCATCGCTGGCAGTTCACCGGACTGCGGCTCGCCGACTACGACGTCTGACGTCCTGATCACAACGCGCGCCGCGCGCATCCGGGAGATCGCCCATGAACATGCACGTCGCCGTGCAAGCCCGAGCGCATCAGCTCGATCCGCAGACGCAGAGCTTCGCCACCGACGTGCTGGATGGCCTGTCGCAGCCGCAGAAATCGCTGCCGCCGAAATACTTCTACGACGATCTCGGCTCTGAATTGTTCGTCGCGATCACCAGGCTGCCCGAATACTACCCGACCCGCACCGAGCTCGGCATCCTGCGCGCCCGTGCCGGCGAGATCGCCGCATTGATTCCGTGGAACGCCGCGCTGGTCGAATTCGGCGCCGGCGCCACCACCAAGATCCGACTGCTGCTCGAGGCGCGTGACATCGCCGCCTATGTGCCGGTGGATATTTCCGGCGACTTCATCGCCGCGCAGGCCGAGGAGCTGTGCGCCGATTTTCCCGAACTGTCGGTGTATCCGGTGGCGGCGGACTTCACCGCGCCGTTCGCGCTGCCGGACGCGGTCCGCGATCTGCCCAAGGTCGGCTTCTTTCCCGGCTCAACCATCGGCAATTTCGAACCGCACGAAGCCGCGCATCTGCTCGGCACCTTCCGCGAGATCCTCGGCCACAACGCGCGGCTGATCGTCGGCGTCGACCTGGAGAAGGACGAGAGCCTGCTGGTGCCCGCTTATGACGATGCGGCCGGCGTCACCGCCGAGTTCAACCTCAACGTGCTGGCGCGCATCAACCGCGAACTCGGCGGCGACTTCGACCTGCGCGCCTTTGCGCATCGCGCGATCTACAATCGCGATCAGCACCGCATCGAGATGCATCTCGTCAGCCGCTGCGACCAGACCGTCCGCATCCTCGGCGAGCGCATCGCCTTCAAGGCGGGCGAGACCATTCACACCGAGAACAGCTACAAATACAGCCTCGACCGCTTCCGCGCGCTGGCCGAACAGGCCGGGTGGTCGTTGCAGCAGAGCTGGACCGATGCGGACGGGCTGTTCTCGGTGCACGCGCTGCAGGCGAACTGAGCGTCGCCGGGTTCTCTCGAGTACGAACGTTCTCTAGAGGCAATTTAGTGCTCGCGTCGCCCTCACCCCAACCTCTCCCGCAAGCGGGAGAGGGGGCGTGCTGCCGGCGCGGCGGGCGCCGTGATCCAGCCCTACCCTTCGATCTAATCAGAGCGGCCACTGCGTTCGTCCGCTGCCTCACCGCATCGGCAGCCGGCTCCCTCTCCCGCTTGCGGGAGAGGGTTGGGGTGAGGGCGACGCGGGCAGTGAGCTGATGACGCGGCTGATAAGTAACTCGAGCCTTATCGCCACGGGCGCGTGTTTTGAAGCACTTGGTTTGCTGCCTTTCCAGAGAGCGTGAGATACTACGCGGACGCGGCCTCTGTTGAGGCCACGGCTCGCGCCGCGCTGCGTCCCCTCGCCTCATCGGCGCATTTGGCGGCGTGGACTTCGCGGTTGATCACCTGCAGGTTCGGCAGGCCCCAATAGCCGAGCAATTGCGGCCACGGCAGCTCGCGGTGCTGCTTCCAGACCTGGAATAGCGGGACCTGGTGGTCCACCTCCGACGTCTTGAGCAAACGCCGGTTGGTCTCACGGCAGCGCCGTCCCTGCAGCTTGCGCAGCAGCTTGGCCTGGGCGCTCGGCGCGTTCCAGAACTGCCAGGCGGTGACGCAGGCGCTGTGCCAGGTCGCGTTCTTGTTGGCGCCGGCGTCCCACAGGTCGGCGTGCCAACCGAACCGATACACCGGCTGGCCGCAGACGCAGCAGAAGCCCGGGCCTTTGGCGTGAGCCTTTTCGCGATATGGCGCCGGCGGCGCGCGGAAGCTGGCCGGCAGGCCCGACTCCGGATCGCCGCCGAGTTGCCAGCGCCATCCATCCGGCGCGCCGCTGCGCGCGGCGAGCGCCCGGGCGAGCCGGTCGGCCCGCAGCGGATGCGTGCGCCAATAACCATCGATCGCGACCCGAAGCGTCGAAGGCGTCCAGGCGCAGCTCCGCGCCCGGACCAGGACGGCCTGTGGAAACGCCGCCGGCAACCGTTTGGTCAACCGCGCCAGCGCCTGCGCGTTGACCTTCGCCTTTTCATCCCGCCACTTCGACAAGAGAGCCCCCCGACGCAGCGACGGTGCCGCGCGGCCGTAAAGCCTTCGTTAAAGTCGGGACGCCGCGGGCGGCTCCGGCGAAGAGAGGCCGGGGCCAATGTGATCTGGCCGCACACCGCCGCATGCAGCGCAGCGATCGGCGGGCGCATTCCAGCAGGACGGCGCGTCAGCCCTCCGGCACGCCGGTCTGCAGCGCCAGCGCGTGCAGGACGCCGCCCATCTGGCCGCGCAGCGACGCATAGACGATCTGGTGCTGCTGCACGCGCGACTTGCCCCGGAACGATTCGGAAATCACCGTCGCGGCGTAATGGTCGCCATCGCCGGCCAAGTCGCGAATCGTCACTTCCGCGTCGGGAATCGCGGCCTTGATCATGGCCTCGATGTCGCGGGCATCCATCGGCATTCACAGTCCTCCGAAAATTGATCGATTCCGGGTGGTCTGCCCGGCGGCCTTGCCTTAGCTGTGCGATACTATATTGCAGCGCGGCCCTTTCAAAGCCCGCAGAGGTCGCACATCTAGTTGAGGCTCGCGGCGCATGGCGCCCCTGCCAGCACGATCTGCCCAGCGCGAGGAAAGCCATGAGAATTCCCGGCCCCGACCATCCGATCACGATCACGCGCAATCCAAAACGGATCCGCATTACTGTCGACGGCCAGGTGATCGCCGAGACCGATCAGGCCCTGACCCTGAAGGAAGCGAGCTACCCGCCGGTGCACTACATTCCGCGCGCCGACACCAACATGGCGCTGCTCGCCAAGACCGAGCGCACCACGCATTGCCCTTACAAGGGCGACGCCAGCTATTTCAGCATCGCCGCCGGCGGCGCCACGCTGGCGAATGCGATCTGGAGCTACGAGGAGCCGTTTCCGGCCATGACCGAGATCGCGGGCTTCCTGGCGTTCTATCCAGACAAAGTCAAAATCGAGGAATTGCCGGCGTAAAGCCGAAAGTTCGACGCCGTTTCAATCTTGCCCGGGCGGCAATTCGCGGACATTGTCGGCCCGCGGATGGACGAGAGATCGACCGTGACCACAACCTATCCCGCTCGGGACGACGTCGCCGCGGCCGCGCCGGCCGCCGTTCGGGTGCGCGACCTGTCGCTCGACCGCGCCCGCACCTTCCTGACCATCCTGGTGCTGATCCACCATTCGGTGATCCCCTACACGCATTACGGCCACACCGACCCGTCGTCGTGGATCGGCTTCGACTGCGTCGTGCTCGCCACCGACAGCTTCTTCATGGCGATGTTCTTCATGCTGTCGGGGCTGTTTCTGTGGCCGAGCCTCGATCACCGGCCGAAGATCGGCACGCTGACGCGCGACCGGCTGATCCGGCTCGGCATCCCGTTCGTGATCGGAGCCTTCACGGTGATCCCGATCGCCTACTACGCGATTGCGCTGCGCGCCGACCCGGTGCTGAGCTTCGCCGACTTCTACCGCAACATGATCACGGTCGGTCCGTGGCCGAGCGGTCCGCTGTGGTTTCTGTGGGTGCTGTTCATCTACACCTTCATCGGCGGCACGATGTACCGGATCTCGCGCCACACGCTCGACCCGCTCAACCGCCTCGCCTATCTCGGCTATCAGCGGCCGTTCGTGTACATCCTCGCGACCTTCGCGATCACGGCCGCCGTTTACGTGCCGGCGCGGGTGTATTTCGGTCCGAACCAATGGTTCGAAATCGGCCCGTTCTCGGTGCAGGAAAGCCGCGTCCTGCTCTATGCGGTGTATTTCTTCATGGGCGCAGGGATCGGCGCCTGCCATCCGGAGCGCGGCGTGATCAGTGCCGGCGGCCGGCTGGCGAAGCTGTGGTACATCTGGGCGATGCTGGCGGTGCTGCCCTATGCGGCGATGTGGGGCTTCATCGGCATCAAGCGCGGAATCCTCGACAATCCGCCGGATCTGCCGATGTGGTACGAAGCCGGCTACGGCCTCGCCTTCGCGGCGTTCAGCGTCACCGTGATCTTCGCGATCCTGGCCTACTTCTTGCGCTTCCAGCGCGCCGGCTGGAGCATCCTCGACCCGCTGCAGCACGACGCTTACGGCATCTTCCTGGTGCACTACGCATATATGCTCTGGCTGCAATACGCACTGTATGATCTCGAATGGCCGGCGATCGCCAAGGCCAGCACGGTGTTTGTGTTGGGGCTGATGCTGAGCTGGGCGACCACGGCGGTGCTGCGGAAGATCCCGGGATCGTATCGGGTGTTGTAGAGGGCGTCGCGGGCCCGCGGCTCCGCTACGCACACCCTCTCTTTTGTCATTCCGGGGCGCGCCTCTTGGCGCGAGCCCGGAATCCATAACCACCGCGGTTAGTTACTTAGGCACAACGAGGCCCCGCCGTGCTGCGCCGCGACCGCAGGGGCTATGGATTCCGGGCCTGCGCGCAAGAGCGCGCATCCCGGAATGACGAACGAGAGGGTTGGTTCGCGGCTGATGCGCGGGAGAAATTCCGGGTTCGCTCGCTACACGAGCCCCACGAAATGACCGGACAGCCCACGCTGCGTCATTGCGAGCCAACGGGTCGGCGCGAAGCGCCGCCCGATGACAGGCTCCGCGAAGCAATCCAACGCAGTGCACCGCGCTGGATTGCTTCGTCGCGGAGCCTGTGCCCGGACGGCGCGGAGCGCCGATCCGGGTGCTCCTCGCAATGACGGTGGAGAGGGTCGTTACGACCGTTACGCCTTCCCCGCCATGTAGTCCGGCAGCCAATGCTCGTGGGCGTGGCGCAGCGCCTTGATATCCACGGTGCGCTCGCCTTCGATCTTCAGCGTGGGGCCGGCGGTGGTGCCGATCTGGACGCAGGGGACGCCGATGGTTTTCAGCTTCGACAGCGTGGTGAGCAGGTCGTCCTGTTTCACGGTGACGATGTAGCGGCCCTGGTCCTCGCCGAACCACCAGGCGTGCGACACGATCTCGGCCGGCGGGGCGTCGAGCGCGGCGCCGATGTTGCCGCTGATCGCCATCTCGGCGAGCGCGACCAGCAAGCCGCCGTCTGAGACGTCATGCACAGCGGTCGCGGTGCCGGCGTGGATCATGCCGCGGACGACGTCGCCGTGGCGCTTTTCGCAGGCCAAGTCCACCGGCGGCGGCGCGCCCTCTTCGCGGCCGCAGATGTCGCGCAGGTACACCGACTGGCCGAGCCAGCCCTTGGTCTCGCCGATCAGCAGGATCGCCTCGCCTTCGGCCTTGAAGGCGAGCGTCGCCGATTTGGTGAAATCATCGAGCACGCCGACGCCGCCGATCGACGGCGTCGGCAGGATGCCGCGGCCAGAGGTCTCGTTGTAGAGCGAGACGTTGCCGGAGACGATCGGCGAATCCAGCGCGATGCAGGCTTCGGAGATGCCGCGCAAACAGCCGACCAGCTGGCCCATGATCTCGGGCCGCTCGGGATTGCCGAAGTTCAGGTTGTCGGTGATCGCCAGCGGCTTGCCGCCGACCGCGGTGATGTTGCGATAGGCTTCGGCCACCGCCTGCTTGCCGCCCTCGAACGGATCGGCCTCGCAATAACGCGGCGTGACGTCGACGGTGAGCGCGAGGCCCTTGGGGCCGTCCTCGATCCGCACCACCGCGGCGTCGCCGCCGGGGCGCTGCAGCGTGTTGCCGCCGATGACGTGGTCGTACTGCTCCCACACCCAGCGCTTGCTGCACAGGTCCGGCGTCGCCAGCAGCTTCTCCAGAGCCTCGGCGGCGCCCATCGGCGCGTTGATGTCGCGGGCGTGGATCACCGGCAGCTTCGGGCTCTCGACCCACGGGCGGTCATACAGCGGCGCCTCGTCGCCGAGCTCCTTGATCGGCAAATCGGCCTTCACCTGGCCGCCATGCTTGACCACGAAGCGCTTGGTCGGCGTGGTGTAGCCGACGATCGCGAAATCGAGGCCCCACTTCTTGAAGATCTCCTCGGCTTCCTTTTCCTTCTCCGGCTTGAGCACCATCAGCATGCGCTCCTGGCTTTCGGAGAGCATCATCTCGTAGGCGGTCATGCCGGTCTCGCGGGTCGGCACCGCGTCGAGATCGAGCTCGACGCCGAGGTCGCCTTTGGCGCCCATCTCGACCGCCGAACAGGTCAGACCCGCAGCGCCCATGTCCTGAATCGCGATCACGCAGTCCTTGGCCATGATCTCCAGGCAGGCCTCGAGCAGCAGCTTCTCGGCGAACGGATCGCCAACCTGCACGGTCGGGCGCTTCTCCTCCGAGCCCTCGTCGAACTCGGCCGACGCCATGGTGGCGCCGCCCATGCCGTCGCGGCCGGTCTTGGAGCCGAGATAGACGATCGGCATGCCGACGCCGCTGGCTGCGGCCAGGAAGATCTTGTCAGCGTCGGCGAGGCCGACCGCCATGGCGTTGACCAGGATGTTGCCGTCGTAGCGGGTGTGGAACCGGGTCTGTCCGCCGACGGTGGGCACGCCGAACGAATTGCCGTAGCCGCCGACGCCGGCGACGACGCCGCCGACGAGGTGCCGCGTCTTGGGATGCTTCGGATCGCCGAAGCTCAACGCATTGAGGCAGGCGATCGGGCGCGCCCCCATGGTGAAGACGTCGCGCAGGATGCCGCCGACGCCGGTGGTGGCGCCCTGATAAGGCTCGATATAGCTCGGGTGGTTGTGGCTCTCCATCTTGAAGACCACCGCCTGGTTATCGCCGATGTCGATCACGCCGGCGTTTTCGCCCGGCCCCTGCAGCACCCACGGCGCCTTGGTGGGCAGCCCCTTGAGGTGGATGCGCGACGACTTGTACGAGCAGTGCTCGTTCCACATCGCCGAGAAGATGCCGAGCTCGGTGAAGGTCGGCTCGCGCCCGATCAGATCGAGAATGCGCTGATATTCGTCCGGCTTCAGGCCATGGCTGGCGATCAATTCCGGGGTGATCTTCGGCTCGGGAGCGGACATAGGGCAGCATTCCTCGGCGCGCCGGAGGGGCCAGCGCGGACCGCTGTTATGTAGAAAGATCGGCCCGGTGGGGAAAGGCCTTTTTGGCCGGATTCACGGCCCGTTCCCGTGTCCCGGGCGCGATGCAGCGCGTAGCGCTGCTTCGCAGACCCGGGATCCCGGTTCATGCGCCGGAAACCGGGACCTTAGTTCACGCGCCAGAAACCGGGGCCCCGGATCTGCAGCGCACCACGCCGCAAGGGCGGCGCGCTGCGCAGCGTCCGGGGCACGCGAGGTTGACGCCGCGACTGCCGGCAATCTTGCCGACGACTCGCCGGCGAAGGCCATGCCGCCTCTGGATCCGAATCTTCGCTCCTCGCGAGCCGTGTCCCGGGCGCGATGCAGCGCATAGCGCTGCTTCGCAGACCCGGGATCCCGGTTCACGCGCCAGAAACCGGGGCTCCGGATCTGCAGCGCACCACGCCGCAAGGGCGGCGCGCTGCGCAGCGTCCGGGGCGCGTTGGTTTAGGCCGCCACCGCCGGCAATCCCGCCAGCGCCGTGGCGAGATCCGCTTCGTCGTAGTCCTGATCGACCAGCTTGCCTTCGAAGTAGTTGATGTAGGCCTGCATGTCGAAATGGCCGTGGCCGGAGAGGTTGAACAGGATGGTTTCCGCCTTGCCCTCGGCCTTGCAGCGCAGCGCCTCGTCGATCGCGCAGCGCACCGCGTGCGTCGATTCCGGCGCCGGCACGATGCCTTCGGTGCGGGCGAACTGCACGCCGGCTTCGAAACAGCCGACCTGCTGATAGGCGCGGGCTTCGATCAGGCCGAGTTCGTAGGCGTGCGACACCATCCCGCTCATGCCGTGGTAGCGCAGGCCGCCGGCATGGAAGCCCGGCGGCATGAAGGTCGAGCCGAGCGTGTGCATCTTCACCAGCGGAGTGAGATGCGCGGTGTCGCCGAAATCATAGGCGTAGGTGCCGCGCGTCAGCGTCGGGCACGCCGCCGGCTCGACGGCGATGATGCGCCGCTTGCGGCCGCCGCGCAGCTGCAGGCCGAGGAACGGAAACGCCAGGCCGGCGAAATTTGAGCCGCCGCCGGCGCAGCCGATCACCACATCCGGATCGTCGCCCGCCAGCTCGAACTGCTTGATGGCTTCCTGGCCGATAATGGTCTGGTGCAGCATGACGTGATTGAGCACCGAGCCGAGCGCGTATTTGACGTCCGGATTCTTGGCGGCGATCTCGACCGCTTCGGAGATCGCGATGCCGAGCGAGCCCGGGCTGTTCGGCGTCTTGGCGAGGATCGCGCGGCCGGATTCGGTTTCCGTCGACGGCGAGGCGATGCAGCGCGCGCCGTAGGTCTCCATCAGCGCGCGGCGATACGGCTTCTGATCGAACGAGACGCGGACCTGGAAGACCAGCACGTCGAGCCCGAACAGCGAGCCGGCAAACGCCAGCGACGAACCCCACTGCCCGGCGCCGGTTTCTGTCGACAGCTTCTTGATGCCGGCCTGCTTGTTGTACCAGGCCTGCGGCACGGCGGTGTTCGGCTTGTGCGAACCGGCGGGCGAAACGCCTTCGTATTTGAAGTAGATCTTGGCCGGCGTATCCAGCGCCTGCTCGAGACGGCGCGCGCGGATCAGCGGCGCCGGCCGCCACATCCGGAACACGTCGCGCACCGGCTCGGGAATGTCGATGTAACGCTCGGTCGCGACTTCCTGGAGGATCAGCTCCATCGGAAACAGCGGCTCCAGATCGCTCGGGCCGACCGGCTGATGCGTGCCGGGATGCAGCACCGGCGGCATCGGCGTCGGGAAGTCGGCATTGAGGTTGTACCAGGACGTCGGGATGTTCTCCTCGTCCAGCACGTACTTGATCTGGTCGCTCATTCTGTTCTCCCTGAGGCGGCCGCGCGGCGGCCGGCAACCTATACTGGGGCAGGACGCGCCCCGTTTGCGCAGGGTCAATTCGCCGCGCCCGACCGCGCACGGCATTTGCATTGCAGCGCGGCATCGGATTTATGGAGAGACCTCGACCAAAGGATAATTCCGCCGTGCAGCAAGCCGCTCCGCCGTCCCACCGCCCCGATCTGACCGTCGCCACCGAGGGCGAATTCGCCGGCTGGCGAACCTGGACGCGCGACACCTTCGAGTCGCACAACGGCCCGTTCTGGCACCGCATCGACGACGATGGCCACGTGCGCTGCGCCTTCCGGGTGGAGAAGAAGCACCTCAACGGCATGAAGGCCGTGCACGGCGGCTGCTTCATGACCTTCGCCGATTATTGCCTGTTCGCGATCGCGACTCGCGAGCTGGAAGGCCCCGGCGTCACCGTGGCGTTCGGCGCCGAATTTCTCGACGCGGCATTCGAAGGCGAACTGATCGAAGCCACCGGCGAAGTCACCCGCGCCGGCAAGTCGCTGATCTTCGTCCGCGGCATGCTGAAGAGCGGCGACCGGCCGCTGTTCACCTTCTCAGGCACCATCAAGCGCGTGAAGCGCAAGGTGCCGGCGACCGAGGTGGCGGATAGTCATTGAGCGGCGATCCCGTCCCCGATCGACCGCCACCCGCCGGCCGCGTTGCTCGCGAGCGACGCGGCACGCGCCGTTCAACTCATCGGTGAACTGCCCGGCGAGCTAATTGGCAACCCGCTTTTCGGCGATGGTGATCCACTCGGCCTGCACCTTGCGGGCGAATTTCGGCGCGCGCTTCATCTGGATCAGCAGCTCCATGAAGATCGCCTTGGCTTCGGGCGCCCGGCCGAGATCTTCCAGCAGCAGGCCATGCCGCACGCGCGCCTCGGCGCCGGGAAAATATTGCGACACCGCCTCGAATTCCTGCAGCGCCTCGTCGGTTCGCCCCGCCTCGGCGAGCGCGCGCGCATAGAGCAGATGCCCCTCGGCCGATTCGTAGTCCGGCGCGGCCTCGCGCATCGCGTCAAGCGTCGCCACCGCATCGGCCGGCCGCTTCAAGCCGAACTCGGCCTTCGCCTTGCCGATCGCATAAGCGGGATCGTCGCCATGCGGCAGCGCCATCAGATGCGTGTAGTGCTGCTCCGCCTCTTCGAAGCGCCCGAGCGCGAGGCACTCGTTTGCCAGCGCCGCACGGTTGGCGATCGTGTCGGTGGCCGCGAGCCGATCCGATAAGTTGCGATATTCTTTCTCGGGATCGAGCCGATTGATGACGCGTCGGCCCGCGCGCCCCGCCTGCGGGCCGCCGAGAATTTCCGGCAGCAGCTCGACCAGCACATAGGCCACCGCGCCGGCAACCGGAATCATCAGGATGATGAACGCCCACGGCTGCAAACGGCCCGTCCTCGAGGCGTGATACACGAGCATGACGTCGAGCAGAACAACGATGACAGCAAATGGCATCGGACCTCCAAACGGCCGGACCAACCCGATCGATCCGGTCGTAATCACGGGGTTATGTTAAAATCATGATGCGCCCATGAACCAAGGGCGCGAGCGCGTGACTGCGTCGGCAAGCCGTCGAGCAACGCATCGGCTTCCGCCGTGATGACCGCCTTGCGGGCGTCGTCGAAGCCGGCGAGCGTGCGATACGGCATCGCCCTGCGCGGGTTCCCGCGCAAATGCGGCGCATTGCGGATCAGGAAAGCCCCATGGAGGATGTTGAACGTGCATGCTTTCGGTCCGGATTTGACCTTTACTTCGTTGCGGTAACTTCCGCACAGGTTCGACATCCGATCGATATAAGCGCCCGATGCTGCGGCGGGCTCCGACGCCAGCAAACCTCCCTCGGCGAATTGCGCCATGCCTTGCACGCTCGGCAGTTCGACCCACTCGTAAGCGTCGGCATCGAGGACGAGATACTACGCGGCGATCTAATCCCGCGCCCACTTCGTGCGCCACGCAAACGGCCGCCCGCACGCCACGCAGGTCTTGTGAGGCAGATCGGATTTGACTCGCATCCGGGGCATTGGGGTCCGACGGAGTGGGATGGGCGTCGGAGGACGTACGCGGCAAAGGGTTGCACGCCGTTACAACGGCCCTCTCCCCGTCATTCCGGGGCGCGCGCAGCGCGAGCCCGGAATCCATATCCCCTGGACTCGCGGGTAGTCACGGGCGGGCGACGCCAGCTTTCAACCACCAGCACAGTGGTTATGGATTCCGGGCTCGCTCACTACGTGAGCGCCCCGGAATGACGAACGAAAGACTGGGATGCAGCGACCAGATCGGCGCATCTATCGCCACGCGCGCGACACACTGTTATTTCGAAGAAGATGGATTGCCGGGTCGAGCCCGGCAATGACGCGGAATGCGAAGCCACGCGCGCTCGTTACAAAACTACGCCGCCTTCAGATGCGCCGCGAGGCCTTCGAACAGGCCACGCCCGTCGGTCGAGCCCATGATCGGTTCGACGTGGTTTTCCGGATGCGGCATCATGCCGAGGACGTTGCCGCGTTCGTTGACGATGCCGGCGATCGACGCCGCGGCGCCGTTGATGTTGTGGCTCTCGCCGATCTCGCCCTCGGGCGAGCAGTAGCGATACAGCACGCGGCCGTCGCCTTCGAGACGCTTCACGGTCTCTTCGTCGGCTTCGTAATTGCCCTCGCCATGCGCCACCGGCACCTTGATCACTTGGCCGGCGGTGTAGCCGCGGGTGAACGGACTATCGGCGCGCTCGACGCGCAGATGCACGTCGCGGCAGATGAATTTCAGCCGCGCATTGCGCATCAGCACGCCGGGCAGCAGGCCGGATTCGCAGAGGATCTGGAAGCCGTTGCAGACGCCGAGCACGAGGCCGCCGCTGCCTGCGAACTTGCGCACCGCGTCCATCACCGGCGCCCGCGCCGCGATCGCACCGCAGCGCAGATAATCGCCGTAGGAGAAGCCGCCCGGCACCACGATGAGGTCGGTGCCCTTCGGCAGTTCGGTGTCGGCATGCCACACCATCGCGGCATCGGTGCCGGAGACGAGCTTCAGCGCGCGCGCCATGTCGCGCTCGCGATTGATACCGGGGAAGACGAGAACGGCGGATTTCATAGGCTAGGTGCTTCGTTCAGTTCGAGACGATGTTCGATGCGGTCGAGCCGCTGTTCGTGGCGGACCAGCGTGGCGTGAATGCTGCCGAGTTCGGTGTGAATGCCGACCATCTCCTGACGGAGCCCGTTGTGCGAGAAGCGCAACGCCTGCACGTCCTGCTTCAGTTCGTCGACCTTGCCATCGACCTGCGCGAGCCGCGCCTGCACGGCCTTGAGGACTTCGTACATCAGTTCGGGAGTGACTTCAGCCATCGCAATGCCCTCATCAAAACCCCTCACCCGACGAGCTTCGCCCGCCGGCCTCTCCACAACGGGAGAGGGTTATCAGCCCAGCACCTCGACGCGATAATTCTCAATCACGGTGTTGGCCAGCAGCTTGTCGGCGGCGTCTTTCAGCGCGGCTTCGGCTTTCGCTTTGTCAGCATCGGCGGCGAGCTCGATGTCGAACACCTTGCCCTGGCGGACGCTGGCGATGCCGGCGACGCCGAGCGACTTCAGCGCGCCTTCGATCGCCTTGCCCTGCGGATCGAGGATGCCGTTCTTCAAGGTTACAGTCACTCGTGCCTTCATGGTCCCCTCGTCGTGTCGGATAGAGCCTCCGCCCTCTCCGTCATTCCGGGGCGCGCGCACCTTGCGCGCGAACCCGGAATCTCGATCGGTCTATAACTTCTGGACTCCGGGTTCGCGCCGCGCGCGCCCCGGAATGACGTCACTTTTGTCTGCCATCCTTCGAGACGCCCGGCTGCGCCGGGCTCCTCAGGATGAGGTCGGCGGTGTGGCGCCGGCCCCAGACACATCCTCATGGTAAGGAGCGTCGCGGAAGCGACGCGTCTCGAACCATGGGCCACGCGACCAGCGGACCGCGCGTGTCGCTTCAGCCCTTCACCAGCACCGGGCCCGATCCGACCGGGCGCTCGTTTTCCATCAGGATGCCGAGGCGCTTGGCGACTTCGGTGTAGGCCTCAAGGAGGCCGCCGAGGTCGCGGCGGAAGCGGTCCTTGTCGAGCTTCTCGTTCGACTTGATGTCCCACAGCCGGCAGCTATCCGGCGAGATCTCGTCGGCGACGATGATCCGCATCATGTCGTTCTCGAACAGCCGGCCGCATTCCATCTTGAAGTCGACCAGGCGGATGCCGATGCCGAGAAACAGCCCGGTGAGGAAATCATTGACGCGGATCGCCAGCGCCATGATGTCGTCGATCTCCTGCGGCGTCGCCCAGCCGAACGCGGTGATGTGCTCTTCCGAGACCATCGGGTCGTTGAGCTGGTCGTTCTTGTAGTAGAACTCGATGATCGAGCGCGGCAGCTGGGTGCCCTCTTCGATCCCGAGCCGCTGCGACAGCGAACCGGCCGCGACGTTGCGCACCACCACCTCGAGCGGCACGATCTCGACTTCGCGGATCAGCTGCTCGCGCATGTTGAGGCGGCGGATGAAGTGGGTCGGCACCCCGATGTCGTTGAGGTGCTGAAACAGGTACTCCGAGATCCGGTTGTTGAGGACGCCCTTGCCCTCGATCACCTGATGCTTCTTGGCGTTGAAAGCGGTAGCGTCGTCCTTGAAGTGCTGAATCAGGGTTCCGGGTTCCGGACCTTCATACAGCACCTTGGCCTTGCCTTCATAAATGCGACGTCGCCGGCTCATGGGGATGTACCGTGTTTTGTTGAAATCCATGGATGGGTGGCTCCGTCAGAGGATTGAGACCCACGGCGGAGCTGCCGTGAAGGCCGGAACCGGAAACAGAACAAGAACCTAGCCTTGCCGCAACCTAGCTGATTGGCCGGTCCGGCACAATCGATCCGGCCGGGTGCGCCTAAGTTTTACCCGTCCGGCTGCGTCCTTGTTGGCAGTTGTCTTGTCGTTCCGCTCTGGATATCTAGGCATCGAAACCGCCCACCGCAAACCGGCCCGTTCCCGCGGCCGGCTCACAGATCGGAACCCAGACAATGAGCACGTTCGACAAGCGCGAGGAAGGATTCGAGAAGAAGTTCGCGCTCGACGAAGAACTGAAGTTCAAGGCGGAAGCCCGCCGCTCCAAGCTGCTCGGCCTCTGGGTCGCCGAAAAGCTCGGCCTGTCCGGCGATGCCGCCGCGGCCTATGCCAAGGAAGTCGTGGTGGCCGACCTCGAGGAGGCCGGCGACGCCGACGTCGTCCGCAAGGTCACCAAGGACCTCGGCGACAAGGGCATCTCGGTCACCGAGCAGGAAATCCGCCTCAAGCTCGGCGAGTTCCTCGCCCAGGCGGTGCTGGAGATCAAGGCCGGGAAGTAAGGCGGACCGCCGCGGGCGACCGCGGCGCGTGCCTTTTGCTTTGGCCGCAGAGTTGGAAATGCCCGGGCTGGTCCCGGGCATTTTTGTTGCGCGGGCGAATCGGGGATCGACGTCCGTGCGCGGCGCCGTGAAAATGAAGTTCTTTTCTTGGAACGATCAGATACGTCTTCGTGACTGTTTAGTGCGCGCCAGCTCGCGCGGCGCAACAGTAATGGTATCAAACGCAAACCACCCTTCGATTATTAAATTGTATTCCGGCGTCGGAGATTATGTGCAGCTTGACCGCGCATCCGTGATATCTGGGAAATCAATAGGCAGGGAGTCATGTCGGAGGTGCTAATTCGGCTCTAAACGCGCCTTCTCAAAAGGCTCTAGTCACTTCTTTCCCCAAACACCCCATTCAACTCCGCGCCCTTCGCCGCCCCCGCCAGCGCCGTGAACGTCCCCTGCTCGGCGATCTCGCGCGCGGCATTCAGGAAGCCGCCCCACGCGGCGCGGGCGAGTGCGCCGCCGACGCTGATGCGGCGGACGCCGAGGGCGGCGAGTTTGGCGACGGTCATTGTGGCCGGCTGCACGGTCAGCACGTTGAGCGGCTTCGGCGCGACGGCCTGGACCAGCGTGGTGATCTCCGCCTCGGTCGAGATGCCCGGCGCGTAAAGGCAGTCGGCGCCGGCGCCGGCGAATGCCACCAGCCGCGCGGCCGTCTTCGACAGATCGCGCTCGCCCCACAGAAAACCTTCGCAGCGCGCGACCAGCAGCACGTCTTCGCCGGTGGCGTCGATCGCGGCGCGGGCCGCCTTGATGCGGGCGACGCCGAGCGCGTCGTCGTAGAGCGGGCGCGCTTTGTCGCCGGTGGCGTTCTCGATCGACAGGCCGGCGATGCCGGTCGCCACCGCGCGGGTGACATTGGCGGCGACGCCGTCCGGATCGTCGGCAAAGCCGCTCTCGAAATCGGCGTTGACCGGCAGATCGGTGGTGGCGCACAGCGCCGTCAGATGCGCCAGCACGTCGTCACAGGCGACCTGATTATCGGCGCGGCCGATCGACCAGGCGAAGCCGGAGCTGGTCGAGGCCAGCGCCTTGAAGCCGAGATGCTGCAGCATCCGCGCCGAGCCGATGTCCCACGGGTTGGGCAGCACGAAGCAGCCCGATTGATGCAGCTGGCGAAACGCGGCGCGCTTCTGCGCGGTGGTGGTCATCGGCGGTCTCTCCCTGATTTTTGCTCAGGCTAGCATGGCCGGGCGATGCCGCATCCGCCCTGCGAGCAGGACGATCGGTAGCGGGCCAACGTGACATCGCCCAGGTCAGTGACCGTGGCCGGCCTGCGACGCGGCGTTCTGTGCCAGCTTGTGACGCTGCGTCGTGCCCACGTTAACGTTCAGAACGCGGGCGGAACAAACCACCGACGAATCACCGCGAATCGGGATCTGCAGGACGGCAGGGACTGCATCTCGGGGGCCGTCGCCGCGATGGCCACAAGCTCTGGGCGCGCGCATTCGCGCCCGACAATGTCACAACCGGCCAGACGTTAATGGACGACCCGACGAGACGCCCGGCCGGCGCAGTCTGACGCTGCGGCGCGAGCCGCGTCGCCTTCGTCCGCAGCGTCCCGTCCTGCGACAGCTCCCTCCGCCGACGTTAACGTTCCGAACGCAGGCGGAACAAAGCGGCGACGAATCGCAGCGAATCGGGATGCTCCCCGCGCGCGTGTCTGGATGTCGCGCGACGATGCCGCGACCACCACAACAGCTGGGAAGCGTGTCCGCTGGGGCCGGCAGCCCAACATGCGAAACGTTAACGAAGCGCGGCCCGCGCCGCGCCCGTTAGGGCAACGCCTTCAGAGTGATCACCGATCCGATCGTCCCGCTGACGCTGTAGCCGCTCGGCTGCTGCAGCTGCGGCGACCGGCCTTCGGCCTGGCGGACGTTGCTGTTGACCGACTCCAGCCTGCAGTCCTTGGCGATCGTGCTGCGCAGCAGCTCGCACTCCCGCGTCGCCAGGAGATAGACGGTCTTGCGCGCCTGATCGAGTTTCTGCGGCAGCTCGTCCTCCGTGCCGCTGCCGGCTACGAAGAAGGAGATCGAGGTCTGAACCCGCACCGGCGCGCCCTGCCCGTCCGCGCCTCCGGGCGCCGTCTGCGCCGCAGCCGGTGCCGTCATCAACACAGCCGCCACGGCGGCAAACCAACAATACTTCGCTAACAACATGACACATCCTCGCACCCACAAAGGCGCGAGCGTAGCAGCGCCGAATTGAGCCAGGATGAAATGTCCTGCGCGAAGATGCAGACGTCTTAGAAGGATGGATTCACCACGGATCGGCCGCGCACCCCGTTGATGCCCGTAGCCTGCAGGCCAGCGAAGCGGCCTCTGTCCATAGATTTTCAATCGGTTGGCAGCTATATTGGCGGGCGAGGAGATCATGCTGTCCCGCCCTCGACGCGCAACCGCCGCTCTGATCGATGAGATGGCCAGGCAACACCAGGTACGCTACTTGGGCACAGCGTCAGACGAACTCGCGCATCACATCACCCGGCTCGCCGGCGACGACATCGTTTTCGACGACATCGAGCAGACTCTGCTGGCTCTGCAGCGGGCCGGGCATTTGAGTCGCAGAGACCTCGTGCAGTTGCAGGCGCGTTATCTGAGCGAATCCAAAAAGTGACGTTCGATCCTTTCGGCGATTTCGAAGCGGAAGGCTACCTCCGCAACTTCGAAAAAGAGAAGGATCTCGCGATCGTTCGTCGGCTCGAACATTCCTCTTTCACCAGTGGGCTTTCCGAAGCTTTTGCCCGGCTCTCGGCGATCGAATATATCAACTATCAGGACGTACTCGATATCCATCGCATCCTGTTCGAGGCTATCTATCCTTGGGCGGGGCACGACCGCACCAACACAGCGCCCGAGATTGCGGTGAGCAAGGGGGGGCGTTCTGTTCGCTCACCCTCACGACATTCGACCCGCAGTCGACTACGCATTGAGCCACGGACAGGATCGTGCCTTCATGGCGGCGAAGCCCGTCGAAGTGATGGGATATCTCGCATACGGCCATCCTTTCCTGGACGGCAATGGCCGGACCATCATGGTGGTTCACGCAGTTCTCGCCCAACGCGCGGGGTTCAGCATCGACTGGGCCAAAACCGACAAGTCCGCCTATCTTCTCGCCCTGACCAAAGAATTGGCGAAGCCGGGCAAGGGGCTGCTCGACGACTATTTAAAGCCCTTCGTAGTTGAACCGGTCGCCTACGAGAGGATGGCAGATACGGTGATCGAAGTTCCCGGTCTCGCAGGTGGTTTGAAGGACGCCAACGTCGTTCTTGGCAAGACTTCCCAGCCCGAGGTACAAGCGCGTTATCAGCAACAAAAGATCTCGCGCGGCGCGACTTGAACTTCAAGCCACCCACAGCGGATCGACGGGCTCGCAGCCTGGACTAAGCAATCTCCACCACCTCCAGCTCCTGCGCGCCCTTCCCCACCACGTCGCCGACTTCCTTCCCCATCAGCAGCCTTGCCACCGGCGATGCGAATGAGATCGTGCCCTGCTTGGGGTCGGCTTCGTCTTCGCCGACGATGCGGTAGGTTTGGACGCGGCCGTCGGGGCGGCGGAAGGTGACGGTGCTGCCGAATGCAACGACGTCGTTACTGTCCGGCTCGGGCATCAGCTGCGCGCTGCGGACGCGGATGTCGAAGTAGCGCAGGTCGCGCGCCGGGATCGCTTCGGCCTGGCGGCGTTCGTTGACGTCGGCGATGGCGGCGGCGGCCTCGACGCCGGCGCGCGCCTCGGCGAGCTGCGCTTCCAGCGCGGCGAGGCCGGCGGCGGTGACGAGATTGGGATGCTCCGAAATCGGCCGGTCGGGCAGCATCGTTTCCGATGCGGTCGCGGCACTGTCTTCCTTGGTGAAGGCGACGCTCAATTCAACACTCTATCTTTTAGGCGCGGGCAGAGACACCAACTCATCGAGCAGAGTATCGAGGCCTTCGTCATCGATTTCGACAAAATCCCCTCGCTCCAGCGCGGACACGCCGCGCCGGATGTCCTTCTCGAGCAGCTCAAGCTGCAACGCGGCTTCACGCGAACGGTTCGCCGCTGCGTCAATTGCTCTGCTTTTCATATCGGTCGCTCCAAGCGCCGCTCAGTTGCTCCGAGTCCAGGTCGACGATTTGCAGATCATGCCACCCATCGCGCAGCCCTGGGTGGTCAGGGTGCCGCCGGCGAGGCTCATCTTGCCGCTGTAGGTCTTGCCGTCTTCCGGATTGAAGGCGCTGCCGCTCCAGGCGTTGGCGCCGGTCGGCTTCATGTCGAAGAACACCTTCTGGCCGACCTTCGCCGGCGTCTCGACGCCCGGCTTGATCCACACCAGCGTGCCGCACAGCGCGCCACCGCAGGGCGCGAACTTCACCTTCGACGCGCCGGTGTCGCGCAGCCAGGTGCCGGCGACTTCGTCGGCGCGGGCACTTCCGATCGATCCGGCGACGAGCACGGCCGCGAGCGCGGCGAAGCCGCTGGCGATGCGGCGTGGAGTGGAATGTCGCATAAATCTCCTCCGTCAGCTGCGGCCGTTTCGCCGCTAGGTCGCAGTCCATCGCGCAGCGCCGGCCAAGTCAATCGGCGCCGCGCGCGGCCGCCCTACCCCGCCAGCACCGCCTCGATCCGCCCCAGCACCGCGCCGATGTCTGCATTCACCTCGTCGGCCGTCACCCACACCACGCGGTAGTCGCGCTCTTCCAGCCAGGTTTTGCGCGCGGCCCTGTCCGCCGCGACGGCGTCGCCTTCGTCCGGGTGGATCAGCTCGATCACCAGGCGGCGGGTGAAGGAGACGAAATCCGGGATGTGGCGGCCGACCGGGGTCTGGCGCTTGAAGTTGCCGGCGAAGCGGCGGTCGCTGCGCAGCTTCTCCCATAAGAGGCGCTCGGCGTCGGTCGGGTTGCGGCGGAGCAGCCGCGCCAGGCCGCGCAGCGAGCCGCCGTCGGGATCAGCGGCGCCGGCCGCGCGCTCGGCCAAGAGCGCGCGCAACCGTGTGGCCTGCTCGCCGTCGAGCACGCCGCCCTTGGCTGGGCCCTTGCGGCCCTCGGCGATCGCCATGATGGCGCCGTGCAGTGTGTGGATGTCCTGCTTGGTCGGATCCATGCGGGTGAAGATGTTGCGCAGATTGACCAGCATGGTGTCGCGCTTCTCCGGCGGGCGGAGGAACTCGACGCGGTCGAGCTCGGCGACCAGATTGTCGAAGAACGCCTGCATCTGGTGCTGCGACGCCGGCTCGGAGCGCTCGGGCATGTCGAACGGCAATGCGCCGCCGGTGGCGTGCTTGAACCATTCATAGCCCATCAGCAGCACCGCCTGCGCCAGGTTCAGCGAGGCGAAGGCCGGGTTGACCGGGAAAGTGACGATGCGGTTGGCGAGCGCGACCTCGTGGTTCTCGAGGCCGTGACGCTCGCGGCCGAACAGGATGCCGGCGGTGACGCCGGACGCGGTCGCGGCGACGATCTCCTGCGCGGCCGCCTCGGGCGCGCGCACCGGCTTGGCCTGGTCATGGGCGCGTGCGGTGGTGGCGAACAGCAGCGCGCAATCGGCCACCGCGGCCTCGACGCTGTCGAACAGTTCCACCGCATTCAGGATGTGGTCGGCGCCGGCCGAGGCGCGCGTCGCTGCGATGTTGGGCCAGCCGTCGCGCGGCTTTACCAGACGTAAACGCTTCAGGCCGAAATTACCCATCGCCCGCGCGCACATCCCGATGTTCTCGCCGAGCTGCGGTTCAACCAGAATGACAACAGGTCCGGCGAGGTCCGTTGCGGGCTTGGATTTGTCGGTGCCTGAACCGGCCATCGGACGAGCTTTCGGAATAGCGCCCCGGTGTCGCACGAGGTCGGCGGCCAGAGCTGCGTTGAGATTATAGCGGAGCTTGAACAAGGCGACCGCGCAGGCGCCGTTTCGCGCCCCTGCTGGTGCCAAGGCTGGCGCGTTTTCTCAAGCGAAATAATACGTTTACCAAGAGTTTTGACGATTCGTTAAGAACATGAGGTTCCGGCTCATCCGTCGCATGAGCAAGGGCCGCAATGTGGCCCGGCGGACAGTCGGCGCGCGCGCGTCCCCGCCATGCGCCGGAACGTTGCGAATCGTGCGCAATTGCCCGCCCATTCGGCTTTCCAGCGCGCGCCGCGCAGTGCTATAGCGGGCGCGGCTCAAGCCCAATCCCGCCCCAGCTGTCGCAAAGAAGGCCCGATCCCGCATGGCGAAAATCAAGGTGAAAAATCCCGTCGTCGAACTCGACGGCGACGAGATGACCCGCATCATTTGGCAGATGATCAAGGACAAGCTGATCACGCCGTTCCTCGACGTGGAACTGATGTATTTCGACCTTGGAATGGAGCACCGCGACGCGACCGACGACCAGGTCACCATCGATGCGGCGAACGCCATCAAGCAGGTCGGCGTCGGCGTGAAGTGCGCCACCATCACCCCGGACGAAGCGCGGGTGAAGGAGTTCGGCCTCAAGAACATGTGGAAGTCGCCGAACGGCACGATCCGCAACATCCTCGGCGGCGTGATCTTCCGCGAACCGATCATCTGCAAGAACGTGCCGCGGCTGGTGCCGGGCTGGACCAAGCCGATCGTGATCGGCCGCCACGCTTACGGCGACCAGTATCGCGCGACCGACATCAAGTTCCCCGGCCCGGGCACGCTGACGATGAAGTTCGTCGGCGAGGACGGCCAGGTGATCGAGCGCGAAGTGTTCAAGGCACCCGGCGCCGGCGTCGCGATGTCGATGTACAACCTCGACGAGTCGATCAAGGACTTCGCCCGCGCGTCGCTGAACTACGGCCTGATGCGGAACTACCCGGTCTACCTGTCGACCAAGAACACCATCATGAAAGTCTATGATGGTCGCTTCAAGGACATCTTCCAGGAGATCTTCGACGCCGAGTTCAAGACCGAATACGACGCCAAGGGCCTGACCTACGAGCACCGCCTGATCGACGACATGGTCGCCTCCGCGCTGAAGTGGTCGGGCGGCTATGTCTGGGCCTGTAAGAACTACGACGGCGACGTGCAGTCCGACACCGTGGCGCAGGGCTACGGCTCGCTCGGCCTGATGACCTCGGTGCTGATGACGCCGGACGGCAAGACGGTGGAAGCCGAAGCCGCCCACGGCACTGTCACCCGCCACTATCGCGAGCACCAGAAGGGCAAGGCGACCTCGACCAATTCGATCGCCTCGATCTTCGCCTGGACCCGCGGCCTCGCGCATCGCGCCAAGCTCGACAGCAACGAAGAGCTGGCCCGCTTCGCCGACCTGCTCGAGAAGGTCTGCGTCGAGACCGTCGAAGCCGGTGCGATGACCAAGGACCTTGCGCTCCTGGTCGGCGCCGACCAGCGCTGGCTGTCGACCGAAGGCTTCCTCGACAAGGTCGCGCAGAACCTCAACAAGGCGATGAGCGAGACCAAGGCCGCCTGATAGGGCCGACATCGTAGAATCGGAAAGGCGCGGATGCCCTCCGCGCCTTTTTCTTTGCCGGCTTGGCTGCTCTCTCGGCGCTTCGCGCCTTATGCTGCGCAACACTTCGCCCCATCGTTCGAAGGCTCCCCATGACCTCCCTCCTCACCTTTTGTGCCGCCGCGGTGATGGAGATCGCCGGGTGTTTTGCGTTCTGGGCGTGGCTGCGGCTGGACAAGTCGGCGTTGTGGCTGATCCCGGGCATGATGGCGCTGGCTCTGTTCGCCTATCTGCTGACGCTGGTCGACAGTCCGCTGGCCGGGCGCGCCTACGCGGCCTATGGCGGCATCTACATCGCCAGCGCGCTGCTGTGGGGCTGGGCGATGGAGGGGCATCGGCCGGACAGTTGGGACATGATCGGCGCCGCGATCTGCCTGGTCGGCATGAGCGTGATCCTGTTCGCGCCGCGCTCGCTGCCGGCGTAAGCCGATCCGGCTGAACAGCTGCGGAGGCTCGCGGCGCCGGTCGCATCCCGCGTTCGCAAGGCTGCCGAAGCGATGATCGGCCGTGACGCGCGCGTCGGCGTGAACGGCAAATGCCACCAGCGCCATTTCGCCTCGGCCACCTTCGAGCTTTTCTCGACTTCGCCTCGCGTCGCCCCGGTGCCGTTGCCAGGCTTCGGTGACATAGTGTTGCTCCTTGTCACCAGCGGTGTTCGACGGCGGAAGCATGACATTGGAGCACAGGTGGACGGGCGCGATCTCGCAGCTCGATCTGGCCAGCGGCGTTCTGCAGCAGCCCGATGGCGATTGGGTCGACGAACAGCTGCATCACGGCACCAAGGTGGTGGTCATCCTACGCGGCGCGATGCGGGCGCGGATCGATGGCTGCGTCAGTGAGTTCAGCATCGCCGGTCCCACGGTGTGCGTGATCCGTTCGCCGGCCGATGCCTCCGGTCGCCAGATGGTGACGGCCGACGAGCCGTTGCACTACGTGATGGTCAAGGCCGCCTTTTCACCGGGCGGCGAGGCCGAACGCGATCCGCTGACGCCGCTGTTCTGCACCGATCGCCCGAGCCTTCACCACATCGAGGCGCCGCGTGCGCTGCAGGCGCTGTGCTCACAGCTCGAGGTGTGCCCCTTCGTGGGCGCGGCGCGGGATCTGTTCCTGTCCGCAAAGGCGATCGAGATCCTCGCTTTGGCCTACGACGCGGTCGACGCCAACTCGGCGATCGAGACACTGCGGCCCTCGCTCGGCGATGTCGAGCGCTTGAAGAAAGCCCGCGCCATCCTCCTGGAACGGCTCGGGGCTCCGCCGAATTTGCCGGCCCTGGCGGCGGCGGTGGGACTGAACACCCGCAAGCTGACGGATGGATTCCAGGCGGCATTCGGCACCACCGTGAACGACTTCCTGCAGGACGCACGTTTGAACGAAGCGTATCGGCTGCTGTCGAGCGGCGCCACCAACGTATCGGAGGCCGCGCATCGCGTCGGCTACACACCCGCTTACTTCTCGGCGGTGTTCCGAAAGCGCTTCGGAATTTCTCCGCGCGATCTGCTGTAATTCCACTCCGCGACCGCCTCACCCCGCCGACGACGTAGAACGTTTGTAATCGTAAGAATTCGTCCGGAAATCAAAAGTCCGACGGCTTGTCGCATTCCTCGCAGTGACGCTTCTGTGCCGCGTCCTGGAGGAATATCACGATGACCACACAGCCGCGTCCTGCCGAACTAATTGCTTCACGCCAGCGAGCGGCGCGGCGCAACCGCAGATACGCCGCGTCGCTGCCGATGAGTGCATTGCTGCTGATCGGCGCGGCGACCGACGATGCACGGGCCCAGGCGGCGGCAGTTGCGCCCGCCTCCCCGGCCGTGAACGCGCTGCCTGCCGTGGTCGTCAGCGCCCCGAAGCAGAGCAGGCCGAAGCGGAGGGCCACCCGGCCGACCGTGACCGCCGCTCCCGCAGCGCTCCCCCGCCCGACCTCGCGGGCGACCTCCGCACGTGGCGCGGATGCGTCCGGCTTCGTCGCCCGGGCCAGCACGACGGGGACCAAGACCAACACACCGCTGATCGAAACGCCGCAGTCGATCTCGGTGATCAATCGTCAGCAGATGGACGCGCAGAACGTTCAGTCGGTGACCGACGCCTTGCGCTACTCCGCGGGTGTCGTGGCGACCACACCAGCGATCTCGCAGCGTTTCGACACGTTCAGCATTCGCGGCTTCGATGCCAGCAGCAGCGGAATCCTGCGCGACGGCCTGCGCGGCACCACCGCCCAGGCATGGCCGAAGACCGAACCTTACGGTCTCGAACGCGTCGAGGTTCTGCGCGGGCCGAGCTCGGTGCTGTACGGCCAGAACTCGCCAGGCGGCCTAGTCAATCTCATCACCAAGCGTCCGCTCGACAAGCCTTTCCACGAAGTGATGCTGCAAGGCGGCAGCTTCGACCGGCTGCAGGGGCAGTTCGATCTCAGCGGGCCGATCGACAAGGACGGCCAGTTTCTCTACCGGCTGACCGGACTAGCGCGCGACAGCAACACCCAGTTCAAGGCGGTCCCGGACGACAAGGTGTTCATCGCACCGGCGCTCACCTGGCGGCCGAACATCGACACGACGCTGACGATCCTGACCGACTACAGCCACGAAAAATTCGGGCCGCCGCGCCCCTACATCCCGATCCAGGGCACGCTGCTTCCCAACAGGAACGGGCAGCTGCCGCGTAACCAGTTCCTCGACCAGCCCGGCCTCGACAACGATCGCACGCAGTATTCAGCCGGATATCTGTTCGAACATCGTCTCGACGACACCTTCACGATGCGGTCCAATTTCCGCTACGGCCATGTCGACCTTTTGACCAACACCGCGTCGGGCATGAGTCTCGCGGCCGACCAGCGGACGCTCAATCGCGCGCTGTATCAATTCCGCATCGTCGGCGACACCTACGCGTCCGACAATCAGATTCAAGCCGACTGGTGGATGGGCTCGGCGCAGTTCGTGTCGCTGGCCGGCGTCGACTACCGTCGTTCGACCGAGGATTACTACCTCAACAGCGGCCGCGCTCCGTCGATCGATATCTTCAACCCGGTCTACAATCAGCCGATCGGCGCGGCGACCACGCCGATGGCCTCGACCTGGCAGACCTCCGACCAGGTCGGAATCTACGGCCAGCAGCAGATCAAATTCGATCGCCATTGGGTGCTGAGCTTCGGCGGGCGGCAGGACCGGTCGAACACCGCCACGGACAATCGGCTGAAGGGCTCGACCGCCACGCAGGACGACAAGGCATCCACCTATCGGGCCGGGCTCGTCTATCTCAGCGACATCGGCCTCGCGCCCTATATCGGCTACTCGACCTCGTTCAGCCCGGTGCTCGGGACCGATTTCTACGGCCAGCCCTACAAGCCGACGACCGGGCGACAGGCGGAAATCGGCGTCAAGTTCCAGCCGTCCGGAGCGACCAGCTTCGTCACCATGTCGGTGTTCGATCTCTATCAAGAGAACGTGCAGACGATCGATGCGAACAATTCGCTCAACCGTCTTCAGATCGGCGAGGTGCGCTCGCGCGGCTTCGAGCTTCAGGGCGTGGCCAACCCGATCGCCGGCCTCAATCTGGTGGCCTCCTACACCCACGCTGAACTGACCGTAACCAAGAGCAACAGTGCCGCCGAGCTCGGCAATCGTCCGACCGGGCTGCCGGCCGACACCGCGTCGCTGTGGGGCGACTACACGTTCCAGAGCGGCCCGCTGGCCGGCTTCGGCGCCGGCCTCGGCACGCGCTACGTGGGCGAGAGCTTCGCGGATTCTGCCAATACCATCGGCGTGCCGTCCTACGTGCTGTTCGATGCCCGGCTTCACTACGATCTCGGCCAGCTTCACCGCGACCTCAAGGGAATGCGGCTCGCCGTCAACGCCACCAACCTCACCAACAAGCAGTACTACGTGAGCTGCTCGGCCACGAGTTGCAACGCCGGCTTCGACCGCTCGGTCATCGCCAGCCTTCGCTACCGCTGGTGAGCCTTTCAGGAGACGACACGATGCGCTTCATGACCTATGTGGCCCGCGCCGCGATCGTTGCGGTTTGGGCGGCAACGACGCCCTGCCCCGCTTCGGCGCAAGAGCTGCGGCCCGAGCTGACGCAGACCGCCGTCACCTATCGCGGCGAGCATCGCTGGGCGTGGCAGTCGGAGGACGGCGAGACCGGCACCTTGCGCCTCGGCTTCACCGCGGTGCCGAGCGGCGACTATCTGGTCGCCGGATCGCTGCTGCTCGACGACGCCGAACTTGGAGCCAGCGGCTCCGCCCGGTGGCGGGGCGACCGCTTGATCGTCGACCTCACGGTGAGCGGCGGGGTCCGCGCGCAGGCTCCCGACGAGGCCAAGCAGCGGCTGTTCGCGAAAGGTGAAGTGCCGAAGCAGATCGATTCGGCCGGCTTCGCGACCTTTCGTGCCGAACTGTCGACGGCCCTCGACGGCGTCAGCCAGCAATATCAGACCAACGTGGTCACCGGCGGCAAGGCACAGGGGCCGATCTATCGTAACGGCACGTTGAAGCTGCTGTCACGGTGATGACGCGCGCGTATCGCCCCGCGTAGCGCCTTGCTTCAACTCGGGATGCCGCTCCCTCGCACGCGGCATCGAACGCGGAGCCGCTGTGCCACACCGTCGAAAATAAACGCCAGCACCAGGCCTTCGACGATGGTCGAAATCAGCGGCGTGCTATGTTCCATATCGACCGATCTTCGACATGACGACGCGAGGTGCCACCCGCGCTTCGACTCATCGCCGCGTCGCGTGCGGGCTCCGCGCCGAGCAAGATCCGGCCGCCGACGCGGGACGGGGCATTGCGGTGTTTTGACGCAGCCGGGCCGGAGTTTGATCGAGACCCGCGCGGGGCTGCCGGACGCGTGATCTGGAATCAAAATGACAACTGCAAGCGATATCGGCGTCTACCGTGAAGCCCTGGTGTTTCTCGGGACCGCCGGCGTGGTGATTCCGCTGATGGCGCGGCTGCGCATCAGCCCGGTGCTCGGCTTCCTGGTCGCCGGCCTCGTGCTCGGCCCCTACAGCCTCGGCCGCATCGGCGACGGCGTACCCTGGCTGCAGGCGATCACGATTACGTCGCAGGATGCGGTCGACCGGCTCGCCGAACTCGGCGTCGCCTTCCTGCTGTTCACCATCGGGCTCGAATTGTCGTTCGACCGGCTGTGGACGATGCGCCGGCTGGTGTTCGGGCTCGGCATGCTGCAGGTGGTGCTGACCACTGCGGCGATCGCCGGCATCGCCATCGGGTTCGGCAACACGGTCGAGGCCAGCCTGGTGATCGGCGCCTGCCTGGCGCTGTCGTCGACCGCGATCGTGCTGCAGCTGCTCGCCGAGCAGAAGCGGCTGGCGACGCAGACCGGCCGCGCCATCTTCGCGGTGCTGCTGGCGCAGGATCTCGCCGTGGTGCCGATCCTGTTTCTGATCGTGGTGCTGGGCCAGACGCACGGCGACGCCGCGCAGGCGGCCGGCGCGACGACCTCGGTGTGGTTCGGCCTGGCGATGGCGCTGATCCAGGCGGTCGCGGCGATCCTGCTGATCGTCGGCTTCGGCCGGCTCGTGCTGCGCCGGCTGTTCCGGCTGGTGGCGCATACCCGCAACCGCGAACTGTTCATGGCCACCATCCTGTTCGTCGTCGTCGGCACCTCGCTGCTTACTCACGTCGCCGGCCTGTCGATGGCGCTCGGCGCGTTCCTCGCCGGCCTGGTGCTGGCCGAAACCGAATTCCGCCGCCAGGTCGAGGTCGATATCGAGCCGTTCAAGGGCATGCTGCTCGGCCTGTTCTTCATCTCGGTCGGGATGCGGATCGATGTCGCCGAAGTCGCGCGCTATCCGGCCATGGTGGCAGCTTCGGTGTTCGGCATGGTGGCGCTGAAAGCCGTGCTGATCGCCGGCCTGACGCGCGCCTTCGGCCTGTCCCGGCCGGTGGTGGCGGAGGCCAGCCTGCTGCTCGCCGGCGGCGGCGAATTCGCCTTCCTGGTGCTCGGCCTCGCCAGTTCGAGCGGGCTCGTCACTCACGAGGTCGAGCAGTTCATGCTGCTGGTATCGTCCGGCACGATGATGCTGACGCCATATCTGGCGCGGCTGTCCCGCAAAGCCAGCTCGCGGGTGCGCAATGCCACCGCCCTGGCCGACGGCCATGCCGACCCCGGCCCGGCCGAAGAGGGCCGCATCATCATCGTCGGCTACGGCCGCGTCGGCCGCATTCTCGGCGACATCCTGAAGAAGCAGGACAAGCCGTTCATCGGCATCGAGATCGATCCCGAGGCGGTGGCGCGAGCGCGGCGCGCCGGCCAAAATCTGGTCTATGGCGACGCCACGCAGCGCGCCTTCCTGCGCAAATGCGGTCTCGCCGAAGCGCCGGCGCTGGTGGTGACGATGCACGACGCGGTCGCGGCCGAGCACGTCGTCGCCGCCGCCCGCGCCGAGCGCCCGGATCTGCCGGTGATCGTCCGCGCCCGTGACGCCGACCACGCCCGCCGGCTGTTCAAGCTCGGGGCTACCGACGTCGTCCGCGAAGTCCTCGAAGCCAGCTTCGAAATCGCCTCCACGGTGCTGCAGACCCTCGGCACCCCGGTCGGCAAGGTGATCGCCATCATCCACGACGAACGCGATACCCGGAAGAAGCAGGTGCGTGAGGGTGTGGCGGCAGTGGATTAACGGGCGCGGCCGAAGCCGCCACGCGACAGCGCGATCACGATAGTGATCAGCGGGACGGCAAGCGCCGCCCAGGACAACGACCGCCAGATCGCATCGTTGCCGAGAAACGCAGCCGCGAGCCCCGCCGCGATCAGAGCCGCGAGCGCGAGCGGCCAGCGCCAAATCCGTAACAGCGTTTGCGCTCTCATTCGGTGGGCCCCGGCGACAGCACATTCGCTCTGCCGGCGGCCGCTGTGCCGGCGGCGGGACCAATCCCGGCCGCGCCGGCGAAGTCGCCGCGACGCGCCCACCAGAGATACAAGCCGCTGCCGAGTATCACGATGGTGACGCAATCGAGCAGCGCCCAGATGATCTTCAGCGGCATCCCGCCGTAATCACCAAAATGCAATGGGCGCGAGACCTGTAGCGCGGTCAGATACCACGGCATCTGCACGACCGCCGCCAGCTTGCCGTTACGCGCATCGACCAGCACCGGCTTGAACAACCGTGAGGTCAGCGGGTCGTGCCCCTTGGTCCAGACGATGTAGTGATAGGGCGAACCGAACGGCGATCCTGGAAATGTGACACTGACCGGAGTCATCCCCGGCGTTGCGGCTTCTGCGACCTCGAGCGCGGCGCGGGGCGATGACGGCTGTGCCGGGATCGGCGATCCCGCGAACGAAGCAAGCATGGCCCGCACCTCCGTCATTTGCCACAACGAGAACATCGGCTTCGACAGTTCGTTGATCACGCCGGTGACACCGACCACCAGCAGCCACACCAGCGGAACGACACCGAGCAGATTGTGCAGATCGAGCCATTTCAGCCGACGCGAGCGCCCCGACCGGATCGTGGCGAACTCCAGTCGCCGCATGAAGGGGCCGTAGACCACCGCGCCTGAGACGATCGCGACGACGAACAGCAGCCCCATCGCGCCCAGAAACAGTTCTCCCGGCAGTCCCGCGAACAGATCCACGTGGAGCTGCCGCACCACGTTCATGACCGACGCTGCTCGCCCATCGAGGGGCGCCCCGTTCTTGAGCACGTCTCCCGTGCGCGCGTCGAACCGGATCTGACGCATGGACCGCCGGTCGGCCTGAAACGCCGCCCACGACGGCGCCAGCGACACCACGACTTTCGGCTCGTCGTCGCCGACGACCGCGAACATCACAGTCTGGTCCGGATAGGCGGCCCGGCTTTTCGCGATCAGCCGATCGAGATCGACGCGGGCCGCGTCCGACGGCATGGCAGCGTAAGGGAGCGCGTCGTCGAACAGATCGGCGATTTCGTCTTCAAAGACCAGCGGCAGCCCGGTGACGCAGATCAGCAGCAGAAACACGGTGCAGATCAGGCTGCTCCATTTGTGTATCCACAGCCATTTCAGCAGGGTAGCCCGCCTCACCGCTCCGGTCCTCACGCCTGGTTCACCACCGATAGCGCAGGGTCGCGATCACTTCGCGACGCAGGCCGTAATAGCAGCCGAAATCCTGGCAGATGCCGACATAGACTTTGTCGAACAGATTGGTGGCGTTGACCGACAGCTTCATCCCGGTGAACTGCTTGCCGAGCGCGCTCAGGTCGTAGTGGATCGCCGCGTCGACCAGCGTCACCGCCGGCACGTTGAACGGCGTCGTGGAGTTCGGCAGATAGTTCGAGATGGTGCCGGCGCTCTCTCCGATGTAGCGCACGCCGCCCGCGACGCCGAAGCCGTCCAGCGGGCCGCTGTGGAAGGTATAGTCCGCCCAGGCGCTCGCGGAATGGGTGGGCATGCCAATCGGACGCTTGCCGAGCTGCGCCGCATTGTTGGACTTGGTGACGGTGAGATCCAGATAGGTGTAGGACGCCAGCGCGGTGAGGTTGGCGTTCACTTCGGCCTTGGCCTCGACCTCGACGCCGCGCGAGCGGATCTCGCCGGTCTGCACGTTCTTGCCGACATGCGTCGGGTCAGGATCAGACGTCAGCACATTCTGCTGGGTCAGATCGAAATAGGCCAGCGTGTAGAGCGCCTTCGGATTCGGCTGATATTTGATGCCGCCTTCGTATTGCTGCCCCCGGGTGGGGACGAAGGAATTGCCGAAGAAGTCGGTTCCGACCGTGGGTTGGAACGACTCGGTATATTGCACATAGGGCGATACGCCGTTGTCGAATTTGTAAAGCAACGCGCCGCGCTTAGTGATGGCGGCGTCGGACTTATCGCTGGTCTGGATGCCGGTGAACAGATTCTTTGTCTGCGAGTCCGCCTGATCGCGGCGAATGCCGAGCAGTGCAACCCAGTTGTCGAACTTGATCTGATCCTGCGCGTAGACGCCGAGCTGTTGGACGTTCTGGCCGTTCGCGGAGACCGGGTTGACGACCGGAATGGTGCCGTAGACGGGCGCGAAGGCATTGATCGTCGTCGCCGTTCCGGTGCCGTTGTAAGCCTTATCGGAGGCGTTGCGATAATCGATGCCGAACAGCGTGGTGTGCTCGAAAGATCCGATCCGGAATCTGCCCTCGGCCTGCGTATCGACGGAGAACGACTTGATGTACTCCTGCGTGGTATAGGCACCGCGCGTCAGCTTGGTCGGATCGGTCGAAAAATTCGGCGATGTCACCGCAACGTCGGTGTCGCTGTCCATGTAGCGCAGGTTCTGGCGCAGCGTCAGTCCCGCTCCGACATTGTGCTCCAGCAAATAGCCGATCGAACCGTAGCTGCGCGAGGTGTGATCGAAACCGGGTTCACCGGAGAAGAAGCTGGTCGGGATCGTCTGCCCCTTATAGGGGAAGATCGTGCCGATGCCGTAGGGCGAAATCTGGTTGTAGAAGCCGGCCTTCGGATCGCGCTGATAGGTGCCGAGGACGGTGAGCGTGGTGTCGTTGGTCGGCCGCCAGGTCAAGGACGGTGCGATCGAGACGCGCTGATAGCCCTGGTAGTCGACCTGGCTGCCGACATCGAAGCCGGACGCGGTCAGCCGATAGGCAAGCTCCTTGTTACTGTCCAGCGGGCCGCTGAGATCGACGCCACTCTGAATCCGGCCGCGCGTGCCGGTCGACACGAACATCTCGTGATAGGGCTCGAAGCTCGGTCGTTTGCTGACCATATTGACGATGCCGCCGGGTGACGCCTGCCCGTACAGAATCGAGGCTGGACCGCGCAACACTTCGATCCGCTCCAGATTGAACGGCTCGACGATGGTGTAGTTGTAGATCCCGAAATTCAGCAGCCGCAAGCCGTCGAGATACTGATCACCGAGGAAGCCTCTAATATATACCGCATCGAAGCGAGCATCGGCGCCGGTGACTTCGCTGCGCACTCCCGGCAGATACCGGACCGCCTGCCCCGCGCTCTGGAACGCCTGCGCCTGGATCTGATCCTGCGTCACGACGGATATCGACTGCGGCGTCTCGATCAACGGCGTATCGGTCTTGGTGCCGGTGCCGCTGCGGGTCGCGACAATGCCGTCGACATGTCCCCAGGCAGTCTCGCGCGCAGCAGTCGCCGCGCGCGTAGCTTGCGGCAGCTGGTTGGACGGCTGGCGTGCGCGCACGATGCGCCGCAACGTCGACGAACTGCTACGACCGCGCGAGGCGGACGTCGCTCGACGTGCCTGCTGCGGCGCGTCAACGGTGACGGATGGAAGCGGCGTTGCGGTGCCTTGTGGCAAGGCGGGAGAGACGTCCATCAGGACGACAATCATCGTGCCTGCGGCACAGGAAATCGCAGCACGCGTCATCGCATGGCGTGTTGTTGTCATAGGCCGCCCCCACCAGGTCGACGTGTCGACCTACTCAACGGGGTATATCCAGAGTTCCGTATGCCCGGAACCCGAGTGGGAATGGAATACCTCTACCTTCAGACTTAGATCGGATCTAACAACCCGAACGAGCAAGCCATCGACGGCGTTTGAATCGGTGCGGAAGTCATTGATTTAGCGGCGAACGGAGTGCGGCTTCGCGGGCCGCGCGAGCGCACCGGAATGACCGGAGGCGTGCTATCGGCCCCGGCAATTTCGCTATCGGCGGCACGGTCCTCGTAACAATTCCGGTATTCCGGTTCACGCAATTGCGCTGCGCGCCCGGAATGACTCGCGGAGAGGCAGCGGCATCGCCCGGGCGCGGGCGAGGCACGGAACTGAGTTTCACGAGCTTACTTATCGATCGGTGCGGCCTGCTGTCTGGTTCGAGGCGGCTGGCTGCGGGGTCGGCGCATCGTCCGATCATCAACGTCATCGAAGGCGTCGAACGGATGAAGCTGGGGAAAGCTCAAAGCCTGGAAGACGTCGCCGGCCTGGTCGGCGCCTGCGCCGTCACGATCCTGGCGGTGATCATCATTTCGGCGCTGTATGTCGGGCGCGAGGTATTCGTGCCGGTGGCGCTGGCGATCCTGCTCAGCTTCGTGCTGGCGCGGCCGGTCAATCTGCTGCAGGCGATCCGGGTGCCGCGGGCCGTGGCGGCGATCGTCTCGGTGCTGCTCGCGTTTGCGGTGATCTTCGCGCTGGGCAGCCTGATCGCCACGCAGCTGTCGCGGCTCGCCAGCGACCTGCCGCAGTATCAGTCCACGATCCAGGGCAAGATCACCTCGCTGCGCGGCGTCACCGGCGGCTCCTCGACGCTGGAGCGCGCCGAGGGCATGCTGCAGGATCTCAGCAAGGAACTGAACAGGCCGAACAACGCGGCGCCGTCGCTGAACAATGCATCGCCGACGACCTCATCCGGCCGTCCGGTTGCGCCCGTCCCGGTCGAGGTGTTGCAGCCCGATCCGGGGACGCTGGCCAATCTGCGCTCGCTGATCGCGCCGCTGATCTCGCCGCTGGCGATGACCGGCATCATCGTGATCTTCGTGATCTTCATTCTGCTGCAGAAGGAAGATCTGCGGAATCGGCTGATCCGCCTCGCCGGCACACACGATCTGCAGCGCACCACCGCGGCGCTGGACGATGCGGCGGGCCGGCTGAGCCGGCTGTTCCTCAATCAGTTGCTGCTCAATTCCTTCTTTGGTGTGCTGATCGGCGCCGGCCTGTGGATCATCGGCGTGCCGAGCCCCGCGCTGTGGGGCATCCTCGCCGCGGTGCTGCGCTTCGTGCCGTATATCGGCTCGATCATCGCGGCGGCGTTTCCGCTGACGCTGGCGGTGGCGGTGGATCCGGGCTGGTCGATGCTGATCTGGACGGCCGTGTTGTTCTTCGTCATCGAGCCGGCGATCGCCCATGTGGTCGAACCCTGGGTGTACGGCCGCACCACCGGCCTGTCGCCGGTGGCGGTGGTGATTTCGGCGACGTTCTGGACCGCGCTGTGGGGACCGATCGGCCTGGTGCTGGCGACGCCGCTGACGGTGTGCCTGGTCGTGCTCGGCCGCCACGTCGAGCGGCTGGCGTTTCTCGACGTGATGTTCGGCGACCGGCCGGCGCTGTCGCCGCCGGAGATCTTCTATCAGCGGATGCTGGCCGGCGACCCGACCGAGGCCGCCGAGAAGGCCGAGCAATTTCTGAAGGAGCGCTCGCTGTCGTCCTACTACGACGACGTCGCGATGAAGGGCCTGCAGCTGGCTCAGGCGGATCTCGAACGCGGTGCGCTCGACGCGGTGCGGCTGGCGCGGATCAAGGACACGGTGCTGGAGTTCACAGAGGATCTCACCGACGAGGTCGAGCAGGAGGCGGACGGCGAAGAGACTACCGAAGACGCCGAAGCAGCCGCGGCTGTGGACGAAACGCCCACGGCGCATGCTCATGATGGGCTGCCGACGCTGACTCCGGCCGAGTTGGAGCCGCACTGGCAGAGCGCAGCGCCGGTGCTGTGTATCGGCGGCCGCAGCGAGCTCGACGAAGCCGCGGCGTTGATGCTGTCGCATCTGTGCCGCGTGCACGGCCTCGGCGCCCGGGCCGAGCCGCCCGGCGCGCTGGCGACCAAGAACATCTTCGGCCTCGACACCTCGGACGTCGCGCTGGTGTGCCTGACGTATCTGGAAGTCCCGAACAGCACGCATATCCGCTACGCGGTACGCCGCCTGCGCCGCAAGGCGCCGCGGGCGAAGATCATGGTGGCGCTGCTATCGGCGACGGGCGCGACGACCCCCGACGGCCAGGGCTCCGTTCAGGCAGACACGATCGTCACCAGCCTACGCGATGCCGTCGCCTACTGCCTCGACGAAGCCACCGCCGCCCCGCCGCCGCAGACAGTTGAGCAGCCGCTGTCCAGCGTGGCGGTGTGAGGCGGCGCAGCCCGTCCGCGTCGTCAGCTCGCTCGCCCCAAGCACCGTCATTCCGGACGCCGCGCAGCGGCGATCCGGAATCTCGCAGGTGTTGAGCAGGTCTTCGTCACAACCTCGAGATTCCGGGTTCACGCAGCTTCGCTGCGTGCCCCGGAATGACCCGGGGAGAGGTTGTTAGTTGGAAGCGCGGCGGTAGTGGTAGCGGTAGAGTTCCTGGTCGAAGCCGAGGCTGGCGTAGAGGGCGCGGCCGGCGGTGTTGTCGGCGACGACTTGCAGGCAGGAGGCTTTGGCGCCGTGGCTAACGGCCCAAGCGAACAGTGCATGCATCAGGCGGCGGCCGAGACCTTGCCCGCGCAACGCTTCGTCGACCACGACCGACTCGATCACCAGCAGGTCGCCGTGCAGCACGCCATAGGCGGTGGCGACGATGCGGCCGTCTTTGCGAAGCGCGGCGAAGCCGGTCGGCAAGGCAATCGCGGCGACCACCCGGGCATACACCGCCGCATGCGACGGCGTCTGTGCCTGCAGCCGCGCGATCGCGGCGAGCCAGTCAGCATCGGCGCGCGGGACGATGGTGATGTCGGGCGCGGCAACGGATGGATCAGCTGCAGGCTTACCTCGATCAGACGCATCGACGGCGCGCGCAGCCGCCGCGGACGCATGCTCGACGAACCGCTCGCCGCCGAAATCCCGCAGCAGCGTGCAGGTCTCGCCTTCGCGGCCGAAACCGTGCTGATCGAGTTCGCGCTCGATCTGCGCGGCGCCGGCGAGCAGCGTCGGCACGCGCACGATCAGCGGCTGGCCGTGGTGTCGATACAGCGCCGCGAAACTATCAAGGTGCTCGGCAATCGACGTGGCGCGGTCGTGCAGCGGGTTGACCGAGTTGGCGCGGCGGGAGACGCCCTCTCCGAATCGCAGCAGCCAGTCGCCGCGCATCGCGCTCCGCAGCGCCGGCCAGGCATCGAGGCAGGCCTGTTCGACCCGCCACGCCACTGTGTCGTTCATGCTATCCGCCGATCGCGGCGGCGATCGCTTCCAGCGCGGCGTCGGCCTTGCTGCCGTCGGGGCCGCCGGCCTGCGCCATGTCGGGCTTGCCGCCGCCGCCCTTGCCGCCGAGCACTTCGGACGCCTTGCGCACCAGATCGACCGCGGAGAACCGCGCGACCAGGTCGGGCGTGACGCCGACCACGACCGAGCCTTTGCCGTCCTCGCTCTTGGCGATCAGCGCGATCACGCCGGAGCCGATCTGCTTCTTGCCCTGATCGACCAGGCTCTTGAGATCCTTGATCTCGATGCCCTCGACCGAGCGCGCCATCAGCTTGACGCCGCCGATGTCGCGCACGTCGCTGCCGCCGCCACCGGCCGCAGCGCCGCCGCCCATCGCCAGCTTCTTGCGCGCCTCGGCAAGTTCGCGCTCGAGCTTCTTGCGCTCCTGCACGATCGCGCTGGCGCGCGAGGTGACGTCGCCCAGCGAGGCATTCAGCTCGGCCGAGACGACGCGCAGATCGTTGCGCAGATTGTTCAGCGCCTGCCGCGCCTGCTTGCCGGTCAGCGCCTCGATGCGGCGGACGCCGGAGGCGACCGCGCTTTCGCCGGTGATCGACACCAACCCGATATCGCCGGTGCGCTTCACATGGGTGCCGCCGCAGAGTTCGACCGACCAGCCGAGCGCGTTGCTCCCATGCTCGCGCGCAGCCTTGCCCATCGACACGACACGGACCTCGTCGCCGTATTTCTCGCCGAACAGCGCGCGGGCGCCGGCCTCGCGGGCGTCGTCGACCGCCATCAGCCGGGTCACGACTTCGTCGTTCTCCAGCACGATGTCGTTGGCGATGTCCTCGACCTGGCGCAGCTCGTCCGGCGTGATCGGCTTCTGGTGCACGAAGTCGAAGCGCAGCCGGTCGGGCGCCACCATCGAGCCCTTCTGCGCGATGTGATCGCCGAGCACCTGCCGCAGCGCCTCGTGCAGCAGATGCGTCGCCGAGTGATTGGCGCGGATCGCCGAACGGCGGGCGTGATCGACCTCGAGCGCCAGAGCGTCGCCGAGCGCAATCGCGCCCTGCTCGACCGTGCCGAAATGCACGAACAGATCGCCGGCCTTCTTCAGCGTATCGGTGACGACGAAGCGCACGCCATCGGCGATCAGCACGCCGGTGTCACCGACCTGGCCGCCGGACTCGGCGTAGAACGGCGTCTGGTTGAGCACGATTGCTCCCTGATCACCGGCCTTGAGCGCGTCGACCTCGTTGCCGTCCTTGACCAGTGCGGTGACGACGCCCTCGGCCGTCTCGGTATCGTAGCCGAGGAATTCGGTGGCGCCGTGCTTGTCGCGCAGGCCGAACCACACCGCCTCGGTCGCCGCCTCGCCGCTGCCCGCCCACGACGCGCGCGCCTTGGCGCGCTGACGGTCCATCGCGTCTGTGAAGGACGCGATATCGACATTGATGCCGCGGTTGCGCAGCGCATCCTGGGTCAGGTCGAGCGGGAAGCCATAGGTGTCGTACAGCGTGAACGCGGTCTCGCCGTCGAACATGTCACCCTTCTTCAGGGTCGCGCTCTTTTCGTCGAGGATCGACAGGCCGCGCTCCAGCGTCTTGCGGAAGCGCGTTTCTTCGAGCCGCATCGTCTCTTCGATCATCGCCTCGGCGCGCACCAGCTCGGGATAGGCCTGGCCCATCTCGCGCACCAGCGCCCACACGAGCCGCCACATCAGCGGCTCCTTGGCGCCGAGCAGCTGGGCGTGGCGCATCGCGCGGCGCATGATCCGGCGCAGCACGTAGCCGCGGCCTTCGTTCGACGGCAGCACGCCGTCCGCGATCAGGAACGACGACGAGCGCAGATGATCGGCGATGACGCGGAACGACGCCGCATCGTCGCCGCTCGGACCGCGGCCGAGCGCCGACGACGTCGCATCGATCAGATTGCGGAACAGGTCGGTCTCGAACACGCTGTCGACCCCCTGCAGGATCGACGCCATGCGCTCGAGGCCCATGCCGGTGTCGATCGACGGACGCGGCAGCGGCACGCGCTCGTCCTTCGTCACCTGGTCGTACTGCATGAACACCAGGTTCCAGAATTCGAGGAAGCGGTCGCCGTCCTCGTCCGGCGAGCCGGGCGGGCCGCCGAAAATATGCTCGCCGCGATCGATGAAGATCTCCGAGCACGGGCCGCACGGACCGGTGTCGCCCATCGCCCAGAAATTATCACTCGTCGGGATGCGGATGATGCGATCGTCGGAGAAGCCGGCGATCTTCTTCCAGTAACCCGCCGCCTCGTCGTCGGTGTGGTACACGGTAACGAGCAGCTTGTCCTTCTTCAGGCCGAAATCCTTGGTGATCAGATTCCAAGCGAGCTCGATCGCGCGTTCCTTGAAGTAATCGCCGAACGAGAAGTTGCCGAGCATTTCGAAGAAGGTCAGGTGCCGGGCGGTGTAGCCGACATTGTCGAGGTCGTTGTGCTTGCCGCCGGCGCGGACGCATTTCTGCGAGGTGGTGGCGCGCTGATACGGGCGCTTCTCCAGACCGGTGAAGACGTTCTTGAACTGCACCATGCCCGCATTGGTGAACATGAGCGTCGGGTCGTTGCGCGGCACCAGCGGCGACGACGAGACGGCCTCGTGGCCGTTCTTGGCGAAGTAGTTCAGAAACGCAGACCTGATTTCGTTAACGCCGCTCATGTTCGTCCAATCACCCGGAATACCCGCGAAATGCCCGCCGGACCCACCGTTCCGGAGTTCAGCCTTTTAGACGCGGGGCCGCCCTCTGTCCAGAAAGTGGGCACTGATTCAATTGTTTGCCACCCGCCCCGGGGACTGACCTGCGGACTGACCTCGGTGCCACCTGGGGCGGTTGCGAACAGCCGTTGATAGCTCGCTGCACTGCGTTGACAGCCTTGCTGCGGCCGTGTTTGTGTCCTACCTGTTGAGACTAAGTCGCGTCGGGAGAGATCGGCCCAATCCTTCAGTGAAGGGAGGGCCGGCGCCGAAGGAGCAACCGCCCCGGAAACTCTCAGGCAAACGGACCGCGCGACTTGATGACATCTGGAAAGAGACCTTGCCGGGTACACCCCGGGGCGGGTCCGCCGACGGGATAATGCTCTCAGGCACAGCGACAGATGGGGCTCGAATGGTGACGAGAAATCGGTCTCGGGAACCGTGGGAGCCTGGAAATGCTGGCCCGTGAAGATACGGCTGCCTTGAAACGAACCCCGCTGCACGCGCTGCATCTGGCGCGCGGCGGAAAGATGGTGCCGTTCGCCGGCTACGACATGCCGGTGCAATACGCGCCCGGCGTCCTCAAAGAACATCTCCACACCCGCGCCGCCGCCGGCCTGTTCGACGTCTCGCATATGGGGCAGATCGAGCTGCGGGCGAAGTCCGGCCAGCTCCAAGACGCCGCGCACGCGCTGGAAAGACTGGTGCCGCAGGACATTGCGGCGCTCGCCCCCGGCCGCCAGCGCTACGCGCAGTTCACCAATGAATCCGGCGGCATCCTCGACGATCTGATGGTCACCAATCTGGGCGACCGGCTGTTCCTGGTGGTCAACGCCGCTTGCAAGACCGAGGACGAGGCGCATCTGCGGGCGCATCTGTCGGACGTTTGCGACATCACCGCCCTCCCCGAGCGCGCGCTGCTGGCGCTGCAGGGCCCGAAGGCCGAGAGCGTGCTGGCGAAATTCTGTGCAGATGTCGCCAAGCTGAAGTTTATGGATGTGGCGGAGCTGACTGTGGCCGGCCTGCCTTGCATCGTGTCGCGCTCCGGCTACACCGGCGAGGACGGGTTTGAGATCTCGGTGCCGGCGGACGGCGCCGAAGGGTTCGCCGAGCAGCTGCTGGCCGATCCGGACGTGCTGCCGATCGGGCTCGGCGCCCGCGACAGCCTGCGGCTCGAAGCCGGGCTCTGCCTCTACGGCCACGACATCGACACTGCGACGACGCCGGTCGAAGGCGCGCTGATCTGGTCGATCCAGAAAAGCCGGCGCAGCGGCGGCGCCCGCCCGGGCGGCTTCTTCGGTGATTCGGTGATCCTGCAGCAGCTCGACGGCGGCACGTCGCGCACCCGCGTCGGCCTGCGGCCCGAGGGCCGCGCCCCGGTGCGCGAAGGTGCGCCGCTGTTCGCCAGCGCCGACTCGGCCGAACCGATCGGCAGCGTCACCTCCGGCGGCTTCGGCCCGAGCCTGAACGCCCCGGTGGCGATGGGCTACCTGACGCGACCGCACGCCGGCCTCGACACCCAGGTTTTCGCCGAGGTGCGCGGCCAGCGCCTGCCGCTGCGCGTCGCCGCCATGCCGTTCGTTCCGAACACCTACAAGCGCTGAGGACCCCGCATGACCACGCTCTACACCTCCGATCACGAATGGCTGAAGATCGAAGGCGACGTCGCTACCATCGGCATCACCAACTACGCGCAGGAACAGCTCGGCGACGTGGTGTTCGTCGAACTGCCGAAGGTCGGCCGCAGCGTCAAGAAAGCGGAGGCCGCCGCGGTGGTCGAGTCGGTCAAGGCGGCCTCGGACGTCTACGCGCCGATCTCCGGCGAAGTGCTCGAGGTCAACGAGACGCTCGGCACCGAGCCGGCATTGGTGAATTCGGACGCCGACGGCGCCGCGTGGTTCTTCAAGCTGAAGATCGCCGACAAGAGCGAACTCGACGGCCTGATGGACGCCGCCGCCTACAAGGCCCACACGGCCTGAGTTGTTGCTGACTATTCCTCGTCATTGCGAGCGAAGCGAAGCAATCCAGCGACCCGAGCATTGCGCCTCTGGATTGCTTCGTCGCTTCGCTCCTCGCAATGACGGCGTGAGCATCTTTTTTGGATCAGGAGCCTCGCATGCCGCATCGCCGACCGATCGACGCCGCCAATGACTTCGTGCGCCGGCATATCGGGCCCTCGCCGCAGGATATCGGCGAGATGCTGTCCACGGTCGGCGCCGGTAGCCTCGAGCAGCTGATGGCCGAGACGCTGCCGTTTGCGATCCGCAACAAGGAGCCGCTGGCGCTCGGCGCACCGCTGTCGGAGACCGAGGCGCTGGCGCATATGAGCGAGCTGGCGGCGCAGAACCAAGTATTCACCTCACTGATCGGCCAAGGCTATTCGGGCACGATCCTGCCGACCGTGATCCAGCGCAATATCCTGGAGAATCCCGCCTGGTACACGGCCTACACGCCGTATCAGCCGGAGATCAGCCAGGGCCGGCTGGAAGCGCTGTTCAACTTCCAGACCATGATCTGCGATCTCACCGGGCTCGACGTCGCCAACGCCTCGCTGCTCGACGAGGCCACCGCCGCTGCCGAAGCGATGGCGCTGGCGGAGCGCGCTTCGGCAGCGAAGTCGAAAACCTTCTTCGTCGATCGCGACACCCATCCGCAGACGCTGGCGGTGCTGCGAACCCGCGCCGAGCCGCTCGGCTGGACCATCCTGGTCGGCGATCCGGAGACCGATCTGGACGCCGCCGAAGTATTCGGTGCGCTGCTGCAATATCCGGGCTCCTCTGGCGCGCTGCGCGATCCTCGCGCCGTCATCGCCAGGCTGCACGAAAAGGGTGCGCTCGCCGTGATGGCCGCCGATCTCTTGGCGCTGACCCTGATTACGCCGCCGGGCGAACTTGGCGCCGATATCGCAATCGGCTCGGCGCAGCGGTTCGGCGTGCCGATGGGCTATGGCGGCCCCCACGCCGCCTACATGTCGGCCCGCGACAGCCTGAAACGCAGCCTGCCCGGGCGCATCGTCGGCCTGTCGATCGACAGCCACGGCCAGCCCGCTTATCGGCTGGCGCTGCAGACCCGCGAGCAGCACATCCGCCGCGAGAAGGCGACCTCCAACATCTGCACCGCGCAGGTGCTGCTGGCGGTGATCGCCGCGATGTACGCGGTGTATCACGGTCCCGACGGGCTCGCCGCGATCGCCCGACGCGTCCACCGCCGCACCGCGACGCTGGCAGCCGGCCTGAAACAGCTCGGCTTTGCGCCGGCGAACGACACCTATTTCGACACGCTGACCATCGAGGTCGGCGACCAGCGCGACGCCATCGTGGCGCGCGCCGAGGCCGAGAGGATCAACCTGCGGATCAACCCGACGTCGCTCGGCATCGCGCTTGATGAGACCACGACGCCGGCGACTATCGAGGCGCTGTGGCGCGCGTTCGGCGGCTCGCTCGGCTATGCGGACATCGAGCGTGACGCGTCCGATACGCTGCCGGAAGCGCTGAAGCGCACCAGCGATTTCATGACGCAGGCCGCGTTCCAGGACTATCGCTCGGAGACCGAGCTGTTGCGCTACATGCGCAAGCTGAGCGACCGCGATCTCGCGCTCGACCGCGCGATGATCCCGCTCGGCTCCTGCACCATGAAGCTCAACGCCACCACCGAGATGATGCCGCTGACCTGGCCGGCATTCGGCAGCCTGCATCCGTTCGTGCCGCGCGCGCAGGCGGAAGGCTATCACGCGATGTTCGCGCGGCTCGAAGCCTGGCTGGCCGAGATCACCGGCTATGACGCGGTGTCGCTGCAGCCGAATTCTGGCGCGCAGGGCGAATATGCCGGGCTGCTGGCGATCCGCGGCTATCATTTGTCGCGCGGTGAGCCGCATCGCAAGATCTGCCTGATCCCCTCCTCGGCGCACGGCACCAATCCGGCGTCGGCCGCAATGGTCGGGATGGATGTGGTGGTGGTCGCCTGCAACAGCCACGGCGACGTCGACGTCGAGGACCTGCGCGCCAAGGCCGAAGCTCATTCGGCCAATCTCGCCGCAGTGATGATCACCTACCCGTCGACGCATGGCGTGTTCGAGGAGCACATCCGCGAGATCTGCGACATCGTCCACCAGCATGGCGGCCAGGTGTATCTCGACGGCGCCAATCTCAACGCCCAGGTCGGCCTCGCCCGGCCCGGCGCCTATGGCGCCGACGTCAGCCACCTCAATCTGCACAAGACCTTCTGCATTCCGCACGGCGGCGGCGGCCCGGGCATGGGGCCGATCGGCGTCAAGGCGCATCTGGCGCCGTTCCTGCCCGGTCATCCGGCCGAAGGCGAGCCGACGAGCGGCGTGCTGCACGGCGGCGGCACGGTGTCCGCCGCGCCGTACGGCTCGGCGTCGATCCTGACGATCTCCTACATCTACATCCTGATGATGGGCGGCGCCGGGCTGCAGCGCGCCACCGAGATCGCGATCCTCAACGCCAACTACATCGCCGACCGGCTGCAGCCGCACTTCCCGGTGCTGTATCGCAACCTGCGCGGCCGCGTCGCGCACGAATGCATCGTCGATCCGCGGCCGCTGAAGACGACCAGCGGCGTCACCGTCGACGACATCGCCAAGCGGCTGATCGACTACGGCTTCCACGCCCCGACCATGAGCTTCCCGGTCCCCGGCACGCTGATGATCGAGCCGACCGAATCGGAATCCAAGGCCGAGATCGACCGGTTCTGCGACGCCATGATCGCGATCCGCCGCGAGATCGCGCAGGTCGAGGAAGGCCGTTTCAAGATCGAACAATCGCCGCTGCGCCATGCGCCGCATACCGTGCACGACGTCACCTCGGCGGAGTGGACCCGGCCCTATCCGCGGACCGAAGGCTGCTTCCCGGCGCCGCATTCGCGGACCGACAAATACTGGAGCCCGGTCGGCCGCGTCGACAACGTCTATGGTGACCGCAACCTGGTGTGCTCCTGCCCACCGATCGAAGACTACGCCCTGGCGGCGGACTACGCGCGGGCGGCGGAGTAAACGGGGACAAGCGGCCGTCGAACGGCGCAGTGGCCGCGTGCGGAAAGGCCATGAGATCATCAAACAGCCGCCAGCGGAGTAGCTTTGGCGGGACGCAACCAAGGTGGTCATCACCCGCGCATGCTGGTGATCCAGTATCGCAGAGCGCTTAACGTGACGCGTAACGTCAACGCGCGTCTGCGTCGCGTGATAAAGCAGTGAGCGCGCTGGAATACTGGGTCGCCCGCTTTCGCGGGCGATGACGGCCGTCGGTTAAGGCACGGCATGCACACCAACTCGCACGCTGGAAACGACATCGCCCGCTTGCGCGGGCGATCATGGCCACGTGTCGGGGCGCAGCCTCGTTTTATTCGTCGACCGGCTCCTCGCCCTCGGCGTCGTTTTCGGGCGAGCCGGCGAGGATCTGTTCGGCGATCAGGCCGGAATTCTGCCGGATCGCCGCTTCGATCTTGGCGGTGAGATCCGGATTGGCCTTGAGGAACGCCTTGGCGTTCTCACGCCCCTGACCGAGCCGCTGGCTGTCGTGCGAGAACCACGCACCGGACTTCTCGACGATGCCGGCCTTGACGCCGAGGTCGAGAATTTCGCCCATCTTGGACACGCCCTCGCCGTACATGATGTCGAATTCGACCTGCTTGAACGGCGGCGCCAGCTTGTTCTTCACCACCTTGACGCGGGTCTGGTTGCCGACGACCTCGTCGCGCTCCTTGATCTGACCGATGCGGCGGATGTCGAGGCGGACGGAGGCGTAGAACTTCAGCGCATTGCCGCCCGTGGTGGTTTCCGGCGAGCCGTACATCACACCGATCTTCATGCGGATCTGGTTGATGAAGATCACCATGGTGTTCGACTTGTTGATCGAGGCGGTGAGCTTGCGCAGCGCCTGGCTCATCAGCCGGGCCTGCAGGCCGGGCAGCGCGTCGCCCATCTCGCCTTCGAGCTCGGCGCGCGGCACCAGCGCCGCCACCGAGTCGATGATCAGCACGTCGATGGCACCGGAGCGCACCAGCGTATCGGCGATCTCGAGCGCCTGCTCGCCATGGTCCGGCTGGGAAATCAGCAGTTCGTCGACATTGACGCCGAGCTTGCGGGCATACACCGGGTCGAGCGCGTGCTCGGCGTCGACGAAGGCGCAGATGCCGCCCTTCTTCTGCGCCTCGGCGACGCAATGCAGCGCCAGCGTGGTCTTACCCGAGGATTCCGGCCCGTAGATCTCGACGATGCGCCCTTTCGGCAGGCCGCCGACGCCGAGCGCGATATCCAGCCCCAGCGAGCCGGACGAGATCGTCTCGATGTCCATCGAGCGATCGTTCTTGCCGAGCTTCATCACCGAGCCCTTGCCGAACTGGCGCTCGATCTGAGACAGCGCGGCGGACAGCGCCTTGGATTTGTCCATGGAAGAACCTTCGACGATACGCAGGGCAGTGGGGGCGGAAGCCATGTGATGCTCCTTATGAACGGGATTCGCCGGGGGGACAAACCGCGAGGTCCGATGATCGATAGATGCAATGTACGCTATTTGTTCTCTGTTCGCAATATGTTCTTTTTGGGCGACAGGCACTGTCCGTATTTGACCCAGAGTGTCCTAAGATGGATTGTGGCGTGTCCTATTTACTGGGGTCCCTCCAAAATTGGCTCACCGAGTGTAAGCAAGAATCGGGTATTAGAAGCTTCGTCCCTAAGTCCGGATGATAGGAGCGCAGAATGGAGACCGACGAGGAATTCTGGCTGCGAATGGCGAACACTTTTGGCTTACCGTCACAGGCCGAAGCCGCGCGTATTCGCAGGATCGATCTGGAGCGCACCCTGGATAAAATTCTACGCAAGCGCAAACCGTGATCTGAAAGAGGCCGCCTTAGTTGGCGGCCTCTTTCTTTTCAATTGTCCACGAAGTTGGGCGGCGGCGGAAGACCAGGAGGCGCGTAATCCTCCGGGAACGGCAGCAAGAAATTCTTACCCCACTGCGGAAACTCTCGATCAAGCCGATCCATGAACACTTTCCAATGCGGAGAGTATTTCATCAGCATCAAAACCGCGCTCATGTGTTCACGAAGTTTCGGATGCCCAACATCCTCGGTTAAGCGCTGGAATAGCTTGTTTTTGTATGAGCCGCTTGGGGTCTTGGGGGTGAGGCGTTTCAATTCTTCCCAGACCCCGGGTGCGAGCCTTTTGTAAATGATGTTATTTGTCCAATGCCCTATCACGCCCGGCCGACCGGCATTCTCGGTGTAGGACCAACCATTGAGCCGATATATCTGTTTGTAGAACTCCGCCGGGAATGTCTTGACCCACGGTCTCAACTCCTTTGCAACAAACTTTTCCAGAATCTTTGCGAGCGCATCTCGCTGACGAAAATCTTGATAGCCTGTTGCTTCATCGACGAGCGCGATGATTCCAACAGTCGCAAAACCGTGCTGGAGGATCGCCGCGCGCGTAGCAAGATGCTCTCGATACTTGCCGAGCTTTCCTTTCTGATGGGCATCTATCAGCACCGCGCAGATATCGGGCAAGATCGTTGCTTCGAAGCCATCAGCAGGCGGGCCACCATGCGGCGGAGTAAACCGAATTGGCGAATCCACGCGCGCGATTAAGCCCCTGATATCTATACCCTTTATTGCTAAACTGACCATCAAATCAACGATTTTGCGCTCGCCGCTCCTACCACCACCGGGTGAGAGGCCAATGCCGGCATACAGCCCCCGGAGTGCCAAGACGCGCGTACCGTCAGCCAGCACGTAACAAGGGATTTCAATGCTGCCTATTTTTAGGGGGCGGTCTGCCGCCCCATATTTTGCGAGCAGAGGTTGCTTCCCCTCTCCCCAGCGAGCTTTTGCCGCTTGCCGCGCAATCTCGGCACGTCGTTCTGGCGGCAAAATCTGTGCTCGCGCGAGAGCGGCCTTGACTTTATCAGCAGATTTCTTTGCCACGGGGGGGCTCCTATGCTTGCAGAATTAAGATTAATGCTTGCACAAAAATGTGCAAGCATTAATCTTAATTCTGCAAGCATGGTCATCGACACACAGAAACAACAACGCCCCTCCGGCCTTTCGGCTGGCGGGGCGTTTTTGTGTGCGGAAGCAGGATGCGATCGACAACCTTTTCGATCGCGCGATCAGCATCAGCGCCGACAGCGATCACGTTCCGGCCGTCCGCCGGGTTCGCTTCCGGCTTCCAGCTAAACAAATCTTCGCAGGAACGCCTTCAGGCCGCCGAGGACACGCACGAGAGCTCTTAAACGTCTGTAATCCGGGACAAACATTACCGCAGGTCGGCTTGCTCGGCATCTGATGCCCGCCACCATCATGGATGCGAGCGGCAAGACACTTGCGACTAGACCGCAGAGCTATGCCCCCCCGCCGGGGTGGGTTCCTCCTACTTAATTGTCCTAAGTTCCCTTTGCGCGTGTCCTAACTAGGACAGCACCGGGCGACATCCTTTGTGGCCGACCTCGCGATGTCTGCCCTGCCCACGGCAAGCCGCGATTAATGCGTGAAACCCGGGGCGAATCGGCTCGTAATTGATCGGGGACAATGCCGGGAGTCTGGGACAGTGCACCTTTAGTCGAATGTGGCATCCGATCGGCACAGAGAATTTCGATGTGCGGCTGGAGTTGGCCGTGATCGTCGACGGCCGCGTGGAATGGCGGATGGAACCGTGTCGCCGGGTGATCGGCGGATGGGTGCATTGCGAGACCCACGAGTTCGTGCCGCGGCGGCCGACGCATTGGCGGATCTCGGAGGCCCCCTCCCGGCTCGGCAGCGCTCCGCTCCCCGACATCGGCGGTTCGGCGGCAACCCCTCACCCCGAGCCTTGAGCGCGGAGCTGTTCACCGTTTGTCAACCGTCGCCGCGCAGAACTACGGGATGACCATGCAGCTCGCTCCGACCAAGCCGCCGGACAAGATCCGGGTGCTGTGTACCAAGTGCCGCGTGCCGTTCCGCGAGAAGATCAGGAACGTCCGCGAAGGCGTCCAGGTGCAGTGCCCGAACTGCAACAAGCTGATCACCTTCTCGACCGACTCCGCCGACCCCGGCGTGCAGCGGGCTTTCACCGAAGCCCGGCGGATCAAGAACGGCATGATGCTGTCGATTCATCGGGGCGACGCGACGAGCTGAGCTCGCGGGCGGCGCTGCGAGCTCGCTAGCGCAGACTTTGGATGCCCCACATCACCAGCAGCATCGCCGGAATACACGGCACCGCCCATTTCGCCCAGGCGATCAGCCCTTCTGCGACACCGGCGCGAAAGGCCGCGATCAGCCGATAGGTCACGATGATCCAAGGCAGAATGATCCCGACCAGGATGGCGTCCACGTACCACGTCATAGCGACAACTCCGCGCTTTTCTCGGGCCCTGCTTAGCGCGTCGGCGCGAGCGGACCATCCCCGCCTTAGGAATCACAACCGGCGCGGACGCCCCTTGCGCAGCCGCAAAATGGAACTTTCACAGCCCATGCGACTTGTTGTTTTGGTAGACGCCTGTGGCAGGGGTTCGTCTTGGAAAATTCGATCGTGATCCTGGTCGTCGAAGACGAACCTATGATCCAGAGCGTCGTACAAGAAGCCCTCGAAGAAGGTGGTTTCGAAGTCGAAGTGGCCTCTTCGGGCGAGCAAGCCCAGAAGCTGCTCGCGGAGCCGCAGCGATTCCGCGCTGTGCTGACCGACATCAATCTCGGCCGCGACCGCATGGACGGATGGGACGTCGGCCGGATCGCCCGCGAGACCGATCCGAGCTTTCCGGTGGTCTACATGACGGGCGACAGCGCTGCCGAATGGGCGTCTCGCGGCGTCCCCAACAGCCTGCTGATCACCAAGCCGTTCGCGCCTTCGCAGGTGGTGGCGGCGATCGCGCAGCTGCTGAACAATGCCGCCCCAGGCGCAACGCCCGGCGCTTGAGAACGGCGACCGATCCACTCGGTGAACCTCAATATGTAAGGCTTCTCCTTACAACGTCCGTTGATTCACGTGCACTTCGTTATGAGGCTCTCGGATCGACAGCCATTCTCAGACGCTGTATTTTTCCACCATTCGGTTTCATCGCAGTCGTTTCATGCCGGCGGCGGCGTGAGTCAGTGCCTGAAACGAACGGGGACATCATTGGACAAGTTTGTTCGCGAGGAAAATCTCAAACTGTATCGCCGGCTGCTGTCGGAAACCCACGACGAGGAGCGGCGGCGGGTGCTGATGCAGTTGATCGCCAACCTGAGTGAGCGCGACCGTACCAACCGCAGCGGGGCTTAGCCGGCGGCGAGCACGTTGCGCGTCGAGGCGTAGTCGCAACGCTGACGCGCAGCTCGCAACGCTGGAGTCGGCCGGCCCTTGCGCCGGGTACCACTATTGCTCGTATCCCTCTGCAGACATGGCGGTATTTGATTCTACGCAATGCGGCCCCGAGCTCGCTCGATAGCTTACGCGCCGTCAATGCCGAGCTTTCTAGAGGTGGGGAGTTCCGACGCTGACGGGAGCCCCGAACATGGCCTCGTTCGGGGCTCTTTGATTCCGGGCGACAGGCGCGCTGAAGGTAGCGCCACCGAGATGACGAGGGCGTGGTCCCAAGGTCGTGCTTCCCGCCTCGCCCATACTCTTGCGCCATCGCAACGTTTGCGTCCCGGTTGCGACCTACGATCCCGAGCGCCGGAGCGTTGCTTCGCCCGAGGCGACCTGTGCGGGCGCCGTCGGACAGCGGATGTTGTGCGCCCCGCTCTCGCGGGGGCGCGGGCCAATCGTCAGAGGGGAGTGGACATATGCGTCTCGGGACTTTGATCGTGCTGATGGCCGCGGCCGTCGCGATGGGGGGATGCGACCTGGGTCAGGGGTCCCCGGGCCCGCGCGGCGAGCAGGGTCCCGAAGGCCCGGCCGGACCTCCCGGCCCGCCCGGCAAGGACGGCGTCTCGGCCTCCAGCATCCGCACCGTGACGTCGACGAGTTGCGTCTCCAACGGCTGCCCGACCAGTTGCGACAGCGGAGAAACGCTGGTGTCGGCGCTGTGCGTCGGCAGTTCCTCGGCCCGCTTCAGCGACACCATCACGGTCGAGCGCGGAGTGCTGACGGCTCGTTGCGGTCCGACCTCCAGCAGCATCGTCGTCAGCTGCGCCCGGCAATAGGGCCCTCGATCTGGCGATGCCGCCGCAACGTGCAGGCGGCATCGCACTGCATTCAGCTACCGTGCGTATGTACCAGATTAAGAAGACCATGGAATTCGCGAGAGTTCTTGGGTAGAATATTACTACTGTTGATCTAGATCAAAAGGCGAAGGGGTCGGGCCGGCAATGGTCCAGAAAATTCCCGGAGAGCTCCGGCCCTGATGCCTCATGTGATTTACAAATGCCCGCGAACTGCCATGAAGGTTCAGGCCTGGGTTGCTGAGGAAATCACCCCTCCGACAGCGACCACGTTCGAACTGATCCGCTGTCCGGCTTGCACCCAAGTCCACTTCGTCAATCGCGTCGACGGCAAGCTGCTGGGCGACAAGAGCTGAGGCTCGCCGTGCTGTCCTCGCGCCCGGGGAAATTGCGGACGCGGCCGGCAGGCGCTGACCTCTCCGCTCGTGCGATCTCGTTCGAGCCTCTTGGCACGCCTGTTCGGTTTGAGCGCGGCCATGCTCCGCGCCACCGGCGCTAATTCCGGATCACAGCCCCGGCCGGCGACAATGCGACGGCGCTAGTCGGAGCGGCGGACGTCGCCCTCCGGCACCCGCGCCTTGTCCGGCAAAACGGTACTACGCAGCGACGGATAGACTTCGATGTGGCCGTTGTAGTTGATGAAGCCGAGCTTGCGGAATTTGTTCATGAAGTGACTGACGCGCGACCGCGTCGTCCCGATCATCTCGGCCAGCGTCTCCTGACTGATATCGACCGGCAGCGACTTCGCGGTATCACCTTCGCCGAAATCAGCGAGCAGAAGTAACAGCCGCGCCAAGCGCTTCTCGCTGGAATTGAACAGCTGATCGATCAGATCCTCTTCCACCCGGCAGTTGCGCTTGAGCAGGTGCGTCATGAAGAACTCGCACATGCCGGGTTCGCGCTGCATGGTGGTAATCAGCATCGGACCGGTCAGCGTGGTGACGATGCAGTCCTCGAGCGCGACGGCGGTCGATAACCGTCGCCGTCCGATCAGCGCGCTCTCGCCGAAGAACTGTCCGGCGTCGAGGATCGCGACGACGCCTTCCTTGCCCTGCTCCGACATCACCACGAGCTTGATGCGACCTTGCTGCAAGTAAAGCACGCTGTCGGCTTTGTCGCCTTGCGCAAAGATGCTCTGGTGCTTGCGGAATTGCTGGATTGTTCGGCCCGGTCCCGCGCTGCTCAGAAACGCCGTTGGATCGAACGCCACATCGAGAGAATTCACGTGTTATCCTGCAATCGCGAAACACGACCTCCGCCCACAAGGCGTCGATAGTCGCGCGGCGAAACATTCGCCGCGACGGTCCATCAACATCAATTTCCAAGAAAAATCTGTGCCGTTTTGACCACGCTATTCGAAGCTGGCCGCAGTTACCCGCTGAAATTAGTTCGTGGCCTGTCCGGACTTCTTCGACTTCGTAGTCGCAGTCTTCGGAGTCGTTTCACTGCTACGCACATCGCCCCAAGGATCGTTCGGGGCCTTCGCGTCCGGAATCTTGCGTAGCGAGTCGCGATAAGCTTTTTCGCGGATCGCATCCTGGGCCTTTTCCTCAGGCGATTTGTGCTGGATTTCGGGAACAAGATTGACGTGCGGCGCCTCTTGGGCAATCGCCGCCACCGGCCCCATCAAACAAACCAACACCGCTGCGCCAAGCAGTACCTTCATGTCACTTCCCCTTGTTACGGCAGGCTGACGCCGCCGTCACAGGCGATCGGACCTGCAAGACTTTGGCGACTGCATCCAATCCTCCCAGATCGGACCGCAGCGGGTACAACCATTGAGAAGAATCGCCGCGGCGACGACACCGAACACGAGTATCGAACGCTTGCCCATACGCCACCCTACCAAACCGGCCGAACCTTAAGGGATCGACCGTGGCGTTTTCAAGCCGCACAGAATCGGCTCCGATGCGGCAAATCACACGCGATCCGTGCGATCGACACGGCCGGCAACGTCCGGAAACGCGAACAGGGAGAGACGACATGGCGGAAAACTCGCAGGCGGTTGAATTCGACCTCGACCAGGCGCGGCGCACGCTCGGCGAAGTGTTTGCGCCGTGGGTGCTCGATCTCGGGCTGTCGGTCGAGGCGATCGAAACCGACCCGCCGCCCGGCGCTGCGGCGGATTGGCAGCCAGGCGCGACGCTGCGGATGGGGTTTTCCGAGAAACTGTGCCGCAGCGGCGGCATCGTCTGCGGCCAGGCGTTGATGGCCCTCGCCGACACCGCGATGGTGTTCGCGATCCTTGCGGCCAACCGCGGCTTCCGGCCGATGACTACGGTCGATCAAACCACCCATTTCCTCAAAGCCGTGGCGTCCAGCGACGTGCTCGCCGAGGCCCGCGTGGTCCGGCTCGGCCGCACCATGAGTTTCGGCCGCGTGACGCTGCTCAGCGCCACCGACCGCAAGCCGGTGGCAATGGTCGCGAGCGCGTTCGCGATGCTGTGACGCCGACTACTTCGCGAGAGTCGTCTCTGCCGCCGTGACGACGCCGACGTCCGGGTTTGCACCGCAATAAGCGCGCATTCCGCCTCACCCTTTGATCTCCGAATGGAACTCAATTTCACGATGCGGACAGGCTGCTGCGATTGAAAATCGATCGCAACGACGATTGCGGAGTTGGTAAACATCAGCTGAATAGGCGCCGCTTTTCGCCCGCAATCGCATCAAACTTTTCCTAAGTTCCCTGTGGGAAACTGGTCTGGCTCACAGGGGCCATGGAAGACAACGATGATCGAGCGACGAGGATCGCCCCGCCAGCGGGTCTACAAACGCGGCACGATTGCCTTCAACGGCGGCGGCTTCGACTGCACGGTGCGCAACCTGTCAGACGGCGGCGCGCGGATCGACGTCGAGGGGCCGGTGCGCTTGCCCGAGCACTTCATGCTCGTGATCGAGAGCGACCGGGTGATGCATCGCTGCCGGCCGATCTGGAGTAGCGCCCAGCGCGTCGGTGTCGCCTTCGAGTAATCGATCGGCTGGTCGTCTCAGCGGACGCCCGATTAGTAACGGCTGCCCCGCCCGCCGATATTTCCTCCGATCGGCCCGCGCGGCCCGATGCCGCCGCCGCGATAGCCGCCGCCGATCGAGATCGTCGGGCCGCGCGGCGCATCGTAGTAATCGGGCGGACGCCGCACGACCACCACGTCGTCGACATCGTCCTCGTAGTACACCCGCCCGCGCGACGGTTTGGATGCCGCCCGCTTCGGCGTCTCCTCGCGCTCGGCACGCTTCGGCTTCTCGGATTTTTTCTCGGCTTTCTTCTCGATCGCCGGCGGCGTGCCGCAGGGACAGGTCGCGCCGGAGGCCGGCGTCAGCGCCGCGACGGGCGTCGGACTAAGCGACGTCGCCACGGGAACGGCGACCGCGACCTCCGGCTTGTTGCGCAGCCGCAGCTCCAGCTTTCTGGCGGTGACGGTCAGATCGCTGTCGGGATACTGATCGAGAAACGCCTTGTAGGCGGACGCCGTATTGGCCAGCACGGCCTTGTTCCACGCCAGCATCCGCTTGTGCCGATCCAGCCAGCGCTTCGCCTGGGTGCCGAGCGGCGGTTCGGCGAACAGCGAGACGAACGCCTCATAGGCGTCGACCGAGCCGTCCGCGACGATCAGTTCGTTGGCTTCCTCGACCTTCTTGCCTTTCAGCAGGCTGCGCCATTCCTCGACCGTGCGCTTCTTCTCGGGCTGCGCAGCGGGCTGCGCGGCAGCCTCTATCGCTCCGAAGAAGCGAAAATCGTCGACCAGTGACGAGGAGTCCCACGGCGTCTGCCGGCCCTCGGTGGCCTTGTTGACCGCCAGCCGCACGCGCTTGAAGGTGTCCTCGATCTGCAGCCCGCTTTCCCGCCCGGCTTTCAGCAGCGCCGTCGTGTAGGGGCTGTTGGCACCACCGCCGTCCTCGGCTTCGGCACCGGGCGACGTCGAGAACGATACGAAAGTGCCGGGCGAGCCGGTCTTGGTATCGACCAGTGCCAGCCCCTGGCCGGTGGTCTTGCGGATCTCGGGGAACGGATTGTTGCGGCAGGCATCCAGCATGATGATGCGGCTTCGGGTAGGCACCGAGGTCAGCGTGTTGAGCACGTCGTCTAGTCGCACCGCCTGCAGCGGAATATCGGTTTCGCGCTTGGGGTCGATATCGACCGGGATCAGATAGTTCTCGCCGTCGACCTGGATGCCGTGGCCGGCGTAAAACACCAGCGCCACGGTGTCCGGCCCCTTGGCGGCGATCTTGGCGGCGAAGTCGCCGACCAACTGGCGCAGCTCGGTCTGGGTCAGGTCGTTGGCGGCGGTCACCTCGAAGCCCGCTTCACCGAGCAGCTTCTCGACCGCTTTCGCATCGTTGGCGGGATTGGGCAGCGCCGGCACCGCCCGATAGGCCGATTGCCCGACCACCAGCGCAACGCGGCTCTCGGCCCATGCGGCCTCCGCGCCCAGCATCAGCGCCGCAGCCAAAGCCGCGTTCCACAGCATCGCCCTCACCATCGGCTCTCCTTCCGCTCGACGTCCCGCTGCTTGGTCTGCCGGGTCATCCAAGCGGTTCACGCCCGTGGCAATTGGACGCCACGCCCCAAGCAGTGCGCGGCGCCGCCAACAACCAGCGCGGGTAAGACTGGGTTAACATTATCGGGCAAATCAGAACCGCCGCTTACGCGATCGAACACTGTGTCCGGTACCTTCCGCGCGACACGGCGGCTCCGCCAAAGCCGTCAGAACATGCAGGAAGCCGACGTGGTGGATATTTCACAGGGAACGCCGGTACCACGCAGCGCGTCGCACAACGCGGTGCCCCATCTCCTGCCGTCGATCACCGCACTCGATGCGCAGGCCTGGCGCGACCTTGCCGGCCGTGTGGTGGAGCCCAACGGCTACTACCTGCCGGAATGGACGCTGGCGGCGAATGGCGACGACCGCGGCCGCAGCGTCACGCACGCGCTGATGGCATACGATTCGAGTGGCCAGCTCACCGGCCTGCTGCCGGTGCTGTCCTGCTGGCATGCCTTCCGGCTGCCGCTGCCGGTGCTGGTCTCCGCCGATCCGTTCCGTTCGCTGGATACGCCGCTGCTCGACCGCGAGGATGGGCTGCAAGCCGCCACGTCATTGCTGGCGCAGGCGCGCGCAACCGGCGCCCGGGCGCTGCTGCTGCGCGACGTCGCGCGCGACGGCGAGGCGATGCAGATGCTGTCCCGCGCTGCGCAGGCCGAAGGGCTGAAGCCGGTGCTGCTACGCGGCTGGTCGCGCGCGTGCCTCGACGCGACCCGCGACAGCGAGGAGCTGCTGCGCGATGCGCTCGGCGGCAAGCGGCTCAAGGAGTATCGCCGGCTGATGCGCCGGCTCGGCGATCATGGCGAGGTGCGCTTCAGCCTGGCGCAGACGCCGGAGGATGTCGCCCGGGCCTACGATGTGTTTCTGGCGCTGGAGGCCAGCGGCTGGAAGGGCCGCCGCGGCACCGCGCTGCTGCACCGGCCGGAGCTGGCGGCGCGGCTGCGCGAGGCGGCCGTCGCCCTCGCCGCACGCGGCGCCTGCGAGATCGTACAGCTCCGAGCGGGCGACGAGGCGATCGCCGCCGGCATCGTGCTGCGGCATGGCGACCGCGCTTACTTCTTCAAACTCGGCATCGCCGAACAACACGCGCGCTTATCGCCCGGCGTGCTGCTGACGCTGGAGCTGACGCGGCATCTGTGCGCCGACCCGGCGATCAAGCTGGTCGACTCCACCGCCGCGCCCGATCACCCGATGATCGACCCGATCTGGCGCGGCCGATTTGCGGTCGGCGACGTGCTGATCCCACTCCGTCCGCGCGATCCGCTGTTCGGGCCGATCACGCTGGCGCTGCGCGGCCGCGAAGCGCTGCGCCAGCGGGCGAAGCAGCTGTTGAAGCGTTGATTATTCCGCCGCCTGCGCGTTGATCTCTGCCGAAATGTGACGGATCGCCTTGGCGAGCTGCGCCGGATCCTGCGCGCCCGACACCGCGTATTTCTGCGCGAACACGAAGGTCGGTACGCCGGAGATGCCCTTTTCGGCCGCCTCGTTGGCCTGACCGGCGATCAGGTCGACATCGACATCGGTGGCCAGCTTGGCGCGCACGTCATCGGCATCGAGTCCGATCTCGGCCGCGGCCTTTACCAGTACATTGATATCGGTGAGATCACCCCCGTCGCGGAAGTACAATTCCATCAGCCGCTGCTTCATCGCCGGGCCTTGGCCAATGGCGTCGGCCCAGTGGATCAGGCGGTGGCAGTCGATCGTGTTGGGCTGCCGCTTCACGAGATCTGGATGATACTCCAGCCCCTCCTGCGCGGCGGCATCGACGACACGGCTGGCGAGCTCTTTATAGCGCTCCGGCGAGCCGAATTTCTGTGTCAGATACTCATCGCGCTCGATGCCTTCGCGCGGCACCGACGGGTTCAGGAAGAACGGCCGGAAGGTGAGGTCGACCGGCACGTCGGGCGCGAGCGCCAGTGCCTGCTCGATCCGCTTCTTGCCGATATAGCACCACGGGCAAACCACGTCGGAGACGACATCGATCTTCAGCGGCTTCAGCGCGCTCATCGGCGCCTCCTTGTGTTGTTCCCTGCCCGAGCCTCCCATACAGATGGGCGTGCGGCAAGCAGCCGCAAGGCACTACAGGGCTGCAGCGATGCGGCGCAGCCTGGCCGTGGTGGCATCGTCCGCGGGGAAAAACGTCTCGATCGCGATCTCGGACAGCGTGACGTCGACCGGCGTGCCGAACACCATGGTGGTCGAGATGAAGCTGAGCGTGTCGTCGCCCAGCCGCAGCCGGAACGGCACCGCCACCGCGTCGGGCGCGATCGGCGCCGTGCGCGCCGGCACCGGATAGGTTTTCAGCTCCTGATACAGTTCGAGCAGCTTGGGATCGGCCGTCGCCTCGCATTGCCGGTGCAGCCGCTCCAGCAGATGCGCACACCATTCGCCGAGATTGGCGGTGCGCGCCGCAAGGCCGTCCGGGTGGAACGACAGCCGCAGCACGTTGAGCGGCGGCGCCAGCAGCCACGGCGCGACGCCGTCGAGCATCGGCGTCACCATGCGGTTGGCGGCAACCACGTTCCAGTGCCGGTCGACCGCCAGCGCCGGATTGGGCTCGTGCGCTTTCAGAACCTGATCGACCGCGACGCGCGCGGCGGCGAGCGCCGGATCGTCCAGCGTCCGCTGCGGAAACGCCGGTGCGAAGCCCGCGGCGACCAGCAGCACGTTGCGTTCGCGCAGCGGCACGTCGAGCCGCTCGGCGAGCCGCATCACCATGTCGCGTGACGGCGCTGCGCGGCCGGTCTCGAGGAAGGACAGGTGCCGTGCGGAAATCTCCGCGTCGAGCGCGAGATCGAGTTGGCTGAGCCGGCGGCGCTGCCGCCATTGCCGCAAGTAATCACCGATGCGGACCGGCTGCGCGCCGGCCGAAGCCTGAGCCGAGGAAATCGTCGTGTTCATGGCCGAAAAGCTAGCACGCAGCCTGAACCGCTTCCATGACCTGCGAGGTAATCGATTTCGGCAGCGGGCCCGTGCACCGTCCGGTCATCGCCCATCGAACCGAAGGAGACCACCATGATCCATCCGTCCTTGCTGCTCCGCCGTGCGCTCCAGGCCGACGCGCTGGTCAGCGGCGCCATGGCGCTGCTGCTCGTCACCGGCGCGAGCGCGCTGGCGCCACTGCTGGCGCTGCCGCAGGCGCTGCTGCTGGAAACCGGCCTGTTCCTGATCGCCTACGCGGCCTTCGTCGGCTGGCTCGGCAGCCGCGGCGCGCTGCAGCGCTCGCTGGTGCTGCTGGTGATCATCGGCAACGCTCTGTGGACGCTCGCCAGTGTTGCCCTGCTGCTCAGCGGCGCGGTCGCTCCGAATGCGCTCGGGATCGCGTTCGTGGCCATCCAGGCGATTACGGTCGGCGTGTTCGCGGAGTTACAGTACGTCGGGCTGCGGCGGAGCGAGGCGGCGGTGATGGCGTAACCATCATTGCGAGCCAAACGGCTCCGTCATTGCGAGCGAAGCGAAGCAATCCATGCGTCAATTACCACGCTGGATTGCTTCGTCGCTTCGCTCCTCGCAATGACGGGGAGAGACTTGACCCGGCCATCCGATTTTTTTGACGTCGCAACTGCGTAAGGCGTGGATGCCCAGGACGATCCCGGGCATGACGGAGGATTTTTTGGCTGAGAGGTCTCGAGCGTGGACCGGCCGAACTACGCGGCGTTCTTGCCGGTCTTGGTCTTGCCGGTCTTGGATTTCGCCTTGGCCGCTTTTGTCTTCGCCTTCGAGACTTTGCCCCCGGCCTTTGCCGACTTGGCAGTCTTGGACTTTGTCGCGGCCTTGGCAGCGCTCACCTTGCTTGCCTTCGTCTTGGCGGCCTTCGGAGCGGCCTTAACGTTGGACTTGGCTTTGTCCTTGGTCTTTGCCTTGTCGGCCTTCCCGCCAGCCTTCTGCTTGGCCTTGTCAGCGCGGGCCTCCGCGGCCTTCTTCTGGCGCTTCTTCTCGCAGGCGTCGCATTTGCAGCCGATCGGCTTCAGATATTCTTTGAAGTACTCGGTGCCGTAGTCGTAGTTGATCTCCTCGCCCGGCTCGATGTTCTTGATCGCCCGGATGATGATCTTGCGCTTCTTGACGCTGACGTCCGACTCCGCGTTCGGCTTGCAGGAGTGGTTGATGTAGCGCGCGACGTTCTTGCGCACCGAGCCGTCCACGGTCCAGCGCTTGCTGATCTGGAACAGATACTTGTTCTCGACTGCGTCGTCCTTCTTCTTGTTGCAGTCGAGCATCGGCCCGAAATAGCGGATGATCTTGCTGCCCTTCTTGATCGGCTGGGTGGCGAACAGGCCGAGGCCCGTCTTGGAGCGGCCGATGCGATAGGGCTTATTCGACAGATTCGGCATGGTGTTCGGCACTGGCAAAAAGGGATGTAAGCGGGCCTTCTAGATCGTTTCTGCCCCGATGGGCAGAGGTTTCCTGCCCCAAGGACCAGCCTTCCCCAGCTTGGCGCCGTCAGCGGGAGAATTCTGGCCGAAGCCGGTGCCGGGAATGTCGGCGGGCTTCTCCCCCCGCGAAGCTCGCCAAAGCCGTTCCGCGCGCCGCCCGGCGGGACAGACGAAACAGATGGAAACGATTTTGCGCGGCGCCGGTCCGAGAATCGCTCTAGCCTCACCCCGGCAGCCACCGGCCGCCCCGGCAGCGCCGCAATGCCCATGGAACTTCCGCCGGACGGAAGGCGTTGCGCACCTTCCCCGCGCTCGCGCGCGGTTTACTTCACCCAGCGCAGCGCGCAGTATTTCGCCGTGGTCACGGGCATAACGCAGCCGGTGGCGCGGCTAGGGCCGAGAGGAAATCCGATGAAGGCCGTGTTCTCCAAGCTCGGCAACGACTTCTTCTCCACCATCATCTTCGTGGTGCTGTATTTTTCGACCGGCAACGTCGCCCTCGCCACCGTGGTGGCGGTGATCGGCGCCGTCGGCCAGTTCGCCTACGCGCGCATCAAGGGCTTTCGGCTCGATGTCATGGCTTATGCCAGCCTGGCGATGGTGATCGTGCTCGGCGGCGCGACGCTGCTGACCAACGACCCGCGGTTCGTTCTGATCAAGCCCAGCATCGGCCACATCGCGGTCGGCGCCATCATGCTGCGGCGGGATTGGATGCTGCGCTACGTGCCACCCGTGGTGGCGACGACGATCCCGGACTACGTACGAGTGTCGGGATATTTCTGGGCCATCTTGATGATTGCGCTCGGTGCCGGCGTGATCGCCGCGGCGATGACCGGCGATATCAAGACCTGGACCTTCTACGTGATGGTCATTGCCCCCGCCGTCAAAGTGGCGGCGGTCGCCACGCAGTATCTCGTGTTTCGGCTGGCGATCCGCAGCCGGCGCCGCGGCGAGGCGGCTGCGGCCGTCTCGATGGCCGAATAGGCCAAGCTTCGCTCATAGCTGGGGCGTGATGAATGCGACGGGCGACGTCACCCGCTGCTCGATCCGCGTCGCCGCCGCCGCATAGCGCCCGTCCCCCTCATAGGCGGCGACGATGCTGCGGTAGCCAGGCGGCAGCGCCGAGGTTGTGAAGGCCGCGGCGCCGGCGTGATCGAGCCGCACATGCGCGGCGATCACCTCGTCGCCATCGCGAAACGTCACGCTCCCGGTCGGCACCCCGGCGGGGCCGTTCACTGTCACCGCGAGCGTCACGACATCGCCCGGCGCAATCAGGTCGTTCGACGAGGACAAGACCAGTTGCGGTTGCATCAGGATGTCGATCGGAACTTCGACCGAATGGCTCGGCAACACGATCAGCGGCAGATGCACGGCGCTGCCGCTGTAATCCGCTCGGAGGACGTGCCTCCCCGGAGCCAGCCCCTCGATGGTGATCTGCGGCTGCGCGACGCTGCTCCAGCCCAGCACCCGCAGCGTGCCCATGTCGAGGAAGGTGATGCGGCCTTCAGGCACACCGCTGCCGAAAGCCGTGCCGATCTCCGCGCGCAAACTCACGCGCCCCGGAACGGCCGGGTCCGCCGTCGCCGTCAGGACAGTCGTGGTCTGCTCGGTGAGCACTTCGTATTGAGCGAGCGCCGCGCCCGGTAGCGCAACCAGGGCCAGCACGGCAGCCCCGATCAGGGCTCGCCAGAATGACATCCGCATGTCGAGTCTCCACCATTTGCGGTGAACCTCGGGGCGTCCTCCGAGCAACATCCTATCACCTGATCGACCCTGCACCACTGGTATCTGTATCCGTAGAAGCGCGGAGGGTTCAGAGCGGCGGCGGATCATGCTGCGCCATCCTGCCCTACTGGCGGGATCGCGGTTCTGAATTATCCTGAAAGCGGGTTGGTATTTTTCTGAAGGCGCGCGTTATCTTCGGCGGGGCCGAATTCCACTTCGCGCGAAAACGCTTTAAAGCAGGTTCGCCGGCCGTGTCCCATGGCCGGCTCAAGGGAGAAACAGATGGCAGTCGACGGAAACTGGAAGATCACCATGAGCACGCCGATGGGTGAGCGGCAGGCCGACCTGACGCTGAAAGCCGACGGCGCCACGCTGACCGGCACGCAATCCGCCGATGGTGATTCGGGCGAGATCTTCGACGGCACCGTGAACGGCGACGATGTGACTTGGAAGCTCGACATCACTAACCCGATGCCGCTGACGCTGACCTACACCGGCAAGGTGAGCGGCGACGACATCTCGGGCGAAATGGGCATCGGCCCGATGGGCTCCTTCCCGTTCACGGGAAAGCGGGCCTAATCAAGGCTTTGGCGCCCGCGGATGCAGGCGCAACGTTATCGCCACGCGAGCGCGCCAGACGCGGTCGCGTGGTTTTTATTGACAGAGGCCGGACGCAACTCACAGACTGACGCTCGCTCCGCATATTTGACTACGCGTCCTGCTTCATTCCGCGACGGCGATCGGCAGCAAGGCGCCGATCACTTCGAACCGACGATTTGATCGACTGATTTGACGGCTCAGCTTCCGGAGAGGCAGTGATGAGCACGCTTATTTCGCCCAGAATGTTTGACCGATCCCGTCTCGCTCTGATCGCTTCGGCCACGCTTGGCCTGGCCGGAATTGCTTTCCTCGGTCCCTTCCAGCCGGCCGCGGCCCGCGACTTGTTGCAGCCGGAGCCGAAATGGACCGTCAGCGAGGACTTCGCCAAGACCAAAAAAGCCAGGATCAATCTCAGCGGCGCCGCATGCGCCCCGACCTCGCCGCCGCTGAGCTCCTGCGTGATCGTCAATGACGACAAGAAATACGCCCAGACCTTCACCATCGACGGCACCACGCTGCGGCCTGCCCGCGTGGTCCGGCTGATGCCGGAAGACATCGACGGCGATCCGGACGCCGAAGCCGCGGCGTACGATGACGGCTACTTCTACGTCACCGGCTCGCACGGCCGGCCGCGTCATCACCCGGAGGCCGAGAACCCGGCGAGTTACACGCTGTTCCGCTATCCCGTCGACGAGCACACGCGTCAGCCGGACTTCGTCTCCGAGGAAGACGTCAAAGGTCTCGAAACGACGAGCCGGCTGCGCGGCGTGTTGAAGACCCTGCCGCCGACGGCCGGCAAATACGACAAGCCGCTCGAGGAAGGCGGCATCAACATCGAAGGCCTGGCGGTACGCAACGGCCGGATCTATTTCGGCCTGCGCGGTCCGTCCCTGGACAAACGCGCCTTCGTCATCTCGGTAGACCGCGATGCGATCTTCACCGACGACAAGCCGCTGCACGCCAGGTCGCACCATCTCAAGCTCGGCAAGCACACCGGCATCCGCGATCTCGCCAAGGTGCGTAACGGACTGCTGGTGCTGTCCGGCCCCGTCAACGACCAGGCGGTCAAGCCCGCGATTTCCTTGTGGGGCGATGACGGCGAACTACAGAAGCTTGCCGAGTTGGACATCTCGAGCGCGGGCAAAGGTGCGAAGGCCGAGACCTTACTGGTGCTGCAGGACGACGACAGCGGTCCGTTGCGGGTGCTGGTGATGTTCGACGGGCCGGAGAACGGCTCCCCGCTGGAATACGTGTTGAAGCGCTAGAGCGGTTCATCGTCTGATTGAAACAATTCGAGCAGCCCAAAGGTACTGAGTCCTCAACCTGAGGAGCACGGCGAAGCCGGGCGTCTCGAAGGATGAGAGCCACAAGTGCCTGCGGCTCATGGTTCGAGACGGCGCTACGCGCCTCCTCACCATGAGGCTGTCCACCCGTCCGCCCCAATCTCGGGGTTCCGGGTTCGCTCACTTCGTGAGCGCCCCGGAATGACGGAGTGCGGGCCGGCGCGCAGAAACGGTGCGCGCCACCGGCTCGCGTCGAGAACCCTCAGCCCAAATTCAACTCCTTGAAGAAGTCGTTGCCCTTGTCGTCGACGATGATGAAGGCCGGGAAGTCAACCACGTCGATCTTCCAGATCGCCTCCATGCCGAGCTCGGGATACTCCAGCACTTCGACCTTCTTGATGCAGTGCTCGGCAAGGTTCGCCGCCGCGCCGCCGATCGAGCCGAGATAGAAGCCGCCGTATTTCTTGCAGGCTTCGCGCACCGCCGGCGCGCGGTTGCCCTTGGCGACCATCACCATCGAGCCGCCGGCCGCCTGGAACTGATCGACGAACGAGTCCATGCGCCCAGCGGTCGTCGGGCCGAACGCACCCGAGGCGTATCCGTCCGGGGTCTTGGCCGGGCCGGCGTAGTACACCGGATGGTTCTTGAAGTAGTCCGGCAGCGGCTCGCCCTTGTCGAGGCGCTCGCGCAGCTTGGCATGAGCAGCGTCGCGCGCCACGATCATGGTGCCGGTCAGCGACAGCCGGGTCTTGGTCGGATATTGCGTCAGCTTCGCGAGGACATCCTTCATCGGCTGGTTGAGGTCGATCTTCACCACCTCGCCACCGAGCGTCTGCTCGACCTCCGGCAGATACTGCGCCGGATTGTGCTCGAGTTCCTCGAGATACACGCCGTCCTTGGTGATCTTGCCGAGCACCTGGCGGTCGGCCGAGCACGACACGCCGAGTCCGATCGGCAGCGACGCGCCGTGGCGCGGCAGACGGATGACGCGGACGTCGTGGCAGAAATACTTGCCGCCGAACTGCGCACCCACTCCCAGGCTTTGCGTCATCTTGTGGATTTCCTGCTCCATCTCCAGGTCGCGGAAGGCATTGCCATCCGCCGAGCCCTGCGTTGGCAGCGCGTCGAGATAGCGCGCGGAGGCGAGCTTCACCGTCTTCATGCACAGCTCGGCCGAGGTGCCGCCGATCACGATGGCAAGGTGATAGGGCGGGCACGCCGCGGTGCCGAGTGTCAGCACCTTTTCCTTCAAGAAGGCGAGCAGCCGATCCTTGGTGAGCACCGACGGCGTCGCCTGGAACAGGAAGCTCTTGTTGGCCGAGCCGCCGCCCTTGGCCATGAACAGGAACTTGTAGGCGTCATCGCCCTCGGCGTAGATCTCGCACTGCGCCGGCATGTTGTTGGCGGTGTTCTTCTCTTCATACATGGTCAGCGGCGCGACCTGCGAATAGCGCAGGTTGCGGCGCAGATAAGCGTCGCGCGCGCCTTCGCTCAACGCCGCCTCGTCGTCACCCGCGGTGATGACGTTGCAGCCCTTCTTGCCCATGATGATCGCCGTGCCGGTGTCCTGGCACATCGGCAACACCCCGCCGGCGGCGATGTTGGCGTTCTTCAGGAAATCGAGCGCCACGAACTTATCGTTCGGGCTGGCCTCGTTGTCGTCGAGGATCTTGCGCAGCTGCGCGAGATGGCCCGGACGCAGATAATGATTGATGTCGCCGAACGCGGCCTCGGACAGCGCCCGCAGCGCCTCGCGCTCGACCACCAGCATGTCCCGGCCGAGCACCTTCTCCACCCGCACGCCGTCGCTGCTGATCTTGCGATACGGCGTGGTGTCCGTCCCCAGCGGAAACAGCGGCGTGTGCTTATAGGGCGGAACGGGGGTGGCGGCGGACGGGACGGGGGTGGGTGCGTTCATGAGAGCTCTCGTGTTGCGGACGGCGCAGCGATGGAAACGTTCTAAGCGGTTTTTGCGCGATGGGAAGTGCGGGACCGGCGATGGATTTGGCAAAGACATGCTTCCGCGTTGCGGCCATACATTGCAAAAGTTCCCGTATTGATGTAACCTATGGTTGTGTTTTTCTACCGGTGCGTAGCCAGCCCGGTGCGTGCCGGTCCATCTAGGAGGCACAGATGAAGTCGAAATCGCTTTTCGTACTCGCTGCCCTTGCAATCCTGGCGCTGCCGTCCGCCGCGGCCCAGGCGGCAGCTCCGCAGCTTTGCGGCCCCTTCCTGGGCGGCTTCTGTGGTCCTGGCCACTTCTGCGACCACCACGTCGGAACCTGCGGTCTCATCGGGGCGACGGGGCACTGCGCGAGAGTGCCCCAGGTATGCCCGCGTATTCTGCGTCCAGTGTGCGGCTGCGACGGCAAGACGTACGCCAACGACTGCCTCCGCCAAGCCGCGATGGTGTCCAAGGCCCATAACGGCCGCTGCCGCCTAGTCCCGCAGTAACGACCGCAGGCCCAGCCTGGGCGGCGTTTGTTCAGGCTGGGCGCGGGCGGCTACCGTTGCTGCCCTGCCGCGGCAGTGCGGGCCATCGACCCCCGAACGAGACGGCGATCAGGACAGAGGTCGGCGTGCCTTCTGGCGGAAAACCGCCGCTTGCATTCGAGGCGCGCTTCACTATGAGGTCCTCTGGTCGCGGCCCGTGCGGAGGAACATCGATGCTTGCCCTGTCGGATCCTTCGTTGCGCCGAACGTGCGGCCGCCTTGTCCAGACGGGTAGCTTTGCCGGGGCTGTTGCTCTCGGGGTTCTTCTCGCCGCCTCCCCCGCCCGCGCCGATCGCTGCGACGACCTCGCGCAACAGCTCAAGTCACAGATCGACGGGATCGGCATCGGCAAGACCGTGGCGAACGTGATCTACCTGTCGCATCCGGCGGCAAAATCGCTCCGGCTGGGCTGCCCAAGTCGGACGGTGAAGAACGAGGTGTTCGGCATCGCCTCGACGCGCAAGCCATCGGCGGAATTTCAGGAGCTGATCGCGAGCGCGTCGGCGATCGTGTTCACGATCCCCAAGGCCGATACGCTGCGCGGCGTGAAACGCTGCTTCGGCCGCGTCGGCCTGCTGCGCGGCAACGACGTCAAATCGCGCTACCGTCGGCTGGACATGCGCTGCATCCGCGGCAAGACCGAGTCGTCGATCGCGGTGTCGCGCGACAAGAGCGAATAGGCACGCGCGGCGCGGTCTGCGCGCCGCCCGCGGAGGAGCCGAACGCCGCCTCCCAAGCGCGGCATTTGAAGCAAATCCGACCTCGCCGCTGCGCGCAAAGTTCACCGGCTGGCGCGATGCTGCCGTCATCCGATGACGGGCACGATCGAAGCCATTTGTAACTGGCGCACGATCTCGCCGGGAGTTGTCGGTGACACTCGCAAACCTACGAGGATCGATGATGAGTAGCATTTCGAGCGTGTCGTCGACGCCCGTCTCGAAGCCGACCGTCGAGGCCAGCCCACCGCCTCCGCCGCCCCCGCCGAAGGACAAGGACGATTCGACGACGACGCAGCCGGTCAAGGCGGCGCTGCCGCCCGGCCAAGGCACACGGGTCGATCAGCTCGCCTGAGCCTGGTCGCCTCCGAATGCCGATGACCAGCCCCGCCTTGCGCGGGGCTTTTCATATCCGCAACTTGGTTCCCCCGATTCGTCCGCTATCACCAGCGGCCGTCGTTCTGGTAGAACGGTCCACGCAAACAATCGACAGGCGGGACGACACCATGAGCGGACTGAAAGTCTGCACCGGCGGCTGCCATTGCGGCCTGGTGCGGTTCGAATGCACCACCGACCTGGCGATGGTCACGGCCTGCAACTGCTCGATCTGCACCAAGCGGGGCCTGCATTTCACCTTCCTCCCGCCGCACAGTTTTCAGCTCCGCGCCGGGCAGGACAGCCTGAAGGAGTATCTGTTCAACCAGCGAGCGATCAGCCATCAGCTCTGCGCCGAGTGCGGCGTCGAAGTATTCGCGCGCGGTAGCAAGCCCGACGGCAGCGAAGTCATCGCCCTCAACGTCGCCTGCATCGACGGCATCGACCTCGCCGCCCTGAAGATGACTCCGGTGGATGGCAGGAGCAGGTAGCGACGATGTGAGTTCCCTCCGCGCGGTCGTCATTGCGGAGCGCGAGCGCACCTTGTCGTCCATCGCCAGCGTCATCGTGCCCCGGACAAGGCGCCTCACGCCGCCCTCGGCGTGAGGCGCCGTAGATCCGGGGCGCCGGTTTGTCGCGCTTACAAGCGCCGCAGTGCCGCAATATCACCGGGGTCCCGGATCGGCGGAGCGCCGCGGTGCGTCGCTCCTTGTCCGGGACACGTAGAGAGCGGGTCTGCGCGCTCTCGCCTGTCTGATGGCGGCCGCGGAACGATGCGGTGGATTACTTATCCAATGCCTTGTAGTGCCGGAAGATGCCGTCTTCGTTGAACGGGATGCGGCGATCGCCAGCGAGATAGGCGGCGACGTTGGGGCGCGCTGCGACGCGGTCGTGCAGCGCGATCAGCTCCGGAATCTTGCGCTGGAATTTCTTCATGTGGTTCGGAAACGCGTAGCGCAGGCCCTCAACGATCTGGAACAGCGACAGGTCCACGTAAGTCAGCTTACGGCCGGTGACGAACGGGCCGCCGCTGCCGGCGATCAGCCGCTCGAAATAGCCGCAATATTTCGAGATGCGCTCCTTGCGAAATTCCGCGGCGCGCTGCTTCGCCGCGCTCTTCTGGTCTTCGTAGTAGAGCGAGGTGCCGATCGGATGGTGCGTGTCGTGCACTTCCTGGACGAGATCCGCAATGGTGAGCTGCAGCTCGTGGACCCACAGCCGACCGGCCTCGGTCTTCGGCGCGAGGCCGTGGCGGCTGCCGAGGAACAGCAGGATGTTAGCGGTTTGTCCGATCACCAGCGAGCCGGCCTTGAGGAAAGGCGGCGCGAAAGACGGCGTGCCGGTCTTGGCCTGCATCATCTTCATCATCGTGGAAACGCCGGACTTGCTCTGCCGGGCGACATCGACATAGGTCGCGCCGGCTTCCTCCAACGCCAGACGGACGAACTCACCGCGGCCCTGAATGGTCGGCCAGTAATACAACTCGTAGCGCATCGGCGATCCTCGCTCCGGCAGACGGCGACAGCGTTGCGGCGCCGGCCAGTCGCCGTCAATCATCTGCTCCAGCGGACCAATGCGCCAGTGCGGCTCCGGTTCAAGCACAGGAACACGCTGCCCAAACGAAAAGCGCCGCGGAAATCCGCGGCGCCCGATCATCGTGATGGAAACGAACTCAGTTGGTCTGCTGGATCGCCGACAGCTCCCAGTCGGAGCCGGACCGTCGCGCAAAGGTCCAGACTTCGGTGACCTCGATCGGCGTTTCGCTGCCGGCGACCAGCCGGTTCGTGCCACGCTCCAGCGTCTTGTCGACCAGCGAGAACCGCATCGCCACGGTGGCGTAATCGGTCTCGCCTTCGCGCCACGCCTCGGCGAGATCGCCCTGCAGCAGCTTGACGTCCGACACCTTGTTGATGTCGTTGTTGGCCTTGTTCTCCTCCAGATCCTTGGCGAAGTACGAAGCCATTTCCGGCGTCGTCAGCTTGTTGAGACGCTCGACGTCTTCGTTCGACCAGGCCGCCTGAATGTCGCTCAGCAGACGCTCGAACGCCTCGTAGTCCTCGGGCTTGATCTCGAGCGGCGGCTGGTTCGGCGCGCTGCCGCCGCCGAAGCCGAAGCCGGTGCGATAGCTCGGCTCCGGACCCGGGCCGACGGTCGGACCGGCGTTCGACGCATAGGCCTGCGCGGGCTGCGGATTGTTGCGGCGCTGCCACCACGACCAGGCCAGCCGCGCCACGATCACCACCAGCGCGATCTGCAGGATCAGGCCGATGATCGAAGCGAAGCCGCCGAGGCCGGACATGAAGCCGCCGCCGAACAGCATGCCCAGCAGACCGGCGCCGAGGAAGCCGGCGGCAAGACCGCCGAGCATGCCCATGCCGGGCCGGTTGAAGAAGCCACCCTTGGCGGCGGCACCGGCGGCCGGCGCGGTCATGCCGGGGCTGCCCGGCTGGCTCATGGTGCGGTTGAACGGCTGCGCGGTGCCGGGCGCCGTCGGCGTCGACTTCGGCGCCATGAAGCTGCGCGAGCCGCGCGAGCCGGAATTACCGCCGCCGCCAATGCGCGCTTCCGCGGCCGACGACAGCGCGAGCGCCAGCGGCATGGCCAGCGACAGGGTCACGGCCAGAGCGGCAACGGCGCCACGCGTGCGATGCAAAAAGTTCATTGGTTTCCCTTTATCCCCGTCAGGGGGAAGCTCCCCCAAAATGGGCAGCGGCGGGAAAAAGTGAAGGATGCGCAACGCCGCAGCCCCCGTCGCAACCCTGCGGCCCTCGGTCGCGGGAGAGCGGGGCCAGCCGTCGAACCGGCGCTGCGATTCGTTCCGAGGAAGTCGAACAACCACAAACGACGGCGCGCTCCGCAGTCGGAGAATGCGGCCTGGCGTAGTACCAAGCCGCAATGGAGCGGCTTGCGAACCGATGCATCAACTCGCGAACCAACCCGATCGCAACGACGGCACCGCTCCTCAGGTCAGTTGCCCGTGAGTCTCATGGATACGCCGTCGACCCCGCTGCCGCTGAAGGGCTGAGCTTTCTGGCCTGGGCCGGGCCGCGCTTGTGCGCGCGAATGAACCGCGCGGCCACCGTCTAGTTCGGCGCCATCGTTTCCTTCACCTTCGCCACCAGTGCGCTCAGCGCGAATGGCTTGGCCAGGAAGGCGAACTGCTCGTTCTCGGGAAGGCTCTTTTCGAACGCGTCTTCGGCGTAGCCGGACACGAAGATGATCTTCAGATCCGCGTTGCGTCCGCGCATCGCCTTCAGCAGCGTCGGGCCGTCCATCTCGGGCATCACCACGTCGGACACCACGAGGTCGACCGCGCCATTGACGGCGTCGAATTCCTCCAGCGCCTCGATGCCGTTGGAGGCTTCGATCACCTCGTAGCCGCGCGACCGCAGGCCGCGGGCATTGAGCGAGCGCAGCCCCTCCTCGTCCTCGACCAGCAGGATAGTGCCCTGCCCGGTCATGTCGCCGCGCGGCTTGGCGGCTGCAGCCGCCGCTGCCACCTCGGCGACGCTGCCGCTCGCGGCCACCTGCGGCTCCGCCACGGCTTCATGGCGCGGCAGGAAGATGTGGAAGGTGGTGCCCTTGCCGACCTCGCTGTCGACATAGACGAAGCCGCCGGTCTGCTTGATGATGCCGTAGACGGTCGACAGGCCGAGGCCAGTCCCCTTGCCGACCTCCTTGGTCGAGAAGAACGGCTCGAAGATCTTGTCGACGATGTCGGCCGGAATCCCCGTGCCGGTGTCGCTGACTTCGATCCGGACGTAGTCGGCCGCCGGCATGCCCTTGTGGGCGAGCTGCGCCACGTCGGCGGCAGCGACGTTCGAGGTTCGGATCGTCAGCTTGCCGCCGTCCGGCATCGCGTCGCGGGCGTTGACCGCGAGATTGACGATCACCTGCTCGAACTGCGAGACGTCCGCCTTGGTGCGCCACAGGTCGCGGCCGTGCTGCATTTCCAGCGTGATCCGCTCGCCGATCAGCCGCTTCAGCAATCGGTCGATATCGGTCAGCGCCTCGCCGAGATCGAGCACCTGCGGGCGCAAGGTTTGTTTGCGCGAGAACGCCAGCAGCTGCCGCACCAGCGTCGCGGCGCGGGTGGCGTTCTGCTTGATCTGCATGATGTCCTGGAACGACGGGTCGGTCGGCTTGTGGGCATTCAGCAGGAAATCGTTGGCCATCATGATGGCGGACAGCACGTTGTTGAAATCGTGCGCGATGCCGCCGGCGAGTTGGCCGATGGTATCCATCTTCTGCGCCTGGTTGACCTGGTTCTCCAGCGCTCGCCGCTCGGTGGTTTCGAGCAGATACACGATCGCCGCTTCGGCGTCGCCGTCATCGGCGACCGCGGTGACGAAGAACTGGCCCCAGCGCTCCTTGGCGCCGTGGAGCATCACTTCGACCGGCGCGATATCGGCCTGGCCCTGCGCAGCCTGTTCGATCGCCGCGCCCAGCGTGGCGCGGTCGCGGGTCGAGACCGCCGCGAGGATCGATTTAGCGGCGCCGCCGGACGGATCGAGGCTCTGCGCCAACTTGGCGAAGCGGGCATTGGCGCGCACCACCGCGCCCGACTTGTCGACCGTCGCGATCGCCATCGGCGTATGGTCGAAGAACCGCATGAAGCGGATCTCGGCGGCGCGCTGCGGATCCAGCCGCTCGTCGCGTGCGCGGCTGATCACCAGCGTGCGCGACGCACCCGGCACGCCATCGGCGCCGAAGGCGAGCTTGTGATACAGCCGCACCGGCATGGTCTTGCCGCTACGCATCTTTAGATCGATGTCGAAGACTTCGGTCTTCACTTCGCCGGGTTCTGGCACGATCGAGGTGAGCAGCGCCGAGCCGTCGCCCGACACGATGTCGCCGAGCTTGAGGCCGCCCGAGCCGATCTCGGCGAGATCGTGGTCGAGCCAGTTCGCCAGCGTGGCGTTGACGTAGACGAGGTTGCCGCCGGCATCGACCGAGAAGAAGCCGCAGGGCGCGTGGTCGAGGTATTCGATGGCGTGCTGCAGTTCCTGGAACACGTCCTCCTGATGCTCGCGATCGCGCGTGATGTCGGCGATCGACCACACCGTCTGCTTCGCCTCGCGCTTGCCGGTCCCCAGCGGGCGGACGCGCAGCCGCATCCAGCGCCCTGCCGCGCCGTCGGCCCCCGCGACCCGAACCTCCTCCTGCAGCCGCTTGCCCTCACGCGACGCCTTCAGCAGCCGGAATACCGCCTCGGAGACATCCGGATTGCCGATGAACACCCGCTCGACCGGGCGGACGTCCTGCATCGAGGTCGCACCGGTGAGCGCCAGATACGCCGGATTGGCATAGACGACGTGGCCGCGCGGGTCGGTCACGGCGATGCCGTCGAACGCGCTCTCGGAAATCGCCCGCAGCACCGGGTCGGCGGCGGCGTGATCGGCGAAGCCGGCAATGCCGGCCGCGAAGGCGAACAGCATGAACAGGCCGACCATCGCCAGCAGCGCCAGCAGGCCGAGGATGTAGGGCTGCGCCTCGGCGCGGCCGAGCGTCATGAAAGCGACCGCGGCGGCGATGATGGCGCCGGCCACCAGCAGCACCAGCGCGATGCTGCCGCTACGGCGCGCCGGCTCCGCGGCGGAGGAAGGCTGCTGGTCGTTGATGGTCATTGTCACCGAACCGATCCCTTGGCTGCCGGCGCAGCGGCGGCCAGCTTTCACCTGCCTGAATCGGAGGCGAAAGCGCAAGGGAATCCCGTCGATAAACACGTCCGAGTCGGCTTCAAGGCCGGCAAAACGGCGCAAAACGCCCTCGGGATTGGTCCAGGCGCAACGGCCCGTCGTGTCGAGCACGGCGGCGGTGCAGATCGCTCCGGCGAGCTGAGGGACCGACCTTGGCGGCGGGCTGCTCGGCGACAGCGCAGGCGCCGACTCACCTCCATCTCATGTCGCCACGCCGCCCTTAATCAGGAGCGCGACGGCTGTGGCGGCGGTACTCGGTCGGCGACGTTTCGAACCGCTTCCGGAACGAGCGATTGAAGTACGAGACGTCATTGAAGCCGCAGCTGAAGGCGACGCTGGACACCGCACGCTCCGGGAACTGTGACAGCTCCCGCGCCGAGCGGTCGAGACGCTTGGCCCGAACCAATTCACCGAACGTCATCTCCGACGCCTCGAATGCGCGATGCAGATTACGCGGCGAGATCCTGAACCGGCGGCAGACGCTGGCGATCGACAGAGCCGGATCGTGCAGATTGTCGTCGATGTACCTGCGCACCGAGAGAAACACCGCCCGCTGTGTCGTCGCCCCTGCACTCTCTTCAGCCGTAGCGCTTCGGCCCAGCGACAAAGCGACCAGCTCGGCCATCATCCGTGCCATGGCCTCGTGTCCGGACACAGGAAGCGTCGAAGCCTGCTGCGTCACCGACTGCAGAAAATCGACTGCCACGGCTCCCATCGGGGTCTCGCGCGAGACGCGGATCGCCGTCGCATCGACGGGACTCTTCAACAGCGGATCGAGGATGCGCTTGGGTATCCGGTACGAGAAGATTTCGGGCGCCGCGCGAAGATCGAGATGGTAGGGCTCGGTCGAATCCACGATGTAGAATTCGTGCGGCCGCACGATGACTTCGCGCCCCGCTGCCGGGCCAAGGCTTCACCCTGGACCTGCATGTTGACGAAGTAGTATTCGAGCGGCGTCCTTCTGATCTCGGCCGGTCCGCGATCAACGATATGCTGCTCGGTCAGCAGGCGCGTGACATTGATGTCCGCGACCATCGTGGCGGAGACGCTGCCGGAGAATCCACCCCGGCGCGGCCGCACTGGGTTGAGCGCGACATAGGCCTCGCAGAGCACTTCGCGCCAGAAGCCGAACTGCTGATCTGCAGGAAGCTCCGCGGTTGTCCAAAAAGGCATGCACTACTCCGCCTCTGCGTCGAAGTCCGCGACAAAAGGCTAGGTCCGTCGATTTTCCCGATCAAGCGCAAAAAATGAGAAGTATCTGCCACGCGAGCAGGCAGACGAAGCAGCGGACCGTCCATTGCACCGCAACAAACACGTTGTCTGTCACTGGCCGACAAGCGAATTGTCTCTGCCGTCCAAGACACTCTGGTCATCGGGATGTTCGCTGGCGAGGTGCTAATCACCTTGCGGAGCGTCATATGAGCATTGAATTCGGACTGAGTGAGCAGCAGATCGCACTGCGGGAGGGCGCGCGGGCCTTCGCCAACACCGTGCTGAAGGACGTGAGACCCACCATCCGCAACTATCAAAAGCCGGATGAGCGGTTCTACTCGCTGCGGCCGTTCCACGAGAAGGTGGCCGAGGCCGGCTTCGTCAAAGGACTGTTTCCCAAGGACGTCGGCGGCACCGACGTTCCGACGCTCGACTTCGCGCTGACGGCCGAAGAGCTCTGCGCCGTGGACGTCAACGTTCCCAGCGCGATGTTGGGGATCGGCCTCGGCGTGAAGCCGATCATCTTCTTCGGAAACGACGAGCAGAAAAAGCGGTTCTTGCCGGACTTTATCGAAGACGGCACGCGGCTGGCCGCGCTGGCATTCACCGAGGTGACGGGAGGCGCCAACTACGATGCGGCCGACCCGCGCTTCGGCGTCAAGACCTTCGCCATCCGCGAAGGCGACGAATGGGTCATCAACGGCGAGAAGCACTACACCACCAACGGAACCGGCTGGGACGGCAAGAACTGCCACCTCTACGCCGTGGTGTGCCGCACCGATCCGCAGCAGAACGCCCAGGAGTCTCTCGCCGTCATCATGGTGCCCGGGACCACGGCCGGCGTCTCGGTCGTCGGTCTGCTGGACACCGCAGGACATCGCGCCACGGTTTCACCGCGGATGAAGTTCGAGAATGTTCGCGTGCCGGCGAGCAATATCATCGGCAAGCCGGGCGACGGCATCAAGATCGTCTCCACCAACTTCGCCTGGACGGCCGCGCTGATCGGCGCGGCCTGCGTCGGCGTGATGCGAGCCGCCTTCGACCATACGCTCGCTTTCGCCAAGGCGGACGCCCGCTCCGGGCCGTGCCCGATCATCGACTATCCGACCGTCGGATACATGCTGGCCGACATGAAGATGAAGATCGAAGCCTGTCGCTATCTCACCTGGAAGGCCTGCCAGCAGTTCGATCGCTCGCACGGACAGGAGCAGGAACTCGCGGTGATGACCAAAGTATTCTGCTCGGAAACCTGCGTCAGCGTCGTCTACGATGCGATGCGGGTGGTTGGCGTCGACAGCTACACGGACATGCATCCGCTGGCGGAATTGATGAACGACGCGATGTGCTTCCCGCTGTACGACGGCGGCAATATGGGGGCGCGGCGCCGCCACCTGCACCGCCTGATCAAGGACGGGTCCTACGCCCCCCACTTCGCGGCCTACGGCGCTCACTAGAGCCGGACATAACAGCTATCCGGAAAGCTCGCCTCCGGATAGCCGGCCGGCTCAGGTCCGTCGCCCGAACAGATTGCGCTTCAGGTTCATCACATAGCCGATCACTTCGGCGACCGCCTTGTAGTGCTCGACGGGAATTTCGGCGTCGACCTCGACGCTGGCGTAGAGCGCGCGCGCCAGCGGCACGTTCTCGACGATCGGGACGTTGTTCGCCTTGGCCACTTCCCTGATCTTGAACGCGACCGCGTCGACGCCCTTGGCGACGCAGATCGGCGCCTGCATGCCGCGCTCGTATTTCAGCGCGACCGAGAAGTGGGTCGGGTTGGTGATCACCACCGAGGCGCCCGGCACCGCCGCCATCATCCGCTTCTTCATCCGCTGATAGCGGATCTGGCGGATGCGGCCCTTGATGTGCGGGTCGCCTTCCGACTGCTTGAACTCTTCCTTGACCTCCTGCAGCGACATCTTCTGCCGCTCGTGCCAGGTGCGATACTGGAAGAAATAATCGCCGGCCGCGACGAAGGCGAGCGCCGCGGCGACGGCGCCCATCAATTTCAGCGTCAGCGACACGGTGACGCCGAGCAGCGCCGCGGGGTCCATCTGCAGCAGCGCGTCGAGACGATCGCGCTCCGGATACAGCACCGCCACCATGATCACGCCGAGCGTGATCACCTTGAACAGCCCCTTGAGGAAGTTGGCGAGCGCCTGCTTGCCGAACAGCCGCTTGGCCCCCTCGAGCGGCGACAGCTTGCTGAACTTCGGTTTCAGACCTTCGGTCGAGAACACCAGCCGATGCTGGATCAGATTGCTGCCGATCGCCACCAGCGCCAGCAGAAACAGCGGCACGCCGAGCACCGAGATCATCATGTACATCAGGCTCTTGGTCAGCGCCAGCAGGCCGGCGCCGTCGACCTTGAGCATCCACGATTTCTCGATCACGGTCTTCATCGGCCCGGTGACGCCGGCGCCGATCGAACCCGAGAAGCTGGACAGCAGCAGCGTGCCGCCGGCGATCACGAACCAGGTGTTGACCTCCTGGCTCTTGGCGACATCGCCGCGTTGGAGAGCGTCGTCGAGACGCTTCTGTGTTGGTTCTTGTTGTTTCTCTTCGTCGTTATCGTCGGCCATCGCTCAGCCTTCCCCGAGGGTAAGGCTCAGCGCAGCGTCATGTCCTGCATGACGCCGCCGAAATAGCCGATGAAGGTGCCCATCATGGTGGTGAGCACCGCTGCGAGAATGACGAAGCCGATCATGATCGAGAGCGGCACGCCGACGAAATAAACCTGCATCTGCGGCATCAGCCGGGCGAGGATGCCGAGCCCGATGTTGAACACCAGCCCAAACACCAGGAACGGCGCCGCGAGCTGCACGCCGATCTTGAACGACGCGGCAAATGCGCGCGTCGCCAGCGCCGCGACGTCGCCGCTGTTGAGCAATTCGCCGGGCGCGAAGATCCGGTAGCTGTCGCTGAGCGCCTCGATCACCAGATGGTGCGAGTCGGTGGCGAACAGCATCGTCACGCCGAGAATGGTGAGGAAATTGCCGATCAGCAGGCCTTGCTGGCCCTGCGTCGGATCGATCGCGGTGACGAAGCCGAGACCGAGTTGCTGCGCGATCACCGAGCCGGCCACCTGCAGCGCCGCCAGCGTCACCCGCGCGGTGGCGCCGAGCACGATGCCGATGATGATCTCCTGGATCATCAGCACCAGCAGCGGTGTCAGCGACGACATATCCACCTGATACGCGTTGCGATGCAGCGGCAGGATGATCAGCGTCAGGCCGAGCGCGATCGACAGCTTGACGCGGGTGGGAATGTTGGTCTCGCCTAGCGTCGGAAACAGCATCACCATCGCGCCGACGCGGGCAAACACCAGCATGAAGGCGGCGCCGAGCGCGGGCAGGAACGAGACGTCGATGCGCATGGCCGGGTTCTGCGTCGGGACGATCCGCCTCCGGGGCGACACCCGCGTCGGGCGCGACGAACCTCGCCGCGAACGCGGTGCACCGGCCGGAGGCGCGGGTCCGGATCATGCGTCAACCGCCGGTGATTCGCGACGAGATCCGCAGCATCTCGACGTGCATCTGGTCGGCCATGAACGGCAGCGTCAGCACCAAGGTGATGAAGATCGCGATGATCTTCGGCACGAACACCAGCGTCTGCTCCTGGATCTGCGTCAGCGCCTGCACCAGCGACACCGCAACGCCGACCACGAGGCCGACCACCATCAGCGGCCCCGAGACGATGACGATCGTCCAGATCGCATCGCGGGCGACGTCGAGGGTTTCGGGACCGGTCATGGGATTTCCTTCATGTAGCCACCTCGTCATTGCGAGGAGCGGAGCGACGAAGCAATCCAGCGCCGCGCACTGCGCCTGGATTGCTTCGCTTCGCTCGCAATGACGAGCGTTTTCTAATCTTCGAGCCGCCCCTGGAGACTCAGATCGGCATCTTCAGGATGTCTTCGTAGGACTGGATGACGCGGTCGCGGACCGAGACCAGCGTCGACACCGCGACGTCGGTCTCGGCCACCGCGGTCACCACGTCCATGATGTTCGACTTGCCGTTGGCCATCGCCACCGTCTGCGCGTCCGACTTGCGGCCGGCATCGAGCACGCTGTTCATCGCGTCCTTGACCAGCGCGCCGAACGACGGGCCGCTGTCGGTCGGCTTGCCGGCGCCGGCCGGATTGGCGAGGCGGGCGAGGCTCGCATAGGCGTTCGCTGCGGAAATCGGGGATGCCATCGGTGGTCTCCTGGAGAGGCTGGCTCAGGTCCGGTCAGGCCTTGAGGATGTCGAGGGTGCGCTGAATCATCCGGCGCGTGGCGCTGATGACGTTGAGGTTGGCTTCGTAGGACCGCTGCGCGGCGCGCATGTCGGTCATTTCGATCACCGAATTGACGTTGGGGTATTTGACGTTGCCGGTCGCATCCGCGGCCGGATTGGTCGGCTCGTATTTGAGCTGGAACGCCGATGTGTCGGGCTTGACCCGGCCGAGCGCGACGGTGCGCGCGTCGAGCGCGCGATCGAGCGTCGAGGTGAAGGTCGGCACTTTGCGGCGATACGGATCGCCGCCCGGCGTCTGCGCGGTCGAATCGGCGTTGGCGATGTTTTCCGAGATCACCCGCATCCGCCCGGCCTGCGCACGCAGCCCGGAGGTCGCGATGCCCATCGACCTTGCGAAATCGCCAGCGTCGTCTGCCATGGCTCAGGCTCCCCGGTTGGTGTCAGCGCTTGCCGATCGCGGTCTTCAGCAGACCGAGACTGCGGCTGTAGAGCGAGGTCGCGGCCGCATAGTCCATCTGGTTGGCCGAGACCTTCATCATCTGGTCTTCGAGATTGACCGCATTGCCGGCCGGCCGCGTCTGGAATCCGACCCGGCGATCCTCCGAGAAGGTGGTGGTGCCGCCGGGTGGCTTGAGATGCGAGGCACTGGTCATCATCATCGGCAGCGACCCGCCCGCGGTCGGGCCAGTCAGCTGGCCGGCCGAATCGAATTTCGGCTCGACCAGGTCGCGCGGCCGGAAATTCGGGGTGTCCGAATTCGAGACGTTCTCGGCCAACACCTTCTGCCGCTCCTGATGCCATTGCATCTTGGTGCGCAGCGCCGCCAGCATCGGAAGATCGTTGATCGCCATCGCCGCCTCCATCCCGGTCGCGGATGCGTCGCGCGTCCGCCGGGAGTAGGCAGAATTTGCCGAGTGGATGGTTAACGGCCGGTTAAGATTGGTTACGAAAGGCTTGCCGCTTCGTTACGAAAGCGTTGCCGCTGGCCGCGCAGGAGCCGGGATGCGGCCGATCGCACGGTTTGGTCCCCATGATTCGTGGCGTATGAGAAAAATCGGATGGCAGTTCCGGCCGGCGGTTATTAAGAAGGGGTTAAGGAGCGCGCCGCGCGTCGCCGGGCCTCGACCCGTTCCGGGCCGCTACCGATCGAGGCAAGACCGACGCGCTTCTCCGGGGATCGAGCATGCAGCAGCCATTGATGTTCTTTTTTGCGTTTCTGGCGGTTCTGGCGATGATCGGCGCCGCCGCCTGGCTGGTCCGCCGCTTCGCCGGCAACCGCCTCGGCACGCATACCAAGAGCGGCCGGATGCCCCGCCTCGCCGTGATCGATGCCGCCGCGGTCGACGGCCGGCGCCGGCTGGTGCTGGTCCGCCGCGACAATGTCGAGCATCTGCTGATGATCGGCGGCCCCAGCGACATCGTGATCGAGACCAGTATCGTCCGCGCCAACCCGGCCCGCGAAGCGTCGCGCCCGGGGCCGAGCGTCGAGCCCCGGCTCGGGCCGGCGGATTGGGAGGCGGACGGTGCGCAGGAAGCGCCGGAGCCGGTGCTGCCCGACTTGCCGCCGCGCCCGGCTCGGCCATCCTTTGCCGACGAGCCCCGGCGCCCAGGTCCGGCCCCCATGCCGCCGCGCCGGACCAGCGAATTCCCGCCCAGCGATCCGTTCGCCGGCCTTGTCCCCGAGCCGATCGTCCGCCCGGAGCTGCCGCCGATCGGCCGGCCGGAGCCGCGCCCCGAGCCCCGCGCCGAGGCCCGGCCCGAGCCGCGGATTGAGCCCTCCCCGCGCCCGCGTCAGGATCCCGTGATGCCGCGGGCGCCGCGGCCCGAACTTCCCAAGGCGCCGGTCCGCTCCGAGCGGCCCATCCCGCCGATTGCTCCGCCGGCCGCGCCGCCGCTGCCCAGCACACCTGCTCCCGCTGCTCCTCCGGCCGCAGCCGGGCCTTCGTCCGCTGCTGCACTGTCGGCCGCCGACCAGAACCTCGCCGAGATGGCCAACCGGCTCGAAGCCGCGCTGCGCCGCCCGCCGGACGCCAAACCCGAAGCCGCCGCTCCCGAGCCGGCCCGTCCGGCGCCGCGGGCGCCCGAGCCGCGCCCTGAGCCTCCGGCTGCGTCCGCTCCTGCGACCAAGTCCGGTTTCGAAAGCCTCGAAGACGAGATGGCGTCGCTGCTGGGCCGTCCGAAGACGCCTTCGTGAGCCGGCCGAACCATCCGCGTAGAGTTTTTCAGTTTCTCACCGTCCTGATCCCCAGCGTTGTTGCGCTGGCGATGCCGGCGCACGCGCAGGACGTCAGCATCAATCTCGGCGCCGGCGGCGGCACAGGCGTCACCGAACGCGCCATCCAGCTGATCGCGCTGCTGACGGTGCTGTCGATCGCGCCGTCGATCCTGATCATGATGACGTCGTTCACGCGTATCGTCGTGGTGCTGTCGCTGCTGCGCACCGCGCTCGGCACTGCGACCGCGCCGCCCAACGCGGTGATCATCGCGCTGGCGCTGTTTCTGACCGCCTTCGTGATGGGACCGACGCTGCAGAAATCCTACGACGACGGCATCAAGCCGTTGATCGCCAACGAGATGAGCGTCGAGGACGCGCTGGTCCGTGCCTCCGGGCCGCTGCGCATCTTCATGCAGAAGAACGTGCGCGAAAAGGATCTCAAGCTGTTCCTCGACCTTTCCGGCGAACAGCCGCCGGCGACGCCGGAGGATCTGTCGCTGCGCATCCTGATGCCGGCCTTCATGATCTCGGAATTGAAGCGCGCCTTCGAGATCGGCTTCCTGCTGTTCCTGCCGTTCCTGATCATCGACCTCGTCGTCGCCTCGGTACTGATGTCGATGGGCATGATGATGCTGCCGCCGGTCACGGTGTCACTGCCGTTCAAGCTGATCTTCTTCGTGCTGGTCGACGGCTGGTCGATGGTTGCGGGAAGCCTGGTGCAGAGTTACGGCGGCGGCGGGTAGCTCGGCGGCGGCAGGTAGATCGGATCGCTGGCGCCGCTCGTTTTTGCTCTGCGCTCTCCGCGAGTCATCCCGAGGCGCGTAGCAAAGCGGAGCGAACCCGGAATCTCGGCCCCGCCAGCAACTTCGCGACTCCGGGTTCGCTCGCTTTGCTAGCGCCCCGGAATGACGAACGAAGGCACTGCAGACACGGAAGTCGCCGCGGCCGGCGTGGCGAGATTTATCGCGCCATCTTGATGACGCGTACCTTCTCGGCGGGGATCGAGCCGGTCGATGTCATGTCGGCCCCGGGCGGCGTGGCCCTAGCGCTGGCGTCGGGGAAGCGCTGCTTCATCTCGCGCAGGAAGCCTTCCAGCGTGTCGACGCTCGCCGCCATCTTGGCGATCGCCGCGAAGGCGGCGCTGTCGCCGGAGGTCGGCTTGCTGGCGATGTCGAAGGCGGCCTGATCCGCCGCGTCGGTCATCAGCGGCGCGAACTTCTCGCGGAAGCGGCCGAGCCCGAGCGCATCCTCGGCCAGCGCGTAGCCGACCACGGCGCGGATCACGTCGCTCTTCTCGTCGGCGGACAGCGGCGTGAAATCCTTCCAGCGATCGCCGAGATAGAGCTCAATCTGCTCCGACGATTCGCGCCAGCGTCGCGCAGCCCAATAGATGTCGGAGCGCAGCCGGATCGCCTCGCGGCCGCCGATATTGGTGATGATGTCGAGCGCGAGATCGTGGCGGCCGATATCGCTTTGCGCCCGCGCCTCGATCAGCAACCGCTGCTGACGCAGCTCGCCGGCGAGATCGGCGATGCGCGACGAATGCAGCGCCGCGATCGCGCGGTCCGGCTTGCGGTTCATCAGATAGACCATCGCCAGCCGCGCCGCGACCTGCGCCCGGGCCGCGCCTTCGAGCCGCTTGTCGACCTGATACTGTAACAGCTCGCTGGCCTGATCGAGCAGGTCCACCGCGACGAGGCGATCGGCGAGCCGGCGGATCATCTCGTCGCCACGGCGGCCGATCGGCGTCAGCTCGCGAAATTCGTAGAACGTCGCCAGCGCCTCGATCGGCGGGATGTCGTCGCCCTTGTTGCCGATATACATCTGGGCGAACAGCGCACGGCTGTCATCCTGGGCCTGGCGGGCATATTCGGAGTTCGGCGCAAGCTGCGTCGCGGTACGGGCGGCCGCAAGCGATTCACGATAGCGGCCGGCGTTGGCGTAGAGCTTCGACAGCAATTGCTGGGTGCGGACTTCGAGATCGTCGCCGCGCCACGTCATCGACAGCCGCTCGAGCTCCGGCAGGGCTTCTTCCGGCGTCAGCTCGTTACGCTTGCTGCGCAACACGATATCGCGGAACTTGGCTTCGCTGGCGGCCTGCCGGTCCGGCGAAGCCATCGCCTCCTTGTAACGCCGCAGCGCGTCCTGATCGCGGCCGAGCGCCTCGTCGAGCCAGCCGCGCATCATCGTCACCTGTGGCGCCATCGCCGGCGGCACGCCGACCAGATCGAAGTCACTGCTGATCTTGGCGGCGCCGGAGTAATCGCGCACTTCGAGCGAGGCGCGCATCGCGGTCTCGAGAACCTCGCGCTGGATGTCGAGCGGCAGCGCCGTGATGGCGAACTGCACCGACTTCAGTTTCTCGCGCGCCTCGGCCCATTTGCCCTGTCGCGCCAGCGCGACGCCCTTCCACATCTGCGCGTCGTAGGTCGACGCGATCGCCGGATTGGCGATGTCCTTCAACGTCTGTTCGGGCCGCTCCATCAGCGCGGTGGCGGCGGCGTGACCGATCATCGTCGCGGCGTCTTCCTGCCCCGACTTCATTCCGAGCAACGCCAGGTCGAGCGCGCCCTTGGCCTCCTGATACATGCCGCGGGCCATATAGAACCGCGCCAGATCGAGCCGGGCCGGCAGAACATCGTCGCCGGTCGCGGTCGAGAGCGCGTTGATCCGTGCGTCGAGCGCAGACAGGTAGCGCCCGTCCTGATCCTTCGACCATCGCGTGACGTCGAAGAACGGCCGCTCGGCCGGCGTGCCCGCCTGCCCCGCCGGCTCGGCGGACGACAGCGTCAGCCCGCCCGGCCGGGTCAGCACCACCGCGTCGACTGCGGTCTCGACCGTCACGTCGTCGGACTTCAGTTCGATCACCACGCCGTGCAGCGATTCCAGCAGATTGAATTCGACGAAGGTCTGCCGCTTGATGAAGCCGCGCGGCGGCGGCAGCGCGGTCACCACCGTCAGCGCGTCACCGGCTTCCGGGTCGATCAGGCGATGCATCTGGCCGAGGCCGCTCAACGCGATGCTGACGGTCGCGCGGTTGGGATCGGCGATGTTGCGCACCGCGGTCAGCGGCCGCGACGCGGAGCGGCCGGAATCGGCCAGCGTGATCGACCATGATTTGCCGGTGCCGTCTTCGTCGCTCAGCGTGGCGAGTTGCGGGCGGTCGAGCCGGATGCGGATCGCCTGCCCGTTCGGCAACGGCACGCGGCTGGCGTCGCTGACAATGCCGCCACCTTCGCGGCGGATGGCGGCGAGATCGAACGGCACGGTGTTGTCGAGCACCAGCCACAGCACCTCGCCGCGCCTGAACAGTGCGGCCGGCGTCGGCGCCGCAAAAGCGAAATCGAGCTGCAGCCCGTCGGAGGTACGACGCCCTTCGACCGGGCGGGCCGCGCCGGACAGCGCCGGATTGGGCGCCGCCGCGGGCGGCTCGGCACTCGGCTTGTCGGCGGCAACGGGCGCGGCCGCTGCCGCCACCATCGCCGCAGCCGCAGG
>NZ_LJIC01000058.1 GCF_001295845.1 Rhodopseudomonas sp. AAP120 | reverse complement strand
AGCCCGGCGTAGCGGCGGCGCTGCACGTCGCGCGCCGCCGCCACACGGGCCGCGACTTCGGCCGATCCTTCCGCTGCCGGCGGCAGGATCAGGTCGGCAGCCGTCACGGCCGGGACTTCGATGCGCAGGTCGATACGGTCCATCAGCGGACCGGAAATCCGCGACTGATAGTCGGCGCTGCAGCGGTCGACCCGGCCGCGCTTGCAGGCGTAGCCCGGTTCATAGGCGCGGCCGCAGCGGCACGGATTCATCGCCGCCACCAGCATCACCCGCGCCGGATAGGTGACGCGGGCATTGGCGCGCGACACCGCGACCTCGCCGGTCTCGAGCGGCGCCCGCAGCGAATCCAGCACGCGCGGATCGAACTCCGGCAGTTCGTCGAGAAACAGCACGCCCTGATGCGCCAGCGAGATCTCGCCGGGCCGCGCCTTGAGGCCGCCGCCGGTCAGTGCCGCCATGCTGGCCGAATGGTGCGGCGCCCGGAACGGCCGCCGCGCCGTCAGCGCGCCGTCGCGGATTTCGCCCGCCACCGAGGCGATCATCGACACTTCGAGCAGTTCGGCCGGCGACAGCGGCGGCAAAATCGACGGCAGCCGCGCCGCCAGCATCGATTTGCCGGAGCCGGGCGAGCCGACCATCATGAGGTGATGGCCGCCGGCGGCCGCGATCTCCAGCGCCCGCTTGGCGCTCTCCTGGCCCTTGATGTCGCGCAGGTCGAGCGTCGAGGCTTCGGCCTCGTGCACCCGCGGCTGCGGCCGGCCGAGCAGCTGCGTGCCCTTGAAATGATTGGCGAGCTGGATCAGCGAGGTTGCGGCGATGATCTGCAGGTCGGGGCTGGCCCAGGCGGCTTCGGAGCCGCAGGCCGCGGGGCAGATCAGGCCCTCGTCGCGGGCATTGGCGGCGATCGCGGCGGGCAGCACCCCGGCCACCGGCGCAATCGAGCCGTCGAGGCCGAGCTCGCCCAGCACGGTAAAGCCGTTGGTCGCGTCCGACGGGATCGCGCCGATCGCCGCCATCAGGCCAAGCGCGATCGGCAGGTCGTAGTGGCTGCCTTCCTTGGGCAGATCGGCCGGCGCAAGATTGACGGTGATGCGCCGCGCCGGCAGCGCCAGACCGGAGGCGATCAGCGCCGAACGCACCCGCTCGCGCGCTTCGGACACCGCCTTGTCGGCCAGCCCGACCACCGCGAAGGCCGGCAACCCAGGCGACACCTGGACCTGGACATCGACCGCGCGGGCCTCGATGCCTTCGAAAGCCACCGTGGATACGTGCTGGACCATGACGCCCCCTGCCGACGCCAAACGCTAGCGCGGGTCATGGAACCGCGCAAGAACATTAAGTGAACATCGTTCTCAGGACGGCGGGCGGCTACACCGCCTCAGGCCGACTTCTTGAGCTTGCTCTCGAGCGCGATCTCGGTGAGGTCGACTTCGAGCCGGGCCATCATCAGCAGCTGGACCGCCGAGCCGATGCCGAGATCCTCGGCCTGCTCGATCGCCCGGTTGATGGTGGAGGCCAGAGCATCCACAGATACCGCCTTGGTTCGTCCGGTCTCGGCGGAGATCGGGCGACTGGTCCGGGGTTTGGTGGACGAGCTCATGTCGCCACCTGCTGATGACGACGACAATGACAGCCGATCAGGCTGACTCGGCCGAGCCGGGCTGAAACGGCCGGGCTTCGGCGACGCGCAATGAGAACCTGCAATGCTGGATCTCCCGGGCAATATGGGATCGGGCGGAGAAGCGCCACGACCAGGTCCGAACAACCAATACCTGAAAACCAAAGGTTAGAGGCGGAAACGACGAAGCGCCAGAGCGAAGACGCGGCGTCGGCCCGTCTACTACTTTTTACTTAGATACAAGAGATGACTTAGTTGTCCCAAATGTGCGTGACGTCACGCCCGCTTGGCCTCGACAACGTCCCAGACTCGCGCCGCGATGTCCGGTCCGCCGAGCCGCGCAACGGCGCGAATACCGGTCGGCGAGGTGACGTTGATCTCGGTGAGGTAACCGTCGATTACGTCGATACCGACAAACAGCAGCCCCCGCTCGCGCAGCTTCGGACCGAGCGCCGCGCAGATCGCGCGCTCCTTGTCCGACAGGTCGGTCGCCGCCGCCGCGCCGCCGCGCACCATGTTGGAGCGCAGATCGTCGGCGGCCGGTACGCGGTTGACCGCGCCGGCGAATTCGCCGTCGACCAGAATGATACGCTTGTCGCCGTGCTTCACTTCCGGAAGGAAGCGCTGGATCACCCACGGCTCGCGGAACGTCACCGCGAACATGTCGTAGAGCGAGCCGAAATTGATGTCCTGCGGCAGCACGCGAAACACCGCGGCGCCGCCATGGCCGTGCAGCGGCTTCATCACCACGGCACCATGCTCTGCGCGGAACGCGTTGATCTCGTCGAGGTTGCGGCTGATCAGCGTCGGCGGCATCAGCTCGGCGAAATCCATCACGAACAGTTTCTCCGGCGCGTTGCGCACGCTGGCCGGATTGTTGACCACCAGCGTCGCCGGATGGATGCGCTCGAGCAGATGGGTCGAGGTGATGTAAGCGAGATCGAACGGCGGATCCTGGCGCAGCAGCACGACGTCGAAGCCGCGCATGTCGACGCGCGTCGGCTCACCCAGCGTGAAGTGATCGCCCTCCTGGTCGCGCACCTGCAGCGACTGCACCGAGGCGACGACGTCGGTGCCGCGCAGCGACAGTTTGTCGGGCGTGAAGTACGAGATCGCATGGCCGCGCTTCTGCGCTTCGAGCAGCAGCGCGAAGGTGGAATCGCCGCGGATGTTGATCCGCGCGATGGGGTCCATCTGGACGGCGATCTTCAAGGTCATGCACAGCTTCCGGGATTGCGAACCAAAGGACGTCGGCCGAACGGCTATCGGCCGATCGGCCATTGCGGTCAAGCGCTGGCGTCGAACGCCGCCGGCAGATGCTGCGGCAGCCGCTTCGGCGCCACCAGCACGGCGTCGAATCGCAGCTCGAAGGCGGCGTGGTCGGGATGCTGCATCAGCCAGGCTTCGGCGGCCGCGATGATGCGCTGCTGCTGCCGCGGCGTCACCGCATAGGCGGCATCGTCGAGCCGCGCCCGCGCCTTGACCTCGACGAAGGCGACGAGCTGGCGCCGCTGCGCCACGATGTCGATCTCGCCGTACGGCGTTTTGAAGCGGCGCGCCAGGATGCGGTAGCCCTTCGCCATCAGCAGCGCGGCGGCGCGTGCCTCGGCCGTGAGGCCGGTCTGGAACGCGGCGACGCGTTCGGGTGCGGGCGTGCCGTCAGGTTTGGCCATCTTCGGTTTCGCCATCTTCGGCCTCGCGTTCCCGCACCAGTTCGAGCGCGCGGGCATAGATCTCGCGGCGCGGCCGGCCCGAGATCTCGACCGCCTGCGCCACCGCGTCCTTGACGCTGGCACCCTGCAGCGCGTCGCGCAGCCAGGCGTCGAGCGCATCCGGCGTCATCGCCTGCGCGGCCGCATCGGGCGGGCCGATCACCACGACGAATTCGCCGCGGGTGTCGAGCGTCTCCGCCGTCTCGGCCAGCTGCTGCAGCGGCGCGCGGCGGACTTCCTGATGCAGCTTGGTGAGTTCGCGGCACACCGCGGCGTCGCGATCGCCCAGCACCTCGGCAAGATCGCGCAGGCTGGCGTGAATTCGGCTGCCGGCCTCGAACAGCACCAGCGTGGCGTCGATCGCCGCGAGTTCGCCGAGCCGATTGCGGCGCGCGCCCTGCTTCGGCGGCAGGAAGCCGTCGAAGAAGAACCGGTCGGTCGGCAGCGCCGCCAGCGTCAGCGCCGCCAGCACCGCCGAGGCGCCCGGCAGCGCGATCACCTCGTGGCCGGCGGCGGTGGCTTCGCGCACCAGCTTGAAGCCGGGGTCGGAGATCAGCGGCGTGCCGGCGTCCGACACCAGTGCCACCGAGCCGCCGCGCGCCAATCGCTCGAGGATCTTGGGCCGGGCCTGCGCCGCATTGTGCTCGTGATAGGCGGTGAGCGGCGCCGCGATGCCGTAGCGCTCGGTTAGCCGGTGGGTGATGCGGGTGTCCTCGCAGGCGATCAGATCGACGCTGGCGAGCGTCTCCAGCGCCCGCAGCGTGATGTCGCCGAGATTGCCGATCGGGGTCGCGACCAGATGCAGGCCCGGCGCGGCGCGCGGCGCGATCAGCTTCTGGCCCGCCACCAGGAAGCTTCGCGCTTCGGCATCGGCGGGCGAATCGGTCGGGGCGGAGGGCATCGGTCGGGCGCGCATGGCCCTAGTCTAGGGGAAAGGCGCGATACCGGACATCACATTCGTCGGGGTCGGGCGGTCCGTCTAAACCTTTTGTTTTGGTTAATCATTCCCCGAGATTATGATGAGCTGTCCGCCCGCGGGAGGATCGGACCCGGCCGCCGCCTCGGCCGGGCGGGGACATCGGGACTTACAATCAGTGCGACCGCGGCGGTCGGCGTCAGCCGGCCCCGAGAGTCGTCCGAAGAGGTGACATGGCAGAGCTGCGCGACTCCAGTATGAAGCCGCTGCGAACGACCCGCCGGACGGCCGTCGGCCTGATCCTCGGCGCGCCGATGCTGGCGGCGTGCTCGGGCGTGCAGCAGACGTTGACCAGCCAGTTCGGCCAGCAGCCGCCGGACGCGGCGCAGCCGCAACAGCAGGCGCAGGCGGTCGGCAACGGCCGCGTCAAGGTCGGGCTGGTGTTGCCGCTGTCGGCGCCCGGCAATGCCGGCGTCGCCGCGACATCGATGAAGAACGCCGCCGAGATGGCGCTCGCCGAGTTCAACAATCCGGACATCCAGCTGCTGGTGAAGGACGACACCGGCAATCCGCAGGGCGCGCAGTTCGCCACCCAGCAGGCGCTCGACGAGGGCGCCGAGATCATCCTCGGGCCGCTGTTCGCGCAGTCGGTTCCGGCCGCAGCCTCGCTGACCCGCCAGCGCAACATCTCGATGATCGCGTTCTCGACCGATTCGAGCGTCGCCGGCCGCGGCGTGTATCTGCTGAGCTTCCTGCCGGAGTCCGACGTCAACCGCATCATCGGTTACGCGGCGAGCGCCGGCAAACGTTCCTACGCGGCGCTGCTGCCCGACAACGCCTATGGCAGCGTGGTGGAGGCGGCGTTCAAGCAGGTCGTCAGCAGCAAAGGCGGCCGTGTCGCCGCCTTCGAGAAATACGGCGCCGATCGCGCCGGCGCGGCACGCACCATCGCGCAGGCGCTGACGGGGGCCGATGCACTGCTGCTCGCCGACGACGGCGACGCGCTGGCCGGCGTCGCCGATGCGCTGACCGCGGCGGGCGCGGATCTGCGCCGGCTGCAGCTGCTCGGCACCGGCCTGTGGGACAATCCGCGGGTGTTCGCGACGCCGGCGCTGCAGGGCGGGCTGTATGCGGCGCCCGATCCGGCCGGCTTCCGCAATTTCTCCGGCCGCTATCGCACCCGCTATGGCCAGGACCCGGTGCGCACCGCGACGCTGGCCTATGACGCGGTGGCGCTGGTCGCTGCGCTCGCTCGCACCCAGGGTAACAAGCGGTTCTCCGGCGAGGTGCTGACCAATCCGTCCGGCTTTGCCGGCATCGACGGCCTGTTCCGCTTCCGCCCCGACGGCAGCAACGAACGCGGCCTTGCGGTGATGAAAGTCGCCGCCGGTGGCGCCCAGGCGGTGGCCGGCTCGCCGAAGAGCTTCGGCGCGTAGGTCGGCCGGCGTCAGCGCGCGCCGGGCGAGCTTCGATCGAGGTTGTGGCTCACCCCTTCGGGGGCTCGCGCCGCTGCCGCACCGAGCCCTCCTGGACCACCGACGCCACCAGCGTGCCGTCGGCCTTGTAGATCATGCCGCGGGTCAGGCCGCGGCCGCCCTGGGCGGAGGGCGAGTCCTGCGCGTAGAGCAGCCATTCGTCGGCGCGGAACGGGCGGTGAAACCACATCGCGTGATCGAGGCTGGCCGGCATCATCCGCTTATCGAACAGCGTGCGGCCGTAGCGCGCCATCACCGCGTCGAGCAGCGAGAAGTCCGACGCATAGGCCAGCGCACACATGTGCAGCGCCGGATCGTCCGGCAGCTTCGCGGCGGTGCGGATCCAGACGTGGATGCGGCCGTCGTCGATCTTCTGGCCGAAATAGCGCTTGAGCTCGACCGGGCGCAGCTCGATCGGCCGGTCGCTCTCGTAGTAGCGCTTGATGAAGTCCGGCATCTCCTTGAAGAACGGCTGCTTGGAGATTTCTTCGGCCGTCAGCGCCTCCGGCGGCGGCACGTCCGGCATCTTGTCCTGGTGGTCGAACTCGGTCTCCTCGTCGTCGTGGAACGACATCATCAGCGAGAAGATCGCCTGGCCGTGCTGGATCGCGGTGACGCGGCGGGTGGTGTAGCTCTTGCCGTCGCGCAGCCGCTCGACCTCGTAGATGATCGGCACCTGCGGGTCGCCCGGCAGGATGAAATAGCAATGCAGCGAATGCGGCAGCCGGTTCTCGACGGTGCGGCAACCCGCCACCATCGCCTGGCCGATCACCTGGCCGCCGAACACCCGCTGCCAGCTGGTCTTCGGGCTGGTGCCGCGGAACAGGTTCACCTCGAGCGGCTCGAGATCGAGAATCGAGATCAGGTCGATCAGGCTCTTGGACATCGGCGCTGTCTCCCGGGAGTGGACAGCGGGCGATTTCCCCCTGTCGTCGAGGTCTGGTAGAACCGGGCGGCAAGCCACGGTTGTTCCTGCCTGTTTCGCCCAGCTGCAGCGATGGCGCAAGAACTCCGCGCGCAAGAATTCTGGTCGACGAGAGAGAAAAATGACGGCACCGCGAAGCATTGTCATCGGAGGAGGCGCATTCGCCGGTCTGGCACTGGCGCTGGCGCTGCGTCAGGGGCTCGGCCCCGACGTGCCGGTGATCGTCGCCGATCCGGCGCTGGCGCTGCGGCCGTCGCGCGATCCGCGCGCCACCGCGATCGTGGCGGCCTGCCGCCGGCTGTTCGAGGCGCTCGGCGTCTGGGACGAGGTGGCGCCGACCGCGCAGCCGATCATCGACATGATCGTCACCGACAGCGAGCTCGAAGACGCGACCCGGCCGGTGTTTCTCACCTTCGCGGGCGAGGTTCAGCCGGGCGAGCCGTTCGCCCATATGGTCGAGAACAAATATCTCAACGAGGCGCTGGCGGCGCGCGCCGAGGCCGAAGGCGTCGAGCTGCGCGCCACGCCGGTGACCTCCTACACGTCGCACGAGGGCGGCACCACGGTGACGCTCGGCGACGGCAGCGTGATCGAGGCGAGCCTCTTGGTCGCCGCCGACGGCGCCAGGTCGAAGCTGCGCGAGCGCGCCGGCATCGCCACCTATGGCTGGGACTACGACCAGTCCGGCATCGTCGTGATGGTCGAGCACGAGCGCGACCACAATGGCTGCGCCGAGGAGCATTTCCTGCCGGCCGGCCCGTTCGCGATCCTGCCACTGACCGGCAAGCGCTCGTCGCTGGTGTGGACCGAAAGCCGCCGCGTCGCCGCCGACATCGTCGCGCTGCCGCCGGCGCAATTCCAGATCGAGCTGGAGAAGCGCTTCGGGCTGCGGCTCGGCGAGGTCAAACCGCTCGACGCCCCGAAGGCGTTTCCGCTCGGCTATTTCGTCGCGCAATCCTTCATCGGGCCGCGGCTGGCGCTGATCGGCGACGCCGCCCACGTGATCCATCCGATCGCCGGGCAGGGCCTCAATATGGGCCTGCGCGACGTCGCGGCCTTGGCCGAAGTGATCGTCGATGCGGCGCGGCTCGGCATCGATCCGGGCCAGGCCGACGTGCTGGAGAATTATCAGCGCTGGCGCCGGTTCGACACCATGGCGATGGGCGTCGCCACCAACGGGCTCAATTTGCTGTTCTCGAACAAGTCGCCGCTGCTGCGCAGCGTCCGCGACATCGGTTTGGGATTAGTCGACCGCCTGCCGCCGCTGAAAGGCGCCTTCATCCGCCAGGCCGCCGGCCTCACCGGCGAAACGCCACGGCTGCTGAAGGGCGAGGCGCTGTAAGGGCGCTCCGCGGGCAATGCGGATAAGGATATCTCTCCCATCGGAGAGTCGCGGGCTCCGATGACCGGAATGATGACGCAGATGCAGGCCTATCACCATCCCTTCACGCAATTCGCCGTCTACAACCGCTGGGCCAACGCCCGACTCTATCAGGCCGCCTTGGCGTTGCCTGATGACGCCTACCGCCGCAGCGTCGGTGTGTTCTTCGGCAGCCTGCACGGCACGCTGAATCATGTGCTGGTCGCGGATCGGATCTGGCTCAAGCGCCTGACCGGCGAGGGCGATCCGCCGTCCCGGCTCGACACCATCCTGTTCGAGGACCGTCACGCGCTGGCAGCTGCCCGCGCCGCGGAGGACGAGCGGATCGTTCGCCTCATCGACGCCACCGACGTCGCGACGCTGCCGGAGTTCGTCGACTACGCGACGACGTCGGGCGTGACGCACCGGCAGGTGCGGTCGGACATTCTCCGGCATCTGTTCAATCACCAGACGCATCACCGCGGCCAGGCGCATGCCTGCCTGTCGATCCTCACCGGAGCCGAGCCGCCGACGTTGGATCTGCTGGCGTTTCAGCGCGGGGTGCCGGCGCCGGATCTCGCCGCGCTGGCCGCAGCCGGTTAGTCCAGTTTCCGCGCTTCTTCCGGCAGCATGATCGGGATGCCGTCGCGGATCGGGTAGGCGAGCTTGGCGCCGCGGGAGATCAGTTCCTGCCGGGCGGGGTCGAATTCCAGCCGGCCCTTGGTGATCGGGCACACCAGGATTTCGAGCAGCTTGCTGTCGACGGTGGTTTCGGGGCGCTCGGAAGCTGTCGTCATGGGGGGCGGACCGGACTGAGAAAGGAGCGGCAGTGATCGGACAAGTCGCCGCCGCCGTCAACGCGTGCGCGCAAATCGGCGGCGCGTGTCATTGCAGCGGCGGGTCGCCGCTGGTGCGCTTCTTGGCGAGGTCCATCTCGGTGACGGCGATCAGGATCTCGGCGCGGGTCTTGAGGTCGGGCGCTTCCAGCATCGCCTGCTTCTCGGGCGCGCCGTAGGGCGACATCATCGCCAGCGCGTTGACCAGCGCCTCGTTCGGGGCGCTCTCGACCCCGCCCCAATCGACCTTGAGGTTGTTGGCCTTGAGGAAGTCGGTCAGCACCGACAGCAGCGTGTCGCGATCGACCTCGTCCTCGCCCTTGCGGGCGGTGAAGTCGTCGACGAACGGGAAGTAATCGACCCGGCACTGGCGGTACGGGGTCTTGACCGCGAGCTCCTCGACCACCTTGAAGCGCGACACGCCGGTGAGTTCGAGGATGTAGCGGCCGTCGCCGGATTCGGCCAGCTGGGTGATGCGGCCGACGCAGCCGACCTGAAACAGCGCCGGCGCGTCTTCACTGGCCGAATGCGTCGCGTCGGGCTGGATCATCCCGATCAGCCGATGGCCGTCGCGCAGCGAATCGTCGACCAACGCCAGATAGCGCGGCTCGAAGATGTTGAGCGGCATCTGGCCGCGCGGCAGCAGCAGTGCGCCCGCCAGCGGAAACACCGGGATGACTTCCGGGAGGTCGGCGGGACCGCGATAGACGGCATTGATCGGCATCGGAAACGCCCGCTGCTCATTGCACCTACGAGAACAGAATCGTCGACAGCCGCTTGCGGCCCTCGACGGTGGCGTCGTCGGCGGCGCCCCAGGCGTCGAAGAACTGCACCAGCTGCTTGCGCGCGCCGTCGTCGTTCCATTTGCGGTCGCGGCGGACGATCTCGAGCAGATGCGTGGTCGCCTCCTCGCGCTTGCCGGCGGCGTTCAGCGCGGTGGCGAGATCGAACCGCGCCTGGTGGTCGAGCGGATCGGCCGCGACTTTCTGTTCGAGTTCGGCAATCGGGCCGACCTGCTCGGCCTGTTCGGCGAGGTCGATCATCGCCTGCACGGCTTTGACGGCCGCGTCCTCGCGCCGCTTCTCCGGCACGTGCTCGAGCATCTGCTTGGCCTTGTCGATTTCGCCGCTCTGCATGTAGCAGCGCGCGACGCCGGCCAGCGCCTCGACATTGGCCGGATCGGCCTGCAGCACTTCGCCATAGATCGCCGCGGCGGTTGAAGGATCGCCCTCGGCCAGCACCGCCTCGGCTTCCTGCAGCAGTTCGGCGGTGGTCGGGCCGCCGCCCGGCATGCCGGCGGTCAGCTTCTCGATGAAGGCGTTGACCTGGCTCTCCGGCACCGCGCCCATGAAGCCGTCGGCCGGGCGGCCGTCGACGAAGGCGATCACGGCGGGAATCGACTGGATGCCCATCTGGCCCGGGATCGCCGGATGCTCGTCGATGTTCATCTTGACCAGCTTGACCTTGCCGCCGGCGGCGCGGACCGCCTTTTCGAGGATCGGGGTGAGCTGGCGGCACGGGCCGCACCACTGCGCCCAGAAGTCGATCAGCACCGGCTGGCGCTTGGATTCCTCGATGACGTCGCGGACGAAGGTTTGCGTCGTGGTGTCCTTGATCAGATCGGGGCCCGCCTGGGGGGCATCGCCGCTGCCCTGCTCGATGATTGTCACGTGATCCTCGCCTGATATCCGCAAGAGTGGCGTTTAGAGTGGCGTTTCGGAGCGGATCCCGCCGCGATCGGCGGAACGCTCCGGATTCGTTTTGTAAGTCTTTGGCGCGTCTTCGCTCTGCGAGCCGGTCCCCCGCGCCTGAAGACGGTCTAGCACGCCCCTCTAGATGGCGCGCGAGGTTTCGATTTCAACCGGAACCGCCGCGCCGCGCCGGCCTGCCGGCTTCCCCGCAGCGAACGGCCGGAACCGGCCGGGCCGGGTATTTTGTCACCCCTCTGTAAAAAGGGGTACGCTGAAGCCGCCATCGGCTGTTGCATTCGCCGCAAGCATTTGGCATAGGACTGCGCACGGCGCTCGGCGCAAGCCTTCGCTGTTTCTCGGATGCGGGTGTAGCTCAGGGGTAGAGCACAACCTTGCCAAGGTTGGGGTCGAGGGTTCGAATCCCTTCGCCCGCTCCAGAATCTGCCGGCAGATCAGCCGCTCATTCTCCCAGCCGCCTGCCTTTCAATTTCCTGCCTTTCAGTTGCCTCCCGTTCCAGGGCCCTGCGATGTCGCCGCCCTATCTGGCGGTCGTCATGATGCCGTTGCGCGAGGACCCGCGGCCTCGTCACGGACGCCGGCCTGTCGCTGCAGTTCGGCCACCAGCGTGCGGGCGTGGGTCGTCAGCCGGTCGAAATCGACCGCGCAGATCAGCAGGCTGCGATGCGCCCACGAATCGCTGAGCCGGATCGCCGCGAGCCCGGCGCCGAGATGCGGAGCCGCGGCTGCTTCCGGCAAAATCGCCAGCCCGACGCCGGCTTCGACCAGCCGGGCGATCGCCTCGAAGCTGCGCAGCCGCACCCGGCAGGCGAGCCGCCGTCCATAGCGCGCGGCCTGCGCCGCCAGATGGTCGTGCAGCGCGCCGCTCGCCATCCCGACGAAGCCTTCGTCCAGCAGTTCGGCGAAATCGATCGATCCCCGGCCCGCCAGCGGGTGCGTCGCGGCGGCGATCGCCACCAGCCGGTCGGTGCCGAGCGGCCGCGTTTGCAGCGGCCCGGGATCGCTGCTGCCGGCGAACACGCCGAATTCGGCCCGCTTCTCCGCCACCGCCAGCACGATCTCGGCGCTGGTGCGTTCTTCGAGATCGACATCGACCGCCGGATGCGCGGCCAGAAACGCCCGCAGCGCCGCCGGCACGATCTCCACCAGGCCGGCGGTGTTGGACAGCATCCGCACCGCGCCGCGGAGCCCTTCCGAGAACGCCCGCAGGTCGCCGCGCATCTGCTCGATCTGGCCGGTGACGGCGCGGGCGTGCTGCAGCAGCGTCCGGCCCGCCGCCGTCGGGGTGACGCCGCGGCGCCCGCGTTCCAGCAGCGGCACGCCGAGCATGCGCTCCATGCCGCTGATCCGCTCGCTGGCCGAGGCCAGCGCCATATGGGCAAGGCCGGCGCCGCGCGAGATGCTGCCGGTTTCGGCGACCGCCACGAACAGCCGCAGGTCGGTGAGATCGAACCGCATCCCCATCACCCTTCGGATCAGCCGAAGCCTGGCCCCGGATCTTCCAGATTGTGAGGGTATTGGGCGCCGGGCAAGAGGAGACATGGTCGTTGATGTCGAAGATCTCATTCTCATCGGTGCCGGTGCGCTCGGCGGCGCCATGAACGCGATGGCGGGCGGCGGCAGCTTCGTCACGCTGCCGGCCCTGATCGGCGCCGGTGTGCCTTCGGTCGTGGCGAATGCATCGAGCACCGTCGCGCTGTATCCGGGTGGTCTCGCCAGCGCCTGGGTGTATCGCGGCGGGCTCGGCCGCATCGCCGGCGTGTCGATGCGCCCGGTGCTGGCCGCGACGCTGGCGGGCGGGCTGGTCGGGGCGCTGCTGCTGCTGTGGACGCCCGGCCTGCTGTTCGACCGTGTGCTGCCGTGGCTGCTGCTGGTCGCCACCCTGGCGCTGGCGTTCGGCCGCCGCGTCGGGCCGGCGCTGCGGGCGCGGTTTCAGGCCGGCACCGCCACGCTGCTGATCATCCAGTTTGGGCTCGGCATCTATGGCGGCTATTTCGGCGGTGCGGTCGGGCTGATGATGATGGCGGCGTGGAATCTGCTCGACGGCGCCGACGTCAAGGCGCTCAACCCGGCCCGCACCCTGCTGGTCAGCGCCGCCAATACGATCGCGGTGCTGTGCTTTGCGATCTCCGGGATCGTGCACTGGCGTGCCGCGCTGCTGGTCGCGGTCGGCGCTGCTGCCGGCGGCACGCTCGGCGCCGTGCTCGGCAAGCGATTGCCGGCGGTTCTGGTGCAGATCGCCACGGTGCTGTTTGCGGCCGCGATGACCGTCACGTTTTTCCTGCGCGCCTATCGCTGAAGCGGGCATGCGGCGAACATCGCCAAAAAGCAAAACCCGCGGCAAAGGCCGCGGGTCTTGATGTCGTCGTCGGAATGAACCTAGAGGCAGCGGCCTCGCCGCGTCCGGCGAGGCCAGCGCTGAGTCCGGCCGTCAGGCGCGTTTCGGAACGCCGAGGCCGTTATGCAGCCAGTCGTTCCACGATCGCGACAACACCTCGCCGATCGTCTTGCCGTCGGTGAACAACATCTCGCGGGCATTGCGCGCGGCGGACTTCAGGTCGCCCCACATCTCCTTGAGATTCTCCAGCACCGAGTTGGCGCCGCCGACCACCTTCTGGGTCTTCAGCCTGGCGAGCTCGATCAGCGATTCCTGGATCTTGGCGATCGAGCGGGCGATCCGGCCGATTTCATCCGAGCGGCTCAGCGCATGGATGCGGATGTTGGTGTCGCCGCTGGCGAGCTTCTCGACGTCCTTCTCGAGTTCGCCGAGCGGGGCCAGCAGGCCGCGCGAAATCCGGGTGCCGATCAGACCGACCACCGCGAACACCACGATCCCGGCGAGCAACAGCATGGTGTGGGCGGCGCTGAGCGCATAATCCGCAGCCGGAGCCGCCACGGTCTCGGCGGCCTGCACCACCAGGCCCTGGCCTTCATACGACGCCGGCATCACCACCGGACCTGCGTCCTGCTGCATCACCAGCATCCCGACGATGCTGCCGTCCGCCGCCCGGACTGGCGACAGCATGGCTCCTCCCGAACCGATCAGGCGATCCAGCGAGGCGACGCTGGCGCTCTGCTTGGCCTGCTCGGTCCCGACTTTATGCAGGATCATCTCGCCGACGCCGCCGATCGCGAGCGCCACGAAGAAGGTAATGCCCAACACCAGGATCGAGATCTTTTGCGCGAGGTTTCGGTTTGCAAGGTCGAACTGCATTGTTTGTCTCCAGCTTTCTTCAATTAGGGGCGGCTTGCCCCCTAAGGTGAACAGCGTGCTCAACGCATTACTTATTAGGGTTACGAAACCTCTAATTGCGGCGGAATCGGATGGTCCGGTTTCGCCAATACGCCTCACGCCGGAACAAGGGAACGAGCGCTGGTAATTAGGCACTCGTTCTTCAGAACCGCGAATCACCAGTGAGTCAAAAACCCGTCTAACCTTTTGTTTAAACGAGGTAGTTGCTCAGCCTTGATGGACTCGTCGATTCAGTTTTGCGCTGATTCGCACAACTGTAAATATACGGGGTCGCGGACTGAATCGATTGATTCAGAACAATCGCGTAACCGCGCTTCAGTTCTTAACTAACTAACTGCCGTGACTTACCTTTACAGGTACTATCAGGATCACGGCGTGGGCTGGCTGCGACGTTCGGCCGCCCGCATCGGTCAGCTCCGCAGCAGCGGAGATCCGGCGCGAAGTAATAGCAGGAATCCCGATTCGCTCATAATCCGCGCTCGCGACTAACCGCCTCACACCCAGAGCGGTATCGTGGTCGGGCGCGGTCTGGGATTACTTAGATACCTGCAAAGATGCGCAGGCTGCACACGGCCCGCGCGGCTTCCGCCTGCTGCGGTCGGTCGCCGCAGCGGCAGTTCCGTTTTGATCCAGAGCAAAGACGCTGTCCCGATTCCGGGGCTCCTTTCCCGAAGCGGCAACGGCGCTGCCAGTTTTGCTACGAGCACGTGACCGCGCGACAAAACCCGATCTGCTTTCCCCTCGGCAGGTGCACAGGGTCCGGACAGTCCCAAGTCGGTGGTTCGAGGGCAACCAGATCGAGTGCGTGCCGTGCATCCAGAAAGCATTGTCTCGACGGTCATCCCGCATCTTCTCGTCAAGCACCCGGCGCGGCCTCACACCGCCAAGGATCCCGCCGAGAGCCGGGCCGAAGAACTGGCCCGGCTTCTGATCGCCCCCAATCTCGCCGACGCGTTCGATCTGATCGATCTCAACCTGACCCGCGCCGCGTCGCCGACTGCGCTGTTCACCGGCCTGTTCGAGCCAACCGCGCGCAAGCTCGGCGATCTGTGGAGCGAAGACGCCTGCAGTGAGTTCGAAGTCACGATCGGCCTGTGCCATCTGCAGACCGCGATGCGCCGGATCAGCTTCGATCTTTTGTCGGCGCCGCTGACGCGATCGCAACCGCGCACCGTGCTGGTGATTTCGCAGCCCGGCGAGCCGCATTCGTTCTGCGCCGCGCTGCATTCCGAGCTGCTGCGTCAGGCCGGCTGGAATACCGTCAGTGAATTCCCGGACACCGACAAGTCGCTGATCGACCTGGTGGCGAACGGCTGGTTCGACGCCGTCAATCTGTCGCTCAGCCCGGCGCTGCGCCGCGAGCATTGGCTGCCGCGGGTCGCCGAGACCATCCGCAAGATCCGCCGCGCCTCGCGCAACCCGGCGCTCGCCGTCGTCGCCAGCGGCCGCGTCTTCGCCGAGCGCGCCGATGCCTGCGCGCTGGTCGGCGCCGATGCCGCCACCGTCTCCTCGGTGCAGATCGAACGCTGCCTGATGCGCTCGCTGCTCAATCGCACGGCCCGCCCGGCAGCCAACTTCGCCTGGATCTGATCTCCCCGCCGCCGCAGCCCCGATCACCGTCATCGGCTGTGCCGAATCCGCGGCGGCGTGCCGCGCGGCTGCGGTCGGTGTCGCGACGGCGGACATCGCCGTATTGCTAACTCGCGCGCCGCGATGCCGCCCACCATAGTCCCCATTTGGTGTCTACCGCATTCGATGAGTCTCTGGAGGGGCGGGTCATGCAATCCGAAGCAAAGTCCTATCCGTTCGATCACCTGCCGGCGATCGACTACGACGCCCACCCGGCCTATGGCCGCGTGATGTCGATGCCGATGCTCGGCGCCCGGCTGAAGGCGATCAGCTATTTCGGCTACGGCTTCCTGCTGACGTCGGCGCAGCGCGTCATCGATATCGCGCACCTGCCGCCGCCCGCCGCTGCCGGCAAGCCGCTGCTGACTCTGCTGCGCCACCTGCCGACCTATCTGCGCCTGATCCTGCTGCAGCGGTTGTCGCGCTTCACCGCCGGTCGCGCCTTTGCGCCGAAGACCGAGCGCGGCGCCGCCGTGTTCGCGCCGTTGCAGGCCGATGGCTTCGCCGCCGTGCAGCTCGGCCCCGACGCGCTGGCGCAGATCCGCAGCCAGCTCGCGCCGCAGCTGAGCGCGCTGGAGCAGCGCGCCGCGCCGATCGGCGAGGCCGAGCACCGCCGGATCGACGTCGATCCGGCCGCACATTCCGATCTGTATCGCTGGTTCAACCAGACCGCGGCCGACCTCGGTCTCACAGAGGCGGCCAGCGCCTATCTCAAGCGCCCGGTCGGCGTCGGCCGGATCGTCGCCGAACTTGCCGAGGCCCCCGGCACGCCGGCCGCCAGCCCGTTCGCCGATGTCAGCGTCGAGACGTCGCCGTGCGACGGCTTCAAGGTCGATCTCGCCTACAATGTGCTGAAGCTGGTGATCTATCTCGGCGAGGTCGGATCGGCGAACGGCCCGCTGACCTATGTGGTGGGCAGCAATCGCGCCGCCACACGGTTCTGGGACGGCCTGATCCGCCGCGCCAACGATCTCGCCGGCCTGTCGTCGACCCAGCAGGCCTGGCGCGAGACGTTCTATGCGCTGCCGGCCGGGCTGCAGCGCAAGGCGACGTTCGGCGCCGATCTGGTCGCCGACAGCGCGTTCGCGGCGGCGATCCAGAACGAGCAGGTCGAGCTGACGAGCCACAAGGCCAACGCGGTGCTGTACGACCCCGCCGGCATCCATCGCGACGGCGTCGTCAGCCAGGGCCGCCGCAGCGCGGTGGTGATCACCTTCACAGAACTGCCGCGCTGAGCTGATCGAAGCGGCCGCGGTTCTCAGCGGCCGCCGAACGCGGCGAGCGCGGCGGCGAGTTCGGGATGCGCCTCGGCGTGATCGGCGACCGCGATGCCGCGCGCGATCGCATCCCATGCCTGACGCAGACTGGCGGCGCCGGCCGCCGGCCCCATCGGATGGCCGAATACGCCGCGGCCCGGCACGAAGCCGAAATCGACGCTGCCGACTTTGCGATACACGCCCTCCAGCGTCGCGGCGGAATCACTTCCGCCCGGCACCGGCAGGCACGGTTTGATCGATCCCATCGGCTCGAGGCAGGCGCGGATGCAGTCGATCACTTCGTGCTCCGGCGTCATCATCCGCGGCCCGAAGCCCGGCATGATCACCACGTCGAATCCGGCGAGCCGCTGCAACCGCGTCATCACCCGCGAGTGGATGCCGTAGTTGGCCAGCCGGCTGAACGCGGCGATGAACGGGAAATGGGCGATCAGCGGCACGCGCGCGTGCTTGCGTAGCATCCGCACCGCCGACAGCCCGACCGGCATCGCATTGATCAGCAGCGCGCCGGCGCCGTTGCGGACCGCGACGTCGTGGAGTTCGGTCAGCCGGTCGACCTCGTCGGTGATGTTGGCGAGATAGATTTTCGGCACGCCGGTTTCCGCCGCAGCGCGGCGGCAGGCATCGCCGAGCAGCGCCGACCGCTCGGCGAGCGGACACCAGTCGACATCCGCCAGCATCTCGTCGTCCTTGGCGATGTCGAGCCCGCCGAGCCAGCTTTGATAGCCCAGTTCGGCGAACGGCTCCGGCGGCAGGCCGATATTCGGCTTGATCACGCCGAAGAAGATCGGCCGATCGAACGCCTGCAGCCGCTCGCGTAGTCCGGCGATGCCGAAGCGCGGGCCCTCGAACGCCGCGAGGTAAGCGTCCGGAAAGCGGATGTCCTGCAGCCGGATCAGCGGAATCCCCGGCGAGAAGAACACGCCCTCGCCGCACACCGCCGACAACAGGTTCGGAATCTTCGGGCCGAAATTGCCGTGCGGATGCGCGATCGTCACCCGGCAGGCATGAACCTCGCCGCGCACCGCGCAGGTGACCGCGGTGCTGAAGCCGCCCGGCCGCGGCTCGGCCGACAGCTCGAGCACCTTGGCGGCGAAGCGCGGCCGAAAGTCCTCGTCGAAACCGACCCGGCGCCACTGCGCGGTCGATTGCTCGCTGCACAGATGCGCCGCCGCCTCGCGCGGATCGCCGGCGCATTCGAAATCGAAATCGAGCTCGATGTAGTCGTCGAGATTGAGGTCGGAACGCTTGGCGAAGAAGCCCGCGATGTCGTCAGGCGTCATGTTGGATCTTCCGTTGACCGGGATGCGGTCGTCTTACGCGGGTACGCGCTGCGTATCCATCGCAAACGCTCGCGTCTTTCGACGGAGTACCGGCCCTCGCCGGCCCCCGCGACGTGGAGTGTGCGGCGATTGCGAAGCGTTGGCGCTGCGCCGAGCCGGCCTCAACTTTGCCTCATGATTTTATCCCATGATCTGCAGCTCGATTCCGCGCTTCGGACGCGGGCCGTCGAGCTCGATGAAAAAGATCGACTGCCACTCGCCGAGCACCAGTTCGCCGTCCGCCAGCGGAATCGTCTCGGACGAATTCATGAACAGCCCGATCAGATGTGCATGCGCGTTGTCGCGGCCGTCGATCGGCGCCAGGTTGTGCAGATAGTCGCCATCGCGCGGCACCAGACGTTTCAGGAACGTCAGCATGTCACGCTCGAGTTTCTCCTCGCGCTCGTTGACGTTGATGCGCGCGGTGGTGTGCAGGCAGCTGACGGTGACGAGCCCGTTCTGCACGCCACCGCCGGCGACGATTTCGCGGATCTGCGCGGTGATGTCGATGATCTCGATCGGCGCGGTGGTGACGAGGTCGATCCGGTGTCTGAAAATTTTCATCGCGGCATCCGGTGAGCGGCTCAACCAATCGTGGTGCCACAACTGTTATCGCGGCGTTGGAACCTGCGCAAATCCATCGCGGTGCGCTTCACCATTGTGATGAGCGGACACGCAGACAGGCGTCTCGGCTTGACACCGCGGCGGCGCTTCGCGATGCACAAGGCCCCTGACACGCCGGTCGGAACCCGAAGCGCCGGCTCCTTCGTTCCCCGGCCAGAAGTGAGCGCGATGCGGCCAGCCTACCGTAGCGACATCGACGGACTGCGTGCCATCGCGGTGCTGCTGGTCGTCGCCTTCCACGCCTTCCCGACCTCGATCCGCGGCGGTTTCGTCGGCGTCGATGTGTTCTTCGTGATCTCCGGCTTCCTGATCACCTCGATCATCTGCCAGGCGCAGTGCGGCGACGGCTTCAGCTATCGCACCTTCTACGCGCGGCGCATCAACCGGATCTTCCCGGCGCTGACTTTGGTGTTGATCACCTGCGCGATGGCTGGCTGGTTCCTGCTGTTTCCGATCGACTATCGCGATCTCGGCAAGTCGATCGGCTTCGGCGCAGCGTTTCTCTCCAACCTGTCACTGCTGCACGACGCCGGTTACTTCGAGACCGCGGCGGAGCTCAATCCGCTGCTGCATCTGTGGTCGCTTGGCGTCGAGGAGCAGTTTTATCTGCTGTGGCCGCCGGTGCTGTTGCTGGCGTGGCGATGGAAGCACGGCCCGCTGATCGCGGCGCTCGCGGTGCTGATCGCCTCGTTCGTCGCCAACATCGCGCTGACGCCGGCGCATGCGCTCGCCGCGTTCTATCTGCCGGTGACGCGGTTCTGGGAACTGATGACCGGATGTCTGCTGGCGATCGCGACGGTCGCGGGACCCGGGCGCGATCTGGCCGCGGTGACCTGGCTCGCGCCGTTGCGCGCAACGTTCCTGCGCCGTCAGAGAATTCTGCGGTCCGCCGGCGCCTGGCTCGGCCTGCTGCTGCTCGGCGTCGGCGCCGTCCTGATCAGCAGCGATCGCGGCTTTCCCGGCTGGTGGGCCGTGCTCCCGGTGCTGGGCGCGGCGCTGCTGATTGCCGCCGGCCCCGCGCCCTGGGTCAGCCGCGTGCTGCTCGGCAACCGCGCCATGGTGTATGTCGGGCTGATCAGCTACCCGTTGTATCTGTGGCACTGGCCGCTGCTGGCGGCGATCCGGATCGTGCGGTTCGGCGAAGAGCCACCGCCGCTGATGAAGGCGATCGCCATCCTGCTGGCGGTCGCGCTGGCACATCTCAGCTATCGGGTGGTCGAGCGGCCGTTCCGCTTTCGCCCGAACCGGACCAAGACGGCAACCGCCTTCGCGGCCCTTGCCGTCACCGGACTCATCGGCGCCGGCATCTATGCGGCCGGTGGTTTTCCGTCGCGCTTCAGTCCGGAAGTGCAGGCGATCACCGGCGATCTGATGGGACAGTCGCGCGTCGCGTATCGCGGCGGCACCTGCTTCTTCGAAACCGTCACGCATTTCGAGAAGGAGTGCGACGACGACGCGCCGGCCGGCACGCCGCGGATCTTCCTGTGGGGCGACTCGCACGCCGCGCATCTTTATCCCGGCCTGCGCGAGCTGCAGCGGCACTATCCGAGCTTCCGCATCTCGCAATACAACACCACGGCCTGCCCGCCGATCTTCGGCTTCAGCAGCGCCAAGTCGCCGTCCTGCCAGGCCAACAACGAGATCGCCCGCGAGCGGCTGCGCGCCCTGAGGCCCGACACGCTGATCATGGTGGCGCGGCAGTGGCGCGACTACGACTGGAGCGGCCGCGATCCAAATGTCGACGACGCGGCGATCCGCGCCACGCTCGACGAAGTCCGCGCCATGGGCATCCGGCGCATCGTCGTGGTCGGCATGTTCCCGAGCTGGCGGACGCCGCCGCGGCGGATACTGGCACAGTCCTATCGGGCGCTGGCGGCGGGACTGATCTCGCGGACGGAGATTCCGCAGCGCGACGGGCCGCCGCATCTCGATACGTCGGCCGCTGCAGGCAACGAGCGGCTGCGCGAATTCTTCACGGAGCTCGGCGTCGAGTTCATTTCGCCGACGCCGACCTTCTGCGATGGCGAACGGTGCCTGCTATCAGTGCCGGGCACCGACGGTCAGCCGGTCGTGTTCGACGGCAGCCATCTGACGGCGGCGGCCTCGATCTTCTTCGTGCGCGAACGCGCGCGGGAGATTCTCGGCAAGTAATCGTCAGTGCGGCAGGATCGCCGCGCAGGCGCGACCCGCGACGTCGGCGGCGTTGGCGTTGCGCGTCACCAGCGCCATCACGATGGCGCCGTCGATGACGAGCCCGAGCGTGTGCGCCACCTCCGCGGGATCGTCGATGCCGGCCTCGGTGCAGAGTGCCGTCAGCCGATCGAGCACGATGGTCTTGTGGGCGATCGCGAGGCTGCGCATCCGGTCGTCGGCCTTGTCGGATTCGCCGACCGCGTTGATGAAGGGGCAGCCGTAGAAGTCGGGCCGGGTGAACCACGCCTTCAGCGCCGGGCCGATCCGCCCCAGCCGCTCGCGCGCCGAGCCGCCGGGCCCGTCGATCTCCGCGATGAACCAGCTGCGCCACGCCTCGCCTTCGCGCTCCAGCACGGCCTCGACCAGTCCGTCCTTGGAGCCGAACAATTTGTAGAGCGTGGTCTTCGCCGTGCCGGCCTGGGCGATGATGGTGTCGACGCCGACCGAATTGATGCCGTAGCGGCAGAACAGCCCTCGCGCGCTGTCCATCAGCCGCTCGCGCGGCGACGTCCGCGCCGCCGCGGCTTCGTTCGTTGATGGCAGAGCGGCCTGGTCCATTCCAACGCACATACGCCGCAGGTTCGGAAACCGCAATCCGCGAAACCGAATGGTCTGTTCGCAACTCAGCGGTCCGTTTCCGCGCAAATGCGAGGCAGCTTTGACTGGAAAAGCGGCGTGCTCAGAATGAGAGCAGGCCTTCTTTGGCGGAGCACCATTGAAATCATTCGTCTTTCTCCTAACGCAGCCTTGGCACGCTTCCTGCTAATACAGAACGGTCTGTATCATTCGGCATGCCATCAGAGGAGACCCCATGACCAAAGCCGCCACCGCGATGACCGCCTGTCTCACCCCGGACGCTCCGACCGCCATGACCGGCTGCCTGGCGCCGATCGACAAGGCCGGCCTCGATGAGCTGATCGCCAAGGGCAAGGCCGATCCGACCGCGGTCAAGACGCTGAAGTGCAAGACCGTCGCCGAAGGCCGCTTCCGCCATCTCAACTTCGTCCGCAGCCTGCCGCCCTATATCGTCGACGAACCGCCGGGCCTGCTCGGCGACGACACCGCGCCGAATCCGTCCGAGGCCTCGCTCGCCGCGCTCGGCTCCTGCCTCGCGGTCGGCATCCACGCCAACGCGGTGGCCCGCGGCATCACCGTCTACACGCTCGAGATCGAGCTCGAGGGCGACCTCAACATCACCGGCGTCTGGGGCACCGGCGATCTGTCCGAGAAGCCGGTCGGTTTCACCGACGTGCGCGCCAAGGTGAAGTTCGAAGCCGATCGCCCGCGCGAAGAACTCGACGCGCTGGTGGCGCATGCGCGGCTGTGGTCGCCGGTGGCCAACACGTTCTCGCGCCCGGTCAATCTCGACGTCACCTTGGCCTGACCCCGATCCACGCCAACCGCGGAGCGGTGCCATGCTGGATGTCCAGTCCCAGATGCCAAGCGATGCGTCGGCGCTTCCAGGTGCCGACGTCGTCGAAGCGGTGCGCGCATTGTCGGCGCGCGAACTGCCGTCGCTGGTCAACCGGATCGATACCGAGGGTTACTATCCGGAAGATCTGATGCGTGCGTTCGGGCGCCTCGGCGCCTACGCGCATCATCTTCCCGGCCACAGCCCGCGCCTCGATCTGATGACCTCGATCAACGCGATGGCGGCGGCGGGCGAGCACTGCCTGTCCACTGCCTTCTGCATGTGGTGCCAGGACGCGCTGGCCTGGTACATCTACGCCTCCGACAACGAGGATCTGCGGACCGGCATCGGCCCGCAGATCGCCAGCGGCGCCGTGCTCGGCGGCACCGCGCTGTCCAATCCGATGAAGTCGCTGTTCGGCATCGAACCGATGCGGCTCAAGGGCCGCCGTGTCGCCGGCGGCTATGTGGTGAAGGGCCTGCTGCCCTACGTCTCCAACCTCGGCGCCGATCACTACTTCGGCGGCATTTTCGAGGTCGACGACGGCGGCAGCAAACGCAACGTGATGGCGGTGATTCCCTGCGCCGCCGAAGGCGTGAGCCTCGCCGATAATGCGAAGTTCACCGCGCTCGACGGCACCCGCACCTTCGCGTTGCAACTACGCGACGTCAGCGTGCCGGACGCCTGGATCGTGGCCGATCCGGTCGACCACTACATCAAGCGGATCCGCGCCGGCTTCATTCTGCTGCAGGCCGGCATGGCATTCGGGCTGATCCGCGACTGCCTGCGGCTGATCGAGCAATGCAAAGGCCCGCTCGGCCACGTCAACAAGTACCTCGACGTTCAGCCGGAGCCGATCGCCGACGGGCTCGCCGCCATGGAGGCCGAGGTCGCGCGCCTAGCCGCCACGCCGTTCGAACCCGACCGCGATTACTGGCGTGCCGTGATCGAGGCGCGGCTCGCCGCTGGCGATGCCTCGGTCGCGGCCGCCCACGCCGCGATGCTCCATTGCGGCGCCCGCGGCTACGTCGCCGGCGCGACCGCGCAGCGCCGGCTGCGCGAGGCCTACTTCGTGGCAATCGTCACCCCCGCCACCAAGCAGCTGCGCAAGATGCTGGCCGACATGGCCAACTAATCGACGTCGATCCGGGCACAGCGCTGTGCCCGGCACCAGTCACCACAGGGCGCCGCCCTGTGCCGGAAGATCTCCCCGCGAGCCCCGTTCAACGACGACCACAGGAGCGTCTGATGACTGAGAAGGTTCTTGTCACGCCTGCCGAACTCTCCGCCATGCTCGAATCCCCCGGCACCGTGGTGATCGACACCCGCAATCCCGAAGCCTATGCGGCCGGCCATATCCCGGGCGCCGTCAACATCCACGAGATCTTCACGTATCTCGCGACCTCGACGCCCGAAGGCGTCAAGGAGATGAGCGAGAAATTCGCGGCCGCGTTCGGCGCGGCCGGTCTGTCGGGCGAAGAAACCGCCGTGATCTACGAGCAGTCGATGAACACCGGCTTCGGCCAATCCTGCCGCGGCTATGTGCTGCTGACCTATCTGGGCTATCCGAAGGTGAAGATTCTGCACGGCGGCTACGCGGCCTGGACCGCAGCCGAGCTGCCGACCACCACGGATGCGCCGACTCCGACGCCGAAGACGTTTGCGGTCGATCCGGCTGCCGCCTCGATCCTGGTCGACCTCGAAGCCATGAAGGCCGCGGTCGGCGACGCCGGCAAGGTCAAGCTCGACACCCGCGACGTCGACGAATGGATCGGCGAAAGCTCGTCGCCCTACGGCAAGGATTTCTGCCCGCGCAAGGGCCGCATCCCGGGCGCGGTGTGGATCGAGTGGTACCGCATGATGAAGCCGTCGCCCGCCGGCCCGATGTTCAAGTCGTCGAGCGAAATCCTCGCCGAATGCGCCAGCGTCGGCATCACGCCCGACACGCCGGTCGTGCTGTATTGCTTCAAGGGCGCCCGCGCCTCGAACACGCTGGTGGCGCTGAAGGAAGCCGGCATCAAGGACGTCAGCCTGTATTTCGGCTCCTGGAACGAATGGTCACGCGACCCGTCGCTGCCGATCGAACAAGGCCCGCCCTACGCGTCGACCATGCTGATGGCGGCGGAGTGATCCGCGGCTGCGGGAGCCGGTCGAAAGGCCGGCTCCGCTGTCGCGCACATTGCCTCGACCGCCGTCGGCCAAGGTTGTTACTTCGTCATGGCCGGGCTCGACCCGGCCATTGACGTCTTGCACTCTCGCGTGAACGCCGAGGAGGCGCGGAACAGGCCCGTGGCGAAACGGCGCGTCCCGTTTCGGGTGGCTGAATGGCGCGGGAAGAGGGCCGAAGAAGTGGTGCCGCAAGAGGGATTCGAACCCCCGACCCCGTCATTACGAATGACGTGCTCTACCAGCTGAGCTATTGCGGCGACCTCGGGAGGGGTGATGCTCCGCCCGAAAACACTGGCCTGGAAAACTCCGGCCCCTGATATCGGCCGGCGGGCGGATTGGCAAGAACCGTGGCCGCCGAAGCGGAGAAATCCTAGCGCGGCGGGCGGTAGCCCCGCCAGCTGCCGGTCTGGCCGGCGGGCGTCGGCGGGCGTTCCGAAAACTCCTCCGGCGGCGCCTCCTCGTCCACCCCCGGATCGTCCGGAGCGCGAACGATCGGGATCACCGGCTGCGGCTGCGCCCGGCGATGGAACAGCGGCGGCGACGGCATCGGGATCACGGTTTCGGCTGCAGCGGCTGGAGCTTCCGGCGTGGCCTTCGCTGCTTCCTTGTCCTTGACGTCCTTCGGCTTGTCGGCAGGCTCCGGTTCGATCGTCACCACGGCCGGCTCGGGTTCCTGCGGCGTCACCACAGCAGCTTCGGCGGCGGGCTCGATCGTTACCGTCACCGGCTCGTCCGCCGTGGCGGGCGGCAAGGCTTCGGGGGCCGAGGAGGCGATCAGGGCGTCGTGGAACGGGTTGTCCTCGACCACCACGGTCTTCTTGGCCGGCAGCGCGGCAAGCGGCACCTGCCATTGGAAGGCATCGAGCCGGCCGGTGACCGGCGACACCGGACGCCAGTGATCCGAGATATAGCCGTCGGCGGTCCACACCGCGTCCGGCAGCGCGCGAACTGCGCGCAGCGTCCAGGCGCGCGCCTTGGCGGTGTCGCCGCGCTCGCCGTGCTCGATCTCGGCCATCAGCATCGCGACCCGCTGGGTCGGATTGTCGATGAACGGCTCCAGCGCCCGGCGGGCGCGGGCAAATTCGCCGGCCTCGATGCCGGCGCGGGCGACCGCCAGCGCGCTTTCGAAATCCTGCGGGTTCTTGGCGATCAGATTCTCGACCCGCGCCAGCCGCGACGCCGGCGCATCGCCCGGCTTGATATGGGCGTAGGCCTCGGCCAGATCGGGATGCGGCCCCGCCTGCCAGGCGGTTTCGATCACCTTCATGGCGCGGCGGACCTGATGGGTCTGGGCGAGATGCTTGGCGGCCAGCACGGCGGCCGGGACCAGCGTCGGCGCCAGCTTGTTGGCCTCGAGCGCGCTGTCGCGCGACAGGCTCTCGTCGCTGTCCTCGATATCGAGCGCCCGCGCCGTCAGCAGCACGGCGCGCTGGCGGCGAAACGCCTTCTTGTCGATCAGGCCGGCGGAAAAGTTGGTCTCCAGAATGTCGAGCGCGCCGCTCCAGTCGGCGCGGGCGCAGCGGAAGCCGAGCACCGCCTGCGACGCCCAGGCCGAATTCGGCTGCAGCCGCAGCGCTTCTTCGGCGATTGCCAGCGCCGCATAGGGATCGTCGGAGCGCTGCGCCTCGATATACAGCCCGCGCATGCCGAGCGACTTGGTGTCGTCGCGCCCGGCCATCGCCAGGAAGGCGCGGCGCGCGCCTTCGCGATCGCCTTCGAGCTGCGCCGATTGTGCCTGCAGCAGCAGCGCCAGCGGATCGTGCGGCGCATGGCGCCGCGCCGCGGTGGCGTGCTGGCGCGCGGCGGCGGCGTCGCCGTGGCCGACCGCGAGCAGCCCTTGAGTGATGGCGTGGCGGGCGCGGCCGCTGCGGCGCTCGACCCGACCGCGCTTCATCCGTCCGGGAGCGCGCAGCAGCGCCGTGATGATCCACCACACCAGACCGATCGCCACGATCGCGGCGCCGAGCCCGAGGATGAACACCGGCAGCCGCATCTCGGCGCGCCAGGCGTTCCACGACAGCACCACGTCGCCGGGCTGCTCGGCCACCCAGGCGGCGCCCGCCGCCGCGAGCGCGATGATCACGAGAAACAGGATGATGCGCAGCATGGGAATCCTATGGCGACGGTTTTGACAGCGCGGCCAGCGCCGCAGTGGCGAAGGATTGCGAAGCCGCGAGAGCCTGATCGCGGGCCTCGATCTTGTCGATCCAGGATTGAACAGGCGCGCGGTCGGCCGGCGCAAGCGCTTTCAACTCTCGCCGCGCCTCCGCAAGGTCGCCGCGTTGTGCGGCGGCGGTGAGGCGGCCGACGATCGCGGTGCGATCCGGCCCCGGCGTCGCGTCGGAGCGCTGGATCTTCACCAGCCGTTCGGCATTGGCCTGGAAGCGATCGATGAAGTTCGAGTTCGACGTCGCCTCGTCGGCCGGCAGCAGTTTCGGCAGCAACGCGGTCAGCTCACGACCGAGCGCCGCGGTGCTCGGCACGCCGGTGGCCGCGAACGGCTCCAGCGGCTTCAGCGTCGCGGAGTCCGTCGCCAGCGGTTCGGCGGCTTTGAGGATCGACCCATAAGGCGCGCCCTGCCGCACCGTCAGGTCCAGCATGGTGGCGGTGACCAGCCGGCGCAGCGGCACGTCGTCGGGCGCAGCGGCCGGCTGCGATTTCGACGCGGTTTCGGTTGACGCCTTTGCGGCCTGCTCCAGGTCAGCCAGCCGCGCATTGATGGCGGCGAGCGCCGCAGCAGAATCCGCCGAGGATTTATCCGCAGCAGCGTTGTCGCTGGTCGCCGATGCATCGCCCGCGCCAGAGGTCCCGGCAGTAGCGGCCTTGAGGTCCTTCACCGAGCCGGCGAGCTGGTCGGACTGGCGGCGCAGCGCCGCGAGCTCGTCGCGCAGTGTGGCCACGGTTTTTTCCAGCGCTTCGACCTTGCCGCTCAGGGCAGGGTCGGAGGCAGGCGGGGTCGGTGTGCTGGCGTCGCCGGCAGCCGGCGCCGGCCGGGCTTCCAGGCTGGCGATGCGTGCGGCCAAGGCGTCGAGGGCCGTGGCATCGGCAACGGCCGCGGGCTTGGCGTCGGCGGCCGAACGTGATTCGAGGCCGGCGATCCGTGCCTTCAGCGCATCGATCGCGGCGGCGGCGCCCTGCGGGGCCGATAGGCTGCTCGATGACAGGAATTCCGGCAGCAGCCCGGTCTTGGCGGCGCCCACCACCACGACCGCGGCGATCGCCACCGCAAGGATCGGCGGTAGCATCATCGCGGCAATGCCGGGCCGATGCGGTTCGGCAACGGCCGGCCGCGAGGCAGTTTCATCTCCATGGCGCGAGGCCGCGACGCCTGCGTCGGGCGTCTCGCCGGCTTCGGCGGCTGCCTCGGCGCGATCTTCATGATGCCGGTGCGCCGCGACGGCGGAAAAATCCTCGGGAGCCGCGTCGTGCGGCTCCGGCGATCCGTCCGGACGAGCCTCGGCGGCAGCCGGCGCATCGCCTGTGCTTTCGGGGCCAGCGCCATCCGGCGCCTGGTCCCGCAGGTCCTCGCCGTGGGGCGCGTCCTCGTGTCCGGGTCTGTTCTCGACCATCCGCAATCGTTCCTCGTCACCTGTCCGGCCGAATCCGTTCCCGGTCCGGCGTGTTGTTGCTTAACGCGCCGGCATGCCGAGGGCGCGGTCGAGCGCATCGAACAGCGCCGCCTCGTCGGGCGTGCGCGCCACCATCACCTGGGTCGCGCCGGCTTCGCGCACCACCTCGGAAACCTGTTCCGACAAGCAGCATTGCGGGATCGCCAGCGCCGAAATCTCGATGCCCGAGGCCCGTGTCGCATCAATGAAGGCGCGCGCGCTGCGCCGCGAATAATGCAGCACGGCGTCGATCCGATTGGCGGCGAATTCGTCGCAGACACTGGCAGGCAAAGTCGGCACCGGCACCATCCGATAGGTCGTCTGCATTACCACGTCGAAGCCATCCTGGCGCAGCTCGCCGGCGAGGTCACGCGACAGGTCGGCGCCGGCCAGATACAGCAACGCGCCGGCGGTCTTCTTTTTCCCGCGCAAGCTGTCGGCGACCTTCAGCCGCAGCTTGGCGGCATCGCCCTCGGCGACGATGACGTCGTTGAAGCCGGCATCGCGGGCGGCGCGCGCGGTGTGTTTGCCGACCGCGAACAGCGGCAGCCTCAGCAGCCGGGCGAATCCCGGCTGCTCGGCGATCGCCCGCAGCGCATTGGCGCTGGTGACGATCACGCCCGTATAGGCGGCGTCGGGATCATCCGGAAACGGCAGCGGCTCGAACCGCAGCATCGGCGCCAGCAGCACGTCGTGGCCTTTGGCGCGCAGCGCCGCCGCGGTGGCGTCGTTGTCGGGTTGGGGGCGGGTGACGAGCAGTGCCACGCCTGACGTCCTCGCATGCGAGAGGGAAACAGGAGTCGACGCGGCCGCCGCCACCATCACCGATCGCGGCGGACCGTCGGACTTGACCGGAGCTGCGGGGCGCCGACCGGATGATTGCATTCCGCGACCCCGCAATGCTACGCGAGGCAAGGAGAACGCCGGTTCGGCCGCAAACGCAAGGGCTCAATTTGACTAGTGACCAAACCTTGCTGGTGCTTGGAATCGAGACCACCTGCGACGAAACCGCGGCGGCTGTGGTCGAGCGCCGTGCCGACGGCAGCGGCCGGATTCTCTCCAATGTGGTGCGTTCGCAGACCGATGAACACGCGCCGTTTGGTGGAGTAGTACCGGAGATCGCGGCGCGCGCCCATGTCGATCTGCTCGACGCCATCGTGGCGACCGCCATGCGGGACGCCGGCGTCGGCTTCGCCGAACTCTCCGGCATCGCCGCCGCCGCCGGTCCCGGGCTGATCGGCGGCGTCATCGTCGGCCTGACCACGGCCAAGGCGATCGCGCTGGTTCACAATACGCCGCTGATCGCCGTCAATCATCTCGAAGCGCACGCGCTGACGCCGCGCCTGACGGATGGCACCGAATTTCCCTACTGCCTGTTTCTCGCCTCGGGCGGCCACACCCAGATCGTCGCGGTGCTCGGTGTCGGCGACTACGTCCGGCTCGGCACCACGGTCGACGACGCGATCGGCGAGGCGTTCGACAAGATCGCCAAGCTGCTCGGCCTGCCTTATCCGGGAGGCCCGCAGGTCGAGCGTGCAGCCGCCGCCGGCGATGCGGCGCGGTTCGCGTTCCCGCGGCCGATGCTGGGGCGGCCGGATGCCAATTTCTCACTGTCGGGGCTGAAGACCGCGGTGCGCAACGAAGCCAGCCGCCTCACCCCGCTGGAGCCGCAGGATATCGCCGATCTGTGCGCCGGCTTCCAGGCCGCGGTGCTGGACTCGGTCGCCGACCGGCTCGGCGCCGGGCTGCGGCTGTTCAAGGAGCGCTTCGGCCCGCCGAAGGCGCTGGTCGCGGCCGGCGGCGTCGCCGCCAACCAGGCGATCCGCCGCGCGCTGCGCGAGGTCGCCGCCAAGGCGCAGACCACCCTGATGGTGCCGCCGCCGGCATTGTGCACCGACAACGGCGCGATGATCGCCTGGGCCGGTGCCGAACGCCTCGCGCTCGGCATCACTGACACGCTCGACGCCGCCCCCCGCGCCCGCTGGCTGCTCGACGCCAACGCCACAGCGCCCGGCAAATTCGCCAATACGCGGGCGGGATTTTGAGGGGGCATCGAGTTGGCTGCTTCATGGGCCGCAGTGCTTTCTAACCTCTCCCCGCGTGCGGGGAGAGGTCGGACCGCATCGTCAGATGCGGTCCGGGTGAGGGGGCGTTTCGCCATAGCCGAGCTTCGGCGACTCGTGGAAAC
>NZ_LJIC01000057.1 GCF_001295845.1 Rhodopseudomonas sp. AAP120 | reverse complement strand
TCCCCTGGCGGTGGTTATGGATTCCGGGCTCGCGCTGCGCGCGCCCCGGAATGACGAACGCTGAGTTTTGCATCCGCTAATCCACGGCGATTACGTGCGGCGGCGGCGGGTCGGTATAGAGGTCGGCGATCAGCGACGCGCGATGTTCGAGCACGGCGCGCTGGTTGACCGAGCCCTTGTCGGTGACTTCGCCGGCGTCGATCGACAGCGGTTCGCCGAGCAGCGCCGCGCGGGTGATGCGGTTGGACGAACCGGTCGCCTGCGTCAGCAGCTTGCGGAAGCGCTCGCGGAACGCGTCTCGGATCGTGGCATCCTGCGCCATGCCGGCAAGATCGTCGAGCGCCAGCGCCGGGTTGACCAGCTTGCAGCCGTCCGGATCGAGGATCACCACCGCCGACACCGTGTCGCGGTCGAGCCCGGCGATCACCACGTCGCGCACCAGCGGCGCGCAGGCGGCGATGAACTTGGCGCGCAGCGGGCCGACGCTGACCCAGGTGCCCGACGCCAGCTTGAAGTCCTCGGAGATACGGCCGTCAAAATCGAAGCCCGCGGTGAGGTCGCTCGGATTGACCGGCTTCAGCGCATCGTTGAGCTTGTAGTAGCCCTCTTCGTCAAACGCTTTCGCGGTCAGCTCCGGCGCGCGCCAATAGCCGGGCGTGATGTTCGGGCCCTTGGCGCGAACTTCGAGCTTGCCGTTGTTCGGCACCAGCTTGGCCTCGTTGCCGGGCACCGGCAGGCCGACGTGCCCCGACCGCGAAGTCTGCGGCGTCACCGACATGAAGAACGGCGCGGTCTCGGTGGCGCCGAGGCCGGTGAGCATCGGCACCCGCGCGCCGGTCTCCTGCACGGCGACCTCGTCGAGCCCGTCCCAGACATGCCGCGCCAGGCTGGCGCCGGAGAAGAACATCGCGTGCAGCTTGCTGAAGAACAGCTTCCGCAACGCCGCGTCCTCGCGCAGCACCGGCAGCAGCGACTCGTAGCCCTTCGGCACGTTGAAATACACGGTCGGGGCAATCTCGCGCAGATTGCGGATCGTCGCCGCGATGCCGGCCGGCGTCGGCTTGCCGTCGTCGATATACATCGAGCCGCCGTTGAACAGCGTCAGCCCGATATTGTGATTGCCCCCGAAGGTGTGATTCCACGGCAGCCAGTCGACGATCACCGGCGGCTCGTCCTTGAGGAACGCCATCGCCTCGCGGATCATCACCTGATTGGCGCAGATCATCCGCTGGGTATTGATCACCGCCTTCGGATTGCCGGTCGAGCCGGAGGTGAGCAGGAATTTCGCGATGGTGTCGTGATTGATCGCGTCGTGCTTCGCGGCGAGGTCCGGATGCTCCGGCGTCGCGAGCAGATCGGCGAGCGACGTTACCTTGCGGCCGTCGACCGTGCCGCGCGTCGCGGCGATCTCGACGTCGGCCGGCACGGTGGCGAGAATCGCCGGTGCGAACGGCGTGACGTCGTCGGCGAAGATCAGGCCCGGCGTCAGCAGACCGACGATGTACCGCAGCTTGCCGAAATCCTTCGACACCAGCGAGTACGGCGGCGACACCGGACACATCGCGACGCCGGCATACAGCGCGCCGAACATCATTTGCGCGTGGTCGATCGAGTTGCCCGACAGGATCATCACCGGCCGCTCGGCCGACAGCCCGCGCGCCAGCAGCGCCGAGGCGATCTTCTGCGCGGCGCTCAGCATCTGCGCGTAGCTGATGGTGCGCCAGCCGCCGCTGCCGTCGCGCTCGGCCATGAACACGCGATCGGGCGTCTGTTCGGCGAAGTGATGCAACCGGTCGGTGATGCGAACCGGGAAATCCGCCAGCGTCGTGGTCGAGCGGACGTAGATCGTGCCGTCCGGCTTGCGATCGGTCGAGATGCCGATCTGGCCGAACGAAATCTCCCGCAGCGGATGAACTCCGGGATCACTCCCGGCCGCGTCGGCGCGTGCAGTCGCGTTCATCATGGCATCCACCTCAGGTGGGTTTGACCTTTGCGGTCTTGTGATCGAGGAAGGCGCGGATCCGGTTCTTGGCTTCCTGGTCGCTCTGCGCGACCGTGGCCATCAGCGATTCCATCAGAAGGCCGGTCTGCGGATTGGCCTCGGCGATCATCGGCAATGCCTGCAGCACGGCGAAATTGGTCAGCGGCGCATTCTGCGCGACGCGGTTGCCGAGTTCGAGCGCCTTGTCGTAGGCCGAGGCGCCCTCGACCAGATATTGCGAGAAGCCGTGGACCACGCCGTCCGCCGCCGAGTACACCCGGCCGGTCAGCATCATGTCGGCCATCCGCGCGACGCCGATCAGCCGCGGCAGCCGCACCGAACCGCCGCCGCCGACGAAGATGCCGCGGCTGCCTTCCGGCAGCGCGTAGTACGCGGAGGCTTCGGCGACGCGGATATGCGCCGCGCAGGCGAGCTCGAGCCCACCGCCGATCACCGCGCCCTTCAGCGCCGCGATCACCGGCACCCGGCAATACTGGATCTTGTCGAACACCCGATGCCAGGTCTGCGAATGCACCAGCCCCTCGGTGGCGTCGCGCTCGCGCAGCTCGGACAGATCGAGCCCGGCGGAAAAGTGATCGCCGATGCCGTGGATCACCACCGCGCGAATGTCGTCCGGGATGTCGGTGAAGCAATCCTTCAGCGCGGCCATCAGCCCGTCGTTCAGCGCGTTGCGCTTATTCGGGCGATTGAGGCCGATGGTCAGCACGGAGCCGACCGTTTCGACGACCAGCGTCGAGGAGTCCGCGAGCGTCGCGGCAGAGGCGTTTCCTGTGAGCACTTATTACGTCCTGTGCAGAATAGTTATAGACTATAACGAATGACGCGGGAGTCAATGGGCGTGGAGTGGCGGTAGGAAGTCAAACGCCGTTTAAAGTCGTTGACGCAACCAAGAGCGCCTGCGCGCTCCCTCTCCCGCTTGCAGGAGAGGGCTGGGGTGAGGGTGCCCCGAGCACTGACTCTCGGCCGCGCGGAGGCGTCCCCTCACCCGGCTTCGCTGCGCGAAGCCCCCCTCTCCTACGAGGCGAGAGGGGTGGGCTGTGCCCGCGGAAAGGCACTTCGTAGCGTCTGACTCCCAAGGAGCACGGCGCGCTCCCTCGCCCCGCTCTTGCGGGGAGAGGGTTGGGGTGAGGGGCGCCGCGGGCACTGAGTCTCGGCTTCGCGGAGGCGCCCCCTCACCCGGCTTGCATCTGGCGATGCAAGCCGACCTCTCCCCGCGCGCGGGGAGAGGTGAAGGCGGCGGCTTTGCTCGGCCTACAGCACCTGATGCACGTCGACGACGACGCGGTCCTGATGCCGGGCGGCGGAGCCGATGAACAAATGCGTGGTCAGCCACTGATAGTTGGGATGCCCGGTCTCGAACCGCGGGCGGGTGCGGAAATAGATCAGCTTGGGATCGACCGGCTCGCCGCGCTTCAGCTTCTGCAGCAGCTCGATCGGCCCGAACCGGATGCCGATATTCTCGACATAGACCACCGCGCCGTCGTCGGTCTCGAACGCGTATTTGGCTTCGAGCTCGATCAGTTCGTTCGGCCGGATGATCTGGAAGTCGGCGCCCGACGGCAGGATCCGGCCGCTGACCCCCTCGCCTTTGACGCTGCCGCCGATCACCGGAATCACCCGTCTCACCCCGGCCCCGGTGTCCCCCGCCGAGATCACCTCACCGATGTGGGCGGTGATGGTGAAGACGTATTTGGTTTCGAGCACTGGATTCATCGCACGACCTTTCGAGGCCCGTCATTGCGAGCGAAGCGAAGCAATCCAGAAGCGCAGTGCACGGTGCTGGATTCCTTCGTCGCTTCGCTCCTCGCAATGACGGAGAGGTTGAATCCTGGGGCTTTCCGTCCCTACCCGATCATCCGCATCGGCAGCCAGGTGGCGATCACCGGGAACGCGACCAGGATGGCGAGACGGACCAGGTCGGTGGCGACGAACGGCAGCACGCCCTTGAAGATCGTCGCCATGCTGACGTCCTTGATCACGCTCTTGATGACGAACACGTTCATGCCGACCGGCGGATGGATCAGGCCGAGTTCGACCGTCATGACGATGATGATGCCGAACCAGATCGGATCGAAGCCGAGCGCCATGATCACCGGGAACACGATCGGCACGGTGAGGATCACCATCGCCATCGCGTCCATCAGGCAGCCGAGCACCAGATACATCAGCAGGATCAGCGCCAGCACGCCGTAAGGGCCGATGCCGAGGCCGGTGAGGAATTCGGTGATCAGCTGCGGCGTCTGGGTGATGGTGAGGAAGTAGCCGAAGCACAGCGCGCCGATCAGCACGGTGAACACCGCCGCGGCGGTGCGGGTCGCCTGCAGCAGCGACTGCAGGATGCCGTCGCGGGTCAGCTTGCCGCGCAGAATGCCGATCAGAAACGCGCCGACCGCGCCGACCGCGCCAGCCTCGGTCGGGATGAAGAAGCCGCCATACAGGCCGCCGATGACGAACACGAACAGCAGCAGCGGCGACCACACGTCGCGAAACGCCGCCAAGCGCTCATTCCACGACGCCTTCGGGCCGGCCGGCAGGAAGCCGGGCTTCGACACGCCGATGATCCAGATGGTGATCATGTGCATCACGATCGCCAGCAGCCCGGGCACGATGCCGGCGATGAACAGCTTGCCGATGTCCTGCTGGGTGATGATGCCGTACACCGCCAGCACCGTCGACGGCGGCAGCATGGCGCCGAGCGTGCCGCCGACCGCGATCACCCCGGTGGAGAACGACTGCGGATAGCCGAACCGCCGCATCTCCGGATAGGCCACCGCCGAGAACGTCGCGGCGGTCGCGACCGACGAGCCGGAGATCGCCGCGAAGCCGCCGCAGGCGCCGATGGTGGCGATGCCGAGCCCGCCCTTCCAGTGCCCGACGAAGGTGTTGCCGGCGCGGAACAGTTCGCGGCTGATGCCCGACGCCGAGACGAACGCGCCCATCAAGAGGAACATCGGGATCACGCCGAACGAGTAGTCGGTGACGGTGCGCATCGTGGTCTGGCCGACCAGCTTCAGCGCCGGATCGAGGCCGGTCAGATAGCCGAAGCCGGTGGCGCCGACGAGGCCCATCGCCATGCCGACCGGGACCCGCAGCAACATCAGCACGAACAGGCTGATGAAGCCGATCAGTGCAACCATTTCGTTGGACATCGCGGCTTACTCCACCGGCTTCATGCGCTGCTCGCGCATCTGCTCCGGATGGAAGATCAGCCGGAAGGTTCGGATTGCGATCAGCAGCACGGCGGAGACGTCGCCGATCCACGACACCAGATAGAACGGCCAGATCGGCACCTGCAGATCCATCGTGACAATATGGTCGGCGCGGGTGGTCACCACCTTGTCGAACAGCGTGTAGGTCTGCACGCTGACGACGAACAGCAGCACCAGCGTTGCGAAAATGTCGATGACGCGCTGCCAGCGCGGCGACGCCGCCGCCCACACCAGATCGACGGTGATGTGCGAGCCGCGATAGGAGGTCGCCGCGATGCCCCAGAAGATCAGCACGCCGAGCATGAACTGCCCGAAATTGTAGTAGTCCGGGATCGTCACGGCGAAGAATTTGCGCATGAACACGGCGAGGAAGGTGTTCAGCGCGACGATGCCGACGAAAAACGCCGCGATCCATTCGATCACGTCGATGAAGCGATCCATCCGATTCTTGGCGACGCGCTTGGTCTCCAGCGCACCGGGCAGCCGATCGGCCAGCTTGTCGAGGTCGGAGGTCATGGGGCTTTGTTGGTTGGCGAGAGTTCGATCGTTGGCACGGACGTCACCACAAACGCGACGTCATTCCGGGGCGCGCGAAGCGCGAGCCCGGAATCCATAACCACCGCCGGGGGTATGGATTCCGGGCCTGCGCCCCAGTCGGCTGGCGCCGACTGGGACACATCCCGGAATGACGAGAGCTCACAGGCTTACAGCCCCGCGTCGTACTTCTTCAGCGCGGCTTTCAGTTCGGCGTCGATCGCCGCGGCGTCGCCGCCGGCTTTCTTGACGGCTTCGGCCCAGGAGTCGCGCAGCGGCTGGGTGTCCTTCTTCCACTCGGCGAGCTGCGCGTCGGTCAGCGGATAGACCTCGTGGCCTTCCAGCGCCTTCATCTTGGTGCGGCCGTTCGCTTCGAAATCGACCCACGGATCGGTCACCTTGGAGGCCCATTCCGGCGTGCAGTGATCGTCGATGATCTTCTTCTGGTTGGGCGACAGCGCGTTGTAGGCCTTCAGGCCGATATTGTAGGTGAACACGGTCGAGTACAGCGGCACGTCCATGTGATACTTGACCACCTTGTCGATGCCGAACAGGAACACCGAGCCCCACGGGAAGGTGATTTCGTCGGCGACGCCGCGCTCCAGCGCGTCACGCGATTCCGGCGCCGAGGCCTGCACGTTGGTGCCGCCGAACAGCTTGACCATCTCGCCGATGGTCGATTGCGCCGGGCGCACCTTGAGGCCCTTCATGTCGGCCGGGACCAGCACCTTCTTCTTGCCATGCAGCGCGCCCGGATCGTGAATGAAGGCGAAGCACAGCTTGGTGTCCTTCATCTCGGTTGGGGCGTATTTGTGGTACCACTCGTTGAACGCGAGCGTGCCCTTCTTGCCGTCCTTGAAGGTGAACGGCAGCTGGCCGGCGGAGACGATCGGGAAGCGGCCGGGCTGATAGCCGGGATTGACGTAGGTGACATCGGCGATGCCGTCGCGCGCCATGTCGTAATGGTCGAAGGCCTTGCCGAGCTGCTCGGAGGGGAAAACGGCCATCTTGATGGTGCCGCCCGAAGCCTTCTCGATGTCGGCGGCCCATTCCTTGGTGGCGGGGACCAGCGGATGCGCCGGCGGCACCCACAGCGAGACCTTCCAATTGACGGTCTTGTCCTGCGCCGACGCGGTGGACACGCAGGCGGGCGCCATGCCGGCTGCGAGCAGCAGCGCAAGCATCGTTGTCCTCATCGAGGTCTCTCCCTGTTGGATGGCTTCAAGCGGCCTTTGGTTGTATTGTTATAGAACATAACCATTAAAGCAAGTGACGGCTGTGTAATAGCTGGTAGACGGCGGACGGCAACTGGACGGCGGCGGCGGCGTCTCGTAACGAGTCCCCAAACCAACCTGCGGGGGAAAGCCCATGCGCACACAAGTCGCCATCATCGGTGCCGGGCCGTCGGGCCTGCTGCTCGGCCAGTTGCTGCACAGCTACGGCATCGACGCGGTGATTCTCGAGCGCAAGGATCCCGACTACGTGCTGTCGCGCATCCGCGCCGGCGTACTGGAACAGGGCATGGTGGGCCTGCTCGAAGAGGCCGGCGTCGCGGCGCGGCTGCATCAGGAAGCGCTGGTGCACGACGGCTTCGAGATCGCGTTTTCAGGCAAGCGCAACCGCATCGATCTCAAGGGCTCGACCGGCGGCAAGGTCGTCACCGTCTATGGCCAGACCGAGGTGACACGCGACCTGATGGAGGCGCGCAGCGCGGCTGGCCTGACCACGATCTACGACGCCGCCGATGTCAGCCTGCACGATTTCGACGGCGAGACGCCGAAGGTGCGCTGGACCAAGGACGGCGTCAGCCACGAACTGACCTGCGACTTCATCGCCGGCTGCGACGGCTTCCACGGCGTCAGCCGCCAGAGCGCGCCGGCCTCATCGTTGCAGACCTTCGAGCGGGTGTATCCGTTCGGCTGGCTCGGCGTGCTGTCCGATACGCCGCCGGTGTCGCACGAGCTGATCTACGTCAACCACGATCGCGGCTTCGCGCTGTGCTCGATGCGCTCGGCGCATCGCAGCCGCTATTACGTGCAGTGCCCGCTCAGCGACGATGTCGCCGACTGGAGCGATGAGCGGTTCTGGACCGAGCTGAAGAGCCGGCTCGATGCGGAGACCGCGCACAAACTCGTCACCGGCCCGTCGATCGAAAAGAGCATCGCACCGCTGCGCTCGTTCGTCGCCGAGCCGATGCGGTTCGGCCGGCTGTTCCTCGCCGGCGACGCCGCCCACATCGTGCCGCCGACCGGCGCCAAGGGCCTCAACCTCGCGGCCAGCGACATCTACTATCTGTCGCGCGCGCTACGCGAATTCTACGGCGAGAAGTCCAAGGCCGGTATCGACGCGTATTCGGCCAACGCGCTGCGCCGGGTCTGGAAGGCCGAGCGATTCTCGTGGTGGATGACCTCGATGCTGCACCGCTTCCCCGACAGCGACGCCTTCTCCCAGCGCATCCAGACCGCCGAGCTCGACTATCTGATCAGCTCCAAAGCCGCGACCACCTCGCTGGCCGAGAACTACGTCGGGCTGCCTTACTAACACCGCGTCCCGGACGCGATGCGGCACGCAGTGCCGCTTCGCAGATCCGGGACCCCGGTCGCTGCGAGCGTTTCAGCAAACCGGGGCCCCGGATCTGCAGCGCACCACGCCGCAAGGCGGCGCGCTGCGCAGCGTCCGGGGCACGCGAGTTGCTTTTCAAACGCCCTCTCAAATCGCGCTTCAAACTTTGTCAGCGTTGCTCATGCCGCGAGGGCGCGGTTTAACTGTGTCGGACGCAGCCACGCGAGCGACGGCACCATGACGAGCAGCGATACGATCGTTTCCGACGATATTCCCGACATCGACATCCCGGAAGGCTTCGCGCGTCATACACGCCGTAGTCCCCTCACCGCGCCGTGGGAGCCGCTCTACGCGAAAATGACGAACGATGCCGTCCTGCTCGGGCTGCGGATTCGCGAGGCGCACACCAATTCACGCGGCCTGGCGCATGGCGGGCTGATTACCGCGCTCGCCGACAATGCGATGGGCCTCAGTTGCGGCTTGAAGCTCGGCGGCGGCGCGCGGCTGCTGACGGCTTCGCTGGCGATCGACTTCATCGGCCCGGCGACAATCGGTCAGTGGCTGCAGATCGAGCCGGAGGTGATCAAGCTCGGCGGCACGCTGTGTGTCGCGCAGTGTTTCGTCACCGTCGACGGCGTGCGCTGCGCCCGCGCCAACGGCACCTTCAGCGTGGTCAAGGCGAAGCCCTGACCACGCCTCGCTGACGAGCGCAATCGCCTCAGCCGCCAATCACCGCCTCGACGCCGGCCGCGACGTCGAACAGCTTGCGGTCGGCGCCGGTGACGCCGGCGAGCATCAGGCCGACCGGCGCTTCGCCCGCCTGATGACACGGCAGCGAAATCGCGCAGCCGTCGATCATGTTGATCAGCGTGCAGTTGCGCAGCGCCAGCAGATTGGCCTTGGTGAACGCCTTGTCGTCGGCGAGGTCGGCGATCTTCGGCGGGGTGATCGCGGCGGTCGGCAGCGCCACCGCGTCGTAGGGCGCGAGCCGCGCGGTGGCGCGGGTGATCAGCGATTTGCGGGCATCGACCGTGTCGATGTATTCGGCGGCGCTCTGCGCCTCGCCGCGCAGGATGCGCTCGCGCACCCGCGGATCGTAGACGTCGCCCTGCGCCACGATCAGATAGCGGTGCCAGGCGTAGCTCTCCGCCGCGGTGAGGCCGCCCTTGGCGCCGAGCGGCGCGACGTCGTTGAACTCCGGCACCTCGATCTTCTCGACGATGGCGCCGTGGCTCGCCAGCGTCTTCAGCGCGCGCCCGAACGCGGTGCGCACGGTCTCGTCGAGTTCGTCGAGCGCCACCGTGGTCGGCACCGCGATGCGCAAGCCCTTCACCGGGCGCGGGCTCAGCGGCACGATCGGCTCATCGGCCAGCACGGCATCGACCACCGCGCAACAGGCGACGCTGCGCGCCAGCGGGCCGATGGAATCCAGCGAGAACGACAGCGGCACAGCGCCGTCGCGCGGCACGCGGCGCTGCGACGGCTTGTAGCCGACGATGCCGTTGAACGCCGCCGGGATGCGGCACGAGCCGCCGGTGTCGGTGCCGAGCCCGACATGCGCCATGCCGTCGACCACCGACACCGCGGCGCCCGAAGACGAGCCGCCTGGGACGTATCCGACATCGCGGCCGTAGATCGATTTCGGCGTGCCGTAATGCGGATTGATGCCGATGCCCGAATAGGCGAACTCGGTCATGTTGGTGCGGCCGATCACCACGAAGCCGGCGCCGCGCAGCCGCGCTACCGCCGGCGCGTCGCTCTCCGCCGGCGGATTGTCGTCGAGCGCCCGCGAGCCGGCGCGGGTGACCTGGCCCTTGATGTCGAACAGGTCCTTGATCGACACCGGGATGCCCGCATAAGGCGACGGCGCCGCCTTGATGGCCCGCAGCGCATCCATCGCGTCGGCAGCCTTCAGCGCCGCCTCGCGGTCGACATGGATGAAGGCGCGCGCGCCCTCGCCCGCCGCGTCGTCGATCCGCGCCAGACATTGCTCGACGAGCTTGCGCGACGTGGTGCGTCCGGCGTCGAGGTCCGCCGCGAGCGCGGCAAGCGTGGGATGATCGGTCATGGCGTGTGTTCCGCTGGAAGGGCGATCCGCGCCCGGGGCGCAGCAATCGCGAAGTGAGACTCGGCCTCTCCTGTAGCGCGCAGGGCAGGATTTTGCCATGCATGCGGCGCCGATTGTTCGCGCCCCGGAATACGTTTGGCGCACATGCCCCCGCGTCCGCCGCGTGTTGACGCTGCCCGGTCGATCTTGCATCAAGACGCCACAACCGATGGGCCTATTGAGCCAGCTCAGGGAGAAAACCAACACATGGCCGAACGCGCACGTCCCAAGATTACTCCGGAAACCCAGCATTACTGGGACGGCGCCAAGCAGGGCGAATTGCGGCTGCAGCGCTGCGACTCCTGCGCCCATGCGTATTTCCCGCCCCGCCCGTTCTGCCCGAAATGCGGCTCGCGCGAGGTCAGCGTGTTCAAGGCCTCCGGCAACGGCACCCTGTATTCCTACGTGATCAATCACCGCCCGTTGGCGGCCGGCTTCACCGAGCCCTACGCGATCGCCGTGGTCGAGCTCGAAGAGGGCCCGCGGATGATGAGCAACATCCTGGAGTGCCCGCAGACGCCGGAGGCGCTCGAGCTCGACATGAAGCTGGAAGTCACCTTCCAGACCATCGACGACAATCTCACCCTTCCGCAATTCCGTCCGGCGAAGGGGTAAGCACCATGCGTCGCAATCAGGTTGCTATCGTCGGCGCCGCCGAGACCACCAAGCTCGGCGTCATCCCCGACATGTCGCAGATCCAGCTCCACGCCGACGCCGCGCTCAACGCGATCGCCGACGCCGGGCTGAAGCTGTCGGATATCGACGGCATCGCCACCGCGGTGGAGACGCCGCAGCAGATCGGCCACTATCTCGGCATCACCCCGACCTGGGTCGACGGCACGTCGGTCGGCGGCTGCTCGTTCATGCTGCACGTCCGCCACGCCGCCGCGGCGATCGAAGCCGGGCTGTGCAAGACCGTGCTGATCACCCACGCCGAGAGCGGCAAGTCGATGATCGGCAAGCTGCCGCGCTCGATCCCGGCCGACAGCCTGCAGGGCCAGTTCGAGGCGCCCTACGGCATCTACGGGCCGCCGAGCCAGTTTCCGATCCCGGTGCTGCGCTTCATGAAGACCTACGGCATCACCCACGAGCAGATCGCTTCGGTGGCGGTGATGCAGCGCGAGTGGGCGGCTAAGAATCCGCGCGCTACCATGAAGGACCCGATCACCGTCGCGGACGTACTGAACTCGCGGATGATCGCCTATCCGTTCCGGCTGCTGCAGTGCTGCCTCGTCACCGACGGCGGCGGCGCGCTGATCATGACTTCGGCCGATCGCGCCAAGGACTTCCCGCACAAGCCGGTGTATGTGCTCGGCACCGGCGAGAGCGTCGAGACGCCGATGGTCAGCCAGATGGAGAGCTTCAACTCCTCGCGCGCCTTCAAGGTGGCGGGCCCGACCGCGTTCCGCGAGGCCGGCATCAGCCACAGCGACGTCGATCACCTGATGATCTACGACGCCTTCGCGCATCTGCCGCTGTTCGGCCTCGGCGACCTCGGCTTCATGCCCTATGAGGAGACCGGCAAGTTCATCGCCGACGGCAACACCCGTCCCGGCGGCAAGCTGCCGCTCAACACCAACGGCGGCGGGCTCAGCTACATGCATTCGGGCATGTACGGCATGTACGCGTTGCAGGAAAGCGTCCGGCAGATGCGCGGCATCGCACCCGCGCAGGTGCCGAACGCGAAGATCTCGGTGTGCCACGGCGTCGGCGGCATGTTCGCCGCGTCGGGGACGATCATCTTCACGAACGAGAAGTAGTTCGACCTATCCGCGCCGCGAGGCGCACTCCCTCTCCCCGCCTGCGGGGAGAGGGCCGGGGTGAGGGGGCGCTTCCACGAGCCGAGCGGCTCGGCGACTTGGAGAC
>NZ_LJIC01000056.1 GCF_001295845.1 Rhodopseudomonas sp. AAP120 | reverse complement strand
GGGGGGGGGGCCGCCCCAGGCAGTGACTCAGCGACTCGCGGAGGGGAGGGCCCTCACCCGGATCGCTGCGCGATCCGACCTCTCCCGCAAGCGGGAGAGGTTACTCAGCGGTCGGATCGAGTTTGTTACCAAAGAGATTCCGGGTTCGCTCACTTGTGAGCGCCCCGGAATGACACGTGGTTAGTCGGTGTTCAATATCACCAGCCTCAGAACACCTTGCGGATCCAGCCGTGGTTGTCCGGGGCGCGGCCGTATTGGATGTCGACGAGTTGCTTGCGCAGGCCCATCGCGACGTCGCCGGCGGCGCCGCCGTTGATGGTGAAGTCGCCGCTCGCCGAGCGGACCGTGCCGATCGGCGAGATCACCGCGGCGGTGCCGCAGGCGAAGGCTTCCTTGAGCTTGCCGCTGGCCGCATCGGCGCGCCATTGCTGGATCGTGTACGGCTCCTCGCGAACGGTGCGGCCGGCCTCGCGCGCCAGCGCGATGATCGAGTCGCGGGTGATGCCGGGCAGGATGGTGCCGAGCGGCGGCGTCGACAGCGAGCCGTCGTCGAACACGAAGAACACGTTCATGCCGCCGAGCTCTTCGATGTATTTGCGCTCGACCGCGTCGAGGAACACCACCTGGTCACAACCGTGCTCGATGGCCTCGGCCTGCGCGCGCAGGCTGGCCGCGTAGTTGCCGCCGCATTTGACGCCGCCGGTGCCGCCGATCGCCGCGCGGGTGTAGTGCTCCGACACCCAGATCGACACCGGGGCCGGGCCGCCCTTGAAATAGGAGCCGACCGGGGAGGCGATCACCGCGAAGATGTATTCGGCCGACGGCTTGACGCCGAGGAAGATCTCGCTGGCGATCATGAACGGCCGCAGATACAGGCTGCCTTCGCCGCCCGGGATCCAGTCGCGGTCGATGCGCACGACCTGCTCGATCGCCTCGATGAAGATCTCTTCCGGAAGCTGCGCCATCGCCATGCGGTCGGCCGAGTCGCGGAAGCGCCGCGCATTGGCGTCCGGCCGGAACAGGTTCACGCCGCCGTCGGCGCGCTTGTAGGCTTTCAGACCCTCGAAGATCTCCTGCGCGTAGTGCAGCACGGCGGTCGCCGGATCGAGCGGGAAGTTGCCGCGGGATTCGACCTTGGCGCTGTGCCAGCCCTTGCCGTGTTCATAGCGCACGATCGCCATGTGGTCGGTGAACACCCGGCCGAAACCCGGGTCCTTCAGCTTGTCGACGCGGTTTTGCACCTCCGTCGGCTTCGCCGTCGGCTGGATGTCGAAGTTCAGCCAGACCGAGCCGTCGACCTTCTTGTCGAACGAGATTCCCATGGACCTGTCTCCTGGATCGGCGCGCCTGCAGGTGGCCGTGTTGGGCGAGCCCGGCAGTCGCCGGCCGCGCTGTGTGAGTGGCCCCCGGCCGCGCCGGGAGACATGCTTTGGCGGAATCCTCGAACTCCGCTATGTTTCGGCCGAGCCGTCCGACATTCGCATGCAAGCCGTTTCGCCGCATCTGGTTATCGGACTGCGGGGTGATCGGTCGCAAGCGGAATAGTCGAATATTTCGTCTTGGTCGGCGGTTTTGTAACATAAGACCCAGATATGTCAACATGACTGACATAAATTTCAAAAGTTCTGTGCGTCAGGATGAACGTGAGCCGGCGGAGGTGGCGCCGCTGGAAGCCGACCCGCGGGCGCTGCCGCCGCGTTGGGACATTATCGAACTGCTGTTCTTCGCCTATCGGGACTTCGTCGGGGACGCCGATCACGTGCTGGAGGCGTTCGGATTCGGCCGTGCGCATCACCGCGTGGTGCATTTCGTCTGCCGGTATCCAGGTCTTACCGTGGCCGATCTGCTCGACGTGCTGCGCATCACCAAGCAGTCGCTCGGGCGGGTGCTGAAGCAGCTGCTGGACGAGGGCTATATCGTGCAGAAAGCCGGCGACAGCGACCGCCGCCAGCGCCTTCTTTTCGCCACCCCCAAGGGCGAGGCGCTGGTGGTGAAGCTCGCCGGACTGCAGACCGACCGCATTGCCCATGCCTTGCGGGGGCTGGCACCGGGTGAAGCCGAGGCCGTGAGCAAATTCCTGCGCGCCATGATCGACCGTGATGATCCGGATAAGGTGCTCCAGACCATCCTGCAGGCCAAGGACGGCGCCAGCGCAAAGGATGTGACGTGATTCAGCTCGCAGCATTGGCCAAGAAGCCGGTCCGCCCCGCCGACGACGCTCCGCATCTGCTGCTGGTCGACGACGACCGCCGCATCAGGGATCTGTTGTCGCGCTTCCTCGCCAGCGAAGGCTACCGCGTCACCACGGCGCAAAGCGTGCCGGATGCGCGCGCCAAGCTGGCCGGGCTGAACTTCGATCTCTTGATCCTCGACGTGATGATGCCGGGCGAGACCGGCTTCGACCTGGCGCGCTCGATCCGCACGTCCTCCGACGTGCCGATCGTGATGCTGACGGCGCGCCACGAGGCGGAAGCGCGGATCGAAGGCCTGCAGCTCGGTGCCGACGACTACGTGGCCAAGCCGTTCGAGCCGCGCGAACTGCTGCTGCGGATCTGCAATATCCTGAAGCGGACGTCGCCGGCGCCGGCCGTCAAGGCCGAGACCATCGCGTTCGGGCCTTACGTGTTTCACATCGATCGCGGCGAGCTGCGCCAGGGCGACGAGATCATCCATCTCACCGACCGCGAGCGCGACATGCTGCGCGTCCTGGCTGCCGCGCCGGGCGAGACGGTGCCGCGCGGTGAGCTCACCGGCGGTGGCGGCAACGCCAACGAGCGCGCCGTCGACGTCCAGATCAACCGGCTGCGCCGCAAGATCGAACGCGATCCCGCCAATCCCTTGTTCCTGCAAGCCGTCCGCGGCATCGGCTATCGCCTGGTGGCGGCACCGTAGGACTCCGCAAGAGATCTATGTCGCAAGATGCTTTGGAGTTTTCGCCATTGCGAGCGCAGCGAAGCAATCCAGAGCCAGGTGCTCGAAGCTGGATTGCTTCGTCGCGGAGCTTGTACTCGGACGGCGCAAAGCGCCGATCCGGGTGCTCCTCGCAATGACGGGCGAGAGGTCGTTGTTATGATCCCCGGCAAGGACTGCGTCGACTGATGAGCACGCTCGACACCGGGCTCACGCTGATCCGCTCCGCGTCGCGGCGGGTGTCGGCGGCCAATGGTTATCTGGGGCAGCGGTTCAACGACTTCATGCCGAAGGGGCTGTATGCCCGCGCGCTGCTGATCATCATCGTGCCGATGGTGCTGCTGCAATCGGTGATCGCCTTCGTGTTCATGGAGCGCCACTGGAACACGGTGACGCAGCGGCTGTCGGCGGCGGTGGTGCAGGACATCGCGGCGCTGATCGATGTCTACAAGAGCTATCCGCAGGACAAGGACAGCGCGGCGCTGCGCCGGATCGCGCAGACCCGGCTCGGCCTCGTGGTCGATTTCCTCGGACCCGGCGAGATGCCGCCACCGGGGCCAAAGCCGTTCTTCTCGCTGCTCGATCAGTCGATCAGCAAGCAGATCAGCCGGCAGATCGCACGGCCGTTCTGGATCGACACCGTCGGCCGCTCCAACCTGGTCGAGATCCGCATTCAGCTCGACGACGCCGTGATGCGGGTGTTCGCACTGCGCAGCGCTGCCTATGCGTCGAATTCGGAAATTTTCCTGTTGTGGATGGTCGGCACCTCGACGGTGCTGCTGATCGTCGCGGTGCTGTTCCTGCGCAACCAGATCCGGCCGATCCTGCGGCTCGCCGATGCCGCCGAGAGTTTCGGCAAGGGCCGCGACGCGCCGAATTTCAAGCCGCGCGGCGCCCGCGAGGTGCGGCGCGCCGCCTATGCGTTCATCGAGATGAAGAGCCGCGTCGAGCGCGCGATCGAGCAGCGCACCGCGATGCTGGCCGGCGTCTCGCACGATCTGCGCACCATCCTGACGCGCTTCAAGCTCGAACTCGAACTGATCGGCGATGCGCCTGAGACCGAGGGCATGCGCAAGGACGTCGACGAGATGGCGGCGATGCTCGAGGCCTATCTGGCGTTCGCGCGCGGCGACAGCGGCGAGCAGGCTCAGCCGACCGACATGGCGGCGGCGCTCGAAGAGCTGCGCAGCGACGCCGAGCGCCACGGCCACACCGCCACGGTGTCGTTCAGCGGCCAGCCGGTGGTGACGGTGAAGCCCGCCGCGTTCAAACGCTGCCTCGCCAATCTGGTGTCGAATGCCGCGCGCCATGCCGACAGTATCGCCATCACCGGCCAGCGCGATCATCGCTATCTCACGGTGATGATCGACGATGACGGCCCGGGCATTCCGATGGCGATGCGCGAAGAAGTGTTCAAGCCGTTCCTGCGGCTCGACGACGCCCGCAACCAGGACGAAGGCGGCACCGGCCTCGGACTCGCCATCGCCCGCGACATCGCCCGCTCCCACGGCGGCGACATCACCCTCGGGGATAGTCCGATGGGGGGATTGCGGGCGACGGTAAGGGTGCCGGTGTAGCGGCCTATCGTTTCGTGTCCCGGACGCGGTGCAGCGCGCAGCGCTGCTCCGCAGATCCGGGACCCCGGTTAGTGCGATGAAGCGGGGCCCCGATCAGCAGCGCATCACGCCGCAAGTCGCGGCGCGCTGCGCAGCATCCGGGGCACAACCGCGAGCGCTTACTTCGCCAATTCCCGCGACCGCTTCGCCGCTGCGGCGACGGCCTTGGTCAGCAGCGGGCGGAAGCCGTCGCCTGCCATCAGCACCTCGAGCGCGGCGGCGGTGGTGCCGCCGGGGGAGGTGACGTTCTGGCGCAGCGTCGCGGCGTCCAGATCCGAGCGGTGCAGCAGTTCGCCGGAGCCGGCGACGGTGGCGCGGGCCAGCGTCATCGCCAGCGCCTCCGGCAGACCGGCTTCGACGCCGGCGCGGGCGAGTTCTTCGGCGAGCAGGAACACGTAAGCGGGCCCTGAGCCGGACACGGCGGTCACCGCATCGATCAGGTTCTCATCGTCGACCCACTCGACACCGCCGGTGGCGCGCAGCAGCGCATCCGCGGTGGCGCGCTGCTCGGGCGTGACGTCGTTGGCCGCGACCGCCACGGTGATGCCGCGGCCGATCGCCGCCGGGGTGTTCGGCATTGCGCGGACGATGTGGCCGCCGACGCCGGCCGCCAGCGTGGCGATCGGCTTGCCGGCCATCACCGAGACGACGAGCGTGGACGGGCCCACATAGGCACGCAGCGCTTCGGCCGCGGCTGCGAAGGTCTGCGGCTTCACCGCGATCACCAGCGTCGACACCGCGCCGACATTGCCGGCGGCGGCGTTGATGCGGACGCCGCGCGCGGTCAGCGCCTTGATCTCATCGGACGGCTGCGGATCGACCACCACGACATTGCCGGCGTCAAGCCCCTGCGCCAGCCAGCCGGACAGCATCGCGCCGCCCATCTTGCCGGCGCCGGCGAGAACGAGTGAGCCAGTCATCAGGTCGAACGGGTTGGACGGCACGGCGAAGCTTCCTCGGCTGAAAAAAGGAAAGGCTGGCGTAGGCCGGACGCGGAGCCATTGCAACCGCACAAAGCGGCCGTCGCGGCGGCGTCCCATGCACGGCGCGAAAGGCTTACAGCACCTTCTTATAGAACAGCCGGTGCGAGCCGCGGGGATGATCCGCGAGGGTACCGAACACCTCGTAGCCGCGCTTCGCGTAGAAGCCGGGCGCCTGGAACGCGTAGGTGTCGAGCCAGACGCCGACGCAGCCGCGCTCCCGCGCGATGGTCTCGGCGCGGGTCAGGATCTCGGTGCCGAGGCCGCCGTGGCGCGCGCTCTCGGGCAGCGCCAGCAGTTCGACGAACAGCCAGTCGTAGGTGATCCGGCCCCACAATCCACCGACCGTTGCGCCGGTCTCGGGATCTTCAACCAGCAGGCAGACCTGCTGCAAGCCGGACGGGCCGGCGGCCTTTTCGTTATGGGCGATCAGCGCGTTGAGGACGGCGGCGCGATGCTGATCGCCGGGCGTCTCGGGGATGACGATGCGCGGGTGTTCGCTCACGCCTCGCCTTCGGTATCGAACATCGCGGCGCTCATCGCTTCCGACGCGGTCTTGCCGGCCCACACGGTGAACTGAATCGCCGGGTAGTAACGTTCACAGGCGGTGATCGAACTGATCAGCATCGTCTCGCACTGCGCGCTCGTCGCCGATAGTCCGCCGGGGAGTATCAGCGCCTGGCGGTACATGATCGTGCCGGTATGCGTCCAGATGTCGAAGTGACCGACCCAGAGCTGTTCGTTGATCGCCGCGATCAGTCGCTGCGTTTCGCCGCGCCGCGCCGTCGGCACTTTCATGTCGAACGCGCAGGCCAGATGCAGCGCTTCGATTTCGGCCATCCAGGTGAAGGACAGCGTGTAGTCGGTCCACTGGCCCTTGGCCGCGATGGTGATTTCGTCCTCGCCCGACCGCTCGAATACCAGATCGTTCGAGGCCGCGATGTCCTCGACCGCCGCGAGCGGGTTGTTGTTCCGGGAATCGAAGATGCCTTCGAGCATGGCCATGCCGTCTCGACCTTTAGTTAGGATGTGCCTGATACGTGGCAGGTCTGTACGCGCCTGTGCCCGGTGGATCGTGCTTCGCGCGTGATCCGGACGAACCGAGGTTGCAGTGATGAAATGATGTGATTTGCCGAATCCGTGCAATCCCGAGGCGAGTCCATCCACAGCCAAAGGGCAGCCCGTCCACAGTTCGATCATATCGCCGCAGAACAAAACGGAATCGGATTCACGCGAGACGAGTCGGGTGGTTGGATTTCACCTATCGCGAGTCTCGGGTGGGTGTTGCAGCTTCCCGGATCCATCGTTGCCGCTCCGGCGCCGAGCCTTTGATTCGATCGAAACCGCTGGTAGCCTGAGCTTCGTTCCAGAGCCGAGGTGAGTGCCACGATGACCGAGACCATGACCGATCCCGCTGCAGCGCCGCCTGCGTCCACCGCGTATCCGCGGTTCGCGCGGCCGCAGCGCGTGGCCTTCGTGCAGTCGTCCTGGCACCACGAGGTGGTCGCGGAGTGCTGGCAGGCCTTCGCGCGCGAGATCGTGCTGCGCGGCGTCGCGGAGTCGCAGGTCGATCTGTTCGAGGTGCCGGGCTCGTTCGAAATTCCGCTCCACGTGCAAACGCTGGCGAAGACGCGGCGCTATACGGCGATCGTCGCGGCCGGACTGGTGGTCGATGGCGGGCTCACCGGCTTCGTCGCCGAGACGGTGATCCGCGCGCTGATGGATGTGCAGCTGCGCACCGAGGTGCCGGTGTTCTCGGCGATCGCGACGCCGCAGACGCTGGGCAGCGGCGACGAGCAGACTGCGTTCTTCAAGCAGCACTTCGCCACCAAGGGCGCCGAAGTCGCCCACGCCTGCGCCGACACGTTGCTCAGCCTGGAGCGGCTGCGCGGGCAGGTGGCGGCTGGGATCGTGTAGCTTCGCGCCCCGGATGCTGCGCAGCGCGCCGCTCTTTGCGGCGTGGTGCGCTGCTGATCCGGGACCCCGGTGCTGTCTTGTGGAGAATAAGCGGGGTCCCGGTTCTGCGGAGCAGCGCTACGCGCTGCACCGCGCCCGGGACACGGGAGTGCTCAGTCGAACAGGCTCGACACCGACTCTTCGGACGCGGTGCGGCCGATGGCTTCGGCGATCAGCGAGGCGATCGAGAGGGTGCGGATGTTGTGGGCGCCGCGGACCGCTTCGGTCGGCTGGATCGAGTCGGTGATGACCAGCTCCTTCAGCTTGGAGCCGGTGATGCGGGCGCAGGCACCACCCGACAGCACGCCGTGGGTGATGTAGGCGTAGACTTCGGTGGCGCCATTGGCGAGCAGCGCCTCGGCGGCGTTCACCAGCGTGCCGCCGGAATCGACGATGTCGTCGAGCAGGATGCAGGTGTAGCCTTCGACTTCACCGATCACGTTCATCACTTCGGACTCGCCGGCGCGCTCACGGCGCTTGTCGATGATCGCGAGCGGCGTGTTGAGGCGCTTGGCGAGGCCGCGGGCGCGCACCACGCCGCCGACGTCGGGCGACACCACCATCGCCTTCGACAGATCGAAGCGCTCCTTGATGTCGCGCACCATCACCGGTGAGGCGTAGAGGTTGTCGGTCGGAATGTCGAAGAAGCCCTGGATCTGACCGGCGTGCAGGTCGAGCGTCATCACGCGATCGACGCCCGCATGGGTGATCAGGTTTGCGACCAGCTTGGCCGAGATCGGCGAGCGCGAGCCGACCTTGCGGTCCTGGCGGGCGTAGCCGAAATACGGGATCACCGCGGTGATGCGGCGCGCGGAGGCGCGGCGCAGCGCATCGGTGATGATCAAGAGTTCCATCAGGTGATCGTTCGCCGGGAACGACGTCGACTGGATGATGAAGACGTCCGAACCGCGGACGTTCTCCTGAATTTCGACGAAGATCTCGTTGTCGGCGAAGCGGCGGACGCTGGCTTTGGTCAGCGGCATCTTCAGCCAGTCGGCGATGCCTTGCGCCAGCGCCGGGTTGGAATTGCCGGCCACCAATTTGACGGAGCCGTTCTTGCCCGACATCGACGCGTCTCCCCGCGTGGTGGATACTACGTTCAGCATATCGGTTGACTCTTGAAAACGGACGTCTTTGCGAGCGCAGGTGATATCAGCCGCCGGCGTGCGATGGCAACCCGTCGCAGGCGGTTTTCCGATGCGGATTCGACATAGGTAGCGTTCAGCGAGCGGCGAAGCTCATCGAGCTTGCGGGCGCTTCTTCGCTCGCCGCAGGTGCGGGCTCGGCGCTGGCGATCGCCGGTCCGGACGACGCGGGTGCGCTGGGTGCAGCCGGGGCGGGAGGCGCCGACTCGGCCGGTAAGGTCCCGTTCACCAAGCCACTCATCCCGGTGAGCCCGGCCTGCGCGATCCGTCGCAGCACCGTGTCGTCGGCCTGATCCCAGGCGTCGCGGCCGCCGCGACCGGTCGGCTCTTCGCCGGAGAGCCGCAGCGCGCGCTGCTGGTTGCGATCGTAGACGTCCCAGACCCAGGCGATGTTGGTGCGATTGCCGCGAACCTGCGCGGACAGATAGCTGCGCACCCGATAGGCCGCGCCACCTTCGCGCGACACCACGGCGACGCGGCGGAGTTTGGCTTCGCTGTCGAGCACCGACACCATGCGGTCGAACACCTGCGGCGGCGGACCGTCGATCGAGTCGAACGCAATGGTCGATCCGCCGGCGGACGCCATCGGCCCGGCGCCGGGGCCACCTTCGGTGACGCAACCAGCCAACCCACCCATCAGCCCCAGCAGCAGAACGGCGCGCGCGAGGCGCGGGGCGGGCTTGGGGAGGCGGCGAGTCGTCATGCAAGGTCCCGTCGAAGGCGCGGCCGAAAAGCCGCCGGACGGACGAAGCGATATCGTTAAAATGCGTTAAGGTCTAGGGTGGGGCGACGCCCAGGTTAACCATTGGGTTGCGCCGGCAGATCGGATTTCGATAAAATTTTCAGTAATTTGAGCTGGTTCTGGGCCTCTCACAGAACCCGCAGTTGTAAACGAGCGTGGTTAATGGCCGTTCACTTTTGGGCCGGCAACGACGCGTGAGGGCCGCTTACGGGTCGAGCGCGATGGCGTGGACGGCGCGGCCGTAGTCCGGCTCGGCGCGGTGCACGGAGCGGCGATAACTGAAGAAGTTCTCGTCCGGATAGGTGTCGATGCCGGTGTCGTCGATCTGCCGGACCCCTGCGGTTTCGAGGCGCATCCGGATGAAGCCGCCGAGGTCGAACATCGCATGGCCCGGACGCGAGGCCGGGATGAAGAACCGCGCATAGTCCGCATCGGCCGCGGTGAAGCGGGCGACGAACTCATCGCCGACTTCGTAGCTCGGCTGGCGGATCAGCGGGCCGATCGCCGCGATGACGCGGCCGCGATCGGCTCCGAGCTTGTCCATGGCGCCGAGCGTGGCTTCGAGCACACCGGTCAGCGCGCCCTTCCAGCCGGCATGGGCGGCGCCGATCACCCGCGCGTCGGGATCGGCGAACAGGATCGGCCCGCAATCTGCCGCGGTGACGCCGAGCGCGATGCCCGGGACCGCGGTCACCAGAGCGTCGGCTTTCGGCCGCGCCGCATTGTCCCACGGCGTCTCGACCACGGCGACGTCGGGCGAATGCACCTGATACAGCGTGAGGAAGCGCTCCGGCGGCACCCCCATCGCCTGTGCCATGCGCCGGCGGTTCTCGGCCACATGGGCCGGGTCGTCGTTCGAGCCGATGCCGCCGTTGAGGCCCGCATAGATGCCCTGCGACACGCCGCCTGCGCGGTTGAAGAAGGCATGGCGCAGCCCGGGAACGGCGGCGAGGCGGGGCGAGGTGATGGTCATGCCGGTTGTCCCGCTGCGGCGTGCTCGGCGTTTCTGCTCAGCGCCACCAACGAGGCGATGGCCGGATCGGACACGCCCAGCACCTTGAACATCGAGCCCATCGCGCCGCGCCCTTCGCCGGTGAGCCGCTGCAGGGCGCCGGAGATGTCTTCGGAGACCTGCGGCGTCGCCTTGGCCATCAGCGACACCGCGCGCGTCTCAATGCCGAGCCGCTTCAGGAATTCGCCCTGCGTCACCGGCCCGTGCGTGCGGGCGCCGACATCCTCGGCAGCGCGGGCGAGCGCCTGGAAATCGACATGCGCGGTGAGGTCGGCGCGGCCGGGGCTCTGCAGCGGGTCGGCGAAGCTGTGCTTGGCGATCGCCTGGAAGGTGTCGCCGACATCGCTGCGGACGTGGCCGTAATCGATGATCAGCGCCGCTCCGCCCTGGTCGCGGACGCGGGTGGCGATCTTCATGATCTCGGCGTCGGGCCGCCATTCGAACACCGCGCCCACCGGCGCCATCCGCACCAGCGGCGGCAGCAAAACCTCGAAGCGCGGGATCGGATCTGGCGCGACGCCGAACACCAGCGCGCCGCTGCCGCTGATCTCGACCATGCGCTCGTGCCAGCCGGTGTCGCGCTTCACCGCCTGATGGATCGGCAGCACGTCGAAATATTCGTTGGCGAGGATCACCGCGGGGCCTTCCGGGACCTCGGCGATATCGGTGTGCCAATGCACGTTGCGGATGCCGGCCAGCGTCGCCTTCTGCTTTTCGCGCAAGACCGGGTTGATCTCGACCAGGTGGACGCTGAGCGCCTGATACAGCGGCGGCAGCACGCGCAGGGCGCGCAGCGCATCCGCCATCATGGTGCCGCGGCCGGGACCGATTTCGACCAGCCGCAGCGTGCTCGGCTCGCCGGCGGCGGTCCACACCGACGCCGACCACAGCCCGAGCAGTTCGCCGAACATCTGGCTGATCTCGGGCGAGGTCGTGAAGTCGCCCTCGCGGCCGAGCGGATCGCGCGACACGTAGTAGCCGTAGTCGGGATGGTTGAGGCACAGCTCCATGTAGCGCCACACCGGCATCGGGCCGGCCGATTTGATCAGCCGCTTGATCTCTTCGGAGAGCGCCGAGAAGTCCGTCACTTGGTCGCCTCGCTGGAGCCGGCGGCCAGGGGCGCGGGCTGCGGCGGACGCTTGGCGCGGCGGGCCAGCAGCATCACCGCGATCCCGGCGATCACCATCGGCACCGACAGCAGCATCCCCATCGTCAGCCCGCCCCACAGGAAGCCGAGCTGCGGATCGGGCTCGCGGAAGAACTCGCCGGTGATGCGCGCCAGCCCATAGAAGGCGAGGAAGGCACCGATGATCAGGCCGGGCCGCTTCAGCGCGCCGGCGCGGATCATCAGCGCCAGGATCAGAAACAGCACGATGCCCTCGAGCCCGGCTTCATAGAGCTGGCTCGGATGCCGCGGCAGCGGGCCGGCATGGGGAAACACCATTGCCCAGGGCACGGTGTCGTCGGCCGGACGGCCCCACAATTCGCCGTTGATGAAGTTGGCGATGCGTCCCAGGAACAGGCCGATCGGTCCGACCGCGCAGGTGATGTCGCCGAGCGACGCGATCGAGATGTTGCGTTTCCATCCGAACAGCGTCACCGCGATCACGCAGCCCATGAAGCCGCCGTGGAACGACATGCCGCCTTTCCACAGTTCGAAGATCTCGGCCGGATGGGCGATGAAGAAGTCGAGATTGTAGAACAGCACGTAGCCGGTGCGGCCGCCGAGGATGATGCCGATCGTCACCCACAGGATGAAGTCGTCGAACGCGGCCGGCGTGATCGGCGACGGGCCGCCCCACAGCCGTTCCCGTTGCAGCAGCATCCGCGCATACAGCCAGCCGAGCAGAATGCCGGCGATATAGGCGAGCGCATACCAGCGGATCGCGAACGGGCCGATCGCGACGGCCACCGGGTCGAAAACGGGGAAGGCGATGGCGAAAAATGGCATTGTTCGTTTGCCTTAGCCGCAAAGCCTGCGCCGGTACAGCGTCAATTGGCGGCACCGCCGTCTGATCCTTAAATCGGCCTTGCGACGCGGGTGCGAACGTCGCAAGGAGAGCGCGATCGCGCGGGCCGGCCCGGCACGCGCTCCGACGCGGCCTTGAAGTGGGCCCGATCGATCGCCATTGTCACCGCCGAGGCCCGCTCGGCCTGTAACCGCGCACGACGCCTGACGGAGATCTCGACCATGACCCAGACCAGCAACCGGATTTTCGACGAGATCGGACGCCTGATGAACGACGCCGCCGGCGCCGCTCAGGGGGTCAAGCGCGAGGTCGACGCGGTGGTCCGCAGCCAGGCCGAGAAGATCCTGCGCGATCTCGATCTGGTGAAGCGCGAGGAGTTCGAGGCCTTCAAGGAGATGGTCCGCCTCACCCGCGAGGAAAACGAAGCCCTGAAGGCCCGCATCGCCGCCCTCGAAGCCCGCCAGGGCAGCGGCTCCGAGCCCCCGACCGCGATGGCGTAAGGTCTGCGGCCTCGCGACGCCGAGGGGCGGTAGCGCTGCTGTTTGCGGTCATGCCCGGGCTTGACCCGGGCATCCATCCTCTTCGCTAAGACGATGGATTGCCGGGTCAAGCCCGGCAATGAAGGCTCGAGGTGGCTTGGTCCGCCCGATTTCCTTGTCATTTGCGGCCTTTGCGGCTAGAACGCGCGCACGTCTGCGGCCCCCGCACCCCTGGAGGCTTGCCGCGGCGTCTGCACGAGGCCGCGTTGCGGCCTTTAATTTTTGACAAATCAAGGACTTACAACGATGGCGAACGTCTTGGAATTGAAGGCGACCGCGCGTCCGAAGAGCGGCAAGGGGGCCGCCCGGGCAGAGCGTCGCGCCGGCCGCGTGCCGGGAGTGATCTATGGTGACAACCAGCCCCCGCTGCCGATCTCGGTCGAAGACAAGGAACTGCGCCTGCGCATCCAGGCCGGCCGCTTCTTGACCACGATTTTCGACGTCGTGCTCGACGGCACGAAGCATCGCGTGATTCCGCGCGACTATCACCTCGACCCGGTGAAAGACTTCCCGCTGCACGTCGACTTCCTGCGGCTCGGCGCCGGCGCCACCATCCGCGTCAGCGTGCCGCTGCATCTGAAGGGTCTCGAAGTCGCTCCGGGCGTCAAGCGTGGCGGCACCTTCAACATCGTCACCCACACGGTGGATCTCGAAGCGCCGGCCGACAACATTCCGCAGTTCATCGAAGCCGACGTCTCGACGCTCGACATCGGCGTGTCGCTGCATCTGTCGGACATCGCGCTGCCGACCGGCGTCAAGTCGGTGTCGCGCGAGGACGTCACGCTGGTGACCATCGTGCCGCCGTCGGGCTTCAATGAAGAGCAGAAGGCGGCTGCGACCGGCGCTGCTCCGGCTGCTGCCGCGCCCGCGGCGGGTGCCAAGGCTCCGGCTGCCGCCAAGGCTCCGGCGGCTGCGGCTCCGGCTGCGAAGAAGAAGTAATCCGGCGCGAGACGCCGTCCCATGCGCTTGTTTGTCGGGCTGGGCAATCCTGGGGCCAAGTACCAGGACAACCGGCACAACATCGGGTTCATGGTCATCGACCAGATCGCACGGCGTCATGGCTTCTCGCCATGGCGCCGTCGCTTTCAGGGCGAGACCGCGGACGGCACGCTGGACGGTGAGCGCGTCACGCTGCTCAAGCCGCTGACTTACATGAACGAGTCCGGCCGCGCCGTGCAGGACGCCGCGAGCTTCTACAAGATCGGGCAGAGCGAGGTCGCGGTGTTTCACGACGAGATCGAGCTGCCGCCTGCGAAAGTGCGGGTCAAGGTCGGCGGCGGCATCGCCGGCCACAACGGCCTGCGCTCGATCTCGGCGCATATCGGCAACGATTACTTGCGGGTGCGGCTCGGCGTCGGTCATCCGGGTGCGAAGGAGCTGGTGCACAATCACGTGCTCGGCGATTTCGCCAAGAGCGAGCGGCCCTGGGTCGAAGCGCTGTGCGAGATCGCCGCCGACAATGCCGGCCTGATCGCCACCGGCAAGGACGCCACCTTCGCCAACAAGGTGCACCTGGCGATGCAGGCCAAGGGTTTTTACGACAACGAGAAACAGGTCAAAGGCGGCGAGCGCGACAAGTAATCGAAGCCGTCATCGCCGGGCTTGACCCGGCGATCCATCTTCTTCGAGGAGGATGGATGCGCGGGTCAAGCCCGCGCATGACGGTCGTACTTTGAAGCGTCGCGCCAAGCTCGAACAGCGGGATACACCATGGGCTTCAAATGCGGGATCGTCGGGCTGCCGAATGTCGGTAAGTCGACGCTGTTCAATGCGCTGACCGAAACGGCGGCGGCGCAGGCGGCCAACTATCCGTTCTGCACCATCGAGCCGAATGTCGGCGAGGTGGCGGTGCCGGATCCGCGGCTCGACAAGCTGGCCGAGGTCGGCAAGTCGCAGCAGATCATCCCGACGCGGCTGACCTTCGTGGACATCGCCGGCCTGGTGAAGGGCGCCTCGAAGGGTGAAGGCCTCGGCAACCAGTTCCTCGCCACCATTCGCGAGGTCGATGCCATCGCACACGTCGTGCGCTGCTTCGAGGACGGCGACATCACCCATGTCGAGGGCCGGGTCGCGCCGCTCGCCGATATCGAGACGATCGAGACCGAGCTGATGCTCGCCGATCTCGAAAGCCTGGAAAAGCGCGTCGACAACCTGACCAAGAAGGCCAAGGGCGGCGACAAGGATTCCAAGGAGCAGCTCGACCTCGTCACCCGCGCGCTGACGCTGCTGCGCGACGGCAAGCCGGCACGCTTCCTCGAGCGCAAGCCGGAGGAGGAGCGCGCGTTCCGCATGCTCGGACTCCTGACGTCGAAGCCGGTTCTGTACGTCTGCAACGTCGAGGAAGGATCGGCTGCCGACGGCAACAAGTTTTCCGAGCAGGTGATGGCGCGCGCCAAGGGAGAGGGCGCGGTCGCGGTGGTGATTTCGGCCAAGATCGAATCCGAGATTGCGACGCTGTCGAAGGAAGAGCGCACCGATTTTCTCGACACGCTAGGGCTGCACGAGGCCGGCCTCGACCGGCTGATCCGCGCCGGCTACGAGCTGCTGCATCTGATCACCTACTTCACGGTCGGCCCGAAGGAAGCCCGCGCCTGGACCATCACCAAGGGCACCAAGGCGCCGCAGGCCGCGGCGGTGATCCACACCGACTTCGAGAAGGGCTTCATCCGCGCCGAGACGATCGCCTACACCGATTACGTGACGCTCGGCGGCGAAGCCGGCGCCCGCGACGGCGGCAAGCTCCGGCTCGAAGGCAAGGAATACGTCGTCGCGGATGGCGACGTGATGCATTTCAGATTTAATACGTAAGACGATTCCAAGCCGCCGCGCCGCAGAGCATCCAAGTTCGTCATTCCGGGGCTCGCGAAGCGAGAGCCCGGAATCATCCGCCGCAGCGGTGCGGTGGCGCACAGCGGGCGTTGGCTGTCAGAACGCAGAACCATAGAGGGTAGGGGATATGGATTCCGGGTTCGCGCTTCGCGCGCCCCGGAATGACAAAAGAGAGGCCGCGATGCGCGGCCCCGTCCGCTACCTGAAGCCCTGCTGATCCCTGATCGCGCCGAGATGTTCGTTGATGCGGAACACGATCAGGATGAACTCGGCGGCGATCCGCGTGAACACGATGCCGACCAGGATCGCGGCCAGGCTCGACAGCACCAGGATGAATCCGCCGAACGGGCTCACCGCCATCGCGGCCAGGCCCGAGAACACCCCAGAAATGCCGATCAGCACCGTCAGCACGATCACGAGCCAGTAGAACGGCTTGATGATCGCCGGCGTGATGAAACGGTCCCATTGAAACAGGTCCCGAAAATTGAACATTGTGATCTCCCCAGCAATCGGATCGCGGCTTGTGATTGCCGGCAATAACGGCCACAATCGGGCCTCCCACCAGCAAATGCCATGACCCTCCTGACCTTCGAAGACTTTCCCCCCGGTCACTTCGGCCGTTTCGGTCCTCGCCGCGTGACGCGCGAGGAGATCGTTACTTTTGCCGCGGAGTTCGATCCGCAGCCGATGCATCTCGACGATCGCGCCGCCGCGGCGTCGATGCTGCAGGGCCTGTCCGGCTCCGGCTGGCATCTGTCGTCGCTGATGTTCCGCATGATGTACGACGGCTTCATCAAGGACACCGCCTCGCTCGGCTCTCCCGGCGTCAACGAGATGCGCTGGATGGCGCCGCTGCGGCCCGGTGACGATCTGACCATCGAGGTCGACGTCGTCGAGGCGCGGGTGTCGAACAGCCGCCCCGAGACCGGTATCGTCACCTTCAAGTGCCACGTCCGTAACGCCAAGGGCCAGATGCTGTGCGAGATGGTCTCGCCGATCATCATCGGGCGTCGCGAGACGGCCCTCGCGAACCAATCGAATTAGCGGACACAGCGAGTCATCCGATGCGTTTCTTCGAAGACCTGCATGTCGGGCTGCGCCGCGAGCTCGGCTCCTATGAATTCACCGCCGAGAATATCGTCGCTTTCGCCAAGCAGTTCGATCCCCAGCCCTTCCATCTCGACGAGGAGGCCGGGCGCCGTTCGCTGTTCGGTGGGCTTGCAGCCTCCGGCTGGCACATCGCCTCGGCCTGCATGCGGCTGCTGGTGCTCGAGCGCCAGCAAGAGGCGGCGGCGGAAGCCGCGCGCGGCGAGACCGTAGCGGTGTGGGGGCCGTCGCCGGGCTTCCGGGATTTGCGCTGGCACAGGCCGGTGCTAGCCGGTGACACGATTTCCTATGCTAATGAGATCGCGTCGTTGCGCGCCTCTGATTCGCGACCCGAATGGGGGATCGTCCAGGGCCGCAACACCGGGACTAATCAGCGCGGCGAGCTGGTGTTCTCGTTTCTCGCCACGGCCTTCGTGCCGAAGCGCAGCATCGGAAACTGAGGCCACGGGGCAACAGCCGTTCTGATTTTAACCAAATGCGGCCGTTTTGTGCGAGACGGCCGCGGAACGGCCATTCTATTAAGACGTTGTGAACCCTGCACGGGCATTGCTCGACATAGTTGCAGGACGAGGGGACTAGAAGACGATGGCGGACCAGGCTGGACTGAAATGGGTGGGCTTCATCTTCGCCACCATCACCTTGGCCGTGATGATCACCACCGGCATGGTGGTGAAGGGCTACGCGGACGGCGCATACTCCTTCGACGTTCCGGCCGTGACGACCTCCAGCCGCTGAGCTGTCGAGGCTTCGAGCGCACCCAGGCGCTCGCGTTCATACTTTCTTAACCAGCCCGAATCAGGACGCAGCAAGCCGCCGGCCATGTCGACGGCGGCATCCTCGCGCGCGTTCGGTTCGGCCCATCGCCAAAACAAAAGTGCAGCCACCTCGCGATGGCTGCACTTCGATTGGCATGGTGTTGTGATGTGAGGACGGCGATCAGCCGTTGCGCAGGTTCTCGGCGCTGCGCTTCCACTGCGAGACGTTGTCGGCGATCATCCGGGTGGATTTCATCGCCTGCTGGCTGAGCTGGGCATATCCCGAGATCTCGCGCTGGACGCGCTGACCTTCGGCGTGCAGCAGATCGCGCAGCGCTTCCAGTTCGCCGATCAGGTTCTCGATCTCGGCCAGCGAGGTGCCGGCGACGCGCTGGATCAGCGAATTGACGTTGGACACGGTGGCCTCGGCGCTTGCGTCGAACGACGGCGTGGCCGCGGCCGGCGTCTCGGTGCTGGTCGCCCCGCCCGTCGAGGGCCGGCGCAGATAGGCGATGTCGTTGCGGACGAAGTCGCGGATGCCCGCTTCGACTTCAGAGACCGCGGCGAGGTTTTCGTCGATCTCGGGAGTCTCGATCTTCTCGGATGGAATGGCATTCATCGGCTGTTCCCTTTGCATGAGCGTCGAGCAGCGCGGTGTGTCCCCCGCACGCCAAGTTGGTGAAACACCAGTGCAGCGCAATTTGACAGCATCGCGGCCAATCTGCGGCAGGGGACCGGTGTTTCGTCGAAATCACTAACATGGCGTTAAAAGCCGGGCCTGAGGCGGCTCGGCGCGGCTTTTTCAGGCGATCCGCGGCAGGCTGATCGGCTGGCCGAGGGCCTGCTCGACGAGGTCGAACGTGTCGATCAGAATCCGCATGTTGACCAGCTTGCCCTGCCTGAACTGCGCGAACTGCGCCATCCGCAGGCTGATCGGCTTGTTGGTATCGATCGCCGTCAACGAGTAGCGGATCATCGACGCCGAAGTATCAACGCCGAGCATGATGGCTTCGCGGTCGAAACGATGGATGCGGATGTTGTCGGCGATCTGCCGGCAGACCTCCAGAACCGCCGTCTTGCCGTGCCGCGCGCCGAAAAACGGAAACATATCGATCGGACCGTACATCGCCCAATCGACGTCCTCGTCGATCATCTCGCCGAGTTCGCTGTGGTGCCCATCATTCAGGGCGCGATGCAACGCACGCGAGAAACGCCAGAGATTGTGCTCTGTCATGAAGGATTCCGGGACGTGAAACTGGGTTGCGATCAGCCAGCGGCACCCGAGGCGACTTCGTCGTCGCCGTGCCCTTTGCGATTTGCTGCGCCAATGACAGGCGAATTAGATAGATTGTAAATCAATTGCAACTGGTTTTGTGCATTGCACAATCGTCGGGCGGTCACATTGACGCCCACCTGGAAGGCAATTGGCGCCGCCAAGCCCTTTTTACGGCTCGTTTGTGTACGAACGATCTCGTTTCGTATCCCGCCCCGCAATGATCATCGTGACGCGGGGAGCTGCCATGCGCCTACGCCGCCCCCAGACGGCCGCGACCAGCCGACAGCTCTGCTGACGAGCCTCGGTGATTCGCCGATCCGCGATCAAACGGCAGAGGGGCAGGCGGGCGCCCGATCGCTCAGGCCTTGCGAGCCTTCGGCTTGGCGGCGGATTTCGGTGCCGGCTTTGCTTTGCTGGCGGCCTTCGCCGCTGCGCCCGACGGCTTCTTGGCCGCGCCCTTGGTCTCCGGCTTCGCGGTCGTCTTCGCCGCGGTCTTCGTCGCAGTCTTGGCGGCTGCGGAGGCTTCCTCGCCGGCCGCGATCTCGACCGCCTTGCGCATCGCGCGCGCGTAGGAGTCGGCCGCGTTGTCGGCCGCGACCTGCAGCCGCTTCGCCGCGGCGAGACCCTGCTCCATCGCCGCCTGGGCGAGTGCCTTGGCGCGGGCCTTGCCACTGGCATCCTTCGCCTTGGCGGCGAGGCCGAGATAGTGGTCGCGCCGCGCCTTGATCGCGCCGGTGAGCGTCTTGTTCTGCTGTTTCGCGAGCTGCCGGATGATGCCATCCAGATCGGCGTCGGCCATTCCTGTCGTCCCCCAAACTCGTCTCGAAGTCGCCGGACATTCGTCGCGGCGGAATATGCGTGTGCCGGCGCTGAATGGCAATTCGCCACCCCGCGCACAAGGCTTGACTTCACAGCCGGCTCGGACAATCTCGCCGCCAAGCCCCGACAAACAACCCCGATAAATCAGACAACAACAGGGAGAACAAGAAATGGCTGACGCCTACATCATCGACGCTGTCCGCACCCCCCGCGGCATCGGCAAGGTCGGCAAGGGCAAACTGGCGGACATGCATCCGCAACATCTCGCCGCCACCGTGCTCAAAGCGATCGCCGAGCGCAACAAGCTCAACACCGCGGAAGTCGATGATATCATCTGGTCGACCTCGACCCAGCGCGGCAAGCAGGGCGGCGACCTCGGCCGCATGGCGGCGCTCGACGCCGGCTACGACATCAAGGCTTCCGGCACCACGCTCGACCGCTTCTGCGGCGGCGGCATCACCGCGGTGAACTTCGCGGCGGCGCAGATCATGAGCGGCATGGAAGACGTGGTGATCGCCGGCGGCACCGAGATGATGTCGCTGACCGCCGCGATGGCGGCCGAAGACATGGCGGCCGGCAAGCCGCCGCTCGGCATGGGCTCGGGCAATGCCCGCCTCGCCAAGGTGCACCCGCAGTCGCATCAGGGCATCTGCGGCGACGCCATCGCCACCATGGAAGGCATCAGCCGCGAGGCGCTCGACGCGCTCGGGCTGGAGAGCCAGCGCCGCGCCGCGATTGCCATCAAGGAAGGCCGCTTCGACAAGAGCATCGTCCCGGTCAAGGACGACGACGGCAACGTCGTGCTGGCGAAGGACGAGTATCCGCGCCCCGAGACGACGGCCGAAGGCCTCGCCGCGCTGAAGCCGGCCTTCACCGCGATGGCCGACTATCCGCTCGACGATAAGGGCACCACCTATCGCAAGCTGATCAACCAGAAGTACCCGGACGTCGAGATCAAGCACGTCCACCACGCCGGTAACTCGTCGGGCGTGGTCGACGGCGCCGCCGCGGTGCTGCTCACGTCGAAGCAGTACGCCGACAAGCACGGTCTGAAGCCGCGGGCGAAGATCGTCGCAATGGCCAATATCGGCGACGATCCGACGCTGATGCTCAACGCCCCGGTGCCGGCCGCCAAGAAGGTGCTGGAGAAGGCCGGTCTCAAGAAGGAAGACATCGACCTCTGGGAGATCAACGAAGCCTTCGCCGTCGTCGCCGAGAAGTTCATCCGCGACCTCGACCTCGACCGTGAAAAGGTCAACGTCAACGGCGGCTCGATCGCGCTGGGCCACCCGATCGGCGCCACCGGCGCGATCCTGATCGGCACCGTGCTCGACGAACTCGAGCGCCGCAACCTCAAGCGCGGCCTGGTAACGATGTGCGCCGCCGGCGGCATGGCCCCGGCGATCATCATCGAGCGGGTGTGAGGCGAGGGGACGCGTAGGATCGCGTAGGATGGGTTGAGCGCAGCGAAACCCATCACCCCTGCGCCAGAGCTGAAGTCATAACAAAGGGCGGCGCCACAAGCGTCGCCCTTTTCGTTTGCCTCGAACCTCTCAACGCCGTCATGCCGGGCTGGTCCCGGCCATCCCGCCTTCGTAGATGCTTCCTGCGAAACGCGCCGCCTCGTCATTGCGAGCGTAGCGAAGCAATCCAGCTCCGTGCGCTGTGCTGGATTGCTTCGTCGCTTCGCTCCTCGCAATGACGGAATGCTCGTTGCTTCGTAGGATGGGCTGAGCGCAAGCGAAACCCATCACCCGGATGCATGGGGCTTGATGGGTTTCGCTGCGCTCAACCCATCCTACGATCGCAGATCGTCCCTATATGACGATCATGCCCCCAAAAGCCTCGCTCATCATCGCCCGCCCAAAACGCCCGCCCCCCGTGCTGATCTGCGGCAAATGCCTGTCCAAGATCGACGGCGGCAAGAAGCTGAAGCAGGCGCTGAAAGCCGGACTGAAAGGCGCAGCTGCTGCGCGGGGCGGCAGGCGCCCCAAACTCGTCACCACCAGCTGCCTCGGCATCTGCCCGAAGCGCGCGGTGGTTACGGCAAGCGCGGCGACACTGGCTAGTGAAGAATATGTGCTGATAGGAAGTCGGAGCGAGACGGCGGAGGCCGTGAGGGTGTTGATAGACGTCGGGGGTGCATAATCGCCAGTCGTACGACTGTAGCTACACCCTGATCTCGTTCAAGCCGCCTTCGGCTGCGCCACCAGGCTGATGCCGAGCGCGTGCAGCACCTTCAGCACGGTTGCGAACTCGGGTTTGGCGTCCCCGCCGAGTGCCCGGTAGAGGTTCTCACGGGACAGGCCGGCGCCTTCCGCCACGCCGCTCATCCCCTTGGCACGTGCGACCGCACCGATGGCTTTGGTAATCAATGCAGGGTCTTCGGACTCGAATGCCTCGGTCAGATAATCCGCGATCATTTCCGGATTATCGAGATAGTCGGCAGCATCGAAAGGCGTCGTGCTCACCATGTCGTATCCTCCAAGTCCCGCGCCAGTTTCTTGGCTGCTGCGATGTCGGCCGCCTGTGAGCTCTTGTCGCCGCCGCAAAGCAGAACGACCAAAGTGGCACCACGTTCGACGAAGTAGACGCGATAGCCGGGCCCGTAGTGGATGCGAAGTTCGTTGACGCCTTCTCCGACCGGAGCCGCATCACCCGGGTTTCCGAGTTCCAGCCGATCAAGCCTCAACAAGATTCGAACGCGAGCCCTTTGATCACGCAGATGGCGGAGCCAGCGCTCGAACTCGGGTGTCTTTCGGATCGTCGGCATCCGGTCGCCCTCTTTTGTAGCTTAAGCGCTACAGCTGAGGATGGCAACAGGAAGCTACCTTTTCTTCCACCCACCCCGCCGCCCTGGCGCGCCGCCGGTCGATCTCGGTCCGAATTCCGGCCCCGACTCGCGGCTATTCGTCGGCTGGAAAATCTTGCTCTCCGTCCCCGGTCCCATTTCATCCAGCGTCGGCTTGCGCGGTCTCGCGCGTTGGACCTTCTTGAATTCGTGGTAGCCGGCGATGCCCATTTCATCGAGGTCGGGCTTGTGGACCTTGCTGCGCGGGGTGTTGTTGCCGCCGCGCTCCGTCGAAAGCTTCGGCATGTTGGCGGACGCACCGTATTTCTTGTCGCCCTTGTAGCTGCCCGCTTTCGCCGCAACGCCGCGTTGCTTCACGGTCGGATCGTCGATCACCGCCAGCTCTGTCGCGCGCAGGCGTTTCACTTCGTCGCGGAGTCGCGCGGCTTCTTCGAAGTTCAAGTCGGCGGCGGCTTCGCGCATCCTTGTTTCGAGATCGGCCAGCACCGCCTCGAAATTATGGCCGATCGCGGCGGCGTCGTCGGTGAAGCCGGAGCCCTTGCCGTCGCCGATTTCGACCAGCACGTGGTCGCGCTCGTAGACGCTGTTGAGAATGTCGCCGATCGACTTCTTGACGCTTTCCGGCGTGATGCCGTGAGCTTCGTTGTACTCGACCTGCTTCTCGCGGCGGCGCGTGGTCTCGTCCATCGCGCGTTGCATCGAGCCGGTGACGTGGTCGGCGTAGAGGATGACCTTGCCGTCGACGTTACGCGCGGCGCGGCCGATGGTCTGGATCAGCGAGGTCTCGCTGCGCAGGAAGCCTTCTTTATCCGCGTCCAAAATGGCGACCAGCGCGCATTCCGGAATGTCGAGGCCTTCGCGCAGCAGGTTGATGCCGACCAGCGCGTCGAAGGCGCCGAGCCGCAGGTCGCGGATGATCTCGATGCGCTCGATGGTGTCGATGTCCGAATGCATGTAGCGCACGCGGATGCCCTGTTCGTGCAGGAACTCGGTGAGGTCCTCGGCCATCCGCTTAGTCAGCACGGTGATCAGCGTGCGATAGCCGCGCGCCGCGGTGGCGCGGACTTCGCCGACGAGGTCATCGACCTGGGTGCGCGCCGGGCGGATATCGACCGGCGGATCGATCAGACCGGTCGGGCGAATGACCTGCTCGACGAACACGCCGCCGCTCTCGTTCAGCTCCCACGCCGCCGGCGTCGCCGACACCGCGACCGTCTGCGGCCGCATCATGTCCCACTCTTCGAAGCGCAGCGGCCGGTTGTCCATGCAGGACGGCAGCCGGAAGCCGTATTCGGCCAGCGTCGCCTTGCGGCGGAAGTCGCCCTTGAACATCGCGCCGATCTGCGGAATCGAGACGTGGCTTTCGTCGGCGAACACCAGCGCGTTGTCGGGCACGTATTCGAACAGCGTCGGCGGCGGCTCGCCGGGCCGGCGGCCGGTGAGGTAGCGTGAGTAGTTCTCGATGCCGGCGCAAGAGCCGGTCGCTTCCATCATCTCGATGTCGAAGGTGGTGCGCTGCTCGAGCCGCTGCGCTTCGAGCAGGCGGCCTTGCGCGTGCAGCTGATCGAGCCGCCATTTCAGCTCGGTCTTGATCGAGGAGATCGCCTGGATCAGCGTCGGCCGCGGCGTCACATAGTGCGAATTGGCGTAGATCTTGACGAACTCCAGCTCGTCCTGCTTGTGGCCGGTGAGCGGGTCGAATTCCTCGATCGCTTCGATCTCGTCGCCGAACGTCTTGATCCGCCAGGCGCGATCCTCGTAGTGCGCCGGGAAGATGTCGATGACGTCGCCGCGGACGCGAAACGTGCCGCGCGAAAAATCGGCCTGGGTCCGCTTGTATTGCAGCGCGACGAGGTCGGCGATCAGCTGGCGCTGGTCGATGCGCTCGCCGCGCTTCACCGCGAAGGTCATCGCCGTATAGGTCTCGACCGAGCCGATACCGTAAATGCACGACACCGAGGCGACGATGATGACGTCGTCGCGCTCCAGCAGCGCGCGCGTCGCGGCGTGGCGCATCCGGTCGATCTGCTCGTTGATCGAGGAATCTTTCTCGATATAGGTGTCGGTGCGCGGGACGTAGGCTTCGGGCTGGTAGTAGTCGTAATAGGAGACGAAATACTCGACGGCGTTATCGGGGAAGAAGTTCTTGAACTCGCCGTAGAGCTGCGCCGCCAGCGTCTTGTTCGGCGCCAGGATGATGGCGGGGCGCTGCGTCGCCTCGATCACCTTGGCCATGGTGTAGGTCTTGCCCGAGCCGGTGACGCCGAGCAGCACCTGGGTGCGATCGTTGCGGTCGATGCCTTCGACCAGCTCCTTGATGGCGGTCGGCTGGTCGCCCTTCGGCTCGTAGTCCGACTTGATGACGAAGCGGACGCCGCCTTCGGATTTCTCCGGCCGCGGCGGGCGATGCGGCACCCACAGCTTGACGCTGCCATCCTCGCCCTTGAACTCGGGACGCCCGTCTCGGATCAGGTTTTCCAGCGCGTCGGCGGTGGCCTTGACGCCGAGCGCCTCCATCTTGCTGCGCGGCGGCCGCGCCAGGGCTTCGGCGTCGTCCTCTTCGGTCGGCAGCCCGAGCTGCCGCGCCAGTTCCGGATCGAGCGTCGGAATGGTGGCGGCGGTGCCGTAGTTGGCCTGCGGCGCTTCACCAAAGCCTTGCCCGTGGCCCCCCACCCCCGACCCCGGATCAAGTCCGGGGCGGGCTCCCTCCCCGCGAGGGGGAGGGGAGCCTTGTGGCGGCTGCGGGTAAGGCTGCAGCGGCGTCGGTCGCGGCGTGCCGCCGTCACCCGGAAAGGATTTGGGCGTCGAGGCCCGGCCGCGATGCACCGCGGCCTCGCCGCCGGTGCGGCGGTCGCGGGAATTGTCCGGCGGCGGCTGCAGGCCGGTGCCTGAGCCGAGCCCGGCCTCGCCGCGGTTGAGCGCCGGATTGAGCAACTCGGCCAGCGCCGGCCCGATCGGCTTGACGTCGGGCCGATGCGCCTTGGATTTCGGCGCGCGCGGGGTCTTCGCGGCCGGCTTTTTCGGGGTGTCGGGAGATTTCGCCATCGCGTGAGAATATGGGCAGAGTCGCCGGGCGATGAAAGAGCCGCGGAGCGGAAGTAACGACCGGATCGGCCGCCGGGGACGATTTCCGCTGCATCGCAGCGGATGCACGAATGGCGTTGCAAATACGTCAGGCAGCCTTTTCTTCGCGAGCCGGAACCGTAAGCTGCGGTTCCCCTCCGTCACCGACCCGACGAGCCCCGCATGATCCGTCGCTCCGCCTGCCTCACCGTGGTTGCGCTGCTGGCCCAACCCTTGTCATTCGCCGCGGCTCAGCCGAACGACGCCGAGCCGGCCACCCGCGCCACCAATGAGGCGTTCGCCAAGACGCTACCGCTGGCCGACCGCGCGGGTCTCGACGACGCGCAGCGCGGCCTGATCGCGCCGCTGCCGGGCGGCGTCGTCGCCGGCGGGCTCGGCGGCGCCCCGGCCTGGAATCTCAAGCCCTACGATTTCCTCAACGCCGAGCAGCCGTCGGCGACCGTCAATCCCAGCCTTTGGCGGCAGGCCCGGCTCAATCTCGCCAACGGCCTGTTTCAGGTCACCGACCGCGTCTATCAGGTGCGCGGCCTCGATATCGCCAACGTCACCATCGTTGAGGGCGACACCGGCCTGATCGTCACCGACACCACGCTGACGGTGCCGACCGCCAAGGCGGCGCTCGAGCTGTACTATCAGCACCGGCCGAAAAAGCCGGTGGTGGCGTTGATCTACACCCACAGCCACGTCGATCATTTCGGCGGCGCGGGCGGGCTGATCACCGCGGAGGATGCCGCTTCGGGCAAGGTCAAGGTGATCGCGCCCGACGGCTTCATGGATCACGCCGTGGCCGAGAACGTCATCGCCGGCAACGCGATGAGCCGGCGCGCGCAGTTCCAGTTCGGCGCGCCGCTGCCGGTCGGCGACAAGGGGCAGGTCGACGCCGGTCTCGGCAAGGCGCTGGCGATGGGGGCGATCTCGCTGATCCCGCCCAACGACACCATCAAGCAGGCAATCGAAACCCGCCGCATCGACGGCGTCGACATCGAGTTCCGGCTGGTGCCGGAGTCCGAGGCGCCGTCCGAGATGATCTCCTACTATCCGCAGTTCAAGGTGCTGAACATGGCGGAGGATACGACGCACACGCTGCACAATCTCTACACACTCCGCGGCGCCGCGATCCGCGACGGCCGGCTGTGGTCGAAATATATCGGCGAGGCGATCGACCGCTACGGTGACCGCACCGACGTGGTGATCGCGCAGCATCACTGGCCGGTGTGGGGGCGGGACCGCGTCGTCTCCTATCTGAAGAAACAGCGCGATCTCTACAAGTTCATTCACGATCAGAGCGTGCGGCTGCTGAATTATGGTCTGACGCCGACCGAGATCGCCGAGCGCCTGACGCTGCCGCCGTCGCTGGCCGGTGATTTCGCCGCGCGCGGCTATTACGGCTCGGTCAGCCACAACGCCAAGGCGGTGTATCAGTTCTATCTCGGCTGGTACGACGGCAATCCGGCCGATCTCAATCCGCTGCCGCGTGCCGAGGAAGCCAAAAAGGAGATCGACTATATGGGCGGCGCCGCCGCGGTGCTGGCGCGCGCCCGCGACGATTACAAGGCCGGGCAGTATCGCTGGGTTGCGACGATCGCCAGCAAGCTGGTGTTCGCCGATCCGTCCAACAAGGAGGCGCGGGCACTGGGCGCCGATGCACTGGAGCAACTCGGCTACCAGGCCGAGGCGGCGACCTGGCGCAACGCCTATCTGCTCGGCGCGCAGGAGCTGCGCAGCGGGCTGATCAAGACCGACGCCGTCACCGTCAGCCCCGACATGCTCAAGGGCGTGTCGATCGATCTGGCATTCGATTTCCTCGCGGTGCGGCTCAACGCCGCCAAGGCCGAGGGCAAGCACATCGTGGTCAACTGGACCTTCACCGAACCGAAGCAGACCTACACGATGAATCTGGAAAACTCGGCGCTGACCCATGTGGCGGGCCGGCTGTCCGACAATCCCGACGTCTCGGTCACGCTCAACCGCGCCACCTTCGACTCGATCTCGCTGAAGCAGCGGACCTTCCTCGGCGCGATCGCAACCGGTGACCTGTGGGTCACCGGCAATCCGCTGAAGCTGCGCGAACTGTTCGGCATGTTCGACGAGTTCTCGCCGAATTTCGAAGTGATCGAGCCGGTAAAGGCGAAGATCGAGTAGGGTGGTGAGGCCGCGGGCGCTTACAGATCCGCCGCGGCGATCCAGAACACTTCGCCCTCGGAGTCTTCGCTGTCGAGCCATAGCAGCGGCAGATGCGGGAATTCCGCCTCGATCAGGCCGCGCCCCCGGCCGATCTCGCAGAGCAGGCCACCGGCCTCGGTGAGGTGATCCTTGGCTTCGGCCAGGATGCGGCGGACGATGTCGAGACCGTCGTCGCCGCCGTCGAAAGCCATCGCGGGTTCGGCAAGGCATTCCTCCGGCAGATTGTCCATGCCTTCGGCGTCGACATAAGGCGGGTTGGTGATGATCAGGTCGTAGCGGGTGTCGCCGAGCGGCGCGAACAGGTCGCCATTGTGCAGCGTGATGCGGTCACGGAGCTGATGATCGGCGACGTTGCGGGCCGCGACGTCGAGCGCGTCCGTCGACAGATCAACCGCATCGATCGCCGCGAACGGGAAGGCGCGGGCCGCGAGGATCGCGAGGCAGCCTGAGCCGGTGCACAGATCGAGCACGCGCTCGACCTCGGCCGGATCGCCGATCAGCGAGGTGTCACCGCCGTCGAAATGCGTATCGAGCAGTTCGCCGATGAAGGAGCGCGGCACGATCACCCGCTCGTCGACATAGAACGGCACGCCGCGCATGTAGATCTTGTTGACCAGATAGGCGGACGGCAGCCGCGTCGCGATGCGAGCGGCGATCAGATCGAGGATCACTTCGGCTTCGTCGAGGGTGACGCGCGCCGTGGCGAACATCTCGAACTGATCGGGATGCAGATGCAGCGCCTCGCCGATCAGGAAGGCGGCTTCGGCGATCGGATCGGTGGTGCCGTGCGCGAACACCACGCCGGCTTCGGCGAAGCGGCTGACGGCAAAGCGCAGGAAATCGAGCACGGTGACGAGTTCGCCTGGTGCGACGGCGAACGTGTCGTGTTCGAGCACAAGCGGCATCTCGATTGCGGCGCGGCGTTTCGCCGGGCGCTTGTCGCGCGCGGCCGGCTTCTTTTTCCCAGTCGCCGGTCGGGCTTTCGCCGCTTTTGTTTGCGGAGCTTTGGCTTTCGCGGTCTTCGCCTTGGTCGTCTTCGCCATCAATCCTTGCCCCATCGCGCGGCGGCCGCATCGTCGCGGTCGTGCGCCTCGACCCAGCGCGTCTCGCCGTCGCGCTCCTCGCGCTTCCAGAACGGCGCGCTGGCCTTGAGATAATCCATCAGGAATTCGGCCGCCGCGAACGCCGCCTGGCGATGTGCGGAGGCGGCCAGCACCAGCACGATGTTGTCGCCCGGTAGCAGCCGGCCGACGCGGTGGATGATGGTCAGGCCGGTCACCGGCCAGCGCTTCACCGCCTCGGCGGCGTGGCGGCCGATCTCCTCCTCGGCCATCCCGGGATAGTGCTCGAGCGTCAGCGCCGCGACGTCGTTGCCGTCATCGGCGCCGCGGCAGATGCCGCTGAAGCTCACCACCGCGCCGATATCGACGCGGCCGGCGGTCATCGCCTTGATCTCGGCGGCGATGTCGAAATCGGCTTCCTGAATGCGGATGGTCACCGGGACGGTCATCGGATCATCCGTGCGGGCGCGTTCTAGCCGCCGGTCATCGGCGGGAAGAAGGCCACTTCGCGGGCGCCGGCGATCGGCGTATCCGGCCGCACATGGGTGCGGTCGATCGCGGTGCGGATCACGGCCGGCTTTTCGAACGCATACGCATAGCCTTCACCGCGCGCCGTCAGCCAGCCGATCAGATCGGCGACGGTGGCGACGTCGGCCGGCGGCTCGATGGTCTCTTCTTCGAGGCCGATGCGCTCGCGCACCCAGGCGAAATACTTCACCTTCATCGCGAGTCCTCCTCGATGAGGTGGTGGATACCGGCGCGGAAATAATCGTAGCCGGTGTACATCGTCACCAGCGCGGAGATCCACAGCAGCGCCAGGCCGATCTGCGTCGTGTAGGGCAGCACCTCGTCGCCGGCGTCGCCGGCGAGCAGGAAGCCGATCGCGACCAGCTGCACCGTGGTCTTCCATTTCGCCAGCTTGGTCACCGGGACGCTGACCCGCAGCGCGGCGAGATATTCGCGCAGGCCCGACACCAGGATTTCGCGGCACAGGATCACGATCGCGGCCCACAGCGTCCAGCCGTGGATGATGCCGTCCGCAGCCAGCATCAGCAGGCAGGAGGCGACCAGCAGCTTGTCGGCGATCGGGTCGAGCATCCGGCCGAACGCCGAGTGCTGGTCCCAGATCCGGGCGTAATAGCCGTCGAGGAAGTCGGTGATCGCTGCAGCGATAAATACCGCCAGCGCGACCCAGCGCAGCGCCAGCGGGCCGCCGAGGATCGACTGCGCATAGATGCAGCCGACCACGACCGGGATCGCCGCGATGCGCGCATAAGTGAGAATATTGGGCAGCGTCAGCGACTTCGTCCCACGCGCCGGCGCTCTGGTAGAAACATTGTTCATCGAGCTTTACCAATACTGCCCGCGCCGGAACGTCAACTCCCCGAAGCGCCGCCTGATCCCTATCAGGAAAAGGTGAAATCCGCATGGATCCTGATCAGGGCCGGGGTTGCCGACTTTGGTCGGGCGGGCCGGTTCAGCCCGGCCCCGGATGGAAGAAGTCGAAGATCCGCCGCGCGCTTTCGGCGCTGATTCCCGGAACCTTGCCGAGATCGCCGAGCGACGCCCGCTCGATCTCCTTCAGCGTGCCGAAATGATGGAGCAAAGCGCGCTTGCGGGTCGGGCCGATGCCGGGAATTTCCTGCAGCCCGGCTTCGCGGATATCCTTCTTGCGCAGCTTGCGGTGTGAGCCGATCACGAAGCGGTGCGCCTCGTCGCGCAGCCGCTGAATGAAATACAGCACCGGATCGCGGGGCTCGAGCTTGATCGCCTCGCGCTCCGGCATGAACAGCGTTTCCCGGCCGGCATCGCGATCCGGCCCCTTGGCGACGCCGAGCAGCGTCACCTCGGTCTCCAGCCCGAGTTCGGCCAGCACGCCGCGCGCCGCATTGAGCTGGCCGCGGCCGCCGTCGATGATCACGAGGTCGGGCCAGCGCGGCGTCTCGTCGTCCTTGGCGGGCGCCTCGCCCTCGGCGCGGGCCGCGACCAGGCGCTTGAACCGGCGCTGCAGCACCTCGCGCATCATCGCGTAATCGTCGCCCGGGGTGAGCCCTTCGGAGCGGATGTTGAACTTGCGGTACTGGTTCTTGATGAAGCCGTCCGGCCCGGCGACGATCATCGCGCCGACCGCGTTGGTGCCCTGGATATGGCTGTTGTCGTAGACCTCGATCCGCTGCGGCGGCTTCGGCAGGCCGAGCGTGGTCGCCAGCCCCTCCAGCAGCCGGGTCTGGGTCGCGGTGTCGGCCAGTTTGCGGCCGAGCGCCTCGCGGGCATTGGTCAGCGCGTGCGCGACCAGCTCCTTCTTCTCGCCGCGCTTGGGGACGCTGACCTCGACCTTGTGGCCGGCCTTGACGCACAGCGCGTTGGCCAGCAACTCGCACTCCTCGATGTCGTGCGACAGCAGGATTTGCTTCGGCGGCGGCTTGTCGTCGTAGAACTGCGCCAGGAACGAGGCCAGCACTTCCTCGGGGGTGAACGATTTCTCGGCGCGGGGGAAGTAGGCGCGGTTGCCCCAGTTCTGCCCGGTGCGGAAGAAGAACACTTCGACGCAGGAATAGCCGCCCTCCTGGTAGATCGCGAAGACGTCGGCCTCCTCGACGGTGCGCGGGTTGATGCCCTGCTGCGACTGGATCGCCGACAGCGCCGCCAGCCGGTCGCGATACAGCGCCGCGGTCTCGAATTCGAGCTCGTTCGACGCCTTCTCCATTTCGGCCGCGAGCAGGCCCTTCACGGCCCGGCTGCGGCCGGACAGGAAGTCGGTCGCCTCGCGGACCAGCTCGGTATAGCCGGGAAAGTCGACCTCGCTGGTGCACGGGCCGGCGCAGCGCCGGATTTGGTACAGCAGGCAGGGCCGGGTGCGGCTCTCGAAGAAACTATCGGTGCAGGACCGCACCAGGAATGCCCGCTGCAGGGCCGTGATGGTGCGGTTCACCGCCCCGACCGAGGCGAACGGGCCGAAATAGCGGCCGGGCCGGGTCTGCGCGCCGCGGTGCTTGAGGATCTGCGGCGCCCAATGGTCGCCGGTGATCAGGATATAGGGAAACGACTTGTCGTCGCGCAGCAGCACGTTGAAGCGCGGCCGCAGCTGCTTGATCAGATTGGCTTCGAGCAGCAGCGCCTCGGTTTCGGTCGCGGTCGAAACGATCTCCACCGAGACCGTCGCGGCGATCATCCGGGCGATACGCATCACATGCCCGGTCGGCCGCGCATAGGACGACAGCCGCTTCTTCACGTTCTTGGCCTTGCCGACATACAGCACGTCATTGGCCGCGTTCAGCATGCGGTAGACGCCCGGCGAGGTCGGCGCCAGCCGCACGGCCTGCTCGATCGCCGCGCGGCCGACCGCGAGCGGGCCGTCGGCCGGCTCGGCGCTGTCGTCCTCGATCTCCGGCAGGCGCGACTCCTCGTCCTCGTCAGCCGTGAGCGAGGCGGTGGCGGCATCGATGTCCTGTGCGCCTGCGGTCGGGCGGGGCGTGGCCGCAGGGACATCCGCCGGGGGCGAGGCCGTTTCGGCAGGCGGTTCGGCCGCCGTGTCGCTTGTGTCGGCAGGGTCTTGATTCATGGCCCTAAATTAGGCGCTCGGACGCAGCGGTGCCAGCGCGGCGGGGCCGGAACCCACATGCGGCAATCGGTGCGCGGATGGCCATGCTGTCGCCCCGAAGCTTCGGGAGTAAGCTTTCATTAAGAACGACATCGGGAACCGCGGCCCGCTTAACAACCGCTTAACTTAAAACTCTCGATAAATCTTACCGGAAAAAAGTGGAAATCCGTAACCATCCCGGATGCTTTTTCCGATCGGCCAAAGGTGCCGATGGCTGGGCGGACGGCGCGCAGAAGCCGCGCTCCTGCCGTCGAGGAGAGTAAGATGCGTAAAGTTGCGATGGCGGCGGCGACCATTCTCGCCGCAGGAGTTTCGACGGCCCAAGCGGCGGACATGGGCTATTACGGCTCGCGGACGCCTTACACCGTCAACCAGCCGCTGAACGCGTTCAGCTGGGCAGGCCCCTATCTGGGCGGCAACCTCGGCTATTCGTTCGGCAACGTGACCAACAACATCACCAAGCCGTCCGGCTTCTCGGGCGGCGTGCAGGGCGGCTACAACTGGCAGAGCGGCAACATCGTCTTCGGTCTCGAGGGCGATATCCAGTTCTCGACGGCCGACGACACCTTCGCGCCCTACAAATTCTCGAACCCGTGGTTCGGGACCGCGCGTGGCCGTGTCGGCTACGCGATGAACGATGTGCTGCTCTATGCCACCGGCGGTCTGGCCTTCGGTCAGCTGAAGGGACAGAACCTGCTGGCGTCGGAGAGCCACAATTCGGCGGGCTGGACCGTGGGCGCGGGCGCCGAATTCGCCTTCGCGCCGAGGCTCAGCGCCAAGGTCGAGTATCTGTACGGCAGCCTGTCGACCAACAACTTCTTCATCACCGGCGCGCCGAACGGCTACAATTTCGGCCTCGTCCGCGCAGGTATCAACTATCACTTCTAAGTATCGCGACGATCGCGACCAAGAAACTCGACGATCAGCATTCCCGGCCCTCGTGGCCGGGATTTTTTTCGAGAGACGTTCCTGACCATGGCGGCGGCGACGGAGCGTGGGCGCGCTACGCCGTCGCGGCGCCGCTCAGCGGCCGAGCCGTCACCAACACCATCGGGAAGTGTGCCGAACCGAACGTCGGTCGGATGGTCACGATCGCTGTCGCGGCGTCGCCACCTCGGCGGCGCGAAGACGGCGGCTACGAAATCACCAGATTCACCGCCTTGGGGCCTTTGCCCTTCTTGTCCGGCTCGACTTCGAACGAAATACGCTGACCTTCGGTCAGGTCCTTCAAGCCGGCCCGCTCGACCGCAGTGATATGAACAAATACGTCGCGGCCGCCGTCATCGGGTTTGATGAAGCCGTAGCCGCGTTCTCCATTAAAGAACTTGACCGTTCCCGTCATAGGCATTCCGGAAACTCCTCCCGCCTGCTTTCCGTCGCGCCAACAAGGGAATAGGAGGCGCTTCGGTGCGACCTGGCGTTGCGCTGCCGGAAAGCTCGGCCGAGAGGTGGACCGTTGCTAATCCCGGTCCGAGTAGTACGGCCTTGTCACTCCGCCGCCCCCATTCGCGGAAGCGGAACGTAAAGCCAGTCCAATCAGCTCAGCATAATACGGATTTGCGCGGATTGACTACGGTTCAAATGCGACTTTTCCGGCCTCGGATGGTCACTGGCTGAGTAGTCAGGATTTGGGTAGCTCGAGGCGGTAGCGGCTGACTCCGCCTTGTCCGAGCGGGCGTTCCAATTCGGGAAGAATGACTTTCAATTCCGAAGCCAGCGTCCAAGGCGGGTTGACCACCAGCAGACCGGTCGAGGTCAGCGGCCCGTCCGGCTGCTGCGGGGCGACGCTGAACTCCAGGCGGAGGCACTTTCCTTCGCCGCCGGTGGCTGCCGCGGTTGCGACGTGATGCGCCAGCGCCTCGGTGGCGCGGCGGTTCTTGGCCGGATACCACAGCAGATAGACCCCGGTCGGCCATTTTCCGAACGCGGTGGAGAAGCCCTCGGCGAGCCGCTCGAATTCGTCTTTCTGTTCAAAGGACGGGTCGATCAGCACCAGACCGCGCCGTTCTTTCGGCGGCACGAACGCCGCCAGAGCCTTCCAGCCGTCGAGATCGACCACCCGGGCCTGGGTGTCGCGGCGCAGCGCGTCGATCAGCTGCTTGCGGGCCACCGGTTCCAGTTCGCTCGCCACCATGCTGTCCTGGGGACGCAGCAGCGCGCGGGCGATCAGCGGCGAGCCCGGATAGGCGGTCAGTTCGCGCTGCGGGTTGAAGGCGCGGACGATGTCGAGATACGGCCTGATCAGCTCGCCGGCCTCGTCGCTGAACCGCGCCTGCAGCACCCGGCCGATGCCGCTGGCCCATTCGCCGCCGCGGCGGGCCTCGTCGCTGGTGAGGTCGTACAAGCCGGCGCCGGCATGGCTGTCGATCACCCGGAAGGGCGCCGGCTTCTCCTGCAGATAAGTCAGGATCCGGACCAGCAGGATGTGCTTGATGACGTCGGCGAAATTTCCGGCGTGGAAGGCATGGCGATAGTTCATCCGCATTCCCTAGCAGGTGGTCTGCCCGGCCGCCATGGTCCGGCCGCGGCCGCCGTCGGCTCGTATCATTACGGGGCAGCGCGGTCCTGCGAAATCCCAGGAAGCCTTCATTTTGCAGCAGCTTGTAGCAGCGGGGCGGCGACGCCCGGGATGCCCGATTAACGGGCTGTTTAATCAGCGGTGCTAGTCCTGAGGTCCGGACGGGGCCGGACGTTTCGCAAGCCGGGTCCTCCACAGAACACAATGAGCCCACCGTTGGGGCGTTTCGGCGCACCGTTGCGGTGCCCCTTGGGAGTTGAAGATGGCGGTTGATTTGTCAATGTCGGTCTTGGTGGTGGACGACTACAGCACCATGATCCGGATCATTCGTAATCTTCTGAAGCAGCTCGGCTTCGAGCATATCGACGACGCCAGCGACGGCTCGGCCGCGCTCGAGAAGATGCGCTCGAAGAAGTACGGTCTGGTGATCTCGGACTGGAACATGGAGCCCATGACCGGCTACGACCTGCTCAAGGAAGTTCGCGCCGATCCGAACCTATCGCAGACGCCCTTCATCATGATCACGGCGGAATCCAAGACCGAGAACGTGATCGCCGCCAAGAAGGCCGGCGTCAACAACTACATCGTCAAGCCGTTCAACGCCGCGACGCTGAAGACCAAGATCGACGCGGTGTTCCCGGATCACGTCGCGGCGTAAGCCGGGCCGGCGTCCACAGAGCCAATTAAAACGCGCTCCGCGAGGGGCGCGTTTTTTGTTCCGCACATCTTCTCCCCGTCATTCCGGGGCGCGCGAAGCGCGAGCCCGGAATCCATAACCCCAAGCCTATCGTTTTGGACGAAAGCGTCCGCCGCTCTGCCATCCCAACCGATGCTGCGGCGTATGGATTCCGGGCTCGCGAGCTGCGCTCGCGCCCCGGAATGACGAACGAGAGGGTGTGGGCGCGGCGACGTCGCGTATCCTGGCAAGAGGCGCGCAAGCAGCGCGTCTGCTACCAGCGCAATTCCCGCGTCAGCGCGGCGGGCGGGTGGCCGAACAGTTCGGTGACGGCGGCGGTGTCGAGGCGGTCGATGCCTTCGAAGGCGTCGGAATGGATGCCGCGGGTGACGAACAACAGGTCGATGCCGTAAGCCTGCGCGCCGGCCAGATCGGTGCGCACCGAATCGCCGATCGCCAGCACGCGGTCGCGCGGCGTGTCGGCGCCGCGCAGCTTCTGGGCCAGCGCCATGGCGCGATCGTAGATCGGCCGGTGCGGCTTGCCGTAGAAGATCACCTCGCCGCCGAGTTCGCGATACAGCTCGGCGATCGCGCCGGCGCAATAGATCAGCCGGTCGCCGCGCTCGACCACGATGTCCGGATTGGCGCAGACCAGCGTCAGCTTGCGGGCCAAGGCCTCGCCCATCATGCCGCGATAGTCCTCGGCGGACTCGGTCTCGTCGTCGAACGGACCGGTGCAGATGATGTAGTCGGCCTTGTCGAGCGGCGTCAGCGGCGCGTCGAGGCCGCGATAGATCGAATTGTCGCGATCCGGGCCGAGCCAGTAGATCGACTGCCCGGGATGCTCGGCCACGTAGATGCGGGTGAGGTCGCCGGACGACACGATGGCGTCGTAGCAATCGTCCGGCACATGCAGCTTGCGCAGCTGGCGCTGCACCGAATCCGCCGGGCGCGGCGCGTTGGTGATCAGCACCACGGTGCGGCCCTCGGCGCGCGCGGTGCGCAGCGCCTCGCAGGCTTCGGGAAACGACTCCAGGCCGTTATGGACGACGCCCCAGATGTCGCTGAGCACGACATCGACGGACGGCACGAGCTCGCGCAGATGCTCGACGAAACGCAGCGTGGTCATCGGCGGAAGCGGTCAGAACGGACCGACGGCGCGGCGGGCCAGCGCGGCGACGCCGGTGACGACGCGCGCCGGTTCGATCCGGGCGAGTTCGCCCTTCGAAGTGGGGCCTGGATCATGGGACGGAGGGGTATCCTGCTTGGCCTTGTCGCCGGAGGAGGTGGGCGCTGGCGTGGGGGCGGTCTCGGGCCGCAGTGGGCGCGGCGCCGCGAACAAGAATCCCTGCCCAAAGCGCACATCGTAGTCAAGCAGGTCCACCACGGCGCGTTCGCCCTCGATCCGCTCGGCGATCAGGTCGATGCCGAAGCGGCCGAGCAGGTCGGAGAGGTCCGCCGGATGGATGTCGGCGGCCGGGCGCTCGCGCTCTTCCAGCAGCAGCGCCGCCGGCACCTTGATGAAGCGCACGCCGCGGTCGGCGAGTTCGCGCGGCTCGAACCGCAGGTCGGTGACGTGGTCGATCGAGAAGCGGTAGCCGCGCTGCGCCAGCGCCGCGAGATGCTCGGCTTCCAGCGGCCCGAGATTGCGCAGCGTCGCCTGCTTGAACTCCAGCACGAAGGACGGCGCCAGCGCGCGGTTGGCTTCGAGGAAGTCGAGGCATTGCGCGAACGCCGCGGCGTCCGACAGCGTCGCGCCGGCGATGTTGACGAACACGCCGACGTCCTTGTTGCGCACCATCAGGCGGCGCAGCACCTGTACGGCGCGCAGCATGACGGCGTGGTCGATCCGGCCCATCAGGCCGGCGGTCTCGGCGGCGGTGAGAAACTCCTGCGCGGTCAGGATCTGATCGTTCGCATCCCGCAGCCGGGTGACGATCTCGTAGAACCGCACCTTGCGCTGCGGCAGCGTCACCAAAGGCTGCAGATAAATGTCGAGCCGGCCGTGATCGACCGCGCCGCGCACGGCCTCGAGCAGCTGCGGCGCGGTGCGGGCCGGCTTGGCCGCCGCGGGCGGCGCCGGAGCGGGCGCGGCGGGGAGGTCGGTGATCGCCATCGGCTCGGCGGCCGGAGGCGGCTGAATGCCCT
>NZ_LJIC01000055.1 GCF_001295845.1 Rhodopseudomonas sp. AAP120 | reverse complement strand
GGGGTGGGGGTACCCCGGGCACTGAGTGTGTGGCTCACCCCCACCCGACCGGCCTTACGGCCGGCCACCCTCCCCGCAAGGGGGAGGGGAAAGTTGGCTCGCTGCGCGGCTCAGCCATGATCTCTCCCGCCCTGCCCCGTCATTGCCGGGCTTGACCCGGCAATCCATCCTCTTCGCATGAAGCAATTTCCTTTTGCGCGCTTCGCGCGATGGATGCGCGGGTCAAGCCCGCGCATGACACTGCGGTTGGGGCGGAGTAAATGGTCACCATGATCTCCCCCGCCCTCCCCGCCGATCTGAAAGCCGCCTTGGAGCAACTGCTGTACGGCACCTCGCGTACCGAGGCCGCTACGCGCGCGGCGACAATTTCCAAAACCTATCGCGACGGTGGCACCTCGGCGCCGATCGTTACTACCACCGACGCGATCGCCTATGCCGGCGCGCGGATGCCGGCGACGTATGCGGCGGTGGCGGCGAGCCTCAATGCGCTTACCGAGATCACGCCGGAGTTCTCACCTAGCACGCTGCTGGATGTTGGCGCCGGGCCGGGCACTGCGTCGTTTGCGGCGACACAGGCGTTCGAGTCGCTGCGCACGCTGACCCTGCTCGACGCCAACCCGGCGCTGCGCGAGCTGGCGCTGACGCTGGCGAGCGACCGCCGACGAACCGCAGCGTTCGACTACCAACTCGGCGATGCGCGCAAGCTGCTCGCGAGCGCGGCGCCTGCCGAGCTGGTGATCGCCAGCTACGTCATCAACGAACTCGGCGACGCCGCCCGCGATCAGCTCGCCGACTCGCTGTGGCGCGCCACCGCCGGCACGCTGCTGATCGTCGAGCCCGGCACGCCTGCCGGCTATCAGCGCATCCTCGACGCTCGCGCGCGGCTGATCGCGCAGGGGGCACATGTGGTCGCGCCGTGCCCGCACGACGCCGCCTGTCCGCTGCAGCCGCCGGACTGGTGTCACTTCGTGCAGCGGCTGCCGCGCTCGCGGCTGCATCAGCAGCTGAAGGGCGCGGAGCTGCCCTATGAGGACGAAAAATTCAGCTACGTCGCGCTGAGCCGCGCAGCGCCGCCGACTCGCCTGTCGCGCGTGCTGACGCAGCCGGAGCAGACCAAGGTGGCGATCACCGCCAAGCTGTGCACGCCGGACGGACTGACCATGGCGGTCGCGCCGCGGCGCGACAAGGCCGCCTACGCGCGGTTCCGCCGGCTCGCCTGGGGTGACGCGGCGGACGACGGCAACGCGTCCGACTGAGCCGGCCCTGCGGCGCTCACTCAGCGAAGCCGTTGCAATCGGGTTCCGCTTCGGATGGAATGACGGCCTTGCCGACAGCCGCAGGAGTGCCCCGATGAGCGACGCCGCCCCGATCGACGATGCCGCGCGGGCTCCGAAAGACGCGTCCGCCGCGGTCATCGCCCGCCACCAGGCGGTGCTGGACGAGCTGCCGTTTTCCGACACGCGGGATTTCGACGAGGCGCGGCGCGGCTTCCTCGGCAGCATCGACGACGCGACGATCATGTCGGCGCAGGGCCGCACGGGGTGGTCGCTGGCGCCGTATCGGTTTCTCGACAGCGAGACCGCGCCGCCGACGGTCGATCCCAGCCTGTGGCGGCAGTCGCGGCTCAACATGCATCATGGCCTGTTCGAAGTGGTGCCCGGCGTGTACCAGGTGCGCGGGCTCGACATCGCCAACATGACGCTGATCGAGGGCGACCGCGGCGTCATCGTGGTGGACACGCTGACCTCGATCGAGGGCGCCCGCGCGGCGCTGCAGCTGTACTACGCACACCGCGGCGAGCGGCCGGTGGTGGCCGTGATCTTCACCCACACCCACACCGACCATTGGGGCGGCGCGCGCGGCGTGCTGGACGAGGATGCGCTGGCGCGCGGCGATGTGCCGATCATCGCGCCCGATTTGTTCATGGAGCACGCCGTCTCCGAGAACATCATCGCCGGGCCGGCGATGCTGCGGCGGGCGCAGTATCAGTTCGGCCCACTGCTCGCCAAGGGCGAACGTGGCCAGATCGATTGCGGGCTCGGCAAGTCGATGGCGATGGGCTCGGTGGCGCTGCTGCGGCCGACCGATCTGATCAAGGCGACCGGCGACACAAGGACGATCGACGGCGTCACCTTCGAATTCCAGATGGCGCCGAACTCCGAAGCGCCGGCCGAGATGCATTTCTTCATCCCGCGCTACAAGCTGCTCAACCTCGCCGAGAACTGCACCCACAACTTCCACAATCTGCTGCCGTTCCGCGGCGCCGACGTGCGCGACGCGCTGGCGTGGTCGCGCTACCTCGGCGAAGCGCTGCAATTGTGGGGCGGCAAGGCCGAGGCGATGTGCGGCCAGCATCACTGGCCGGTGTGGGGCAGCGAGCGGATCGACGAGATGATCCGGCAGCAGCGCGATCTCTATAAATACGCGCACGACCAGACGCTGCGGCTGATGAACCACGGCCTCACCGCCAGCGAGATCGCCGAGACCATCCGGCTGCCGAAGAGCCTCGACGGCGCCTGGCACGCGCGCGGCTATTACGGCCACATCCGCCACAACGTGAAGGCGATCTATCAGAAATATCTCGGCTGGTATGACGCAAACCCGGCCAATCTCGATCCGCTGCCGCCGGTCGATGCCGGCAGGAAGTACGTCGCGTACATGGGCGGCGCCGAGGCGCTGCTCGCCAAAGCGCGCGCCGATTTCGACCGCGGCGAGTTCCGCTTCGTCGCGCAGGCGCTGAGCCACCTCGTCTTCGCTGAGCCGGACAATCAGGACGGCCGGCTGCTGCTCGCCGACACGTTCGAGCAGCTCGGCTATCAGTCCGAAAGCGCGACCTGGCGCAACGCCTATCTGTTCGGCGCGCAGGAGCTGCGTCACGGCATGCCGCAAGTGCCGGCGCGGCCGCCGATGCCGCGCGAGACGCTGGCGGCGCTGAAGACCTCGCAGCTGTGGGACGTGCTCGGCATCCGCCTCAACGGGCCGAAGGCCGAGGGCAAGACCATCGTGCTGAACTGGCACTTCACCGACACCGGCGAACGCTGGGTGCTGACGCTGGAGAACTGCGCGCTCACTTACATCGAAGGTGCGCCGGCCGCGAAAGCCGATGCCGGCTTCGTGCTGGCGCGCGATGTGCTCGACGCGGTGATCGCCAAGCACACCTCGTTCCCCGAGGCGGTGATGGATGGCCGCATCCAGGTCAGCGGCAACCCGATGAAACTCGCCGAGCTGATGGCGCTGATGGACGAGTTTCCGCGGATGTTCGAGATCGTCGAGCCGAAACGGACGGCGGTGAGCTGAACGGCACAACGGCGGCGCTCAAACTGGGGGGATCGCAATTCCGCCAGGTCGTGGAGGAACGGCGCCCGTGGGGACGCGTTGCAGCCTCGAATCAGGAGGCGCCGCATGCCGTTTCACGAACCGCGGACCCGCAGATTATCAGCCAAGACGATCACCCGGACGCTGGCGCTCGCCGGCCACGCGATGATGGGCGTCGCGATCGGCCTCGGCTTCGCGCTGCTGACGACACGCAGCGATGCCTACGGTATCCGGCCGGCGCTGATGGCGCTGGACCCGACCGGCTTCCGCCTCACCGATTTCGCGGTGACGTGCGCGTTGGCGTTCGGCGTCGTCGCCACGCTTACCGGCCTTGCGTTGACGCTTGGCGAGGAAAAGTAGTTTTCCCGTCATTGCGAGCCACCGGATCGGCGCTCCGCGCCACCCGATGACAGGCTCCGCGAAGCAATTCAGCTCCGTCCACCGGGCTGGATTGCTTCGTCGCTTCGCTCCTCGCAATGACGGATTGGAGGCGGTGATACGCTTACGCCGCGTGCCGGGTTGCGGCGCTCTCCACCGTCATTTCCAGCCGCAGCGGGCTGCGGAAGGTGGAGGACGGCATCCAGTCGAGCTGCGGCGCCGTCCGCGTGTAGTCCGGCACGACCTTGTGAAACTCCTCGAAGGCGATCTTGATCGCCATGCGGGCGATCGCCGAGCCGAGGCAGCCGTGGACGCCGCCGCCGAAGCCGAGATGGCCTTTCGGCTTGCGCTTGAGGTCGTACAGATCCGGATTGGGAAACTGCCGCTCGTCGCGATTGGCCGAGCCGTAGGCGAGGCAGACGAAGTCGCCGGCCTTCATGGGGACGCCGTGCAGCGTCAGGTCGCTCTGCAGGCAGCGTTTGAAGCGCTGCGCCGAGGTGTTGTAGCGCAGCGATTCCTCGACCGCGTCGGACAGCAGCGCCGGATCGGCCGCGACGGCGCGGCGGACGTCGGCAAAGTCCGCCAGATTCAGCGCCAGCATGCTCATGAAGCCGCCGAGCGACTCGATGCCGGCCATGATCAGCGTCGTCGTGGTCAGCAGCACCTCGCGCTCGTCGAGCCGGTCGCCGTCGATCTCGGCCATCGAGAAATGCGAAATCAGATCGTTCTGCGGCGCCGCGCGGCGCTGCGCGATCACGCCGGCCGCGTAGTCCTGCATCCAGGCGTAGGCGGCGAGATGTTCCGGGCCCTTGGCGCGCGACACCGGATCGCTCTGCACCATCAGCACGGCCTTGTCGCGCACCGTCTGCTCGTCGCCGAGCGGCAGGCCGAGCGCGGCGAACAGCACCCGCACGGTGAATTTCGACGAGAAGTCGGCGATGAATTCGAACTGCTCGCGGCCGCGTAGCGCCTCGGCCGCCTCGCGCGCGATATCGCGCATCGGCTCGGCCAGCGCCTCGAGATTGCGCTTCATGAAGGCGTGCTGCACGAGGCCGCGCAGCCGGTCGTGGCGCGGCGGATCGGTGGTGCCCAGCGTCGCGCCGGCGCGGTTCGGCAGCTCGGTCATCAGATTGCCCTGCGCCGAGGAGAACACCTGCCAGTTCGTGCCGGCGCCGGCGACGTCGATATAGCGCGACAGCACCCACATCTGCGCCGCCTCGCTCCAATACACCGGATGTTGATCGCGCAACGTCTTGTAGAGTGGAAACGGGTCGGCATCGACCGCAGGGGAATAGGGATCGAAGGCGAACATCGGGCGGCTCCTCGATTAGTTGATGCGTTGGTTTTGTTTCTTCGTCATTGCGAGCGAAGCGAAGCAATCCACAGACCGTGCACTGCGCTGGATTGCTTCGTCGCTTTGCTCCTCGCAATGACGGATCGACAGTTGCGTCACCCCTCCGCGTCATGGCCGGGCTTGACCCGGCCA
>NZ_LJIC01000054.1 GCF_001295845.1 Rhodopseudomonas sp. AAP120 | reverse complement strand
GGACGGCCCGGAGCGGCCGGCGTCCGCGCCGTGGTGGTGGTGCCGGGGCGCGCGGTGGCATTGGTGGTGGTCGCGGCCGGACGGGCATCGGCCGGCTTCTTGGCCGGTTCGTTTTCGCCGAAGCGCTTCTTGGCCTCGGTCTCGGCCTTGCGCTTGGTTTCTTCTTCCTGGCGGTGACGCTCTTCCTCGGCCTTGCGACGGGCTTCGGCGGCTTCACGCTCGGCCTTTTCGATCTTTTCCTGCTCGGCGCGGCGCGCGGCCTCGATCTCGGCCTGCTTGCGCTCCTCGACCTCGCGGACGCGGGCGTCGGCCAGCGCGGTGGCGCGGGCGGTGCGCTCGTCCTCGGTGAGGGTGCGCAGAACCATGCCGCTACGCGCCTGCTGCTGCGGCGACGGACGCGGCTGTTGACGCGGCGACGGAGCCGGCGGGGCCGGCGGCGCGGGCTTCTTGGCGACTTCGGGCGCTGCCGGCTCGGGTGCGCCGTCGCCGATGCGTCGCTTGCCGCGCTTTTCGACCACCACCTGCTTGCTACGGCCGTGGCTGAAGCTCTGGCGCACGACGCCCTGCTCGACGCGCGGCTTCAGCGTCAAGGTCTTGGTGGGCATCGTCAGAGTCTTGTCGCCAGGAGTTTTCGTATCAACCATTCAGTCGTCCCAATCCTTCAACGTCGTGCGCGTTCGCACGATCTTCGTCAGCAGCTTTTCCGTCAGCGGCGTCGTCAGCAGCGTCTTTCGGCGTGTTGATCGGCGTTCCCGCTACAGCCGCACCCGCAATAGCCGCATTGGCATTGCCGTCATCCGCCAGCCGGTATCGGACCAGAATCTGGCAGCGCGACAGGAATGTTTGTCCGGCCGGGCCTGCAAGCAGGGCAGCATGTATCACATTTGACCGCCCCAATGCCAAATCCAATTGTTCGGACGTGAGCACGTTGAGGACGGGAAATTTTCGCAAGCCGGTCGCAGCCTCGTCAAATTGACGAGAAACCGCGTCGAGCTTGCGGATTCCATCGGCAGCGCCGTCGGCGGCGTGCAGCATCGCCACCGCTTCACGGCTCTTCAGCGCGGATTCGACCTTGCCGAAACCCGATACCACCTGCCGGGCCTTGGCGGCGATCGCCAGTGCATCGCAGACCGACTGCACCAGCAACCGCTCGATATCCTCGGCAAGCGTCGGCGAAACCTTGACGTCGCGCTTGAAACCTTTGGCGAACACCCGGCGGCGCACCGCCTGCTCGACCATCGCCCGCGACGCCGTGACCCACAGGCCACGGCCGGGCAATTTCCGCTTCAGGTCCGCCACCACCTCGCCGGTGGGGGCGACCACGAAGCGGATCAGTTCGGATGTCGGCCGAACCTGCCGCGTGACCGCGCACATCCGCTCGGTCGCGGACTTTCCAGTCCGCGGTCCCGCGTCGAGATCTGCAGCATCGGCGGCAGCAAGCATTCGGTCGGCAAGCCTTTCATGTCTCTAGACGCATCGGTTCGGATCGCGCGGCATCGGACGAATCACTCCGCCTCCGCCTCGGCCTCGGTTTCCGCCTCCGCGCCCTCGCCGGTGGTCTTGGCGAGTTCCTCTTCGGTGATCCAGCCGGCCTTGACGCGGGCCTGCATGATCAGATGCTCGGCGTCCTCACGCGAGATGTCGACGCCGTCGAGAATGCCGGCATACTTCACCGGCTCGGCGCCTTCCTTGCGTTCGGTCCAGCCGACCAGATCGTCGGTGGCGCAGCCCGCCAGATCTTCGACGGTCTTGACGTCGCCCTCGCCGAGCTTGACCAGCATCTTCGAGGTGACGCCCGGCACGTCCTTGAGCGCGTCCTCGACGCCGAGCTCCAGACGCCGCGCTTCCATCTCCGACTCGACGCGGTCGAGATATTCGCGCGCGCGGGTCTGCAGTTCCTCGGCGGTCTCCTCGTCGAAACCCTCGATCGACGCCAGCTCGCGGCTGTCGACCATCGCCAGTTCCTCGACCGAGGTGAAACCTTCCGAGGCGAGCAGCTGGCCGACCACTTCGTCGACGTTCAGGGCTTCCATGAAGACCCGGGTCGAGTTTTCGAAATCGGCCTGGCGGCGTTCGGATTCCTCGGCCTCGGTGAGAATGTCGATGTCCCAGCCGGTGAGCTGCGAGGCCAGACGCACGTTCTGGCCGCGGCGGCCGATCGCAAGGGATAGTTGGTTATTGGTGTCCGGAACCACAACCTCGATGCGCTCGCGATCCTCGTCGATCACGACCTTCGAGACTTCGGCCGGCGCCAGCGCGTTGACCACGAAGGTGGCGATGTCCGGCGACCACGGAATGATGTCGATCTTCTCGCCCTGCAGCTCGTTCACCACCGCCTGCACGCGCGACCCGCGCATGCCGACGCAGGCGCCGACCGGATCGACCGAACTGTCGCGCGACACCACGCCGATCTTGGCGCGCGAGCCCGGATCGCGGGCCACCGCCTTGATCTCGACGATGCCGTCGTAGATTTCCGGCACTTCCTGCGCGAACAGCTTGGCCATGAATTGCGGATGAGTGCGCGACAGGAAGATCTGCGGCCCGCGGGTCTCGCGGCGGACGTCGAAGATGTAGGCGCGGACGCGGTCGCCGTTGCGGAAGGATTCGCGCGGCAGCATTTCGTCACGCCGCACGATCGCTTCGCCTCGGCCGAGATCGACGATCACGCTGCCATATTCGACGCGCTTGACGACGCCGTTGACGATCTCGCCGATGCGGTCCTTGAATTCGGAATACTGCCGGTCGCGCTCGGCTTCGCGCACCTTCTGCACGATCACCTGCTTGGCCGACTGCGCGGCGATGCGGCCGTATTCCAGCGGCGGCAGCGTATCGGCGATGGTGTCGCCGATCTGCGCACCCGGATTGGCGCGCTGCGCGGCCTTCAGCGAAATCTGGTTGGCAGGGTTCTCGACGTTCTCGACCACCAGCATGTGGCGCGACAGCCGCAGCTCGCCCTTCTTGGCGTCGATCTCGGCGTGAACGTCGGTCTCCGAGCCGTAACGGGCGCGCGCCGCCTTCGCGATCGCGTCTTCCATCGCGGCGATCACGATGCCGCGGTCGATCGATTTCTCACGCGCCACCGCGTCGGCGATCTGCAGCAGTTCCAGCTTGTTGGCGCTGACGGCCATGGGTCAATCTCCCTCGGACAGGTCGGTGTCGCCACGCCGCAACCTGTCGGCGGCGAGACGGTGAGCTTTGGTGTTGGTCGGCTTCGGCTTGGCGGCCGGCTTCGCCGGCTTGAGCTTTGGCTTCGGTGCGTTGGATTTCTTCGGATCGCTGCGCTTGGCGTGCGGCGGCGGCGGCGGCGCGAGCCCGAGGCTCTGCTTCAGATCGCGCTCGGCCTGCTTGCCACGGCGCATCGATTCCGCCACCAGCTCGTCGGTCAGCACCAGGCGTGCGTCGCTGATATCGTGCATCGGCAACAGCACCAGCGGCTCTTCGTCCTTGGCGACGCCCTCGCGCAGCACCCGCACCGCGTCGCCCTCGACGCCGTCGAGCAGGCCGCGGAAGCGTTTGCGGTTCTGATGCGGCACCGCCATCTCGATCTTGACCAGATGGCCGCCATAGCGGGCGAAATCCGAGCGCCGCACCAGCGGCCGATCGATGCCCGGTGACGAAATCTCCAGCCGATAGGCGCGGTCGATCGGGTCGGCGACGTCGAGCACCGGCGACAGCGCCTTCGACACCGCCTCGCAATCGTCGATCAGCATGGTGCCGTCGGGCCGCTCCGCCATGATCTGCACGGTGCAGCCGGCTTCGCCCGACACCTTGATGCGCACCAGCCGATAGCCCATCGCCTGCAACACCGGCTCCGCCACGGCACCGAACCGCGCCGCAACGCCGGGGTCCACCACCAGACGGGGCTCGTCCAGCAGGTCGGGTGTGGCGGTTTCTGCGATCGGGTCGGTCATAGGCAGATGATGGCTTTGGCGGATCTGGTCGGGTTCGGCGATGGCCGGTTATCGGCAGCGGACGCCAGTACAAACGGGCGGTCCGGGGTCATGCATCGGGTAACAAAAAAGAGCGGGTCCCGGAGGGCCCACTCTCGATACGCGGTCGTATGAGAATTTCTGAGTGGCCCTGATATAGCGGTTTTCCGGCCGAGCGGCAAGGGCCGCGGCCGG
>NZ_LJIC01000053.1 GCF_001295845.1 Rhodopseudomonas sp. AAP120 | reverse complement strand
CTCACCCGGATTGCTACGCAATCCGACCTCTCCCCGCGCGCGGGGAGAGGTTAGGCAGCGCTTGTGGCAACGCCGCCCATCCCCGACCGCTGCGCGCGCCCTCTCCCGCCTGCGGGAGAGGGCGGGGTGAGGGCGCGCCGAGCACGGCGCCCGCTTACGTCCACAACCTGATCAGCGCCCCATCCCTGCCGCCGACCGGATCGCTGTCCGGTAGCGCGACCTGCGGAATGCTCTTCAGCGCCCGCTGATAATTGCCCGGCGTCGGCCTTGTCACCTGCATCTCCGCGCCGGGTGGATAGCCGCCGACGACCTGAAAGTCATGCGTTGCGAACAGCCGCTTGTGGCCGGTGCCGGCCGGCAGCACCGCAACGTCGCCGGGCTTCAGCTCGATCGCCTCGCCCTGTTCGCCGCCGAACAGCACCAGCGCATGGCCACGCGCGACGCCGAGCGCCTCGTGCACCGTGGCGTGGTAATGCGTGTAGTCGAAGATGCCGTTGCGCCACATCTGCTGGCCCCAGCCGTTGCGCTCGAACAGCTGCTCGATCGCCGCGGCCGGGTCCGGCCGTGAGACATCCACCGCCTGCTTGTAGATCAGCAGCGGCAGCGGATTGTTCGGCACCAGCCCGTCGTCGTCGAACCGATAGGCGTGCGGCATCGTCTGGTCGCGGACGAGCGACATGATCACTCCGGCGATTGTTGTGATATGCCGGAGACAACGTCACGACGCCGCGGCGGTTCCGGTCGGCAGGTCGAACACCAAGCAGGTCGTGGTCGCGTGCGCCAGCAACCGTCCGTTGCGGTCGGTGATACGCGCTTCGGCGGTGGCGGCGCGTCGGCCGACATTCAGCGTACGTCCCTCGGTGCGCACCGCTCCGCTGGTCTCGCTCATGCCGCGAATGAAGCTGATCTTGAACTCCAGCGTGGTGTAGCCCTGGCCCGGCTTCAGCATGCTCTGCACGGCGAGCCCCATCGCCGAGTCGAGCAGCGTCGCCGCGTAGCCGCCGTGCACCGAGCCGATCGGATTGTAGTGGCGCAGGCCCGGCACCGAATGCAGAACGATCAGTCCCGGCTCGGCGGTCTGGTCGAACGGCTCGATGGTCTGCATGATCGGCGGCGCCGGCAATTCGCCGGCGAACATGCGGCGGATGAAGTCGAGCCCCGACATCGACGCCATCACCTCCACCGGAGTCACGCCGTAGTTTTTCGCCGTATTACTCGCGTCCATGACGTCTCTCCCTTTGAATGACGTTTGTCATACCAAAGACGCGCCGCAGTTTCCAGCCTGCGTATCGCGGCGCCGGAGCGGTGTGTCAGATGAGCGCGGGCGCGGCGACGAAGCGGCCGCGCTGCTGCATCGTCGTCAGCACGGCGTGCAGGTCGGGCAGCACCGCGGCGCATTTGCCGCGGGTGGCGGCGTCGGGCTGCAGCATGTCGGGCACCATCAGGGTGATGGCGCCGGCGCTGGCGGCCGCGGCGACGCCGACGCTGGAATCCTCCACCGCGACGCAGTTCCGCGGCGCGCTGCCGATGCGCTGTGCCGCCAGCAGATACAGGTCCGGCGCCGGCTTGCCGTGCGCGACGTCGTCGCGCGTCAGCACCATGTCGAACCGCGCGCGGATGCCCGCCAGCGTCAGATGCTGGTCGGCGGTCTTGCGCGACGACGACGTCACCACCGCCATCCGGCAGCGCGCGCCCTGCAGCGTGTCGAGCAGTTCCAGCGTGCCGGGCTTCACCGGCAGGCCGGTGGCGAACCGCGCGTCGCGCTTGCGCACGAAGGCGCGATTGATGTCGGCGAGCGGCAGGGCGTCGCCGTAGCGCGCGACCAGCAGCGCCTGGCATTCCGGGCCGGGCAGGCCGATCATGCTGTGGCAGGTGGCGATCGCGTCGGGCAGGCCGAATTCGTCCAGCGTTTCGCTGAGGCTGTCGAGATAGACGCGCTCGGTGTCGACCAGCGTGCCGTCCATGTCGAGCAGCACCGCCTCGATGATCCAATCCGTCACGCGCTCACACCTCGTCTCCCGAACGCCGGCTCGCCGTCGCCAGCTCGCGCATGCAGTCCGGGCACAAACAATCCGCCGCATCCGCCGGCATCGGCAGCGTCACCGCCTCCGCCGCGCACCAGCACTGCGCATCCATCGTACAGCCGAACTCCGCCCCGCATCCGGCGCAGATCAGGCGGCGGGGCTGGGGAAGGGAGGAGGACAGCGCGGTCATCATGGCAGTTTAGCGCCGGGCACCGGGATGTGTAAGGGTCTCGCGCAATCGACTCACGAAAGAGCCGCCTCGCCCAGCCACACACACACCGTCATTCCGGGGCGCGTGCAGCGCGAACCCGGAATCCCGATATTTGGGTAAAGGCCGGTGCAGCAGAACGCCGCGGGATTCCGGGTTCGCTCGCTGGCGCGAGCGCCTCGGAATGACGGCGGAGGCCGACTCACGTTATCATCGCCTGTGGCGCGGCCCACGCCTCCCCCCTCCAACGGGAAAGTATCTGTCATACCGGGCCGGATGATCATCGAACCGACTGTCGGGCGCGAGCATAAGGAGGGATTGCAGACATGGCCCGCACCAGGAGGTTCTCGATATGCGACTGTCTGCTCCTCTTTATCGTCTGAAGCGCGACGCCAAATTGCTGTCGCGCGATCAGAACATTCCGCTGCACGCCGCGCTCGACCGCGTCGCCGCGCAGCAGGGCTTCGCTCGCTGGAGTCTGCTGGCGAGCAGCCACGCGCACGGTCGCGCCGCGCGGCTGCTTGCGCAATTGAAGCCCGGCGACATGGTGCTGGTCGGCGCGCGGCCGGGGCAGGGCAAGACGGTGCTCAGCGTCGAACTTGCTGTTGAGGCGATGAAAGCGGGGCAGCGCGCCGCGTTCTTCACGCTCGAATACACCGAGGCCGAGACGCTCGACCGTTTCAGGGCGGTTGGCATCGATCCGTGGGTATTCACCGGCCTGCTCGATCTCGATACGTCGGAAGCGATCTGCGCCGATCACATCGTGGCACGTCTAGCGACGGCGCCGCGCGGCACGCTGGCGGTGATCGATTATCTGCAGCTGCTCGACCGGCGCCGCGATACACCGGACCTCGCCACGCAGGTTCGCGCATTGCACGCCTTTGCCCGCGCCCGGGGGATCGTGTTCGTCGTCATCTCGCAGATCCACCGCTCGTTTGATCCGAAGGCGAAGAGCTGCCCGGATCTCGCCGACGTGCGCTTGATCAACGACCTCGATCTGAAGCTATTCTCGAAGACGTGCTTCCTCCATGCCGGAGAAATCAAATTCGCTGAGGTGAACTAAGCGACGCGATTACTTCTAGCAGCAGAGTCGAGTTTGCCCCGCCACACACACCGTCATTCCGGTGCGCGCGCAGCGCGAACCCGGAATGACGGTGTTGGGATGAGGGCTGGTGCCGCAGAACACTGCGAGATTCCGGGTTCGCGCGCGAAGAGCGCGCGCCCCGGAATGACGGCAACTGCTGGCTCTTGACAAACTTCGATTTTGGATTATATTCCCATTACCTCATCCCATCGAGGGGCGTTTCCTGGGACGCTTGGAGATGTGGGGTGAGGCGGTGGCGCCTGCGGGCGCGGGGCAGACGTTGCCCTGCGCACTCGGGAGCCCCGGGTCGCCGTCCGGGCCCACTACGGGGCTCTGCCGCTGATGCCGGCTGGACGCGGCGCAGGTGAAGGCGGGGAAATCCCGCCGGAGGCGGACCTTCGGGTCCGATGCTGCGCCCGGAAGAACGGCCCCGGGGTTAAAAATCGCCACGGTGGAGCGTCGAAAGGCGTTTCCGCGGCCTCTGATCGCCGGCGATCCGGCGAGCATGCTGCGGCACTACACAAGGTCGCGCCTTTCGGCGCTCCGCCTCCCTCGGCCTGGCGGCCGGCGCGGAGGTCCTCCGGGCCGGCCGCTCTCGCGATCCACATCGCGGGCGCCGATCGCGCATGCCCGCTGCAATTTCATCTCAGAACGACACATCGAAGGAGATCGCATCATGGCGAAGACGGCCGCATGGGACGACGCGTTTCTCAAGCAATGCGAGGAGAGCGACCGCAACGAAGCGCTGGATGCGCTGAGCGATGCCGACTGGCGGCAGGCGAGGCGGCAGCTGTTTCAGGAATTGTCCGATACGTTCGCCGGCTTCGTCACCTGCCCGAGCGCAAAATGTCGACGCGCGCGGCGCTGCGTCGGCGACGGGCCGGCGTGTTGTGCGCAGCTCCGGATCGGCATCCCGGCGGACGTCGAGCGGACTCTGTGCGACGAGATCTATCGCGAACTGCAGGAGGCCCGTCGTGATGCCGAACGCGGCGTCGACACGTTGCGATGATCCGCGAGGCCAACGACGTTCCTGACCGGGATTCCGGGTTCGCTCGCTTGCGCGAGCGCCCCGGAATGACGGTGCTTGCGGCGATGCTACCCCTTGGTGATCGTATCGATCTCCGCCATCTCCTCGGCGCTGAGTTGCCAGCTCGCGGCCTTGACGTTCTGCTCGATCTGTTCGGGCGTGGTGGCGCCGGCGATCACGCTGGAGACTTGCGGGCGGCAGGCGAGCCAGGAGAAGGCGAGGTCGAGCAGCGAATGGCCGCGCGCCTCGGCAAAGGCCTTGAGCTTGTCGACGATGTCGAGGTTGGCCTCGGTGAAGTAACGATCGCGGATCGCCGGCATCTTGGCGAAGCGGGTGTTGGCGGCGATCTCGGCGCCGCGCTGATACTTGCCGGTCAGGAGGCCGCTGGCCAGCGGGAAGAACGGCAGCAGGCCGAGCTTGTACTCCTGCGCGGCCGGCAGCAGGTCTTTCTCGATGTCGCGGACCACGAGGCTGTATTCGTCCTGGCACGACACGTAGCGATGAGTGCCGAGCGCGCGGGCGACGTATTCGGCTTCGGCGATGCGCCAGGCCGGGAAGTTGGAATTGCCGATGTAGCGCACCTTGCCGGCGCGGATCAGGTCGTCGAGCGCGCGCAGGGTCTCGTCGATCGGCGTCAGCGGATCGTAATCGTGCTGCTGATACAGGTCGATGTAATCGGTCTTCAGCCGCGTCAGGCTGGCCTCGACGGCGGCCACGATGTAGCGCCGCGACGCGCCCTGCTTGGTGCCGTCGGCGGCCATCGGCTTCGAAAACTTGGTCGCCAGCACGATGTCCTTGCGGCGGTCGCCGAGCACGTTGCCCAGCACGGTCTCGGAGCCGCCCTGGCCCGCATAGATGTCGGCGGTGTCGAACAGCGTGACGCCGAGATCGATCGCCTTGTAGATCACCTTGCGCGAGGTGTCGGGATCGGTGCGCTGGCCGAAATTGTTGCAGCCGAGGCCGACCAGCGACACGCGCAGGCCGCTGCCGCCGAGATTACGAAGTTGCATGATGAGTCCTGTACGGAACGCGGGAGCCTCGATTGTGGCCCGCGCGTCGCGGCGGAGCAAGGCGCCGAACGCGCCGCAGCTCTGCGCGGCTCAGGCCGGTTCGAGCTGTGCCTCGCCCTGCGGCGCAGCGGCGGCGGCCGGACGGGTGGCGATCTCGCCCTGCACGCCGGCGCGGCGCGCCGCCTCGCACATCCGCCGCACCGACAGTTCGGCGTCGCGCGCGATCGCCTTGCGGTCGGCGCTGTGCGCAATCGGCTCGCCCCAGCTCACGGTGACGTCGATCGCGCCGGCCGACAACAGGCCGATGAAGTGCGGGATCAGGTCGGCGTCGCCGTACCAAGCCACGCGCTCGCGCAGCTCGCGGCCGATCGGCAGGCCGCCGAAGCCGGTGTAGGTGACGGCCATCGGCTGCACGCCGATCGCGCTGGTCGTCTCGTCGCCGAGCGCGTGATGCACGGCGCCGATCAGCGCCGAGCGGAACGGCAGCACGCGGCTGCCGTCGCTGGAGGTGCCCTCGGCGAACAGCACGATGGCTTCGCCATCGGCCAGCCGCGCGCCGATTTCGGCGGTGGCCTCGCGGGTGCGCTGCCGGGCCTGCCGGTCGATGAACACGGTGCGCTGCCACTTCGCCAGCGCGCCGAACACCGGCCAGCCGGCGACCTCGCTCTTGGCGACGAACGACACCGGCGCCATCGCCGAAATCACACAGATGTCGAGCCAGGAGACGTGATTGGCGAGGATCAGCACTGGGCCGCTGCCGTGGCGGCGGCCGACCTGGCGGATCCGCACGCCGATCAGCCGGCACACGATGCGGTGATACAACTGAGGGATGGTACGTTGAATGCGCCACCCGTAACGCAGCGCCAGCAGATGAACGGGAAGCAGCGCCAGCGTCAGCGGCACCACGCAGGCAATCACCAGGACAAAACGGATCATTGCAATATCGCCAGCTCAAAAAGGTGCGGCCCCGGTCAGACGCGGCGACTGACGGGGACCGCTGGGGGACGCTGATCGGCGACGGGGGTCACGATCAAACGCGTGCATAACTTAGCGGTACATTGTTACATGGAGGTGACGTATCAAGGCGGCGGCGCGCCGGCGCCGGCCCACTCCCGCGGCCTCGCCGTGCAATTGCATCACTCGTCCCGCCGCTTCGGCATCGGGATACTCCCACCTGCCGTTCCGTGCGGGAACCGCCTTGCGCGAACGGTGTTACCACTCGGTTTTCTGAAAGGCTCGCAATGCCCCCCAGCTTCATCCCGCCGAATCTGCTGCCGATCCTGATGCTGCTCGGCTCCAACATCTTCATGACCTTCGCCTGGTACGGCCATCTCAAGCACAAGTCCGCGTCGCTCCCCCTGGTGATCATGGTGAGCTGGGGCATCGCTTTCTTCGAATACTGGCTGGCGGTGCCGGCGAATCGCTGGGGCAGCGAGGTGTATTCGCCGGCGCAGCTCAAGACCATGCAGGAAGTGATCACGCTGGTCGTGTTCGCCGGCTTCTCGGTGTTGTACCTGAAGGAGCCGCTCGGCTGGAATCACGCGCTCGGCTTCGCCTTCATCGCGCTCGGCGCTTACTTCATCTTCCACAAATGGGGTTGATAATCACGCGATCGTGGTCGTGCGGTGCTGCGCGCGATACAGCCGCGGCGTGGTGCCGACCGCTTTTCGGAACGCCCGGTTGAAATTCGCCTGTGACGAGAATCCGGTCGCATAGGCGATCTCCGCGAGCGACTGGCGATCCGTCGCCAGCAGCCGCTTGGCGAGATCGAGCCGCTGCCGGCTGACATACTCGTGCGGCGCGCAGCCCGTCGCCGCCTTGAAGCTGCGCGAAAAATGCGCCGGGCTCATGCAGGCGATCGAGGCAAGATCGTTGACGGTGAAGTCGCGCTCCGACGATGCGCTGATGAAGTCCGTGACGCGCGCCAGCCGCCGCGCATCGAGCGGCCGGTTCGCCGCCTGCGTCTGCCTCAGCCGGACCGCCGTGTCCGCATACGTGTGCACCAGATGCGCCGACAGGGCGCGGCCGAGGCTCTCGACCAGCAGGCGGCCGGTCGACGTCTCCTCCGCAAGCTCCGCGAGGATCCGGTCGGCGACGTGCTCGATGAAGATGTCGTGGTCGATCGCCTCGTAGCGGATCGCGATCCCGGCCGGGTCGATATCCATGTCCCGCAGCATCGTGTCCTCGAACGGCCGCCCGGGCAGGAAGATGTGCAGGCATTCGTGGATCTGGCTCTCGACCCGGATGAAATCCTCGCGGATTCCGGCGGGGCACAGCCAGACCGTGCCGCGCCGGCCGTAGGTCCGCTGCCGCATCCCGGCGCCTTCCCGATCGACCACCGAACTGCCGCGCAATAGCACGGCGATCTCGGTGTCCCGCGGCAGCAGCGACGGCAGGTCGCCGGACTCGTGACTCCACCGCTCCGCGAGCAGGTGGGACCAGCGCCGGTCGTTCGAAGTCTGGAGCATTCTGCCGGTAACATATTTATCGACAGAATTGCCGAGCATCCCCATCGTGAATCTCCACAGATTGACGCGAGTGCAGGCAAGAGCAGTCCAGGCAAGCAATTACCATGCCACGGACGGTGCCTTCCGTCCACGGCAGATTTGGAAAACAACCAAGCAGGTTAGGAAAGCCACGCGGCCCCGGGTGCCTCATCCTTGCGCAGGTTTTTGAACGTGCCCATGGAGGAAGCTGATGGCCCGGACCACCGTCGTAGGCGCCTGCCCCCACGATTGCCCCGATACGTGTTCCATGATCACCACCGTCGAGGACGGCAAGGCGATCGCGGTGCGCGGCAATCCCGACCACCCGTTCACGCGCGGGCGGCTTTGCGTGAAGGTCAACAACTACGAGGAGCGCGTCTACAGCGATAAGCGCGTGCTGTATCCGATGAAGCGTGTCGGGCCGAAGGGCACCAAGCAGTTTCAGCGCATTTCCTGGGACGAAGCGATCGACACCATTGCGTCCAAGTGGAAATCGATTATCGCCGAGCACGGCGCGCAGGCGATCCTGCCCTACAGCTATTTGGGCACGCAGGGCGTGATCAACGGACTGAACGTCGGAGATCCGCTGTTCAACTCGCTCGGCGCCACCGTGCTGGAGCGGACGTTCTGCGATTCCGGCTCGTGCACCGCCTATCTGCTGACGATCGGCCATACGCCGGGCGTCGATCCGGAAAGCTTCGTGCACTCGAAGTACATCATCCTGTGGGCCTGCAACACGCTCAGCACCAATTCGCACCACTGGCCGTTCATCGAGCAGGCCAAGAAGAACGGCGCCAAGCTGGTGGTGATCGATCCGGTGAAGACACGCACCGCGCGGCTGGCCGACTGGCACATCCCGATCCGCCCCGGCACCGATGCGGCGCTGGCGCTGGCGATGATCCACGTGATCATCAAGGAGAATTTGGTCGATCGCGATTACATCGACAAATACACGGTCGGTTACGACGAGCTGGTCGAGCGCGCCACAACCTACACGCCGGAATTTGCCGCGCAGGAGACCGGCATTCCGGTCGAGGACATCCTGAAGCTGGCGCGTGAATACGCCACGACTCCGCCCGCGGTGGTGCGCATCGGCGTCGCGGTCGAGCGCCATGCCGGCGGCGGTCAGACGGTGCGGGCGATCGCCTGTCTGCCGGCGCTGATCGGCGCCTGGAAGCACGTCGGCGGCGGCCTGCTGCAGCTGCCGATCTGGGCCTTCCCGGTGAAGTGGGAAGTCTTGATGCGGCCCGAGCTCGCGCCGGAGAACATGCGCGTACTCAACTCCTGGCGGCTCGGCGCAGCGCTGACCGGCGAGCTCGGCTTCGATCCGCCGATCAAGGCGTTGTTCGTCTACAACGCCAATCCGATGGCGATGGTCACCGAGCAGGACAAGATCGAGAAGGGGCTCGAGCGCGAGGACCTGTTCACCGTCGTCAGCGAACATTTCATCACCGATACGGCCAAGTACGCCGACATCGTGCTGCCCGCGACCACGCAGCTCGAACAGAAGGACATCATGTTCTCCTGGGGGCATCTCTATCTGTCCTACAACAATCAGGCGATCGAGCCGCTCGGCGAAGCGGTGCCGAACACCGAGCTGTTCCGCCGCCTCGCCAAAGCGATGGGCATCACCGACCCGAGCTTCTTCCGCACGGACGACGAGATGATCGAGGCCGCGCTGGATTGGACCAATCCGGTGCTGCAAGGGATCACCCTGGACGACGTCAAGGCCAAGGGCTATTCGCGGCTCAACATGCCGGCGCCGGCCGACTGGGCGCCGCATCGCGACGGCAATTTCCCGACCGCGACCGGCAAGGTCGAGTTCAAGTCGACCATCGCGGAGGGCGGCAACTTCGTCGCGCCGCTGTTCCGGCAGGGCTACAATGGCGATCAGGATGGCAGCCCGATCGATCCCTTGCCGCACTACATCTCGCCGAACGAGAGCGCACGTACGGCGCCGCAACTGGCCGAGCGCTATCCACTCAGCCTGATCTCGCCGAAGAGCCACGCCTTCCTCAACTCGAACTACGGCAACCTGCCGGCGCAGACCGCGCAGGCCGGCGAAGAGCAGGCGGTGATCCTCAATCCGGACGATGCGGCGACGCGCGGCATCGAAGCGGGAGCGCCGATCCGCGTGTTCAACGATCGCGGGTCGTTCGAGGCCTATGCGACGGTGTCGGCCGACGTGATGGCCGGCGTCGTGGTGGCGCCATCCGGCTATTGGCAGCGCTCGAACCGTAAGGGCGCGACCGTGCATGCGCTGACGCCGCCGGCCTTCGCCGATCTCGGCCGCGCGCCGACCTTCTCCGACGTGCTGGTGCAGGTCGGGCGGCTGTAAACGGGCGCACATCGTCAGGCCGGCGCCGCGCGGCGTCGGCCCTTTCCTCTTACCAACATCGGAGTTCCGACGATGACTCACGTCGTGACTGATAATTGCAAGGGCTGCCGCTACACTGAATGTGTGACGGTGTGCCCGGTCGAGTGCTTTCACCTCGACGGCACGATGACCTATATCGATCCCGAGAACTGCATCGATTGTGGCGGCTGCGTGCCGGCGTGCCCGGTCGGCGCGATCGAGCCGGACTATCGGCTCGCCGCCGACAAGAAGTTCTGGATCGGCGTCAACCGCAAGCGCGTCGCCGAGACGCCGGTGATCACCGCGCGGCTGCCGCCGCTGCCCGGCGCCGACGAACGCCGGCAGGCGCTCGGCCGATGAGTTCGCCGTTTCACGTCGCCGTGGTCGGCAGCGGCCCGAGCGGCTTCTATGCGGCCGAGGCGTTGCTGCGATCCGGCGCGGCGATCGCGGTGGATATGTTCGAACGACTGCCGGTGCCTTATGGTCTGGTGCGGTTTGGCGTTGCGCCCGATCACCCCAAGCTCAAGCTGGTCAGTCTGACCTTCGACAAGATCGCGGCGCTGCCGGGCTTCAACTTCATCGGTGGGGTCGCCGTCGGCGAGGACGTGACGATCGACGAAATGCGCTCGGCCTATGACGCCGTCGTGCTCGCGACCGGCGCCGATCTCAGCCGGCCGCTCGGCATCCCCGGCGAGGCACTGCCTGGATGTTACTCTGCCGGCGAGTTCGTCGCCTGGTACAACGGCCATCCCAATCATCGCGACCGCAGTTTCGATCTCAGCCACGAGGTCGCGACCGTCATCGGCCACGGCAACGTCGCGCTCGACGTTGCGCGCATTCTGTCGAAGACCGTGGACGAGTTGCGACATACCGACATCGCGACCCATGCGCTCGACGTGCTGGCCGAGAGCCGGGTGCGCGAAGTCCATGTCGTCGGCCGCGGCGGGCCAACGCAGGCCAAGTTCGGCGCCAAGGAGCTGCGCGACTTCCTCAGCCTCGCGCAATGCGACGCCGTGGTCGATCCGCGCGAACTCGCGACCGTGCCCGACGCGGCCGGCGATCCGGAGCAGGACGAGAAGCTGTCGCTGCTGCGCAGCTTCGCGCAGCAAGCGCCGGCCAAGCCGCGGCGCTGCCTGTTCCGCTTTGGCCTGGCGCCGGTCGAGATCCAGGGCGAGCAACGTGTCGAAGCCATCCGTTTCGCGGGCCAGGATCGCACGGCAGAGCAGATCGCCTGCGGCGCCGTCTTCAGCAGCATCGGCCGCCGCACGGCGCCGCTGGACGGCGTGCCTTACGATGCCGTGCGCGGCGTGCACGCCAATGTCGACGGCCGCATCACGCGCGGCGATCAGGTGGTGCAGGGGCTCTACGTCTGCGGCTGGAGCAAGCGCGGCCCGAGCGGCACGATCGGAACTAATCGGGCCTGCGGAATGGCCACCGCCGACGCGGTGCTGGCCGATCTCGCGACCGGCGCGCCCCGCTTCGGCAATCGTCCCGACGCGTTGCTGGGGCTGCTTCGGACGCGTGTGCCGCGTCTGATAAGCTATCAGGATTGGGGGACGATCGACGCCGAAGAGAAACGGCGAGGGGCCGTGGGTGGACGGCCGCGAGACAAGTTCGTCCGTGTCTCCGAGATGATCGCTACGTTGGATTCGTCGGTGGACGCTTAGGTCGGTTCCTATCGTTAGCGCGGGGGCGCTGATTTGTCGCGCCGTCCCGCTCTCACCCCGGTGGTGTTCGCGACTGCGTGTTCGGTGGCGAACTAACAGGTCGTGGGCTGCGACATCATCGCTTCTCTCGAACGAAGTCGATGCGTTGACTGGCGCGTTTACGCCATGGTCAATTCGTCGAAACAATCCGGCGAGGGAGAAGCGCGTGGCAGAAACGATCAGCAAGACGAACCGTCGCAGCATTCTCAAGGGCGCGCTCGCTGCCGCCGCGGCTCCGGCGCTGATCGGTCCTGCTCTGGCGCAACAGAAGGTGAGTTGGAAAGTCCAGGCGCATTGGCCGAAGGCGTCCGGCTCGTTCAACGACAGCCTCGGCGCGCTCGCCAAGGAACTTGCCGCGCGCACCGACGGCCGCTTTACGCTGGAGACGTACGGCGCCGGCGAAATCGCCAAGGACCGCGAGATCTACAACGTCGTGCGCCGCGGCGTCGTGCAGATGGGCACGATCTCGCCGGCCTATATTCTCGGCGAAGCGCAGGCGATGGGGCTGCTCTACGGCGTTCCCGGCACGCTGCGCGAGCCGTGGGAGATGATGCACTTCACCAAGAATCTCGGCGTTGAAAAGCTGGTTAATGACGAACTGCGGCCGAAGGGCGTGGTGATCATGGCCGAGAAGGCGTACCCGACCGAAGTGGTGCTCAAGCGCAAGATCAACTCGGCCGCCGAACTCGGCTCGCTCAAGATCCGCTCGGCGGGCGCGATGCTCGAGTATTTCGCCGCCGCCGGCGCGTCACCGCAGCAGGTCGCGGGTCCCGAGATCTATCAGGCGATTTCGACGGGCGTGGTCGATGGCGCGCATTGGGGCGCGGCGGTCGGTGCGCTGTCGATGAAATTCTGGGAAGTCGCGCCGTTCCACATGAAGCCGGCGCTCGGCATCACCAACGACGCCTGGATCGTCAACACCGCGGCGCTCGACAAGCTGCCGCCCGATCTGCGGCTGCAGTTCCTGTCGTTGATCGAGGAGCGCTATTTCCTGCGCTCGGTCGAGTATCAGCATCAGGAAGCGATGGCGCTCGCCACCGGGCGCGCCAAGATGAATGTCGAGGTCGTGCAGTTTCCGGATGAGGTGCTGGCGAAATTCGCCCAGGCGTCGAAGACGATCCTGCAGAAGGAAACTGCGAAGGGCGAGCACGCCGCCAAGGGCGGCGCCGCGCTGTCGAAGCTGATGGCGGATCTCGGCTACGGCTGAGGCCGCGACGATCGCCTCTTGAGCCCGCCGCCCATCTCGGCGCAGCTCTCCATCCGAGCCGTCCAGACGTATGCCAGCCGGGGCGCCGTTGACGTCCCGCTTCGCATCTGCCGAGCCATGAAAGTCCCCGCATGTTGAAGGTCGCCGCCGCTATCACCCAGCTCAACTCCTGGGTTGCGCGCGTTGCCGCATGGCTGATCGTGCCGATCTTCGTACTGCTGATGGCCGATGTGATCATGCGCTACGTCGTCGGCAGCGCGGCGATCTGGACGTCGGAGTTCGCGCAGTTGATCTTCGGCGTCTACGCCGTGGTGGCGGGCGGCTATTTGCTGGCGGAGCGGGCGCACGTCAACGTCGATATTTTCTACGGCAAGTTCAGCCGCGTGCAGAAGGCGAGGGTGGACCTCGCCACCTCGTTCCTGTTCTTCCTGTTTATCGGTGTGCTGATCTGGCAGAGCGCCGATATGGCGTGGGAGTCGGCCGCCAAGCTCGAGACTTCGTCGAGCATCTGGAATCCGTACATCTGGCCGGTGAAGCTGGCGATCCCGGTCGCCGGCGTGCTGCTGCTGCTGCAGGGCCTGGTGCGGATCGCGTCCGATATTCGCACGCTCGCCGGTCTCGACAACGACCCCGCTACGTTCGGCAAGCAGGCCGGCGACGCTTCCTCTCACTAGGACGATCCGGTGTCTGTCGAGCTTCTGACCTTCCTGTTCTTCGGTTCGCTGCTGGTGTTCCTGTTCATCGGCACGCCGCTGGTGTTCACGCTCGGCGGCATCTCGGTGATCTTCCTGTATTTCGCCATGGGGCCGGTCGGCTTCTACATCGTCGCGTCCAAATTCTGGGACTCGATGACGAACTTCACGCTGATCGCCATCCCGATGTACGTCTACATGGCGATGCTGCTGGAAAAGTCCGGCGTCGCGCAGAATCTCTACCGGATGATGCATGTCTGGTTCGGCGCGATGCGCGGCGGACTGGCGATCGGCACCGTGATGATCTGTGCGATCTTCGCGGCGATGAGCGGCATCAGCGGCGCCGCGGTGGTGACGATGGGGGCGATCGCGCTGCCACGCATGCTGGAGCGCGGCTACGACAAGCGGCTGGCGATCGGCGCCATCAATGCCGGCGGCGGTTGGGGCGTACTGGTGCCGCCGTCGATCCTGATGGTGCTGTACGCGATGCTGACCGAAGTGTCGGTCGGCCGGCTGTTCGCCTCGGGCATCGGCCCCGGCATCCTGCTCGTCGTGCTGGTGACGGTCTACATCATCGTGCGCGCCTGGCTGCAGCCGTCGCTGGCCCCGGCGCTGCCGCCGGAAGAACGCGGCGACTGGCGGCTGAAGCTGAGCACGCTGAAGGCGGTGGCATTGCCGATCCTGATCGTGCTGCTGGTGCTCGGCTCGATCTTCGGCGGCTTCGCGACGCCGACCGAGGCCGCGGCGCTCGGCGTGTTCGGCGCGCTGATTGCCTCCGCGGTGCATCGCAAGCTGTCGTATGCGGTGCTGTCGGATTCGGCGATGCAGACGCTGCGGCTGACCGCGCTGATCATGTGGATTCTGTTCGCCGCGCACGCCTTCTCGACCGCCTACACCACGCTCGGCGCCAACGAGCTGATGAACCATCTGGTGTCGCAGGTGCCCGGCGGCGAATGGGGTGCGCTGGTGTTCATCCTGGCGGTGCTGCTGCTGCTCGGCATGGTGCTCGATCCGGTCGGCATCATGCTGATCACGCTGCCGGTGTTCATGCCGGTGGTGCAGCTCTATGGCTGGGATCCGGTGTGGTTCGGCGTGATCTTCATCATGATGATGGAGATCGGCTACATGACGCCGCCATTCGGCTTCAATCTGTTCTACCTGAAGGCCGTGGCACCGCCGGACGTCAGCATGGGCGACATCTACTGGTCGGTCATCCCCTATGCGCTGGTGACGTTCCTCGGCGTGCTGATCGTGATCATGCTGCCGCAGATCGCGCTGTTCTTCCCGAACCTGTTCTTCGGGATGCCGCGCTGATCGCCCGAGCGTTCGCCCGGAAAAGCTATTCGTTCGCCGGCGTGACGCGCAGGATGCGGCCGGCGGCGTTGTCGGTGAGCAGCCAGAGCGCGCCGTCGGGGCCCTGGCGGACGTCGCGGATGCGCTCGTTGAGCGGCTGCAGCAGCCGCTCCTCGGCCGTCACCTTGTCGCCGGACAGCGACAGTCGCACCAGCATCTTGCCGGCCAGCGCGCCGACGAACAGGCTGCCGTTCCACTTCGGAAACAGCTTGCCGGTGTAGAACGCCATGCCGGAGGGTGCGATCGACGGCACCCAGTATTTGACTGGCTGCTCCATGCCGGGCTTGGCCGTGGCCTCGTGGATCTTGGCGCCGGAGTAATCGACGCCGTAGCCGATCACGGGCCAGCCGTAGTTCTTGCCGGGCGCGATGATGTTGACCTCGTCGCCGCCGCGCGGGCCGTGCTCGATCTCCCACAGTCTGCCGTCGGCCGGGTTGAAAGCGAGCGCCTGCGCGTTGCGGTGACCCCAGCTCCAGATCTCCGGCCTGGCGCCGTCGCGGCCGACGAACGGATTGTCCTTGGGAACGCTGCCGTCCGGCGCGATCCGAACGATCTTGCCGAGATGATTGCCGAGGTTCTGCGCCTCGTCGCGGCTGCTGAAGTGTTCGCCCAGCGTGACGAGCAGATGGCCGTCCGCGCCTTGCGCGATCCGGCAGCCATAGTGGTTGCCGCTCGACAGCGGCCCATCCTGGCGGAAGATAATTCTGACCGAACTCAGCGACGGATCATCGCCATCCTCCAGTGCCGCGCGCGCCACTGCGGTGCGGCCGCCGCTCCGTCCGCCGTCATTGGCGCGCTCGGAATAGCAGAAATAGATCGTGCGGTTGGCGCTGAACTCCCGGTCGGTGACGACGTCGAGCAGGCCGCCTTGGCCGACCGCCCACACATCGGGCACGCCTGTGACAGGGGGCGACAGCGCCCCCTGCGGCGACACCACCCGCAGCCGGCCCGGCCGCTCGGTGACCAGCGCACGGCCCTCCGGCAGAAACGCCAAACCCCACGGATAGGCGAGGTTGTCGGCGAATGTCTTCACCGCCAGCGCTCCGGCGGAGGATCTGAACGACGTCGGCTCGCCGCTGCTCTTGGTGGCGATCAGGAACGAGGCGATGATCACCGTGGCGGCGGTGAGCGAACCGGAGACCCAGACCAGCAGTGCCTTCATCGCAGGGCCTCCACGCGACATCACAGCGGCCGCAGCCGGACTTCGCCGCTCAGCGGCGGCGGCGTAATCAATCGGGAGCGGAGTTCAGTTGGCAAACGGCATCGCCATGCTCGACTGTGTCGAGGCGACGGCCAGCAGCAGGATCACGCTGAGCAAGACGACGGCCACCGCCAGCGATGCGGCGACGGCGCGCATCAGCCGGAGTGAGCCGAAAGGCTTCGAACGCGGGACGAATCCGGCCTCCGGGCCGGGCGACCGAGTCATGACCAAATCCTCGCAAGCGCCGGCGAATCACCGCGCAAACGAGATTTTCCTGTGATCCCAGGCATTTATAGGGCGCTACAGGCGCAATCGTGTCGAATTCGCGGCAAAATCGCTGAGAAATGGCGAATTCGGTCAGGCTTCAGCGGCGAAATCCGCATGGTCGTGCGGTGCGGCGAGCGGGGTCCAGTCCATCGTCACGAATCCCGGCGTCTGCTCGACCCGTCGCAGCCAGGCATTGACCGACGGGAAGGTCGACAGATCGAAGTCGCATTGGTCGGCGACGTGGGTGTAGCCGTACAGCGCGATGTCGGCGATGGTGAGCTGGCCGGCCGCGAAGTAATCGTGGGTCTTGAGGTGATTTTCCATCACCTGCAGCGCCGCGTAGCCGCGCTCCAGCCAGTCTTCCAGCGCGTGCGTCTGCAGGTCGCGGCCACCCTTGACCAGGCACAGCCAGAAATACGCGGATCCGATATTCGGCTCGAGCGCGTGCTGTTCGAAGAACATCCACTGCAGCGCCTCGGCGCGGTCCATCCGTGTATCCGGCGCCAGCGAGGTGCCGACGGCCAGATACCAGAGGATGGCGTTGGACTCGGCGAGGTAGCGGCCCTGCGCGACTTCCAGCAGCGGCACCTGGCCGCTCGGATTCTTGGCGAGGAAATCCGGCGTGCGGCTCTCGCCGCGCAGGATATCGACCTCGATGCAACGATACGGCGCGTCGAGGAACGCCAGGGCCAAGCGGGCCTTGTAGCTGTTGCCGGAGCGCTGCATCGAATAGAGCTTGTACATCTACATCGCCGTCGATCGTTTGCCGTCGCGCCGGAGCGTCGGCGCTTGTCGCTGTGGAAAGCGGTCAAACAATGATGCCGATGGCGGCAGGTCGCAAGGCCCCGGGCCTGGAAAAAGTCGAATGCGTGCTGCATCGCACGCGTCCGGAGCACCTTGGATCGTCCCTGGTCACACTTGCGCGATGCGTCCGTCCGCCGCGCTCGCAGCGTCGCGATGGTGAAGCGCCCTGGCGAAGACCAGCCCGTACAACGCGAGCGAGATCAGCAGGCCGAGCGACACGGCCGTCATGCCCGCGATGCTGCGCGTCAGCAATGGGATGACCCAGGCTGCGGCCAGCGCCGAGATCTCATAGCGGCGAAAACCGCCGGCGACGCCGGCGCTCACCATGAAGGCGATGGCCGGACCGAGCAGCATCAGGTCGTAGTCGAGCGTATGCGGCGAAGCCAGCAATGTCGCCAGCACCAGGAGGGCGTTCCTGACCGCGTCGTCGCCAGGCTTGCGCCATGCCCACACCGTGCCGCCGATGATGGCGACGGACAGGGCGGCCTGCAGGCCGTAGGCGAGCGGGATGCTGCCGCCCAACATCCGTACCGAGGCGAACGCGCTCTGCAGCTTCTCGAAGCCGACGTTGCCCTGCTCCAGCAACAGCTTGCGTGACATCTCGGCCGAGGCCGCGAAGCCCGACCAGATATCCAGGCCGAAAGCGAAGGTCGCGGCCGCCACCAGCGCCACGACGGTGACGGCGGCGGCCGCGAAGCTTCGCCATCGTCCCGCCGCCACCAGCGCCAATGGGATCACCAGGGCGAATTGCGGCTTGTAGGCCAGCAGGGCGAACAGGATGCCGGCGAGGACAGGCTGTGGCCGCAGCAGGCACAGCGCCGCGCCGAGCAGTCCGGCGGTGAGAAATCCGTTCTGGCCATGGCCGAGATTGACGAACACCGCCGGAAACGCCGCCGCCACCGGCAGCCATAGCGCCGCCACCGCATCGGTGGCGCGGGCGCGTCGCAGGATCGCGCCGATCACCGCGAGATACAGCGCGAAGCCCGCGGCCTGCCAGACAGCCAGGGCGAGCCAATACGGCAGCAGCGCCAGCGGCGTCGCGACCAGCAGGAAGAACGGCGGGTACAGCCAGCTGTAGTAGGGGGTGTCGGGGCCGAACAGCTGCTGCTCGCGGGCGTAGTGGGCGGCGGGGCTGTAGACGTCGTCGGCTTTGCCTTCCAGCACCAGCGAACCGGCCGCGTAGAAGCTGGAAAAGTCGGTGCCGATCGGCTTGCCGTTGCGATCGATCAGCCCGTCGGACAGCGCAACCCAGCCAATCATCGCGGCTGCGCAGATGCCACCCATCAGCAGGCTGTAGATCCGCACCCGCTCCCGGGTCAGCCAGCCGCCGGTCGCAAATTGTTGCCAGAATCGAGACATTTGCGCTCGCGCAGGGAGGGGGCGAAGGGCACCTTAGCGGCGGCCTTTTAAGGCTTCCTGAACCGCTCGGGCTTTGATCGCCGCCGCACCAAGCTTCTTGCGATGCAACGAGCCCCCGCCTAGTGTATGAGCATTCCCCGTCAGAACTTGAAGAGTCGCGCCTTCCGCCGGCTCATGACGGCTGCAAGGAGATAACGATGTCGTTCCTGTCCGCCTCGCTCGATCGTGTGAAGCCGTCCGCGACTATCGCGGTCACGGACAAGGCACGCGAGCTGAAAGCGGCGGGCCGCAATGTCATCGGGCTCGGCTCCGGCGAGCCGGATTTCGATACCCCGGCGAACATCAAGCTGGCGGCGATCCACGCTATCGAGGCGGGCAAGACCAAGTACACCGCGGTCGACGGCATTCCCGAGCTGAAGCAGGCGATCATCGACAAGTTTCAGCGCGAGAACGGCCTGGCCTACAAGCCGAACCAGATCATCGTCGGCACCGGCGGCAAGCAGGTGCTGTACAACGCGCTGATGGCGACCATCAATCCGGGCGACGAGGTGATCATCCCGGCGCCGTATTGGGTCAGCTATCCGGAGATGGTGGCGCTCGCCGGCGGCGAGAGCGTGCCGGTGGTCTGCACCGCCGAGCACGGCTTCAAGCTGCAGGCCGCGGCGCTGGAAGCGGCGATCACGCCGAAGACCAAGTGGATCATCCTCAACTCGCCGTCGAACCCGACCGGCGCGGCCTATTCGCGCGACGAGCTCAAGGCGCTGACCGACGTGCTGGTCAAGCACCCGCATGTCTGGGTGATGACCGACGACATGTACGAGCATCTCGTCTATGACGACTTCAAGTTCACCACCCCGGCGCAGATCGAGCCCAAGCTGTTCGATCGCACGCTGACGGTGAACGGCGTATCGAAGTCGTATTGCATGACCGGCTGGCGCATCGGCTATGCGGGCGGCCCGGCGTCGCTGATCAAGGCGATGGCGACCATTCAGTCGCAGTCGACCTCGAACCCGTCCTCGATCGCCCAATGGGCCGCGGTCGAAGCGCTCAATGGTCCGCAGGACTTCATCGCCGCTCACAACAAGGTGTTCAAGGAGCGCCGCGACCTCGTGGTGTCGATGCTGAACCAAGCCTCCGGAATCGAGTGTCCGCGGCCGGAAGGCGCGTTCTACGTGTATCCGTCCTGCGCCGGCACGATCGGCAAGACCGCGCCGTCGGGCAAGACCATCGAGACCGATCAGGACTTCGTCACCGAGCTGCTCGAAGCCGAAGGCGTTGCGGTTGTGCAGGGTTCGGCGTTCGGCCTCGGCCCGGCGTTCCGCATCTCCTACGCCACCAAAACGTCCGACCTCGAGGACGCCTGCAAACGCATCCAGCGCTTCTGTGGAAATCTGCGCTGATCGCTCAACCGCGCGTTCATTAAAAAGCGGCAAGATCCACTAGATTTATTCTGGTGTCGCGGAACTGCCTTGTTTTGGCCAAGACAGTTCCTTCTTGTCGCCGCCGTACAATTCAATCCCCGAAATGCGGAGTTCTGTTCAATGTCCATCTCAAGACTGTTCGGTGTTGCTGCAGTCGCGCTCGTCGCAACCGTCGCCAGCGCAAGCGCGCAGGAGCGGCTGCAGGTCGGCGTGATCGAATGCGCCGGTGGCCCGAACGTCGGCTACGTCGTCGGCTCGACCACTCAGCTCGAATGCGTGTTCAAGACCGACGGCCGTCGTCCGGAGCCGTACGTCGCCACGGTGCAGCGCATCGGCGTCGACCTCGGCTTCACCCAGAACACCGGCCTCGCCTGGGCCGTCTACGCGCCGACCCGCCAGGTCGGTCGCGGTGACCTCGCCGGCAGCTTCGGCGGCGTCGGCGCCAACGCCTCGTTCGGCGTCGGCTTCGGCGGCAACCTGCTGATCGGTGGCTCGGGCAACGCCTACGCGCTGCAGCCGCTCAGCCTGCAGGGCCAGACCGGCCTCAACGCGACCGCCGGTATCGTCGACGTGCAGCTGCGCGCCGTCGAGATGCCGCGCAAGTACCGCAAGCACAAGCGGCACCATCGCCACCACCGCTGATCATCGCTGCACGACAGCGATGTGACGAAGGGCCCGCCTCGCGCGGGCCCTTTTGTTTTGGCGCTGCGCGTTTGGACGATCGGGAACTGTCATTGAAGATTCGCCGTCGCTGTGACTAGATGCGAGCTGCTTCGCATGCGGCGGGCGCACCGGCTGGATCGCGACGATCTGTGGCATCCGTCGGAGCTCGAATATCTGCGAACTATCCGCAAACTATCAGCATCACGTCGAACCGGAGAAAACCATATGCGCCGCTTATCGCTTCTGCTCGGTGCCGCCGCCACCCTGATCGCCAGCGCCGCTCACGCCCAGAACCGCGTGCAGGTCGGCGTGCTCGAATGCCGCGGCGGCGCCAGCATGGGCTTCATCGTCGGCTCTGTCACCAATCTCGGTTGCGTGCTGCACGTCAACGGCCGCCCCGATACGCCTTATGTCGCCACTGTCCGCAAGGTCGGCCTCGATATCGGCCTCACCGAGCAGACCGCGCTGGCCTGGGGCGTGTTCGCGCCGGTCGAGCGCTTCGGCCCCGGCGATCTCGCCGGCAACTACGCGGGCGCGCAGGGCTCGGCCGCGATCGGCGTCGGCGCCGGCGCCAACGTGCTGGTCGGCGGCTCGTCGAATTCGATCGCCCTGCAGCCGCTCAGCCTGCAGGGCCAGACCGGCGTCAACGTCGCGGTCGGCCTGCAGGAGCTCGAGCTGCGTCCGGGCCGCTAACTCGTTTCGTCGCTGCGGCGCACCCTGCGTGCGCCGCAGCGATTTGCTTGCTGTCCTTGATTTTGCTCAAGGGGAACGTCACCGCATCGTAATTTTTCGCGCTTGCCAAGCGTCGTTCATTGCGGAAGCATCCCGTCTTGCCGACCCAATCATGGGCCGAGCTCCAGAAGAAGGAGGCGGCGATGGGACAAGACGTCAGAAGTCCCCGTGGTCCCCGGTGCATCGCACTGGTGGGCCCATTCCAAAGCGGAAAAACCACACTACTCGAAGCGATCCTGGCCCGCACCGGCGCGGTGCCGCGTGCCGGTTCGGTCGACGCCGGCACTTCGGTCGGCGATGCCAGCCCGGAGGCGCGACATCACAAGATGGGGCTCGGTCTCACTGCGGTGACGACGCAGTTCATGGGAGAGACCTACACGTTCCTCGATTGTCCCGGCTCCGTCGAATTCGCGCACGACATGCGCGCGGCGCTGCCCGCCGTCGACGCCGCGATCGTGGTGTGTGAGGCCGACGAGCGTAAGCTGCCGCAGTTGCAGTTGATCCTGCGCGAACTCGAAGATCTCGGCATTCCGCGCTTCCTGTTTCTCAACAAGATCGATCGCGCCAACAAGCGTATTCGCGAAGTGCTCGACAGCCTGCAGCCGGCCTCGCGCATCCCGCTGGTGCTGCGCCAGATCCCGATCTGGAACGGCGAACTGATCGCCGGCTATGTCGACCTCGCGTTGGAGCGCGCCTTCGTTTATCGCGAGCACAAGCCGTCCGAAGTGATCGCGCTCGAAGGCGGCGATCTCGATCGCGAGAAGGAAGCCCGCTTCTCGATGCTGGAGAAGCTCGCCGATCACGACGACTCGCTGATGGAGCAGTTGCTCGAAGATATCCCGCCGCCGCGCGACGCGGTGTTCGACGATCTCGCACGCGAGTTGCGCGAAGGCCTGATCTGCCCGGTGCTGCTCGGTTCTGCACTGCGCGAGAACGGCGTGATGCGGCTGCTCAAGGCGCTGCGCCACGAAGCGCCCGATATCGCCGAAACAGCGGCGCGGCTCGGCGTCGCCTCGACCAAGGAGGCGATCGGCTACGTCTTCAAGACCAATCACCTGCAGCACGGCGGCAAGCTGTCGCTCGCCCGCGTGTTTGCCGGCACGCTCAACGACGGCGACACGGTGCTGTCCTCGGCCGGCGAGTCGGCGCGGGTCTCGGGCATACAGGCGGTGGGTGGCGGGCACGACGGCAAGCGCTCGTCTGCCGGCGCCGGCGACGTGGTCGCGCTCGGCAAGCTCGATGCGATCAAGACCGGCGACACCTTCGGCAACGGCAAGGCCGCCCCGGCGGCACTGGTCGAGATCACCGCGGCGCCGCCGGTGCTGGCGATGGCGCTCGCCGCAGCCGACCGCAAGGACGACGTCAAGCTCGGCCAGTCGCTGCAGCGGCTCGCGGAAGAGGACCCGTCGCTCACCGTGATCCACGATCCGCAGACCCACGACATCGTGCTGTGGGGCCAGGGCGAGATGCATCTGCGCGTCGCGCTGGAGCGGCTCAAGGAGCGTTACGGCGTCAGCGTCAAATCGCATCCACCAGCGATCGGCTATCGCGAGACCATCCGCAAAGCCGCCACCCAGCGCGGCCGGCACAAGAAACAGTCCGGCGGCCACGGCCAGTTCGGCGACGTCGTGCTCGACATCAAGCCGCTGCCGCGCGGCGAAGGCTTCGTGTTCGCCGAGACGGTGGTGGGCGGCGCGGTGCCGCGCAACTATATCGGCGCGGTCGAGGAGGGCGCTGCTGACGGCCTGCGGATGGGGCCGCTCGGCTTCCCGGTGGTCGACGTCCACGTGACGCTGACCGACGGCTCGTATCACAGCGTCGACTCCTCCGATCAGGCGTTCCGCACCGCGGCGCGGATCGGCATCACCGAGGCGCTGCCGCAGTGCCAGCCGGTGCTGCTGGAGCCGATTCACACCGTCGAGATCGTCTGCCCGACCGACGCCACCGCCAAGGTCAACGCCATCCTGTCCGGGCGGCGGGGCCAGATCCTCGGCTTCGACACCCGCGACGGCTGGGCCGGCTGGGACGTGGTGCGCGCCACCATGCCGGAGGCCGAGATCGGCGACCTGATCGTCGAGCTGCGTTCGGCCACCGCCGGCGCCGGCAGCTTCACCCGCAGCTTCGACCACATGGCCGAGGTCTCCGGGCGCACCGCCGACCAGATCATCGCGGCGCACCGTCAGGTCGCCGCCTGATCGACCCGCGTTAGAGACGAAACGGCTTCAATGATGTGCCAAGCATCATTGAAGCCGTTTCATATTTGCTGTAGCCGATAGGCGGACCGGCATTGGAAGGCTCGCTTGATCACTTCGGCTCAAATGCGTGCGGCGCGGGCGCTGCTCGGGATCGACCAGCGCGAGCTGGCCAAGCTCGCCGGCGTGTCGGTGCCGACCATCCAGCGGATGGAGGCCAGCGGCGGCAATGTCCGCGGCATCGTCGAGTCGCTGACCCGGGTGGTCGACGCCCTCAACCGCGCCGGCGTCGAGCTGATCGGCGAGCATGCTCGCAGCGAGGACGGCGGCCGCGGCGTGCGGCTGCGTCAGGCGGCGCCGCAGCCGGGGAGGGACGAGCCGTGAGCGCGGTGGTGCATCCCGGCGACGGCCACACCGCCGCCTGCCTGATCGGCTGGCCGGCTGCGCATTCCCGCTCGCCGCTGATCCATCACTACTGGCTGCGCACGCTCGGCATTCCGGGCGGCTATTCGATCGAGGCGGTGCCGCCGGAAGGCTTCGCCGAATTCGTGCTCAATCTGCGTGCCCACGGCTACAGCGGCGCCAACGTCACCATCCCGCACAAGGAGCGCGCGCTGCAGCTGACGCAGCCGGATGAGCGCGCCCGCGCGGTCGGCGCCGCCAACACGCTGTATTACGACGGCGACGTACTGCGCTCGACCAACACCGACGTTGAGGGCTTCATTGCCAATCTCGACGCCAGCGCGCCGGGCTGGGACCGCGCCGAGCAGGCACTGGTGCTCGGCGCCGGCGGCTCGTCGCGCGCTGTGCTGTTCGGCCTGCTGGAGCGCGGCATTCAGCGCATCGCGCTCGCCAACCGGTCGCTCGAGCGTGCGCAGGCGCTGGCGGATCTGTTCGGCGACCGCGTCGTGCCGATCGCCTGGACCGAAGCGCCGGCGGCGCTGCCGGGCGCCGGGCTCTTGGTCAACACCACCTCACTCGGCATGAAGGGCCAGCCGTCGCTCGATCTCGACCTCGAACCGCTGCCGGCCGGCGCGGTCGTCGCCGATCTCGTCTATGTGCCGCTGCAAACCGAGCTGCTGGCCGAGGCGCGCGGCCGTGGCCTGCGCACCGCCGACGGTCTCGGCATGCTGCTGCATCAGGCGGTGCGCGGCTTCGAATTGTGGTTCGGCGCAAGGCCGCACGTCACCGCCGAGCTGCGCGAATTGGTCGAGGCCGATCTGCTCGCGCATACGTGACTGGAATAACCGGCGATCGACAGCATTTCCATCACGGGGCTTGCTGGAGAACTCGTCGATGTCGTTTCGTCTTTCCGTCACCCGTCCGCTGCTCGCCGTGGCCGTGCTCGGCCTGTTCGTTTCCGTGGCCACCGCTCAGCAATCGCCGACGCCCACCAAAGTGCGCGGCGAGATCGAGCGCGTCGATGGCGACAGCCTGGCTGTGAAGTCGCGCAGCGGTCAGGACGTTAAACTGCAATTGCAGCCGGATCTGCGCGTCGCCGGCATCGCATCGAGCACCTTGGCGGAGGTGAAGCCCGGCGCGTTCGTCGGCGCCACCACCGTGCCCGGCCCAAATGGTGCGCACAACGCGGTCGAGATCCACATTTTCCCGGAATCGATGCGCGGCACCGGTGAAGGCTCGCGCGCGTGGGACCTCGGCCCCAACAGCACGATGACCAACGCCACCGTGGATCAGTCAGTCACCAGCACCGACGGCAACACCGTCAAGGTGAAGTACAAGGGCGGCGAGAAGGTCATCAGCATCACGCCGAAGACGCAGATCGTCACCTACGTGCCGGCCGAGAAGTCCGACCTCAAGCCGGGCGCCAAGATCATCGCATTCGGCAAGACCTTGCCCGACGGCTCGTTCCAGACCAGCCGCATCGCGGTCGGCCAGGGCGGCATCACCCCGCCGATGTGACGGGAGCTGCAAGGTCCTGTCCACAAGGCACTGAGTCCTCATCCTGAGGAGCCCGGCGACGCCGGGCGTTTCGAAGGATGGGGCCACGCAGCACCCGTGGCGCATGGTTCGAGACGGCGCTACGCGCCTCCTCACCATGAGGCTCAGCTTGTAGCGAGCGTCCCGATCGCTCGATCCGAAGCGCTCTAACGCTCGTCCTGCACGCCCGGCCGCGGCCGGTAGCGTGGCAGCGACCAGCCGCGCCACAGCGCCGCCGCGCGGATCAGCAGCGCGAGCGCGAAACCGGCGACGAGGCTGAGCTCGCGCGGCGTTCCGACGCTCATCAGCGCGACGAATGTGGCGGCGCCGAGCAGGGCTGCCGTGACGTAGATCTCGCGGCGCAGGATCACCGGGATTTCGCCGCCGAGCAGATCGCGAATAATGCCGCCGAACGTCGCGGTGACGATCCCCATCGCCACCGCGACGATGCCGTTCGCGCCGGCGAGCGCAGCCTTCTCGGCGCCGCTCACCGCGAACAGCGCCATCCCGACGGCGTCCAGCCAGAGCAGCGCCTTGTAGCGCGAATGCGGGATGTGCGCGGTGAAGAACGCCACACCGGCGACCACCACGCAGGTGACGAGATAGGCCGGCTCGTGCACCCAGAACACCGGCAGCCCGAGCAGCACGTCGCGCAGCGTGCCGCCGCCGATACCGGTGGCGGTGCCGAGCAGGGCGAAGCCGACGATGTCCATCTCCTTGCGCGACGCCACCAGCGCGCCGGTGACGGCAAACACGACGATGCCCAGCCAATCGAGCAACGTCGTGACGGTCTCGAACATCGTGCTCTCCGCGTGGGCCGAACTAACGGCCTTCGAACTTCGCCTCGCGCTTCTCCATGAAGGCCGCGATGCCTTCCTTCATGTCGTGCGTCTTGAACAGCGGCAATAGCTGCAAGTACACGTGGTGAACGTGATCGGGGAAAGTCTCGTTGAGGCCGATCCGCATCATCCGCTTGGCGGCCTGCACCGCGAGCGGCGCGTTGCCGGCGATCTCCTTGGCCACCGCGCGGGCGCGGCCCATCAGCTCGACGTCGGGCACCACCTCATTGGCGAGGCCCCATGCGAGACTCTCCTGCGCGGACAGCGTGCGGCCGGTGAAGATCAGCTCGGATGCCTTGGCCCAGCCGATCATCCGCGGCAGAAACCAGGTGCCGCCGCTCTCCGGCACCACGCCGCGCTTGACGAACGCGGCGGCCAGCTTGGCCGACTCCGCCATGATGCGGATGTCGCAGCCGAGCGCGGTGTCCATGCCGTAGCCGGCCGCGCCGCCGTTGACGGCGCAGATCGTCGGCTTGTCCATGCCCTGCAGCACGGTCGGCGGGGTGTTGCGCAAATCCAGCGTGGTCGGCGACGACGCTGCGCTGAGCCCCTCGTCACCGCGCTCCTTGGTGAGGTCGAGCCCGGCGCAGAACGCCCGGCCATTGCCGGTGAGGATGACGCAGCGGACGTCCGGATCCTGATTGGCCTTGATCAGCAGCGCCGCCAGCTCGTTGAGCATCGGCCCGGAGATCGTATTCATCCGCTGCGGCGCGTTCAGCGTGATGGTGGCGATGTGGTCCTCGACGGCGTAGAGCACTTCGCTGGCGGCGGGCTGCGCGCTGGTCTGCATATTGGTCATCGGTTTCCCTCCTGATTGTTGTTGTTTTTGTTGTTAGTTGTTGGCCTCACCCCGTCATTGCGAGGAGCGAAGCGACGAAGCAATCCATGCCACACTGCGCGGCTTCTGGATTGCTTCGCTGCGCTCGCAATGACGCGGGGAGACGTTAGTGCGATTACTCCGCCAGCACCTTCTCGTCGATCTGGTTGATGGCGTTGACGCCGCACAGGCCCATGGTGGTCGACAGCTCGCGGCCGATGATGTCGATCGCCTTGGCGACGCCGGGGCCGCCGAACGCGCCGAGGCCGTAGATATAGGCGCGGCCGATCATGCAGCTCTTGGCGCCGAGCGCCAGCGCGCGCATCACGTCCTGGCCGGAGCGGATGCCGCCGTCGAACATCACTTCGATGTGCGAGCCGACGGTGTGGACGATCTCCGGCAGCACCTCGATCGACGACGGCGCGCCGTCGAGCTGGCGGCCGCCATGGTTCGACACCACCAGCGCCTCGGCGCCGACCTTCACGGCCTCGCGCGCGTCCTCGACATCGAGGATGCCCTTGATGATCAGCTTGCCCGGCCAGATCGAGCGGATCCAGTCGATGTCCTTCCAGTTCAGCGAGGCATCGAACTGCGAGGCGACCCAGGCGGAGACCGATTCCAGATCCTTCGACCCGGGCAGGTGGCCGGCGATGTTGCCGAAGTTGCGCTGCTTGGCGCCGAGGATGCCCTTCACCCAGCCGGGCTTGGTGGCGATGTCGATCAGGTTCTTCGGCCGGAAGATCTCCGGTGGCACGGTCATGCCGTTCTTGATGTCCTGATGCCGCTGTCCGATCACCTGCAGATCGACGGTGAGCACCAGCGCGCTGCACTTGGCGGCGATCGCGCGCTCGATCAGCGCTTTGACGAAGCCGCGGTCGCGCATCACGTAGAGCTGAAACCAGAACGGCTTCTCGACATTGGCAGCCACGTCCTCGATCGAGCAGATCGACATCGTCGACAGCGTGTAGGGAATGCCGGCGGCGTGCGCGGCGCGGCAGGCGTGGATCTCGCCGTCGCCGTACTGCATGCCGGTCGAGCCGACGGGCGCCAGGATCAGCGGCATCGCGTATTTGTCGCCCAGGATGGTGGTCGACAGGTCACGCTTGGAGATGTCGACCAGGATGCGCTGGCGGAATTTGATGCGCTTGAGGTCGTCGACATTGGCGCGGAGCGTCTCCTCCGCATAGGAGCCGTGATCGACGTAGTCGAAGAACATCTTCGGCACCTTGCGCTTGTGAATCTGGCGAAGGTCCTCGATGCAGGTGATGTATTTCATGAACGTTGCCCGTCCCCGGTCGGTTTTTTCGGCGCGTGGCGTCCTGTAGCACGCCGCAGCGAGGTGCGACATGTCTCCGCGCGTGGCCTGGGCGTGCGCCGGGCGGTCGCGGGAACAGCCCCGGTTCCCATGCGTTGCACCGAACGAGCAACACATTCAGGAGCAGGCGATGACTGAGAAGACGGATCACTCCGCCAACAAGTCCAAGGACAAGGACCTTGATAAGCAGCTCGACGAGGGGTTGGAGGATTCCTTTCCGGGCTCGGACCCCGTGAGCGTGACCCAGCCGGCGCCCTCGAAGCCGGATGGCGACAGCAAGCGCAAGGGCTAGGGAGCCCGGCCTCGTGCTTTGCCGAGGCACGAAATCCATGGTTTTCAACAGCTTGCGCCGCGGTCCCCGGGTCCGCGGCGCGTAATTTTTCTTTATATTTTTTGAAGGGCCGAGCGCTAAATTGGTCCTATAAGCGGGGTTTCGCCACGCGGCGCTGACCGGACACCTGGTCTTCGGACGCCGGAGCGTGGCCGGGCGGGGGATTTTGATGAGCCGCAGATATTTTGGGACGGACGGGATACGTGGCCGCGCCAATGGCCTGATCACGCCGGAGCTCGCGCTCAAGGTCGGCCAGGCGGCCGGACTGGTGTTTCAGCGCGGCGACCATCGCCACCGTGTGGTGATCGGCAAGGACACGCGGCTGTCCGGCTACATGATCGAGAACGCCATGGTGGCCGGCTTCACCTCGGTGGGCATGGACGTGATGCTGGTCGGCCCGATGCCGACGCCGGCGGTGGCGATGCTGACCAAATCGATGCGCGCCGATCTCGGCGTGATGATTTCCGCATCGCACAACATGTTCGAGGACAACGGCATCAAGCTGTTCGGCCCGCTCGGCTTCAAGCTCAGCGACGACGTCGAAAAGCAGATCGAACAGCTGCTCGACGAGTCGCTCGACAAGAAGCTGTCGGAGAGCGCCGGCCTCGGCCGCGCCCGCCGCATCGACGGCGTCCGCGACCGCTACATCGAATTCGCCAAGCGGACGCTGCCGCGCGACCTGTCGCTCGACGGGCTGCGCGTGGTGGTCGATTGCGCCAACGGCGCCGCCTACAAGGTCGTCCCGGAGGCGCTGTGGGAACTCGGCGCCGACGTGATCTCGATCGGTGTCGAGCCCGACGGCTTCAACATCAACAAGGAATGCGGCTCGACCTCGCCGGAGGCGCTGTGCCGCAAGGTCCGCGAGATGCGCGCCGACATCGGCATCGCGCTCGACGGTGACGCCGACCGCGTCATCATGGTTGACGAGCGCGGCCACGTCGTCGACGGCGATCAGCTGCTGGCGGTGATCGCGCACAGCTGGAAGGAAGACGGCCGGCTCGCTAAGCCCGGCATCGCCGCCACGGTGATGTCGAATCTCGGCCTCGAGCGCTTCCTGGCGGCCGAGGGCATCGAGCTGGTGCGCACCGCGGTGGGTGACCGCTACGTGCTCGAGGCGATGCTGAAGGACGGTTACAACGTCGGCGGCGAAGCCTCCGGCCACATCATCCTGTCCGACTACAACACCACGGGCGACGGCTTCGTCGCGGCGCTGCAGGTGCTCGCGGTGGTGCAGAAGCTGCGCCGCCCGGTGTCGGAGGTCTGCCACCGCTTCGATCCGCTGCCGCAGATCCTCAAGAACGTGCGCTATCACGCCGGCCGGCCGCTCGACGACGCGCGCGTCCAGGCGACCATCAGCGACGCCGAGAAGCGGCTCAACGGCCATGGTCGGCTGCTGATCCGGGCGTCGGGCACCGAGCCGGTGATCCGGGTGATGGGCGAGGGCGACGACCGCGAACTGGTCGAGGACGTCGTCGACAGCATCGTCGACGCGGTCGGCAGCGCCGCCGCAGCAGCCGCGTAGTCTGCGGCGCGTAGTTGCGCCGCAGCGCGCATCGCAGCCATCGCGATTTGTCGCTACCAACCCACGGCGATACGGACTAATTTGAAGACGGCCGGCACCGATGCCGGCCGTCTTTCGTTGTGGCTGCCCCGGGACCGACCGGCGCGGCAAGAATCTTTCAGGAAACGCCGTGAACAAGCCTGTCGTCGACGCGGATATCGCCGCTCCGGTCACTCCCGCCGAGCCGCCGCTGCCCGAGCTCACCAAGCCGGCAGCGCCGTCGGCCGCGGGGCCGGCCTACGTCGTGCTCGGCGGCATCAGCTTCTCGCATTTCCTCAACGACACGATGCAGTCGCTGATTCCGTCGGTGTATCCGATCCTGAAGGCGAACTACGCGCTGGATTTCGGCCAGATCGGCATGATCACCCTGGCGTTCCAGTTCACCGCCTCGCTGCTGCAGCCGGTGGTCGGCCACATGACCGACAAGAAGGCGCAGCCGTTCTCGCTGGCGATCGGCATGGGCTCGACCTTCCTGGGCCTGCTGCTGCTCAGCGTCGCGCATTCCTACGCGGTGATCCTGGTGGCCGCGGCGATGATCGGCCTCGGCTCCGCGGTGTTTCATCCGGAGTCGGCGCGGATCGCGCGGCTCGCCTCCGGCGGCCGCCACGGCATGGCGCAGTCGGTGTTTCAGGTCGGCGGCAACGCCGGCACCGCGCTCGGCCCGGTGCTGGCGGCGCTGATCGTGGTGCCGTTCGGCCAGCCGTCGATCGCCTGGTTCTCGTCGATCGCTTTCGTCGCGATCGTCGTGCTGTGGCGGATCGGCGTCTGGTACAAGCCGCAGGTCGCCGGCAAGAAGAAGATGGTGGTGAGCCCGCACCCGCATGCGCCGGGCCGGCGGCGGGTGATGGTCGCACTGGTGGTGCTGGTGGCGCTGCTGTTCTCCAAGCAGCTCTATCTGTCGAGCCTGTCGAGCTACTACACGTTCTACCTGATGGAGAAATTCCACGTCTCGACCCAGACCGCGCAGATCTTCCTGTTCATCTTCCTCGCCGCCACCGCGGCCGGCGTGTTCTTCGGCGGCCCGCTCGGCGACCGCTTCGGCCGCCGCTACGTGATCTGGTTCTCGATCCTCGGCATCCTGCCGTTCACCCTGGCGCTGCCCTATGCGGGGCTGTACGCCAGCGCGGTGCTGACCGTGTTCATCGGCTTCATTCTCGCTTCGGCGACGCCGGCGATCATCGTGTTCGCGCAGGAGCTGATGCCGCATCGCTTCGGCATGATCTCGGGCGTGTTCTTCGGCTTCGCGTTCGGTATCGGTGGCCTCGGCGCCGCGGCGCTGGGCGAGGTCGCGGATCATTACGGCATCGACTTCGTGTACCAGGTCTGTTCGTTCCTGCCGATCTTGGGCCTGCTCGCCGTGCTGCTGCCAAAGATGCCGCGCCACGCGCATTAGGGTAGGCGCGGGGACGAGCGATCCCGGCGGAACACCAGACGGCCCCGGTTCCGTGATGGAACCGGGGCCGTTTACTTTGGCGTTGTTCCGGCAAGCCGAGCGATCCTCCGTCAACGATTTGTTAGCAAACACCCCCTGCGGCGCCGCGTCCGCGCGCAGTTGTTAGCAGCCCCGGATTGTCTCCTCACCAAATATCAACCTTAAAAATTAGGGTTAAGTCAGGCTTAAGGAATTGCTGGCATCGTTCGTTCTCATAGGTTTCCGGGTAAGGGGCCTTCGTAATTGATCATTGGACCAAAGGACGAAGCCAATGCGTAGCGTGAAGATGATGATGGCCGCCGGCGCGGCTTCGCTGATTGCCTCGACCGCGATGGCGGCCGATATGCCGATTGCCCCGCCGCCCGCCTATGCGCCGCCCCCGGCTGAGGATTTCGGCGGCTGGTACCTGCGCGGCGACATCGGGTTCAGCAACCAGAAGGTCAAGGATCTGCGCTACGGTCGCGACTCGGCCTATTCGCAGCTCACCTCGTTCGATCAGCAGACCTCGTTCGATGCGGCCGGCATCTACGGTCTCGGCGTCGGCTATCAGTTCAACAGCTGGTTCCGCGCCGACCTCGTCGGCCAGTATCGCGGCAACTCCAACTTCAAGGGCACCGACCGGTTCACCGGCACGTCCTTCGGCACGCCCTACAACGGCATCGACAATTACGGGGCCAGCAAGTCCGAATGGCTGGTGATGGCCAACGGCTACGTCGATCTCGGCACCTGGTGGTGCGTGACGCCGTTCATCGGCGCCGGCGTCGGCGCCGCGCGGGTGACGATGGCGAACTTCACCGACACCGGCATCAACAACCTGCCGTTCTCGACCACCAGCTTCGCCAGCGCGCCGACGGCCTCGAAGTGGAATCTGGCCTGGGCGCTGCACACAGGTCTCGCCTACAAGGTCAATCCGAACCTGACGCTGGAACTGGCCTACAGCTACCTCAATCTCGGCGACGGCTACACCGGCGTGCTCTCCGACTTCACCGGCGCGACGACTAACAACACCTTCAAGTTCAAGGATATCACCTCGCACGACGTGAAGCTCGGCGTGCGTTGGAATATCGACTCCGGCCCGGTCTACGCGGCGCCGCCGCCGCTGATGCGCAAGGGCTGATCGCCCTCACGACGTTTACCTATCCTAACGGCGCGGGAGCTTCCCGCGCCGTTTTGTTTTGCTCGGCGAGGGCGGCGACAAGGATTGATTAAGGTTAACACGCGATGATTGCGGCGTACCGGTTTGGTCGAGGAGCGTTGCGATGCGTGGAATTCTGGTAGCAGCGGTGATGGTGGTGGCGGCGCACGGCGCGCACGCGGCCGACATGCCGGAATTCGGCGCGCTACGCGGCGCGATGGTCGAGACGCCGCCCGGGGTCGTCAATTGGCAGGGCTTCTACGTCGGCGGTCAGGGCGGCTACGGCACGTCCGACATGGATTTCACCAATTCGACGTCCAATATCGCCTCGCGCATGATGGCGCTGACCACGATCGAGAACGAATACCAGGTGTCGCAGTGGCCGGTGCTCGGCAAGCGCTCGGCGCAGGGCAGCGGTTACGGCGGCTTCGTCGGCTACAACTGGCAATGGGACGATGTGATCCTCGGCCTCGAAGCCAATTACATGCACGGCAATTTCGGCGGCTCGGATTCCGGCTCGATGGGACGCAGCTTCACCACCTCCGACGGCTACACCAACGGCGTGACCTACAGGGCGAGCGCCAATATGCAGGTGAAGGATGTCGGCTCGGTCCGCGCTCGCGCCGGCTGGGCGATCGGCAGCTTCCTGCCTTATGCCTTCGGCGGCATCGCGCTCGGGCAGGCGGACATCATCAGGTCGGCATCGATCTCCGGCACCGCGGTCAATGCCAACGCTGCACCCGGCTTCCAGACCATCAACTTCGCCTACAACAAGACAGAGCAGATGAACAGCCACTTCATCTACGGCTATTCGGCCGGCCTCGGCATGGACATGATGCTGTATCGCGGGCTGTTCCTGCGCGCCGAGTGGGAGTACCAGAAGTTCGCGGCGCCGATCAACACGGCGGTCTCCACGGTGCGCGGCGGCGTCGGCTACAAATTCTGAGCGCCGCTGATCGCCGCGTCGATTGACGTCGCGACCGCCGCCTGATCGACTGTCCGCATCGATGATGGGGCAGGGCAATGCGGATTTACGGTGATCTCAATTCGGGCAATTGCCTGAAGGTGAAGTGGGTGTGCGATGCGCTGTCGCTGCCCTATGAGTGGATCGCCGTCGACACGCTCAAGGGCGAGACCCGGACGCCGCAATTTCTCGCCCTCAATCCGGCCGGGCAGGTCCCGGTCGTGGTGCTGAGCGACGGCCGCGCGCTGGCGCAGTCCAATGCGATCATCCGCTACCTGGCGCGGGACAGCGATCTGATCCCGGCTGATCCCTATCTGGCGGCCAAGATGGACGAGTGGTTGTTCTGGGAGCAGTACAGCCACGAACCCTATATCGCCGTGTGTCGCTATCAGATGGTGTATCTCGGCAAGCCGGCCTCGGCGCTCGACGCCGACCGCGTCAAGCGCGGTCACGCTGCGCTGGCGCTGATGCAGCGGCATCTGGCGGGCTCGACGTTTCTGGTCGGCGAGCGCTGCACGCTGGCGGACGTCGCATTGCTGGCCTATACGCGGCTCGCTCCCGAAGGTGGCTTCTCGCTTCAGGACTATCCGGCGGTGCGACGCTGGATCGGAAGCGCAGAGCACGCGCTCGGCCTGCCGCCGGTCGGCGGCGCGTGACCGTGGTCGGCGAGCGCGAGATCTCGCTCCGCCCGGCGCGGCGTGAGGATGTTCCGGTCATCGTCGCGATGCTGGCGGACGATCATCTCGGCCGCGGCCGCGAGCGGGTCGAGGACCCGCTGCCGGAATCCTACTACGTGGCGTTCGACGCGATGGCCGCCGCGTCCCCGATCCAGATAATGGTGGCCGAGACCAGATCCGGCCGCGTGGTCGGCTGTCTGCAGCTCGCGGTGTTGCCGGGCCTGAGTTCGCAGGGCGCTTCGCGCGGCGTGATCGAAGACGTGCGCGTCGCCGCCGACTGTCGCAGCCGCGGCATCGGCGAATTGCTGGTGCGCTGGGCGCTGGCGGAGGCCCGGCAGCAGGGATGCCGGCTGGTCGAGTTGTTCACCCACAACAGCCGCGTCGACGCTCAGCGCTTCTACGCGCGGCTCGGCTTTGCGCCGAGTCATGTTGGGATGACGATTCGATTCGAATAACCGCGATTTCGCGCGGGCGGTTCGACTGCCGACGTCTTGCTCCATGCGGCCCGCGGCTGATCAGGCGTCGCGTCGTGCAGAGCGATTGCGCCGCAAGGGAAACATCACCGCCGCAACGCGTGGGGTGCGGGCTTGCGATGCTCCGCGGGGCTGCAGGCTGCAGAAGGAATTATTTCGATCAATACTGGTAGAGTTACGGAGCGCGTCCTTAAGACCGCAGTAATTCACAGCGTTCATATTCGTCGCATTGAATGGACTGGAGAATATCACCCACGTCGAGAGCTCCCCGCTCTCGCTCCTGCCTGAGGAAATTCTATATGGCCAGGCCGCAGATCAGGCCGACGGGGGTCGAATGCCCGTTCGGCGAGGAAGAACTGATCGTTTCGAAGACCAATCTCAAAGGGCACATCACTTACGCCAACGACGTTTTCATCAGGCTTTCGAAATATCCGCGCGACGAGGTGATCGGTGCGCCGCACAGCATGATCCGCCACCCGGACATGCCGCGCACCATCTTCAAGCTGCTGTGGGACACCATCCAGGAGAAGAAGGAAATCTTCGCCTATGTGGTGAACATGGCGCGCGACGGCGATCATTACTGGGTGTTCGCGCACGTCACCCCGACGCTGGATGCACAGCGCAACATCGTCGGCTTCCATTCCAATCGCCGCAAGCCGACGGGGGCTCAGCTCGCGAAGATCCAGCCGCTCTACGCGCAGATCCGCGAGGAGGAGAACCGCCACCGCAATGCCAAGGACGGCATGATGAGCGGCTACGCGATGTTGACCGATATGCTGAAGCAGCAGGGCCAGGGTTATGACGAATTCATCTTCGCTGTCTAAGGCTCTGTTCGCCCTGTTCGGCGCACTGGCGGCGATCGTCGCGGTCGGTGCGCTGCGGCTTGCGCTGGGGCCGATCGGGCTGGTTTCGGAAGCGCTGGCGATGCTGCCGGCCGTGCTGTTGGTCGGCGTCGCGATCTGGCTGACGGCGCGGGCGTCGGCCGCGATCCGCGAAACCGCGGAGGTCTGCGAGAGCGCGAAGCGCGGCGAGCTCGAAGCCCGCGTCATGGGCCGCCGCGACGGTGGTGAAATCGGGCGGGCGCAGGCCGGCATCAACGATGCGCTCGACATCGTCGACGCTTTCGTCCGCGAAGCCTCCGCGTCGATGGAATATGCGTCTCACGGCAAGTGTTTCCGCAAGGTGCTGACGCGCGGCCTGCCGGGCTCGTTCCGCATCGCTGCCGACGTCATCAACGGCGGCACCGACTCGATGGATCGGCGCGTGCGCGAAACCGCCGCGCAGGCGCAAAGCTTCGCGTCGAGCATGGATCGCGTCGCCGGGGCGCTCGCCGACGCCGCGGTGGAGCTGAGGTCGGACTCCTCCGCGATGGCCGCGGCCGCCGAAGAAACTAGCCGGCAATCGAGCGGCGTCGCCGCAGGGTCGTCGGAAGCCTCCGCCAACGTGCAAAGCGTCGCGAGCGCGACCGAGGAGCTCACCGCCTCCATCGTCGAGATCACCCGGCAGGTGACGCTGTCGTCGACCGCGACGCATCATGCGGTCGAGGAGGCGCAGCAGACCAACGAGAAGATCCGCAACCTCGCCGATGCCGCGCAGCGGATCGGCGACGTGATCAAACTCATCAACGCGGTCGCGGCGCAGACCAATCTGCTGGCGCTCAACGCCACGATCGAAGCGGCCCGCGCCGGCGAGTCCGGCAAGGGATTTGCGGTGGTGGCCTCCGAGGTCAAGACGCTGGCGAGCCAGACCGCCAAGGCGACCGACGAGATCGCCGCGGCGATTTCCGACGTTCAGCAGATCACCGAGCAATCGGTGCAGGCGGTGGAGGCGATCAGTCGCCGCATCAGCGAGATCAGCGACGTCTCGAACACGATCGCGGCGGCGATGGAACAGCAGGGCGCTGCGACGCGGGAGATCGCCCGCAACGTCCAGCAGGCGTCGAGCGGAACCAGTGAGGTGTCGAGCAACATCTCCGGGATCAGCCAGGCCGCGGACGACACCGGCCGCATCGCCTCGCGCGTCAACGACGCGTCGGGCAAGATCGCTCACGAGGTCGAGACCCTCCGCAGCGAAGTCCGGCAGTTCATCGCCAAGGTCGCGTGATCGGCCCGGCCCCGGCGTGGCGCGCCGCGCTGGCTGCGCGCCGCGACATTCCGTGACGCTGCCGAGCGGAACGGCTGCGACGGGCTTTGGTTGGTCCCGTGCAACACACGAGAGATGCACCATGCGCCTGCTATCCAGCACGACGTTGATTGCCGCGACGCTGCTCGCGGCGTCCGCGGCTCACGCACAGACGGCGACCCCCGGCTCATCGGGAGTCGCGGTCGATCCGACCACCGGCGCGCAAAGCCCCGGCAGCGCCGGGATCAGCGCCGCGCCCGGCGGCTCCAGCACCACCGCGACCGGAACCGGCGTCACCGGAACCACCACGGGTTCTAACCTCAACAGCCCCGGCATCAATCAGCCCGGCGTTCCGAACACCACATCGCCAGGCAGCATCGGCACCGGTGCGTCGCCGAGCGGGCTGCCCGGAGATAATCCGGCTTCACCCGGCTTTCCGGGGCCGGTCGGCAAGTAACAAGCTCGTCGGAACTAATAAGCAGACGGCCGCCTGAGCGGCCGTTTTGCTGCGCGCGTTGCGGCGCAATAATTCAAGTCTCGCTGCGTGACGCATTGCCGCCTCCCCGTACGGAACGGTGCTCTTGCTGCCGGATTAGTATCGCATGCAACTCGAAGGAGTATCGAATGTCATCCAAGCTCGGAATGTCCGCCGTCATCGCAGCCGCGCTACTGGCTTCCACCGCCGTCGCATCGGCGCAAAACAGCAACGGCACGTCGACGTTGAATTCACCCAGCAAGGCGGGCGGCGAGTCCGCGTCGCAAGGCGCGACGCCCGGCGGCGCATCGAACGCCGGCTCGGTTACGGCACCCCCCGGATCGTCTGCCAGCGGCGGCGCCGCCTCGGGCGCGACCACCGGCTCGGGTGCCGCCGGCGCCCCGAGCGGAACCGGCTCTAGCCGGTAACAACTAACAACGCGGCAAAACGGGCGGTGAGAAATCACCGCCCGTTTTGCATGACGCGTCGCGATCTTGAGTGATGAGGTCATGCGGGTGGTGCTGCTGAGCAATTGGCTGCCACGTATTTGTCACAGTCCGCCCGCGCTTCTCAGCCCGGAAGAGGGCGATCCGGATCCAGCAATCGGCTAGGGCGAGGCATGCCCGTGTCCGGCATCTTCCGGAGTTCGATCTCCTTGACTTTCGAGCCCAAAGGACTATCCCCAGCGGCGGGAAACCTCTCCCCACCGAGAGGCAGCTATCTGGAAGGATAGACTATGACTGTAGCGAAGCCCGCTTCGCGGCCGAATGCGCCGCAATTCTCCTCCGGCCCCTGCGCGAAGCGCCCCGGCTGGTCCCCCGAAAATCTCAAGGACGCCCCGCTCGGCCGCTCGCATCGCGCGAAGGTCGGCAAGGCCAAGCTCAAGCTCGCGATCGATCTGACCCGCGAAGTGCTTGAGGTCCCCGCCGACTACAAGATCGGCATTGTCCCCGCTTCAGATACCGGCGCCGTCGAGATGGCGCTGTGGTCGCTGCTCGGGCCGCGTCCCGTCACCACGCTCGCCTGGGAATCGTTCGGCGACGGCTGGGTCGGCGACGTCACCAAGGAGCTGAAGCTCCCCAACGTCACCAAGCTCAAGGCTGGTTACGGCGAAATTCCCGACCTCTCCAAGGTCGATTGCAACACCGACGTCGTGTTCACCTGGAACGGCACCACCTCCGGCGTGCGCGTTCCGAACGCCGACTGGATCGCGGCCGACCGTGAAGGTCTGACCATCTGCGACGCCACCTCGGCCGCCTTCGCGCAGCCGCTCGACTGGCCGAAGCTCGATGTCGTCACCTTCTCCTGGCAGAAGGCGCTCGGCGGCGAAGCCGCACACGGCATGCTGATCCTCAGCCCGCGCGCCGTTGCTCGCCTCGAGAGCTACACGCCGACCTGGCCGATGCCAAAAATCTTCCGCCTCACCAAGGGCGGCAAGCTGATCGAGGGCATTTTCCAAGGCGAGACCATCAACACCCCGTCGATGCTGTGCGTCGAGGACTACATCGACGCGCTGAACTGGGCGAAGTCGGTGGGCGGCCTCAAGGGCCTGATCGCCCGTGCCGACGCCAACACCAAGGTGCTGAGCGACTGGCAGGCGAAGGCCAAGTGGGCCGACTTCCTGGCCGCCGATCCGGCGATCCGCTCGAACACCTCGGTCTGCCTCAAGGTGGTCGATCCGGCGATTACGTCGCTCTCCGCCGAAGCCCAGGCCGACTTCGCCAAGAAGCTGGTCGCGGTGGTCGAGAAGGAAGGCGCCGGCTACGACCTCGGCGCTTATCGCGACGCCCCCGCTGGCCTGCGCATCTGGTGCGGCGCCACGGTCGAAGCCGCCGACGTCGCCACCCTGACGCAGTGGCTGGACTACGCGTTCGAGACCACCAAGGCCTCGCTGTCTCAGGCGGCTTGATCGCCTCCCAACCTCTCCCCGCTTGCGGGGAGAGGTCGACCCGGCGGAGCGCAGCGTAGCTGGGTCGGGTGAGGGGGCGCTTCCGCACAACGCGGACTCAGCAGCCCCTCACCCCAACCCTCTCCCCGCAAGAGCGCGGCGAGGGAGCGCGCCGCGACTCGTTGGACCGCTTTCCCTTTTCCAAGATCATCAGGATCACATCCCATGACCGCTCCCAAAGTCCTCATTTCCGACGCGCTGTCGGAAGCCGCCGTGCAGATCTTCAAGGATCGCGGCATCGACGTCGATTTCCAGCCGGCGCTGGGCAAAGACAAAGAGAAGCTCGCCGAGATCATCGGCAATTACGACGGCCTCGCGATCCGCTCCGCCACCAAGGCGACCGCGAAGATTCTCGAGAAGGCCGCCAAGCTCAAGGTGATCGGCCGTGCCGGCATCGGCGTCGACAACGTCGAGATTCCCGCGGCGACCGCCAAGGGCATCATCGTGATGAACACGCCGTTCGGCAATTCGATCACCACCGCCGAGCACGCCATCACCATGATGCTGTCGCTGGCCCGCGAGATCCCCGCCGCCGACGCCTCGACCCAGGCCGGCAAGTGGGAGAAGAACCGCTTCATGGGCGTCGAGATCACCGCCAAGACGCTCGGCGTGATCGGCTGCGGCAACATCGGCTCGATCGTCGCCGACCGCGCCCTCGGCCTGAAGATGAAGGTGATCGCGTTCGATCCGTTCCTGTCGCCGGAGCGCGCCAAGGACATCGGCGTCGAGAAGGTCGAGCTCGAGGACATCTTCAAGCGCGCCGACTTCATCACGCTGCACACCCCGCTCACCGACAAGACCAAGAACATCATCGACGCGGCCGCGATCGCCAAGATGAAGAAGGGCGTGCGCATCATCAATTGCGCCCGCGGCGGTCTGGTCGACGAGAATGCGCTCGCTGAGGCCCTGAAGTCCGGCCAGGTTGCCGGCGCGGCGTTCGACGTGTTCTCCGAGGAGCCGGCGACCTCGAACGTGCTGTTCGGCCTGCCCAACGTGATCTGCACCCCGCATCTCGGCGCCTCGACCACCGAAGCGCAGGAGAATGTCGCGCTGCAGGTCGCCGAGCAGATGAGCGACTACCTACTCAGCGGCGCCATCACCAACGCCGTCAACTTCCCGTCGATCACCGCCGAGGAAGCGCCGAAGCTGAAGCCGTTCATCGAGCTCGCCGAGAAGCTCGGCTCCTTCGCCGGCCAGCTCACCGAGACCGGCATCACCAAGGTCACGATTACCTACGAGGGCCAGGTCGCCGAGATGAAGATCAAGGCGCTGACCTCGGCGGTGCTGTCGGGTCTGCTGCGTCCGATGCTGGGCGACATCAACGTCGTGTCGGCGCCGGTGATCGCCAAGGAGCGCGGCATGGTGGTGGACGAAGTCGTCCGCGCCGCCGAGAGCGACTACGAGAGCCTGATCACCCTGACGGTGACCACCGAGAAGCAGGAACGCTCGGTCTCCGGCACCGTCTATGCCGACGGCAAGCCGCGCCTGGTCGACATCAAGGGCATCCGCGTCGACGCCGAGTTCGGCAAGTCGATGATCTACGTCACCAACGAGGACAAGCCGGGCTTCATCGGCAAGTTCGCCAGCCTGCTCGGCGACGCCAAGGTCAACATCGCGACCTTCAACCTCGGTCGTCACAGCCAGGGCGGCGACGCCATCGCGCTGGTCGAGATCGACGGTCCGGCTCCGGACGACGTCATCGCCAAGGTCCAGGCGCTGCCGCAGGTGAAGCAGGCCAAGGCGCTGGTATTCTAATCTGCGCCGGCGACCTGCTTCCACAGCAGCCGTGCCACCGAACGTCCAGATCCCTCCCCATCCGGGGAGGGATTTTTTTGTGCCGTCTGTCCGGTCATGTCCCGACAGGTCGCTGCGCTGCAGTAACGGTCCGGGAACATTTTCCCCGTAGTTGTACAGAGCGCTCAATTCGCGCCCCGGTCTGTGGCGCATGCTGGTACCTTCGGGAGGCTTCGTTGAAATTCTCCAATCTCCGCATCACCCCCAAGCTCGGCCTGCTGATCGGCGGGACGCTGCTCGGCCTATGCATCGCCGGCCTGTTCGCCGGCTACATGATGAAGCGCGAAATGCTGACCGCGCGGTTCGAGCAGACCAAGGCGATCGCCGAGATGGGCCGCAATCTGGCGCTCGGGCTGCAGAAGCAGGTCGATGCGGGAGAGCTTACCAGGGAGGCGGCGCTCGCCCAGTTCGCGCGCGACGCCAGCATGCTGACCTACGACAACGGCCAGGGCTATCTGTTCGCCTATACCATGGACGGCCTGACCATCGCGACGCCGGACAAGAAGGCGATCGGCACCAACCGCATGAACACGCCGACCGGCGACCGCTATCTGGTGCGCGAGCTGCGCGACGGCGTCGCCGCCAAGGGCGACGTGACGCTGCATTACGACTTCCGCCGACCCGGCACCGACGAGAACATCCGCAAGATCTCCTACGGCGTGGCGATCCCGGGCTGGAACATGTTCGTCGGCACCGGCGCTTACCTCGACGATATCGACGCCAAGCTGCGGCCGATCTTCTGGACGCTCGGCGTCTCGGTGCTGGCGATCGCACTGATCGCCGGCCTGTTCGCGCTGCTGATCTCGCGCAGCATCACTCGTCCGCTCGGCCGGCTCGGCGCCCGGATGCAGTCGCTCGCCGGCGGCCAGCTCGACGAGCCGATTCCCGGCATCGAACGCGGCGACGAAGTCGGCGAAATGGCCAAGACCGTCCAGGTGTTCAAGGACAATGCACTGCGCATCCGCGGCCTCGAGCAGCAGGAGCATGAGCTCCAGCAGCGCACGGCGGCGGAGCGGCGGGCGCTGATGCAGAGCATCGCCGACGATTTCGAGCGCAGCGTCAAGGGCGTGGTGCACAGCGTCGCCGACGCGACGCACCAGCTGCAGGCGACCGCGCAGTCGATGACCACGACCGCGTCGGACGCCAGTTCGCGCGCGTCGGCGGTCGGCGCCGCCTCGGATGCCTCGGCCGGCATGGTCGGCACCGTGGCGTCGGCGTCGGAAGAACTATCAGCCTCGGTGCAGGAGATTTCCCGCCAGGTCGAACAGTCCCGCGCCATCGCCGGCAAGGCGGTCAGCGATGCCGAGCATACCAACGACACCGTGCGGCAGCTGTCGGTCAGCGCCGAGAAGATCGGCGAGGTCGTGCAGCTGATCCATTCGATCGCGTCGCAGACCAATCTGCTGGCGCTCAACGCCACCATCGAGGCGGCGCGGGCAGGGGAGTCGGGCCGCGGCTTCGCCGTGGTGGCGAGCGAAGTGAAGGCGCTGGCCAGCCAGACCGCCAAGGCAACCGAGGAGATCTCGGCGCAGGTCTCGGCGATGCAGTCGTCGACCTCCAACGCGGTGCAATCGATCAGCGGCATCACCTCGACCATCGGGCAGATGAGCGAGATCACCATGGCGATCTCGTCGGCGGTCGAACAGCAGGGCGCGGCGACGCGCGATATCGCCCGCAACATCCAGTCGGTCGCGGCGGGGTCGAGCGAGATCAGCGGCCACATCAGCGGCGTCAGCGCCGCCGCCTCGGCGACCGGGGACGCCGCCTCGCAGCTGCTGGCGCATGCCGGCGCGCTGGACAGCCAATCGGGTGCGCTGCAATCCGCGGTCGACGAGTTTCTGCAGAAAGTCCGTGCGGCCTGAACCGCGTGTGATCGGCAGTGCTGCGACGCAGCATTGCCGACTTCGCGCAGACGTGACCCTGCGTGCAGGCGCGCACACTTGAACCTGAGGTGGTAACCGAGCGACTATTCGATGTTGGGGGCGTGCCTGCCAAGCGAGAGGGAGTGCATGCCGATATCGCTGCAAGGGACCGTTGCGTTCGAACCGGAGTTCGTCGGCAACCTGAACATGCTGACCCGCACGATGATCGCGCGCGGGCTCGATCCCGATGAGTTCGTGATCAGCAAGGACATCGCCAGCGCGCCGACGCTGCCGTTCATCGGGCCGATGGCTTACGACTACGTCGTTTTCAGCGGTGGCGACGACTTCGCCGTCACCGAAACCGGCGACCAGCGTTTCCTCGAACAGTTCCTCGGCCACATCGGCGACGCGTCCGACGATGTGCCGCCCCTCGTCCAGCCGGGCATGTTCGCCCGTCTGTCCCGCTGGATGTCGCCGGCGGTTTGAGCGAACCCGTCATTGCGAGGAGCGAAGCGACGAAGCAATCCAGCTCGGTGCACTGAGCCTCTGGATTGCTTCGCGGAGCCTGTGCCCGGACGGCGCAAAGCGCCGATCCGGGTGCTCGCAATGACGGAGCTGATTTTGTCGCCGCTTACTTCGCCTTCAGGAAGTCCGCGACTTCGAGCAGCACGAACTCGTTGTCGTCGGCCTTGTTCGGATCGCGGCTCGACGAGAACGGCAGGTTGTTGTCGTTGCCGACGATGATGTGCGTATCGTCGACCTTGTCGACGTTCTCGATGGTGAAGAACGGGAACGCCAGCGCGCCGTCGGTCAGCGGCTTGCGGGCCTTCTTGTTCGGATCGCGGATCTTCATCAGGTCGATATAGCCGACCTTGCGGACCGGCTGGCCGACATTGGCGTCGCTGAGCTCGATCTTGACCACCCGCTTGAACTTGGCGAGGTCGCCGAAGCAATCGGTGCCGGTCTTGCCCTCGGGGCAGGCCTTGTCCTTGGTGCCTTCGCCGTTGTCGCGCTCGATCACCAGGCCGAAGCGGTCGTCGATCATGTTGAAGTCGCCGATCGCGTTGCCGTTCTGCTCGAACACGTATTTCCAGGAGCGGCCGGTGAACTTCTCGGCCTTGACGTCGAATTCGAGGATGCGCGAGGCTTCCTTGCCGTCGACCTTCTCCCAGTCCTTCTTGTCGGCATCCCACAGCGGGCCTTCGAGCAGGCCGTACAGGAATTTGCCATCCTTGGAGGCGGCGAAGCCCTCATAGCCCTTGGACCGCTTGAGGTTGACGCCGGTGTAGCTCGCGCCCGGCGCACCCGGCGACTGCACCGACCAATGGTCGGGCGACTTGATCGGCTTGCCATCGGCCTGCGATTCGAAAACCGCCAGCACCTTGCCGTCGAGGTCGGTCTTCAGGATGTAGGGACCGAATTCATCGCCGATCCAGAAATTGTCGCCGATGATCTGGAAGCCTTCGGTGTCGAAGTCGGCACCGGTCAGGTAGCGCTTGTCGGTGTCCTCGTGAACGATGCGGAACGGCACCTTCTTGTCCGGGTCGTGCAGAAACACGGTCTGCTTGCGGTCGACCGCGCCGCTCTGCCAGTCGATCTTGTAGTTGTCGAGATACAGCATCGAGTCGGCCGAGTTGTAGCGCGAGCCGAAGCCGTTGTCGGTCAGCACCCAGAAGCTGCCGTCGGGCATCGTCTTGATGCCGGAATGGCCCTGCAGCGGCTGGCCCTTGAACGGGGTCGACAGGCCGGTCGGACGGCCGTTGGACTTGCCCTCGACGCTGCCGATCTCGGTGACGCGCTTGCCGGTGGTGTACTTGCCGGAGGTCTTGAGGTCGGCCGGCGCATCCGCCGGGGCGTCGACGAAGCTGGCGGCGGGCAGCACGGCGTGGCCGGCCAGCGTCGCCGGGAATTCACCTTCGGATTGCGCCAGCGCGCCGGACGACGCCAGCGCCAGCACCGCGACGGAACCGAGCAGCAATTTTCGCATGGGAAGCCTCCTGTTTGTTCGATGGCGGACTTGTGGCGGCGCCGGATCACACGCGGCTGACGGTTCGGTGAAGGGCTGATGACCGTCCCTGCGGCGAAATGCCGGCCGGGCAGGCGGCTTTGACTCGGCCGGGCGGCGAGCGTAGAGATTAGAACAGTTCTAATTTACCCTGGACGGCTGCAGATGAAGGCGTTTTCCGAGCTGAGCGAGCGCGAAATCCTGGCCGTGGCGATTTCCGGGGAGGAAGAGGACAGCCGGATCTATCTCGCCTTCGCCGAGGACCTCGCCGAGCGCTATCCCGATTCCGCCCGGGTGTTCACCGAGATGGCCCAGCAGGAGAAGGGCCACCGCCATATGCTGCTGCGGATGTACGAGGAGCGGTTCGGGCCGGACCTGCCGCCGATCCGCCGCGAGGACGTCAAGGGCTTCATCCGCCGCCGCCCGATCTGGCTGACCCGCAATCTGCCGCTCGACCGCATCCGCAAGGAAGCCGAGACCATGGAGTTCGAGGCGCAGCGCTTCTACGAGCGCGCCGCCGAACGCGCCACCGATGTCCATATCCGCAAGCTGCTGACCGATCTCGCCGAGTTCGAGAAGCGCCACGAACAGCGCGCCACCCAGCTGACCGACCGCATCCTCACCGCCGACGCTCGCAGCGCCGAGGATCACACCGCGCGGCGCATGTTCGTGCTGCAATACGTCCAGCCCGGCCTCGCCGGGCTGATGGACGGCTCGGTATCGACGCTGGCGCCGCTGTTCGCCGCGGCGTTCGCCACGCATCAGAACTGGCCGACGTTTCTGGTCGGGCTTGCGGCGTCGATCGGCGCCGGCATCTCGATGGGCTTTGCCGAAGCGCTGTCCGACGATGGCTCGATGACCGGCCGCGGCTCGCCCTGGCTGCGCGGCGGCATCTGCGGCCTGATGACGACGCTCGGCGGCCTCGGGCACACGCTGCCCTATCTGGTCCCCGACCACTGGGCCAACGCCTTCTGGATCGCCACCGGCATCGCGGCATTCGTGGTGTTCATCGAGCTCTGGGCCATCGCCTACATCCGCGCCAAGTACATGGACACGCCATTCCTGCACGCCGTCTTCCAGATCGTGCTCGGCGGCGTCATCGTGCTGGCGGTGGGGATTCTGATCGGCGGCGCGTAGCAGCACGTTAGTATCGAAATTCGGCGCCACCCCGAGCACCGCGCGCTCCCTCTCCCGCTTGCGGGAGAGGGCTGGGGTGAGGGCGACGCGAGTCGCTGACTCTTTGCCTTGTGGAAG
>NZ_LJIC01000052.1 GCF_001295845.1 Rhodopseudomonas sp. AAP120 | reverse complement strand
CAAGTGGCTCCGCCGCGGATGGCGGCGCCACCGGCGCCGCCGCGGGCTGCACCGCCACCGGCACCGCCGCGTGCAGCTCCGCCGCCACCGCCGCGGCCTGCCGCTCCGCCCAAGAAGTGCCATCCGGGCGAAAAGGACTGCTGAGGCTCGCGTAAATTCGGTTGCGGGGAGGGGATTTGAACCTCTCCCCTTGACCGTGAGCCCGCAGGATCTGCTAGGCTGACGTCACCACGGCGCGCCTCGAAGGTCCGTGACCTGCGCCGCCCAGACTGATGCTGTCCCGACGGTTGCTCCGGACAGCCCGGTTCGCCTTGCGTTATTGGGGAATCCCGCTATAACGCGCGCCATCTCACACGGAAGCATGGCTTAATCGCCGTCCGGTGGCACCGGGCCGGAAGGCAGGATTGTCCTGTCCCATCGCTCGTTGCCCACGCGCTTCCGGAGGACCAACCGGAGAATAAACCTATGTCGCTTCCTGAATTTTCCATGCGCCAGCTGCTCGAAGCCGGCGTGCATTTCGGCCACCAGTCGCACCGCTGGAATCCGAAAATGGCCGAGTACATCTTCGGCGCCCGCAACAACATCCACATCATCGACCTCGCGCAGACCGTGCCGCTGATGCACCGCGCGCTGCAGGCGATCAGCGACACCGTCGCCAAGGGCGGCCGCGTGCTGTTCGTCGGCACCAAGCGTCAGGCGCAGGACGCCGTCGCCGATGCCGCCAAGCGTTCGGCGCAGTACTTCGTCAATTCGCGCTGGCTCGGCGGCACGCTGACCAACTGGAAGACGATCTCGGGCTCGATCAAGCGGCTGCGTCATCTCGACGACGTGCTCAATTCGGGCGACGCCAACGCCTACACCAAGAAGGAGCGGCTCGAGCTGCAGCGCGAGCGCGACAAGCTCGACCGCTCGCTCGGCGGCATCAAGGACATGGGCGGCCTGCCGGACCTGATCTTCGTGATCGACACCAACAAGGAAGACATCGCGATCCAGGAGGCCCAGCGGCTCGGCATCCCAGTGGCGGCGATCGTCGATACCAATTGCGACCCGAAGGGCATCACCTATCTGGTGCCGGGCAACGACGACGCCGGCCGCGCGATCTCGCTGTATTGCGATCTGGTCGCTCGTGCGGTGATCGACGGCATCTCGCGCGCGCAGGGCGAATCGGGCTTCGACATCGGCGCGGCGTCGCAGCCGCTCCGCGAGGATCTGCCGGCCCAGACCAGCGGCTTCCAGGGTCTGCCTGGTCCGCGTGGTACCCCGGACGACCTCAAGAAGCTCACCGGCGTGTCCGGTGCGATCGAGAAGAAGTTCAACGACCTCGGCATCTTCCACTTCTGGCAGCTGGCCGAGCTCGATCAGGCCACCGCGCATCAGATCGGCGAAGAAGTCGGTCTGCCGGGCCGCGCCGATGGCTGGGTCGCCCAGGCCAAGGGCATGACCGCCGAGGCGGAATAAGGCGCGACGCTGCGGCCGGCTGACCGGCCGCAGCGCTGACCACAGACCGAGCATTTTCGTCCGCAACGCGCGATTTCGCGTCGCCGGGAAATGCTCCGGTCGTCGAAATCTGTGATGACTTCCTGATCGCGTGCCGTCGGCCCAAGCCGTGCGGTGCGCCCTGACAGGCAAAGGACCTACGAGCATGGCAACGATTACTGCAGCGATGGTCAAGGAGCTGCGCGAGACCACCGGCGTCGGCATGATGGACTGCAAGCAGGCGCTCAACGAGAACGACGGCAACCTCGAAGCCGCGATCGACTGGCTGCGCAAGAAGGGTCTGTCGAAGGCCGCCAAGAAGGCCGGCCGCGTCGCCGCCGAAGGCCTGATCGGCGCGGTGACCGACGGCACCAAGGGCGTCGTCATCGAGGTCAATTCGGAAACCGACTTCGTCGCCCGGAACGAGCAGTTCCAGGGCCTGGTCAAGATGATCGCCCAGGTCGCGCTCAAGGTCGGCGCCGACGTCGACGCGATCAACGCCGCCCCGGTCGGATCGTCCACCGTCGCCGGCGCGATCTCTGACGCGATCGCCACCATCGGCGAGAACATGACGCTGCGCCGCGCCGCTTCGCTGGAAGTGACGCAGGGCGTGGTGGCGAGCTACATCCACGGCGCGGTGATCGACGGCGCCGGCAAGATGGGCGTGATCGTCGGGCTGGAATCGACCGGCAAGACCGACGAACTCGCCACGCTCGGCCGCCAGCTCGCGATGCACGTCGCCGCCGCCAACCCGCAGGCGCTCGATCCGGCCGGTCTCGACCCGGCCGTGGTGCAGCGCGAGCGCGAGGTGATGGCCGACAAGTATCGCCAGCAGGGCAAGCCGGAGAACATGATCGAGAAGATCGTCGAGAACGGCCTGAAGACCTACTACAAGGAAGTCTGCCTGCTCGAGCAGGCCTACATCCACGACGAGAAGGGCAAGGCGGTCGCTCAGGCGGTCAAGGAAGCCGAGGGCAAGGTCGGTGCGCCGATCAAGATCACCGGCTTCGTGCGCTACGCGCTCGGCGAAGGCATCGAAAAGCAGACTTCGGACTTCGCCGCCGAAGTCGCCGCCGCGAGCGGCCAGAAGTAATCGCTTTTCACGAGACGGACTCCCGGCCGCGTCTGGCCGGGAGCTAACCCGCCGAGGACGCGACCGCATCATGGGTGAGCCGATCTATCGTCGTGTGGTGGTCAAGCTATCGGGCGAGTATTTCGCCGGCCCCCAGAGCTACGGCATCGATCAGCCCACCATCGACCGCGTCGCCGGCGACCTGATCGCCGCCCGCAATCTCGGCGTCGAAATCGCCGTCGTGGTCGGCGGTGGCAACATCTTCCGCGGCGTCGAAGTCTCCGCCCGCGGCGTGTCGCGTCCGACCGGCGACACCATGGGCATGCTCGCCACCGTGATGAACTGCCTGGCGCTCGGCGAGGCGCTGCGGCGTCACGGCCAGCCGGCCCGGACCTACTCGGCGCTGCTGATGCCGGAAGTCTGCGATCTCTACACCCGCGCTGCGGCGCTCGAGACGCTCGCCGAGGGCGGCATCGCGCTGCTGGCCGGCGGTACCGGCAATCCGTTCTTTACGACCGATACCACCGCCGTGCTACGTGCCGCCGAAATCGACGCCAATGCGGTGCTGAAAGCGACCAACGTCGACGGCGTCTACACGGCCGATCCGAAGCGCGACCCGAACGCGAAGCGGTTCGAGCGGCTGACACATTCCGAAGCACTGGCCGGTGGTTACAAGGTCATGGATGCGACGGCTTTCGCGCTTGCCCGTGAAACCTCGCTGCCTATCATCGTTTTTTCCATCGCCGAGGCGGGTTCGATCGGCGCCGTGCTCGGGGGCGCGGGCAGGGCCACGATCGTGGCCGGTTGAACAGCGCGCGTGGCCGATCGCCGGCCCGCCGCGACATCTGAATTCTGGAAGGAGTGACTGGCATGCAGTCCGAGAAGTTCGACATCAATGAAGTGAAGCGCCGGATGCAGGGCGCCTCCCAGTCGCTGCAGCACGAACTCGGCGGTCTGCGCACCGGCCGCGCGTCGGCGTCGATGCTGGAGCCGGTGCAGGTCGATGCCTATGGTACGCACATGCCGCTGAATCAGCTGGCAACCGTCTCCGTGCCGGAGCCGCGGCTGCTGTCGGTTCAGGTCTGGGACAAGTCGATGGTCAAGGCCGTCGAAAAGGCGATCGTCGACTCGAACCTCGGCCTCAGCCCGGCGACTGAAGGAACAGTGCTGCGGCTGCGTATTCCGGAGCTCAACGCGGATCGCCGCAAGGAGCTGGTGAAGGTCGCGCACAAATACGCTGAGGCGGCGCGCGTCGCGGTTCGCCACGTCCGCCGCGACGGCATGGACACCATCAAGAAGCTCGAGAAGGCCCACGAGATCTCCGAGGACGACCAGAAGCGCCTCGACCAGGAAGTCCAGAAGGCCACGGATGCAGCGATCGCCGAGATCGACCAGTTGCTCGCGAACAAGGAAAAGGAAATCCTGACTGTCTAACATCGGCCCTTCGTTGCCGCGTTCTGCGGCGACGGGACGATTGCGGCGGGTGATTGCGGCGCGGCGATTGCATCTGTCTGAATTCGGCGCAGGACCCTGCGGTTTGTCCGCGCCGAATTGCAATTCGCTCAGGTGAGCGAATCGGGCCTAGTGCAACGGGGTGATGACGATGCCGGTATCCAGCCTTGTGATCCCCTCGGCCATAACTTATTGATCCGAGAACGTTCTGGCGGTCGTACGGATACTTCTTCGCGGGATGACGCTTCGGGAATTGACGTATGTCGAAAGCTGCCGCCACCGCGACCGACCGATCGGATCCCCCGGTAGTTCCGGCGCATGTCGCCATCATCATGGACGGCAACGGCCGCTGGGCCGCGGCGCGGGGACTGCCGCGCGCCGAAGGTCATCGCCGCGGCGTCGAGGCGCTGCGCCGGGTGGTGCGGGCCGCCAATGAACTGGGCATCCGCTATCTGACCATTTTCTCGTTCAGTTCGGAGAACTGGACCCGGCCGGCCACCGAGATCGTCGATCTGTTCGGCCTGCTGCGCCGGTTTATCCGCAACGATCTCGCCTCGCTGCATCGCGACGGCGTCTGCGTCCGGGTGATCGGCGAGCGCGACCGGCTCGATCGCGACCTGTGCGCGATGCTCGACGAGGCGCAGGAACTCACGCGTAACAACACCAAGCTCAACCTGGTGGTGGCGTTCAACTACGGCTCGCGGCAGGAGATCGCCAAGGCGGCGCAGCGGCTGGCGCGCGAGGTCGCCGAGGGCACGCGCGACCCGGACACGATCGATATCGACACGCTGGGCCGCTATCTCGAGGCGCCCGACATTCCCGATCCCGACCTGATCATCCGCACCAGCGGAGAGCAACGATTGTCGAATTTCCTGATGTGGCAGGCGGCGTACAGTGAGCTGGTGTTCGTGCCCACTCACTGGCCGGACTTCGACAAGGCGGCGCTCGAAGAGGCGATCGCCGAATATGCCCGGCGTGAGCGCCGGTTCGGCGGCTTGGCCGCGAAAACAGGATCGTGACACGCGTGAGCCAGGACAATGCCGCGCCGGCGGCCGAGCAGGGCTCTCGGAATCTCTGGCTGCGCGTGGCTGCCGCCGTCGTGCTGGCGCCGGGCGCGATCGCGATCGCCTATCTGGGCGGCTGGGCCTGGGCCGTGCTCGCCACTGCCGTCGCGATCGGTCTTTTTCTGGAATGGCTGTCGGTGGTCGGTGCGGCCCGCGATTTCCGGGTGCTGGTGATCGGCTGCCTGACGCTGCTGGTCTGCGGCATCGGCCTGATGTTCGGCAAGCCGGGGCCGGCCGCGCTGGCGGCCGTTCTGGGTGTCGGCGGTCTGCTGGTGCTGAACGATCAGCCGCGGCAGTGGACCGCGTCGGGCCTCGGCTATGCGGCGCTGGCGCTGATCGCCTCGGTGCTGATCCGGCGTGATCCGGATCATGGCTTCATCGCCCTGGTCCTGATCTTTCTGATCGTCTGGGGCACCGATATCGGCGGTTATTTCGCCGGACGCGGCATCGGTGGTCCGAAGCTGTGGCCGCGCGTCAGTCCGAAGAAGACCTGGGCCGGGGCGATCGGCGGCCTTGTCCTCAGTCTCGGCGTCGCGTTCGGCTTCGCCTTGGCGGGATTCGGAAAAGTCCTGCCGCTTCTGCTGCTTGCAGCGGTCCTTTCAACTGTTTCGCAACTCGGCGACCTGTTCGAATCCGCCGTCAAACGCCGCTTCGGCGTCAAGGATTCCAGCCACATCATTCCCGGCCATGGCGGGCTGCTCGACCGGCTCGACGGCTATGTCGCCGTGGTCGCGCTGGCGGCCTTGATCGGAATGGCGCGGGATTCGGTGGATGGTATTGGCCGCGGTCTTATGGTGTGGTGATCCGATGAGCGCAGTCCCTTTGAAGAACGACCGCCCCGCCCATGACGGCGTGCGCAGCATCAGCGTCCTCGGTGCCACCGGGTCCATTGGTGACAGCACGCTGGACCTGATCCGGGCTGCTCCCGAGAAGTACCGGGTCGAGGCGCTGACCGGAAACGCCAACATCTCCGGCCTCGCCAAGCTGGCCAAGGAGTTCAACGCCCGCTTCGTCGCGGTCGCGGATCCCGCGCGGCTTGGGGAACTGCGCGCCGCTCTGGCGGGCACCGCGATCGAATGCGGGGCAGGCGAGAGCGCCCTGATCGAGGCCGCGGCGCGGCCGGCCGATTGGGTGATGGCGGCAATCAGCGGCGCTGCGGGCCTCAAGCCGGCACTGGCCGCGGTCGATCGCGGCGCCACCGTCGCGCTGGCCAACAAGGAGTGCCTGGTCTGCGCAGGCGACTTCTTCATGAGCCGGGCCGTCGCGGCGAATGCTCGCATCCTGCCGGCCGATTCCGAGCACAACGCGCTGTATCAGGCGCTCGCCTCCGGCAATCGCCACGAACTCGTCCGCGTCATCATCACCGCCTCGGGTGGGCCGTTCCGGACCTGGGCAGCCGAGGACATCGAGCAGGCGACGCTGGCGCAGGCGCTCAAGCACCCGAACTGGAGCATGGGCCAGAAAATCACCATCGACTCGGCCTCGATGATGAACAAGGGCCTCGAGGTCATCGAGGCCTCGTATCTGTTCGCGCTGTCGCCGGACGAGATCGACGTGCTGGTGCACCCGCAGTCGATCGTCCATGGCCTGGTCGAATTCGCCGATCATTCGGTGGTGGCGCAGCTCGGCGCGCCGGACATGCGGATCCCGATCGCGCACTGCCTCGGCTGGCCCGACCGCATTCCCGGCCGCGCGGCGCGGCTCGACCTCGCCAAGATTGGTCAATTGACCTTCGAAGCTCCTGATTTCGTTCGCTTCCCCGGCCTGCGCCTGGCCTATGACGCGCTTCGCACGGGGCATGGCGCGACCACCGTCTATAACGCCGCCAACGAGATCGCGGTGGCCGCCTTCATCGCCCAGAAGATCCGCTTCGGGGCGATCGCGCGGCTGGTTGAGGACACGCTGAACGGCTGGGTCCGCGCCGGCAATCTGGCACCGATGAGCAGCGCCGACGATGCCATCGCCGTTGACCATAGCGCGCGAAAAATGGCTGCCACCCTCTTGCCTCAAATTGCCGCAAAGGCATCCTAGAGAGTTGGGGAACAGGGCCGTCGGTTCTGCTTGAGAGGAATGGGATGGCCGATCTTTTTCTGAACGGGTTCAACACGTTGAGCCACGGCATCGTGGGCTACGTGGTGCCGTTTCTATTCGTCCTGACGATCGTGGTGTTCTTCCACGAACTTGGGCATTTTCTGGTCGCGCGCTGGAACGGCGTGAAGGTGCTGACCTTCTCGCTCGGCTTCGGTCCGGAGATCGCCGGCTTCAACGACCGTCACGGCACCCGCTGGAAAATCTCGGCGATCCCGCTCGGCGGCTACGTCAAGTTCTTCGGTGACGACAGCGAAGCTTCGACGCCCTCGAACGATTCTCTGTCCAAGATGACGGCGGCCGAGCGCTCGGTCAGCTTCCACCACAAGAAGGTCGGGCCGCGCGCCGCGATCGTGGTCGCCGGGCCGGTGGCCAATTTCATCCTGGCGATCGTCCTTTTCACCTTCCTGTTCGCGGTGTTCGGCGTGCCGAGCACTTCGCCGCGCGTCGACAACATCCAGCCGGGCAGCGCCGCCGAGGCCGCGGGCTTCAAGCCGGGCGACGTCATCCTGTCGATCAATGGAAGCAAGATTCACAGCTTCCTTGACATGCAGCGCACGGTCGGCGCCGAGGCCGGCAACCAGCTGAGCTTCACCGTCCAGCGCGGCGACTCCACGGTGGACCTCAAGGCCACTCCGGAACTGCGCGAAATCAAGGACCGGTTCGGTAACGTCCAGCGCCTCGGCATTCTCGGCATCAGCCGGTCGACCTCGGCCGGCGAGGTGACCACCGAGCGCGTCAATCCGGCCGCGGCGTTCTGGATGGGGATCAAGGAGACCTGGTTCGTCGTCGACCGGACCTTCTCCTACATCGGCGGGCTGTTCGCCGGACGCGAGGCGGCCGACCAGCTCGGCGGTCCGTTGCGAATCGCACAGATCTCTGGACAGGTCGCGACCATCGGGTTCACGCCGCTGCTGCATCTGGCTGCGGTGCTGTCGATTTCAATCGGTCTTCTGAACCTGTTTCCGGTCCCGCTGCTCGATGGCGGTCACCTGATGTTCTATGCGATCGAGGCGGTGAGGGGGCGTCCGCTGTCCGAGCGGGCGCAGGAAATGGGCTTCCGGATTGGGCTGGGGTTGGTGCTGATGCTGATGGTTTTCGCGACCTATAACGACATTCTGCACTTGGCTTCGTCTTAACGCTGATGCAATTCGTGGCCGATAGGCAACGTGTTGGAATGAAATTGAAATCGCACTGCGAAAGGACGTTTGCCGGTTTGGCAAAATTGTCTACAAGCAAGGCACGTTGGGGATTCTGTCGGCGCCTGGGGTGCGCGCCGGCAACGGAATGACAAGGGCGCGTTGCGCATGAATGCTGGAATGCGAGTGTTGCGGGGGGGACTTCTTGCTGCCGCCCTGGTGTTTTTCGCCGGACCGGTCGCCACCACGGCGACTGCTGTTCTCACGGCGTCGCCTGCGGCCGCGCAGTCAGCTTCCTCGATTCAGGTCGAGGGCAACCGCCGAGTCGAGGCCGATACCATTCGCTCCTATTTCAAGCCGGGCCCGGGTGGTCGGCTCGACCAGGGCAGTATCGACGACGGCCTCAAGGCCCTGATCGAAACCGGCCTGTTCCAGGACGTGCGCATCAACCAGGCCGGCGGCCGGCTGGTGGTCAGCGTCATCGAGAATCCGGTGATCGGCCGGCTCGCTTTCGAGGGCAACAAGAAGATCAAGGACGAGCAGCTCCAGGCTGAAATCCAGTCCAAGCCGCGCGGCACGCTGTCCCGCCCGATGGTGCAGTCGGACGCGCTGCGCATCGCCGAAATCTATCGCCGCTCCGGCCGTTACGACGTTCGCGTCGATCCCCAGATCATCGAGCAGCCGAACAACCGCGTCGACCTCGTCTTCGTCGTCAACGAGGGCGCCAAGACCGGCGTGAAGTCGATCGAGTTCATCGGCAACAACGCCTATTCGTCCTATCGGCTGCGCGACGTCATCAAGACCCGCGAAACCAACCTGCTGAGCTTCCTCGGTTCGGGCGACGTCTATGATCCGGACCGGGTCGAGGCCGATCGCGATCTGCTGCGCCGCTTCTATCTGAAGAACGGCTACGCCGACGTGCAGGTGGTCGCCGCGCTGACCGAATACGATCCGGAGAAGAAGGGCTTCCTGGTCACCTTCAAGATCGAGGAAGGTCAGCAGTACCGCGTCGGCTCCGTGACGTTCGAGTCGACGATCGCGAACTTCGATGCCAATTCGATGCGCGGCTATTCGCGCGTCAATGTCGGCTCGCTCTACAACGCCGAGGCGCTGGAGAAGTCCGTCGAGGAAATGCAGATCGAAATGTCGCGGCGCGGCTACGCGTTCGCGACGGTGCGGCCGCGCGGCGATCGCAACTTCGAAACGCACACCGTCTCGATCGTGTTCTCGATCGAGGAGGGCCCCCGGGTCTACATCGAGCGCATCAACGTCGTCGGCAACACCCGGACGCGTGACTATGTGATCCGTCGCGAGTTCGACATCTCGGAAGGCGATGCCTACAACCGCGCCCTGGTCGACCGTGCCGAGCGCCGCCTGAAGAACCTCGACTTCTTCAAGTCGGTGAAGATCACCACCGAGCCGGGCTCGTCGAGCGACCGCGTCATCCTGGTGGTCAACCTCGAAGAAAAGTCGACCGGCGACTTCTCGGTGTCGGGCGGTTACTCGACCAGCGACGGTGCGCTGGGCGAAGTCAGCGTCTCCGAGCGTAACTTCCTCGGCCGCGGCCTGTTCGCCAAGGCGACCGTGCAGTATGGCCAGTACGCCCGCGGCTACTCGCTGTCCTTCGTCGAGCCCTATCTGCTCGACTACCGGGTCGCGCTCGGCCTTGACGTCTATCAGCGCGAACAGCTGGCCAACAGCTACATCTCCTACGGCACCAAGACGCTCGGTGTGAGCCCGCGCCTCGGCTTCGCGCTGCGGGAAGATCTGACGCTGCAGCTGCGCTATTCGCTGTACCGGCAGGAAATCACGCTGCCGTCGTATCTGAACAACTGTAACAACAACCTCGGCACGGCCGGCTACTTCCCGACGCCGCAGTTCATCGCCGCCGGCAACCCGAATCCGACGGGCTATGGCGCGCTGGGCTGCTATGGCGACGGCGAAGCCTCGCTGCCGGTCCGGATCGGTCTGTCGAATGGCGCCTACTGGACGTCGTCGGTCGGCTACACCCTGACCTACAACACCCTCGACAACACCCGGAACCCGACCGACGGTCTGCTGGTCGACTTCCGCCAGGATTTCGCGGGTGTCGGCGGCGACGTGAAGTTCCTCAAGACCGCCTTCGACGCCAAGTACTACACGCCGCTGGTGTCCGAAGTGGTCGGCATCATCCATCTGCAGGCGGGTAACCTGAGCTCGTATGGCGGCAACCAGCTGCGCATGCTCGACCACTTCCAGATGGGTCCGAACCTGGTCCGCGGCTTCGCGCCGAACGGCATCGGTCCGCGCGACATCGGTCAGTACGCCTTCTACGGCTACGGCGGCGACGCTCTGGGCGGCACCAACTACTGGGGTGCGTCGGTCGAGTTGCAGATGCCGTTCTGGTTCCTGCCGAAGGAAGTCGGGCTCAAGGGTGCCGTCTATGCCGACGCCGGCTCGCTGTTCGACTACAAGGGCCCGACCTCCTGGACGGTCACCAACGAAGTCAACGCTCCGGGGTGTATCAAGGCGACCCAGACGTCGATCGGCACCTGCGCCGGCCTGAACTACGACGACACCAATACGGTTCGGTCGTCGGTCGGTATCGGCCTGATCTGGGCCTCGCCGTTCGGTCCGCTGCGCTTCGACTACGCGGTTCCTATCACCAAGGGTAAGTACGACCGCGTCCAGGAATTCAAATTCGGCGGCGGGACTTCGTTCTAAGTCCCGCGGTCCGGACTGCGACCGCAGGATGACCTCGACAACATTTTTCAAACAACGCCCTTCGTCGACGCTGGCAGAGATCGCCACGGCGACGGGGGCGGAGCTGGTCGACCCCAGTCGGGCCGATACGCTCATCGCCGGCATCGCCTCGCTCGACGAAGCGGGCCCGATGCATCTGACTTTTTTCGAGAACCTCCGCTACGAGAGCGAGCTCGCGGCGACGCGCGCCGGTGCGTGCCTCGTCAGCCCACGGTTCGAAGGCCGCGTGCCGGCACATGTCGCCGTGCTGCGCAGCAAGCGGCCATTCCACGCTTTCGTCGCCTACAGCCGGCAGATCTACGCCGATGCGCTGCGTCCGGAGCCGGATTTCCGCGCCACCGGAATTGCGCCGACGGCCGTCATCCATCCGACCGCCAGGCTGGAGGACGAGGTGATCGTCGAGCCGCTGGCGGTGATCGGCCCGGACGTCGAGATCGGCTCCGGCACGGTCATCGGGGCGGGCGCCGTGCTGGCCGCCGGGGTGAAGATCGGCCGCGACTGCAACATCGGCGCCGGCAGCCATCTGCAGCACAGCCTGATCGGCAACAACGTGCTGATCCATCCCGGCTGCCATATCGGCCAGGACGGTTTCGGCTTCATCTTCGCCGGCCGGCACACCAAGGTGCCGCAGACTGGCCGGGTGATCATCCAGAACGACGTCGAGCTCGGCGCCGGCACCACGATCGATCGCGGCAGTCTGCGCGACACCGTGATCGGTGAGGGCACCAAGGTCGACAATCAGGTGCAGATCGGCCACAACGTAACAATTGGTCGACATTGTGTGATTGCCGCGAAATGCGGTCTTGCCGGCAGCCTGACGCTGGGCGACAACGTCGCGCTGGGCGCCATGGTCGGCATCAACAACCACGTCGTGATCGGCGACGGCGCCCAGGTGGCGGCGATGTCCGGCGTCAAGGACAGCGTGCCGCCCGGCGAGCGCTGGGGCGGCATGTTTGCGCGGCCGACCAAGACCTGGTTCCGCGAGATGCTAGCAGTGCGGCGGCTGGCCGAGGCCGGCAGCCCTGACGCGGCCGGGTCGCAGTCCGAGCACGACAGGGATGAAGGACGGGGTTGATGGAATCGCCGATACGTTTCGCGGATGTGGACATCAACACCATCCTCAAGACCCTGCCGCACCGCTTTCCGTTTCTGCTGATCGACCGTGTGAAGAACATCCGCGAGGACTACAGCGGCATCGGCGTCAAGAACGTCACCATCAATGAGCCGGCGTTTCAGGGGCATTTCCCGGAGCGGCCGGTTTATCCGGGCGTGCTGATGATCGAAGGCATGGCGCAGACCGCCGGCGTGATCGGCATCCTGTCGGTGACCGGCACCGAGCAGCCGCGCGCGGTGTATTTCCTGACCATCGACAAATGCAAGTTCCGTAAGCCGGTGATGCCGGGCGACACCGTCGAGTATCACATGACCCGCACCGGCCGCCGCAAGACGATGTGGTGGTTTCACGGCGAGGCCAGGGTGGACGGCCAGATCGTCGCCGAAGCCGACGTCGGCGCGATGCTGGCCGACTGATCGCACCGGATGAGCAACATCGATCCCACCGCACGCATTGAAGACGGCGCCATTCTCGGTGACGAGGTCAGCATCGGTCCGTTCTGCACCATCGGTCCCAACGTGCGGATCGGTGCCGGCACGCGGCTGATCGGCCACGTCAACGTCACCGGGCACACCAGCATCGGCGACGGCTGCACCATCCATCCCTTCGCGTCGCTCGGCGGCGCGCCGCAGTCGACCGGCTACAAGGGCGAGCCGACCACGCTGACGATCGGCAACGCCTGCACCATCCGCGAAAACGTCACCATGAACACCGGCACGGTCGGCGGCGGCGGCGTCACCCGTGTCGGCGACCGCGGCTTCTTCATGGCCGGCAGCCATGTCGGCCATGACTGCATCGTCGGCAACGACGTGATCTTCGCCAATGCGGCGACGCTCGGCGGGCATTGCGAGATCGGCGATTTCACCTTCATCGGCGGCATGACGGTGCTGCAGCAGTTCACCCGCGTCGGCCCGCAGGTGATGATCGGCGGCATGACCGGGCTGCGCAACCACGTCATTCCCTATGCGCTCGCCAACGGCATCTATGCGAAGCTGTCCGGACTGAATATCGTCGGCATGCGCCGGCGCAAATTCACCAAGGAGCGGCTGCGGATTGTGCGCGCGTTCTACGACGAGCTGTTCTACAGCGCCGGCCCGCTCGCCGAACGGCTCGACCGGGTGCGGCCGCGCACGGCGGACGATCCGGCGATCGCCGAAATCATCGGCTTCATCGACGATATCAAGGGCCGCGGCGGTCGCGGCCAGCGCGTCGCGCTGTGCATGGCGCGCGAGGGCGGCGCGAGCGTCAACGACGACGACGACGCCTGACCGGCCGGCGCTCCGGCCATGACGGACTCCTTACCCCAGCTCGGCAGCAAGGTCGGCATCATTGCCGGCGGCGGCACGCTGCCGTTCGCCGTGGCGGACTCGCTGACCGCGCGCGGCATCACGCCGGTGCTGTTCGCGTTGAAGGGCGCCTGCGACGCGGAGCGTGTCACCGCATATCGGCATCACTGGCTGGCAATGGGCGCGTTCGGCAGGCTGCTGCGGCTACTACGCAGCGAGGGGTGCCGGGACCTGGTATTCATCGGCTCGCTGGTGCGGCCGTCATTGACCTCGCTGCGGCTCGACTGGGGCGCGATCAGGGTGTTGCCCGCTGTGCTGGCGGCCTATCGCGGCGGCGACGATCATCTGCTCAGCGGCGTTGGCCGCCTGTTCGAAGGCTACGGCTTCCGCCTGCTCGGACTGAAGGACGTCGCGACCGATCTGCTGATGCCGGAAGGCTGTCTCACACGCGCAACGGCTGATGCCGTCGTCGAGGCCGACATTGCGAAGGGACGCGCTCTGCTCGCGGCGCTGAGCCCGTTCGATATCGGGCAGGGCTGCGTGGTGATCGAGGGCCACATCGTGGCGGTCGAAGACACCGGTGGCACCGACGAGTTGCTGCGCCGCGTCGCGCAGCTTCGCGCCAGCGGCCGCATCAGCGCCAGGCCTGGCCGCGGCGTGCTGGTGAAGGCGCCGAAAGCCGGGCAGGATTTGCGCTTCGATCTGCCGGCGCTCGGCCCCAAGACCATCGAGGGCCTGATCGCCGCGCAGCTCGGCGGCGTCGCGGTCGAGGCCGGCCACACCGTGGTGGCCGAGCCACAGGCGATGATCGCCGCGGCCGATCGAAGCGGCCTGTTCATCGTCGGGACGCGCGCATGACCGCCGCAGACAGCCACGATCACGTTCGTACCGTGTATCTGATCGCCACCGAAGAATCCGGTGATCGGCTCGGCGGCGCGCTGATGCGCGAGCTGCGGGCACGGTTCGGCGACCGCATCCGCATCGAAGGCATCGGCGGCCAGACGATGGCGGGCGAGGGGCTGGTCTCGCTGTTTCCGATCGAGGAACTGTCGATCATCGGCTTCGCTGCCGTCGTGCAGCGGCTGCCGAGCATCATGAAGCTGATCCGGCGCGCAGCCGAGGCGGTGCTCGCGGCAAAACCCGATGTGCTGGTGATCATCGACAGCCCGGACTTCACGCACCGCGTCGCGCGGCGAGTGCGGCGGCGCGATCCGTCGATCCCGATCGTCGACTACGTGTCGCCGACGGTATGGGCATGGCGGCCCGGGCGGGCGCGCGCGATGCTCGGCTATGTCGATCACGTGCTGGCGCTGCTGCCGTTCGAGCCGGCCGAGTACCAGCGCCTGAACGGGCCGCCGTGTACTTACGTCGGCCATCCGTTGACCGCGCAGATCGGATCGCTGCGGCCGAACGACGAGGAGCAGAAGCGGCGCACGGCGGAGCCACCGCTGCTGCTGGTGCTCCCCGGCAGCCGCCGCAGCGAAATCCGTCACCACGCGGCTGCGTTCGGCGCGACGCTGGCGCAGCTGCGGCGCGACGGCGTGGCGTTCGAGCCGGTGCTGCCGACCACGCCACATCTCGAACCGCTGGTCCGCGACGCCATCGCCGGCTGGGAGGTGCAGCCGCGGATCGTCGTCGGCGAGCAGGACAAGCGCGCCGCGTTTCGCTCCGCGCGCGCCGCGCTGGCGAAGTCCGGCACGGTGACCCTGGAGCTGGCGATCGCCGGCGTGCCGATGGTGACGGCCTATCGGGCCGGCAGCGTCGAGATCTGGATCGCACGTCGGGTGGTTCGCCCGGGCACGGTGATCCTCGCCAACCTGGTCATCGGCCAGGACGTCGTGCCGGAATTCATCCAGCAGGACTGCGTCCCCGAGAAGCTCGCGCCGGCGCTGCGCGACCTGCTCGCCGACACGCCGGCGCGGCAGCGTCAGCTCGATGCCTTCGCCACCATCGACCGCATCCTGTCGACCGGCGACCAGACGCCCAGCGCGCGCGCGGCGGACATCGTGTTGGACGCAATGCGTCGGCACTGAGGTCGCTGACGCCGACAGGCGGTGGCGTTGTTGCAATCAATTCTCAATCAATGGGAACTAGCTTCGGAACCCTTGAAGCTCCCGTTTGCGGTCGTGCGGATCGGAGCCAAGCCGCACCATCGCAACCGGAGCACCTCATGACCAAATCATCGATCAAGGCTGCGTCGTCGCTCGACACTCTGTTCGCGTCGGCGACTGTCGTCCACCGCCGGAATTTCCTCACAGCCGGGGCTGCAGCATTCGGCGCCGCCATGGTGCCGGCAGGCGCAACGGTTGCGGAGGCGAAGCAGGCGGCTGCCACGGCGATTACCGAGCAGGATCGTCAGTACATGACCCAGGCGATCGACTTGATGCGCAAGGCCGGCGTCGTCGAAAAGACCGGTGGCGCGTTCGGCGCCGTGATCGTGCGCAATGGTGAAGTGCTCTCCGCAACCGGCAACAGCGTGTTGCGCGACAATGATCCGTCGGCGCATGCCGAGGTCAATGCGATCCGCGCTGCGTGCAAGAAGGTCGGCGCGCCGAACCTGCGCGGCGCCACCATGTACACCAGCTGCGAATGCTGCCCGATGTGCTACGCGACGGCCTATTGGGCGCGGCTCGACCGGATCTTCTACGCAGCGTCGTGGACCGACTACGCAGATCTGTTCGACGATTCGAATATCGGCGCCGATATGAAGAAGCCCTACGCAAAACGCCAGGTGAAAATCGCGCAGATGATGCGGGGCGACGCGCAAAAGGTTTGGCAGGAATTCCGCACACTGCCGGATCGCGCGCGCTACTGAGTCCGCGCGGCTCCGATCCGGCACGTGCCACAAAGCAAAACGGCGAACCGCCAAGCGGTTCGCCGTTTCTGTTTCGACGAAGCTGAAGCGATCAGCCGCGCTTGTCGATCGCCACGTAGTCGCGGGTGGTGGCGCCGGTGAAGAGCTGGCGCGGACGGCCGATCTTCTGCTGCGGATCCTCGATCATCTCGCTCCACTGGCTGATCCAGCCGACGGTGCGGGCGACGGCGAACAGCACGGTGAACATGTCGGTCGGGAAGCCCATCGCCTTCAGCGTGATGCCAGAATAGAAGTCGACGTTCGGGTACAGCTTGCGGTCGATGAAGTACTGATCGCTGAGCGCGATCTTTTCGAGCTCCATCGCCACCTTGAGCAGCGGGTCACCGTGGTGGCCGGTCTCGGCCAGCACTTCGTGGCAGACCTGCTGCATGATCTTGGCGCGCGGATCGTAGTTCTTGTAGACGCGGTGGCCGAAGCCCATCAGCCGCACCGACGAGTTCTTGTCCTTCACCTTGGAGATGAATTCCGGGATGTTGGAGACGTCGCCGATCTCCTTGAGCATCGCCAGCGCCGCTTCGTTGGCGCCGCCGTGCGCCGGGCCCCACAGGCAGGCGATGCCGGCCGCGATGCAGGCGAACGGATTGGCGCCCGACGAACCGGCGATGCGGACCGTCGAGGTCGAGGCGTTCTGCTCGTGGTCGGCGTGCAGCGTGAAGATCTTGTCGAGCGCGTTCGCCAGCACCGGGTTGACGACGTACTCTTCGCACGGCGTGGCGAAGCACATCCGCATGAAGTTGGCGGCGTAGCCCAGCGAGTTCTTCGGATAGATGAAGGGCTGGCCGACTGAGTACTTGTAGGCCATCGCCGCCAGCGTCGGGACCTTGGCGATCATCCGGATCGAGGCGACCATCCGCTGGGTCGGATCGTTGATGTCGGTGGAGTCGTGATAGAACGCGGCCAGCGCGCCGACCGAGGCGACCATCACGGCCATCGGATGCGCGTCGCGGCGGAAGCCGTGGAAGAACCGCGACATCTGCTCGTGCACCATGTTGTGGCGCGTCACGCGATAGTCGAAGTCTTCCTTCTGCGCCTTGGTCGGCAGCTCGCCGTACAGCAGCAGATAGCAGGTCTCGAGGAAGTCGCCCTTTTCGGCGAGCTGTTCGATCGGGTAACCGCGGTACTGCAGGACGCCTGCGTCACCATCGATATAGGTGATCTTCGACTGGCAGCTCGCCGTCGAGGTGAACCCCGGATCGTAGGTGAACATGCCGGTCTGGCCGTAGAGCTTGGCGATGTCGACGACATCGGGGCCAACCGTCCCGGTCAGGATCGGAAGGTCGTAGGTCTTGTTTCCAACCGTAAGCGTCGCTGTCTTGTTGTTTGTCGTTGCGTCCATCGTGTGGTCCCCGATGTCGTTGTCGAAACCAGCGGCGACGCACCGAAGATGCGAGCGAGACTGGTTGGCCTAAAAGCACACGCGGAATGCGTAGCTTATTGCCGTGTGCACCGCAAGACGGCCCGATTGCGGGCCATCCTGCGGTCCGCTAAGCGGCCTGATCGGCCAGTCGCGACAGGCATTCGTCGCGCCCCAGCACCGCCAGAACGTCGAAAATCCCGGGCGAGGTGGTCCTCCCGGTGAGCGCCACCCGCAGCGGCTGGGCAACGGCCCCGAGCTTAAGGCCGGCCTGCTCGGCGAAGCTGCGCATCGCCGCCTCGGTGGTCGCAGCCGTCCAGGGCGAAACACCCTCGAGAGCGGCTCGTAAACGCCCGATCAGGGCGCGAGTTTCCGGAGTCAGCACCGCCAGCCCCTTGGGGTCGATGGTCAGCGGGCGGTCGGCCAGGATAAAGTCGGCATTGTCGAGCAGTTCCAGCAGCGTCTTGGCGCGCTCCTTCAGCCCCGGCATTGCCTGCAGCAATTGGGCCCGGGTGGTATCGGTCAGCCGGGCGGCGATCGCCGGGCCCTGCGGAATATACTGCAGCAGGTCTTCGAGCTGGGTCACGAGGGATTGATCGTCGCTGTGCCGGATGTAGTGCCCGTTGAGGCTCTCCAGCTTGGCGAAATCGAACCGCGCCGCCGAGCGTCCGATCGCCGGCAGGTCGAAGGCGTCGATCATTTCCTGTGTGGTGAATATTTCCTGATCGCCGTGGCTCCAGCCGAGTCGCACCAGGTAGTTGCGCAGCGCGGCCGGCAGGTAACCCATGGCACGGTAGGCGTCGACGCCGAGCGCGCCATGCCGTTTCGACAGCTTCGAGCCGTCCGGGCCGTGGATCAGCGGGATGTGCGCCATCACCGGCAGCTCCCAGCCCATCGCGTCGTAGATCTGCTTCTGTCGCGCCGCGTTGATCAGATGATCGTCGCCGCGGATGACGTGCGTGACCGCCATGTCGTGGTCGTCCACCACCACGGCGAGCATATAGGTCGGGGTGCCGTCGCCGCGCAGCAGCACCAGGTCGTCGAGGTTCTCGTTCTGCCAGGCGACACGGCCCTGCACCTGGTCCTCAATCACGGTCTCGCCCGTCAGCGGTGCTTTGAGGCGGATGGTCGGCTTGACGTCGGCGGGAGCGTCCGCGGGGTCGCGGTCGCGCCAGGTGCCGTCGTACAGCTTGGCGCGGCCCTCGGCGCGCGCCTTGTCGCGCATCGCGGTGAGCTCCTCGGCGGTCGCGTAGCAGTAATAGGCCTTGCCCTCGGCCAGCAGCTGCTCGGCGACTTCGCGGTGCCGGGCGGCACGGGCGAATTGGTAGACGGTGTCGCCGTCCCATTCGATGCCGAGCCATTTCAGGCCGTCGAGAATGGCGTCGATCGCCGGCTGGGTCGAGCGCTGGCGGTCGGTGTCTTCGATCCGCAGCAGCATCTTGCCGCCGTGCTTGCGCGCGTACAGCCAGTTGAACAGGGCGGTGCGGCCGCCGCCGATATGGAGGAAGCCGGTGGGCGAGGGCGCGAAGCGGGTGACGACAGAACGGGTCATTCTAAACTGGGATTGAAATCACGCCGGAGCGGCGCGCAGGGTGTATAGCAGGATCGGCGCATAACTAAAGTGCTCCGCACAGCCCTCGGGGGTTGGCGTGGAGCCCCGGATTTGGCAGATACCGCCTCGGGTTCCGACCAAAGCACGGTTCGTTCGAATCAGAACCGGTGCTTGGGTTGTTGGTCGACGCGGGCTGGCTTCGGTGCGCCGGACGTTCAGTCGCACGGCGACGTTTGAGGAAGAAAGATCGATTGATGACCACGGCAGACGCAACGACCGAGGCTGGGCGCGACTTCATTCGCGATATCGTCCAGGCCGATCTCGAGGCCGGCCGGCACAAGACCGTCGTGACCCGGTTCCCGCCCGAGCCGAACGGCTATCTGCATATCGGCCATGCGAAGTCGATCGCGCTGAATTTCGGGATCGCCCAGGAATTCGGCGGCCGATGCAATCTGCGCTTCGACGACACCAACCCGACCAAGGAAGAGCAGGAGTATATCGATTCCATTCAGGCCGACGTTCGCTGGCTCGGCTACGACTGGGGCGACAGCGTCTTCTACGCCTCGGACTATTTCGACCAGCTCTACGCCTGGGCCGAGCTGATGATCCGCAATGGCGACGCCTATGTGGACGACCAGTCGCAGGACGAGATCCGCGAAAGCCGCGGCACGCTGACCGAGCCGGGCAAGAACAGCCCGTTCCGCGACCGCTCGGTCGAGGAGAATCTCGACCTGTTCCGGCGGATGAAGGCGGGCGAGTTTCCGAACGGCGCTCGGGTGCTGCGCGCCAAGATCGACATGGCGTCGGGCAATATCAATCTACGCGACCCGGTGCTGTACCGCATCCTGCATGCGCATCATCCCCGCACCGGGGAGGCCTGGTCGATCTATCCGAGCTATGACTACGCGCACGGCCAGTCGGACGCGATCGAGGGCGTGACGCACTCGATCTGTACGCTGGAGTTCGAGGATCACCGGCCGCTGTACGAATGGCTGCTGTCGAAGCTGCCGGTGCCGTCGCAGCCGAAGCAGTATGAATTCGCGCGGCTCAACATCACCTACACGCTGCTGTCGAAGCGGGTGCTGACCCAACTGGTGCGCGACGGTCATGTCGCCGGCTGGGACGATCCGCGGATGCCGACGATGGCCGGGATGAAGCGCCGCGGCGTGCCGCCGGCCGCGATCCGCGAATTCGTCAAGCGCATCGGCGTCGCCAAGGCCAACAGCGTGGTCGATGTCGGCATGCTGGAGTTCTGCATCCGCGAGGAGCTGAACCGCACGGCACAGCGCCGGATGGCGGTGCTGCGGCCGCTGAAGGTGGTGATCGAGAACTATCCGCAGGGCCAGACGGAGGAGCTCGAGGCGATCAATCATCCCGACGATCCCTCCGCCGGCACCCGCAAGATCACCTTCGGCCGCGAGATCTATATCGAGCAGGACGACTTCATGGAGACGCCGCCGAAGAAGTTCTTTCGGCTGTTTCCCGGCAACGAGGTGCGGCTGCGCTACGCGTACTTCATCAAGTGCCGCGAAGTGGTGAAGAACGAGCAGGGCGAGATCGTCGAGCTGCGCTGCACCTACGATCCGGAAACCCGCGGTGGCAACGCCCCGGACGGTCGCAAGGTCAAGGGCACGATCCACTGGCTGTCGGCTACGCACTCAGTGCCGGCCGAAATCCGGATCTACAATCAGCTGTTCGCCAACCCGGCGCCGAGCGCCGCGACCTTCACGGCCGACCTCAATCCGCAGTCGCTGGAAGTGCTGACCGACGCCCGCCTCGAACCAGAGGTGGCGACGAGCCATTCGGCCGAGCCGATGCAGTTCGAACGGCAGGGCTACTTCGTACGCGACAAGGACTCCACCGCCGCCAAGCCGGTCTTCAACCGCACCATCGGGTTGCGCGATACCTTCGCCAAGGAGGTCGGCGGTAAAAGCTGATAGTCAACGCCGGCGATTGTTGCCGGCGCGCGGGATCTGCCTCAGTCTGCATACTCGCTTGATGGAGTATGCGTGCGTTGGAGCGGGGGCGAGCCAAGGTCAGGACGTGGCCGACGCGCGTCGCTGCGCGAGCCGGCGTGCTGGTGCCGTGGGGCGCCTGGCTGTGGGCCGCCATCATCGGTCCGCTGCGCGACTGGGTGCGCGCCGAAGCGGGGCCGGGGCGGTTGCTGCCTTACGTGCCGGTCGCGTTCGGCGCCGGCATCGCGCTGTACTTCGCAGCCGAGCGTGAGCCGATCGCCTGGGTCGCCTGCGGCGCGGCGGGTGTCTTCAGCGTCGCTGCGTTTCTACTGCGGCGGACGCGGGCTTTTCCGGCCGCGCTGCTGATCGCCGCGTTTGCAGCCGGCTTTGCCACGGTATCGCTGAAGGCGTCGCGGATCGCGCATCCGGTGCTGGACAAGCCGGTGCAGGCGGCC
>NZ_LJIC01000051.1 GCF_001295845.1 Rhodopseudomonas sp. AAP120 | reverse complement strand
CGGCCGTGCACGATTTGAATCGGCAGGCCGCGCAGCCGATCGGCATCGGCCATGCTGGCGATCATCGGATGAAAGCTGGCGGCGATCGGCGCCAGATGCGTGAACGGCGAGGCGGGGCCGAGCCCGCTGACGTAGCAGAAGGTGCCGCCGTCGCTCAGGCCGGTGAGCAGCAGCCGCTGCGGATCAATCGACCAGCGCGACCGCAGGAAGGCGACGATGCGGTCGAGATTGGGCGTGTCGGCATCTTCGCCCATCAGTGCCCAGGTCGGACCGAGCGCGGTCGGCGCCACGACGATGGCGCCGTGGCTGCGCGCCTCGCGCAGCCAGCTCCACAGAAACAGCCGGCCGTGGCCGCTGCCGCCATGCAGCGCCACCACCAGCGGCCAGGGCCGATCCGGCGTGTAGGTCTCGGGCACATAGAACGAGAAGCCGCCGCGGCTGCCGGGCTCGTTGTCGTGGTGAAACACGCCGCTGTCCGGATGCTTCGGTTGTGCCAGGCGCGCGCAGATCCTCGTCGGCGCGCGCGTCGTGGTCGAGGAACAGATCCGACACCGGCGGCAGCGTCGCGGCCAGCGGATACAGCGCTTCCATCGCCTGCGGCAGATGCCGCAGCGCGCGGAACACCGTGACGAGATCACCTTGGCCGGACTCGGCGGCGTGCAAACTATCGAACGCCGCCATGACGTGATCGCCGGCGGTCTGCAACGGTCCGCGCAGATGCGCGAACGCGTCGGGCCAGTTCGCCAGCCGCGGCAGTTCGGCGCGCAGCTCCGCGTCGGGGGCACCCGCCATCTGCATCACCTCGCCGAACTCCGGCGGATGCAGATAGCGCGCGACAAAGCCGAGCGTCTCGATCGACTGCAGCAGCGGCGGCAGCAACGCCACGATGTCGTCGACGACGGCGTCGCTCATCGCGTTTCCTTCCCTGGTGAATCCGGCTGGCCGCACCGCATCGCGCGCCTGCGCAGAACACTGTCAGTCCTGCCAGCAAACCGCAAATCGGAGGCTGCCGCGCGCGAACAAAAAAGCGCCGCGCGAAACGGATCGCGCGGCGCAGGCGGGATGAGACGGTGGAACGACCGGCCGCGCTCAGGCGGCCCGCACGGTCTCCAGGAACTTCGCGACTTCGTTCTTGAGCTTGTCGCTGTCCTGCGACAGCGAACGGGCGGCCGACAGCACCTGGCCGGAGGCGGAGCCGGTCTCGGTGGCGCCGCGCTGCACGTCGGTGATGTTGGCCGAGACCTGCTGGGTGCCTTGCGCCGCCTGCTGGACGTTGCGCGAGATTTCCTGCGTGGCGGCGCCCTGTTCCTCGACCGCGGACGCGATGGTCGAGGCGATCTCCGACATCTTGGCGATGGTTTCGCCGATCTCGCGGATCGCCTTGACGGACGAGCCGGTCGCATTCTGGATGCCGCCGATCTGCGCGCTGATCTCGCCGGTCGCCTTGGCGGTCTGCTCGGCGAGCGCCTTCACCTCCGAGGCGACCACGGCGAAGCCGCGGCCCGCCTCGCCGGCCCTCGCCGCCTCGATCGTGGCGTTGAGCGCCAGCAGGTTGGTCTGGCCTGCGATGGTGTTGATCAGCTCGACAACATCGCCGATCCGCGCCGCCGCCGTCGACAGTTCGCCGACGCTGGCATTGGTGTTGCGGGCCTGCTCGACGGCCTCGCTGGCGATGCGGGCGGATTCCTGCACCTGGCGGCTGATCTCGGTGATCGACGACGACATTTCTTCGGTCGCCGACGCCACCGACTGCACGTTGGTCGAGGCTTCTTCCGACGCCGCCGCGACCGCGGTGGTCAGCTCCTGGGCATGTCCGGCCGTGGCGGTGAGGGTGCCGGCCGAGGCTTCGAGCTCGGTCGAGGCCGACGTGACGGTGGCGACGATCTCGCTGATCGCGCTTTCGAACTGCCGGGTCGCCGCATCCACCCGCTGACCGCGCGCGATCTTCGCCTCCGCTTCCCGCGCCGCCGCTTCGTCGGCGGCCTTCTTGGCGATCAGCGCTTCCTTGAAGATCTGCAGCGCGTCGGCCATCGCGCCGATCTCGGTGGTGATGCCGCGATACGGCACGTCGGCGGACAGGTCGCCCTGGCCGAGCGCCTGCATCGGCTTGATGACGCCGTCGATGCCGGCGATGACGTCGCGGATCACCAGGAAGCTGGCGACCACACCGAACAGGATGCTGACGGCCAGGATGGTGAGGATGATGTAGAACGCCGACGAGTAGGTGGCGTCTGCCGCCACCGTCGAATCGTCCGCCCCCTTGTCGTTCAGCGCGACGTCCTTCTGCAGGAATTCGTCGAGCTTCAGGCCGAGCGGATTGGCCTGCTTGAACAGGATCTCCGTGCCCTCTGCCGAGATCTGCCCCGGCGTCTTGCGCGACGCTTCGATGATCTTTGCCGCAACGGCCTTGTATTCAGCCCATTGGGTTTTCCAGCTCTCGTAGATCTGCCGCTCCTCGGGCGTGGAAATCAGCGGCTCATAGGTCTGCTGGGTCTTCTGGATCCTCTCGTCGAGTTCGGCGATGCGCTTGTCCACCGCCGCCTTGCCCTCCGCCGTCAGGTCGAGCAGGTGATTTCGGAGACCGGTCCGGTAGTTCAGCACGTTGTAGCGCAGCTCACCGAGGACCCGGACGCTCGGCAGCCAGTTCTTGGCGATGTCGACCGTGGCGGCATTCATCGCCTGCAGTTTGACAATCCCGAGCGCGCCCAATCCCGACATGGCGATGAGCAGCGCAGCCACGAGCGTGGTGATCTTTGCGCGGATGGAGAATTTTGCCAGCATGGTGGTCTTCCTGCCGTCCTGGGACGTCCGGCGTCTGGTGTGTAGTTAAGAGCTGAGACCCGCGTGGTACGAGACGCGATCAACGCCGTCCGCCGATCGCGTGATCGTCTGGTGTTGGTCGCCGGAATGTTGCGATGGGGAACTTTTCGCTTGGTTAATAATCCTGCTCGTATCTCTACGGAGTTACTCGTGTCGGGGCGACTCGGCCGGCCCGCCGTGCGGCAGCAGGATGACCCGCGTCGCCGTAGCCCGGGGCGCCGGCATTTCAATTCCCGATGCAATGACTTACCGTGAGGACGAAAGCGACCGTTCCGGCTGTCGCGCAGGGGGCGTTGTCTCGACACTCCTCTGCGCGGGGCACGGAGGCTGCAGATTGTGACAGCTGTCGCGGAGCGATTGACGACGTGAGTCGTTGAGGTCCGCAACGGCCGAGGAGATCGTTCGGGAATGCGCGCGTCGGAGAATCCGTTCTTCATCCTGCTGCTGGTGGTGGTTTCGATCGGCTTCGGCTGGATCCTGCTGCCGCTGTACAGCGCGGTGCTGTGGGGCATGGTGATGGCGATCATCTTCGCGCCGCTCAACCGGCGGCTCACCCAGCTGTTCGACGGCCGTCGCAACCTCGCGGCGCTGACCACGCTGGCGATCATCATCATGCTGGTGCTGCTGCCGTTGTCGCTGATCGGCGCCGCGCTGGCGCAGGAAGCCGGCCAGATGTATCGGCGGGTGGAATCCGGTGACCTCGACGTGCTGCGCTATCTGAAGCAGATCATCGCCGACCCGCCGGGCTGGATCAGCGGCGTGCTCGATCGTTTCAACATCGGCAGCCTCGCCGATTTGCAGCAGCGGCTGACGAGCGGGCTGATGCAGGGCAGCCAGTACATCGCCAGCCAGGCGATCGGCATCGGGCAAGGCACCCTGGAGGTGGTCGTCAATCTCGGTGTCATGCTGTATCTGCTGTTCTTCCTGCTGCGCGACGGCGATCTGTTGGCCGGCCGCATTCGCCGCGCGATTCCGCTGCCGGTCGAGCAGGAGAGCCAGCTGCTGCGCAAATTCGCCGTCGTGATCCGCGCCACGGTGAAGGGCAACATGCTGATCGCCCTGATCCAGGGCGCGCTCGGCGGCGTGATCTTCTATCTGCTCGGCATCAAGGGCGCGCTGCTGTGGGGCGTGGTGATGGCGTTCCTGTCGCTGCTGCCGGCGGTCGGCGCCGGCCTGGTCTGGCTGCCGGTCGCGATCTACATGCTGGCAACCGGTTCGGTTTGGCAGGGCGTGGTGCTGATCGCGTTCGGCACGCTGGTGATCGGCATGGTCGACAACGTGCTGCGTCCGGTGCTGGTCGGCAAGGATACACGGATGCCGGACTACGTGGTGCTGATCTCGACGCTCGGCGGCCTGCAGGTATTCGGCCTCAACGGTTTCATCGTCGGCCCGGTGATCGCGGCGCTGTTCATCGCCACCTGGGACATCTATTCGATCGCGCGTCAGCCGGCCGAAACCCAGGCGCTGACGGCCGGGACGCCGGCGATTGCGCCGCCGACTCCGAACGACAGCGCCGCCCGCGCCGACGCCTAGCGTTCGCGCCTCAGATGATGGCGCGGTCCCAGGCGCCGTAATGATGCCGGCTGCGCGTGCCGCGCGGCAGGCTCAGGCCGATCAGAGCCAGTCCCAGCACCACGTGGACGGCGCCTGCCGCCGGCGCGCCGCCGAGCACGAACGGCGAGGCGGCGACCCAGGCGCCGACCGCGATGTTGAGGAAGCGCACCGGACGCGCCACCTCGGCCAGCGCGGTGACGGCGATCAGGATCGCCAGGCAGCCGGCGATATGATCGCTGAAGGACAGCGGCGGCACAGTGCCGACCAGCAGGGGTGACGCCGCGAGCGCGACACCCAGCGCCGCGCTGGCGCCGAGCGTCCACGGGAAGGTGACGCCGCCGACCACGAAGTCCTTGAGGATCTCGCCGACCGGGCGTTCGAGATCCGGCTGCGGCGTCTGGTCCTTGTCGAGCGAGGGCCCGCCCTTCCAGAAGGTGCGCCAGAATGGCTCGCCCGCCTGCTTGGCGCGCCACAGATACTGCGCGCTCGCCAGCACCTCGTCGAGCGAGTAGGGAATCAGGATCACCGTCACCACCGCCTGCAGGATGCACAGCGTACACAGCGCACCGATCAGCGGCGGCTGGATGATGATGAACGACACGCTGACGATACCGAGCGGGACGATCAGGAGGCCGAACAGGAACACCATCCAAGGCATCGTCCGCCAGCGGCGGCGATCGCCGATCGTGCCGGCCAGGATGTCGAGTGCGTAGGCGAAAGCACCGAGCCCTGCATCGGCGATCGGAAAGCCCTTCGACACCCACGACGTCACCACCGCCTCGCTGCCGTTCATCACCGGTGCGTCGCCGGCACTAAAGAACGGCTCCCACAGGCTGTCGGTGTGGCCCATCTGATAGGCCGCCAGATAGCGCGACACGAACAGGCCGACGAACGCCAGCGTGATGATCGGAATCCGCTGCGAGAACGACGACGGTGAGTAGGTCCAGCCGAGCGGGCGATCGTCGTCGGCCGCGAGCGCGCGGCGGCTGATGCCGGGCGGCGGCGGAATCAGCACCAGGAAGGTGATCACCAGCATGCCGACCAGCGTGTCGGTGGCGTAGGCGGCGGCGTTGGTGGTCCAGAACAACAGTGGCGCGATCATCACCCACAGGCCGACCGCAGCGCCTGCCCAATGCATCCAGCGCCGCTGCCGCGCCATGCCGGCGAGCGCCAGCACGGCGATCAGCAGGCCGGAGACGATCTCGCTGACGCCGAGCTGCGTATTGCGGGTCTGCGGCTCGGCGAGCTCGTGACCGAGCGCCGGCGGCACGGTCGGCATCACCGGATCGAACAGCCCGAGCGTCAGCGGCGACGTGATCAGCCATAGCCCAAGCGCGGCGGCCGCGAGCGGCGCCCACAGCGTGCGAAACCGCTGGTGCTCGAGCTCCTGCTCGACCTCCTGCTCGGTGCGTTCGAGCGGCTGTCGCAGCCGTTCGCGCGCCTGCGCCAGCTCCGGCTCGGACGCGGCGACGACTTCCGGATCGCGCTTGTTGATCGCGTACCAGCGCGTCGGGTCCTGCTTCAACCTGCCGATCATCTCCGGCAGCGTATCGATCAGCCGATGCGCCGGCTCCCAGCCGAGCAGCGCCCGGGCACGCGCGATGTCGATCTCGTAGTGATCGTCCGAGTTCTCCACCATCCACGGCTTGATGTCGGTGTCCTGATCGAGCACCTCGGCCTGCATCCAGGCGCCGGCCTTGGTGAACGGCTTGGGCAGACTGAAGGTCGGCCAGTCCTCGTCGTGGACGAGCTGGCCGATGCGCTTCTGCATCTCCTCGTAGGATGGCATGTGCTCTTCGCCGATCAGCAGCGTGGTCTCGCCGGGCAATTCGCCGCGGCGATCGACGGTGCGGACGATGGCGTCGACCAGATCGTCCTTGTGCAGATAGGGCTGCCCGGCGCTGAGATCGCCGGTGAACAGATAGGCCGTCGGCAGCCGCTCGTAGATGCGCGAGATCTGCTGCGCCACGAAGGCGGCGCGACAGTCCTCGTCATAGACCCCGGCGAGCCGCAGGATGACGGCGTTCACATCGCCGCGCTCCTGCGCGATCAGCTGCTCGGTCTCGGCCTTCGACTGCGGATAGGCCCAGGCCGGACGGACAGGCGAGGTTTCGTCGATACGCGCGCCGTGTTGCGGGCTCGGTGCATGCACCAGCAGCGTGCTGGAGAACACCAGCTGTTCGGCACCGACCGCGCGCAGTTCGCGCAGCAGGCGCCGCGTTCCGTCGACCGTGACGGTCTGGTACTTCGGATTGTCCTCGCCGGTCGTGTCGTAATACGCGGCGAGATGGATCACCGACGCGATCTCGCCGCCCGCGAGCGCCGCGGCCTGCCTGACTGCCCGCGCGACGCTGTCGTCGGAGGTGAGGTCGACTTCCAGCGTTTGCATGCCCTTGAGCGGCGTGCGCGGCTGCATGACGTCGAGGCCGATCACCCGATAGCGCTGCGACAATCCCTTAGCGATCGCCTGGCCGAGAAAGCCGCTGCTGCCGGTGATCAGAACGGTGGGACGGCGGGGTCCGGACTTCGCCTTGGTGCTCGGCTTAGGCTGAGGTGACGACATCGGTTCGGGCGTCCGGATGTTGCGGGGTGGCGGATCGCGCAAAGGCGGCGAGCGGGCGTCGCCCGTCGGCAGGGTTCAAGCTCGCCTATGGGCAACCGTTCCGATCGCGGCCGCCGCCGAGACCGCGCGCGACGTCGCATGCGACATCCTGCCCGCTCCGCACGGGGCCCTGTGACGCCACTCAGGCGGTGTGGCCGAGCGTCTGGACCAGGCTGACGAATTGATCGACCAGCGGATTGCTCGCGGAGGTTCGCAGCGCGTGCACGTCGGCGCGGATCGGCGAGCCGCCGACCGGCCGATACACGACATCCTGATGCGCCAGCTTGCTGACGAATTCCGGGATGATCGCGACGCCGAGACCGGCGGCGACCAGGCTGATCAGCGAGGCCGATTCGATCGCCTGATGGGTGATCCGGGGCGCGAAGCCGGCTTCGAAACAGCACTGCCACAGATATTTGGCGAACAGCGAATCGTCGAGCCGCAGAAACACGAAGCTTTCGTCGCGAAGATCCGCCAGCATCACCTTTTTGGCCGCGAGCTTGTGGCCCTTCGGCAGCACCACCCGCACCGACTCCGTCCATGCCGGCGTGCTGACGATGTCGACGTCCTGCGGCGGACAGCGCAGGAAACTCACGTCGGTCTGTCCGGATTTCAGCGCAGCGACCTGCCGATCCGGCGACATTTCGTGAATGCGCAGATCGACGTCTGGATAGTTCAGCGCGAATTGCTGGATCGCGCGCCCGAGCGGTCCGGTCAGCACCGAGCCGGTGAGTCCGACATTGAGGATGCCGGCGGTGCCGGCGCCGATCGCGCGGGCCCGCTGCACGGCGTCTTCGGCCCGCTGCAAAATCGCGAGCGCCTGCTTGAGAAAATCCTCGCCGGCGCGCGTCAGGCTGACTTGGCGCGTGGTCCGCTCGAACAGCGCTGTGCCGATTTCCGCCTCGAGATCGCGGATCTGCTGACTCAGCGGCGGCTGCGCGACGCCGAGGCTCTCGGCGGCCGCCGTGAAGTTGAGATGCCGCGCAACGGCCACGAAGTAGCGGAGATGCCGGATTTCCATGCCTTAATCATACTTCGATCGTGTCAATCAAGACATAGGAAATATTTGACGTCTAGAAACACAGCAGTGATTGTTCCGCAGGCTCCAGATCGCTCCAGACCCGGGACAATTCCGATGAGGCAGTTTTTCACGTCGCTGTTCGGGCAGGTGGTTGCTGCCCTCGTGCTTGGTGTCGTCATCGGTGCGCTGTGGCCGGAGATCGGCGTCGCGCTGAAGCCGCTCGGCGACCTGTTCATCAAGCTGATCAAATTCGCGATCGCGCCGCTGGTGTTCGGCGTCGTGGTCAACGGCATCGTCGGCGCCGGCGACCTCAAGAAGGTCGGGCGCGTCGGGCTGAAGTCGCTGATCTACTTCGAGGCGGTGACGACGATCGCGCTCGCGCTGGGGATCGCGCTGGCCTACCTGTTCCAGCCCGGCGCCGGCATGAACGTCAACACCGCGACGCTGGATGGCTCGGCGCTCGCCGGCTACACCAGCCACGTCAAGGAAGTCACCGGCTTCGTCGACTTCCTGATGCGGCTGGTGCCGACGACCTTCATCGACGCCTTCGCCAAGGGCGACGTGCTGCAGGTGCTGATCATCGCCATTCTGTTCGGCGCCGGCCTGTCGATGCTCGGCGAACGTGGCCGGTCACTGGCCGACAGCATCGAGCGGATCACCGACGTGCTGTTCAAGATCATCGGCATCATCGTCCGGCTGGCGCCGCTCGGCGTGCTCGGTGCGGTCGCGTTCACGGTCGGCAAATACGGCGTCGGCTCGCTCAAGCAGCTCGGCCTCCTGGTCGCGCTGTTCTATGTCGGCGTCGCGCTGTTCGTGTTCGTGATCCTCGGCGGCATCATGCGGCTGGCGGGCTTCAGCCTGATCAAGCTGCTGGCCTATCTGCGCGAGGAGCTGATGGTGGTGGCCGGCACCGCGTCGTCGGACAGCGTGCTGCCGCAGGTGATGCGCAAGCTGGAGCGGCTCGGCATCAAGGACTCCACCGTCGGCCTGGTGATCCCGACCGGCTACTCCTTCAACCTCGACGCGTTCTCGCTGTATCTGACGCTGGCGACGGTGTTCATCGCCCAGGCCACCAACACGCCGCTGTCGTTCGGCCATCTGCTGGTCATCCTCGGCATCGCGCTGCTCACCTCCAAGGGTGCCCACGGCGTGCCCGGCTCGGCAATCGTGGTGCTGGCCGCGACGCTGTCGGCGGTGCCGGATATTCCGCTGATCGGCCTGGTGCTGGTGCTGTCGGTCGACTGGTTCGTCGGCATCGCCCGCGCGCTCGGCAACCTCGTCGGCAACTGCGTGGCCACCGTGGTGATCGCCGCCTGGGAGGGTGATATCGACCGCGCGCAGGCGAAGCGCGTGCTGAACGGCGAGGTCAGCACCGACACCGCCGCGATCCTCGATGCGCCGGTGGCGAAAGCGCCCGCCTGACGCGGGCGGACGAGCAGGCAACGATGCAAGAAACGACGCAAGAAACGACCGGGAGAGGCCCCATGGATGCTCCGACCTACAACCCGCCCTGCGGGGGCCTGCCACCCCAGGGCGCGCTGCATACCGGACGCGCGGTGTTCACCGAAGCCTATGCGGTGATCCCGCACGGCGTGATGAGCGACATCGTCACCAGCCTGCTGCCGGGCTGGACCGGCACCCGCGCCTGGATCCTGGCGCGGCCGCTGTCGGGCTTTGCCGAGACGTTCTCGCAGTACCTGATGGAGATCGGACCCGGCGGCGGCAGCGACAGCCCCGAACCCGATCCGCAGGCCGAAGGCGTGCTTTTCGTAGTCGGCGGCACCCCGGCCCTCACCCTCGACGGCCAGGACTACGCGCTGCGGCCCGGCAGCTACGCCTATCTGCCACCCGGCGCCGGCTGGAAGCTGCGCAACCGCGGCGACGCGCCAGCGCGCCTGCACTGGATTCGCAAGGCCTATGAGTTCGCACGCGGCTTCGACGTGCCGGATGCCTTCGTCACCCACGAGGCCGAGATCGAACCAGCCGGCATGACCGGCACAGGCGGCGCCTGGGCGACGACGCGGTTCGTCTCGCCGGAGGATCTGCGCCACGACATGCACGTCAACATCGTGACGCTGCAGCCCGGCGCCTCGATCCCGTTCGAGGAAACCCATGTGATGGAGCACGGCCTGTTCGTGCTCGAAGGCAAGGCGGTGTATCGGCTCAACCGCGACTGGGTCGAGGTCGAGGCCGGCGACTTCATGTGGCTGCGCGCGTTCTGCCCGCAGGCCTGCTACGCGGGCGGCCCCGGCCGCTTCCGCTATCTGCTGTACAAGGACGTCAACCGCCATCCGGCGCTCGGCCGCCGCGGGTTCGGCCGATGAGCGATGCGCGCGACCGCGTACTGATCGCGCAGCCGCTGACCGCCGCGGCGTTCGCGCCGTTTGGCCAAGTCATCGACACCGCACAGGTCGCGCCGCGGCCGATGAACGCCGGCATGGCGCAGCGCTACCACGACCTCGCCGCGATCGATGTGACCGGTGACGGCGCGCAGGTCGTGGTCGGGCTGGTCGAGGCGCAGCCTTATCGGCTGCCGCTGCGGCTGGCGCTGGTCGAGCGCCACCCGCTCGGCGCCCAGGCGTTCGTGCCGCTGAACGCCGCGCCGTTTCTGGTGATCGTGTGTCCGGATGAAGCGGGCGGACCCGGCAGGCCGCAGGCTTTCTTCACCGCCCCGCATCAGGGCGTCTGCTACGCGCGCAACGTCTGGCACGGCGTGCTGACGCCATACGGCGCTGCGCAGGATTTCGTGGTGATCGACCGCTCTGGGCCGGGGCTGAATCTCGAAGAGCACGTGTTCGACGAGCCGTGGACCGTGAGCCTGCCGGCGAGCAGCTGACGGCCGCTCTGGCCCGGGAAGCAGATCCGTCCGGCCGTAAACCTGCGGGCGCTCAGCGGGCGAAGACTTTCGCGGCGGCAGGCTGATCGGCCTCGCCCTCGGGAGATCCCTGCGGTTCCACCTGAGCTTGCCTGGCGGCTGTGACGATGCGGTCGGCAAGGCCGGCCGGAGCCCGGACCGGCGGCGCAGCCAGGGCTTCGCGGACCGCCTTGGCGTCGGCGAGCAGCCGCTGCGCCTCCGCGGAGGTCGCGACCAGACGCTCGGCTTCGCGACGCTGATCATCGGGCCATCGGGACGGATCATCCCCCAGCCGGTCAATCAGATCCTCGAACTCCGCAATGTCCATCGCATGCTCGACGAGAGGGCTGGCGCGTTCCCGCACGTTGGAATCATCGATCCACGTGACGGAACAGTCGGTCTGTTGCAGCGCTGCCGATTCGATCGGCACGGCGCTACAATGTCCGTCTTAAAGCATTTGGGGGCCGCCGGAAATCGCTTTCCACCCGCGCCGGCCTCGGGGCATTACTCGGCGCGGCGGGAAGCGGTCGGCGCAGCCGTCCGGGCCGTGGTCTCGACGTATTCCCACGCCTCGCGCAGTTCGGCGATGCCGTCGATGATGCGCTGCAGATTGGCGCCCGCGTGAGGCCGGCCCGAGGCGCGCAACGCCGCCAGCACCAGCGCGTTGTAGGTGTTGAACAGCCGCTCGGCCAGCGCGCCGCCCCGGCCGGAATCGAGATAGTGGCTCAGCCCGCGCAGGATCGCGGTCGCCCGCACCACGCATTCGTGCCCCTCTTCGAACCGCCGCGCCTCCTGCGCCTCGATCGCGCGGCGGAGCTGCGTGATGGCGCCGGCGTGGAGCATCACCACCGCCTTCAACGGCGGCACGGCCACGGCGGCGCCGCGGTAGGCCTGGTTGGCCCGCTGGGCCATCGAATGCTGGGTCATCAATTACTCGAACTGGCGTTGAGGAGGGCTTTCAGATAGGTCAGCGTGTTGTCGGCGCTGGCGATCGCCGCCTGATAGTTGGCGTATTGCGTCTGCAACTGGCTCTTGTAGGTGGCGGCCGCCGCCGTGATGTCGTCGACCTTCTGCTGCAGATCGGAGTCGCGGCTCTGCAGCCCGCTGATCATCGTCTGCAGCGAACCGCTGGTCGACGAGGTGCTGTTCGCGATCTGGTAGATCTGCGACGCGATGCCGGTGGTCGACGTCACGCTGATCGACTGCGCCGTCGTGCCGCTGTAGGTGAAGGCCATGCCCGCATAGGCGGTGCCCGACGCCCCGATGATGGTGGTGCCGCTCACCGTGAACAGCGACGAGTCGCCATTGACCGAGGCGCTGGTGAGATTGCCGCTGGAATCGACCGCCAGATCCAGCGTGAAGGATTGCGGCGCGGTGCCGGTGTTGACCACGGCAAGCTGACTCGACGACGTCGTGGTCTGCGCCGACAACAGCTTGGTGACACCGCTGAGATTGGTCGACAGGATGCTCGACAGCGTGCTGGTGTCGAGCTCGAGTTCGTTCTTTTCGTTGAAGGACAGGCCGATCGCGCTCATCGACAGGCCGCCGACGGTGGTGTTCAGCGCCGCTTCGAGCCGGCTGGTGATGTCCCGCATCGTGCTGTCGCCGAACAGCACCGCGCCGTCGGAGGCGGTGCCGTCCGAATTGGTCGCCTGCTGGGCGATCACAGCGTCCCGATAGGCGTTGTAGTTGGTGACGAAGGTCTGCAGCGCCGAGCTGATCTGGCTGGTGTCGGTGCCGATGCTGATATTGATGCTGGAGCCGCTCGGCGTCGCCTGCAGCAGGTTGAACGTCACGCCGGTCAGCACGTCGGAGATGTCGTTGGTGTCGCGCGTCATCGCGATGCCGTCGAGCGTGAATTCGGCGGGCTGCGCCGTCTGCAGCACGTTGGCGAAACTGCCCGAGCCGTCGGTGAAGCCGAGCGTGTTGAGAACATCGTCGCCGGACGTGCTGGAGTATTGAATGTCGGCGGCATCCTGCGTCGCCGTCAGCACCATCCGGTACGAGCCGCTCGACACCTGCACGATCGAGGCTTCGACATTGGTGGTCGCGCTCTGGGCGTTGACGGCGTCGACGACATCCTGCAGCGACATCGTGCTGGTGATCGAAATCGCCGTGCTGCTGCCGCCGGCGAGACCGAGCGAAATCGTGCCGCTGCTGCCGAGCGCGTCGGTGGCGCTCGATTGCGTCGCGCTCATCACCTTATGGGCGGTCGCGATCTGGCTGATCGTCAGGGTGTGGTCGCCGGTCGCGGCGCCGTTCTTCACCGACATCGAGAGCGCCGACGACGCGCTGACGTCGCCGGTCGAACTCAGCGTCGCGGCCCGGGTGGCGAACACGTTGGTGGCGAGCGAATTGACCACAGCGGTCGCCAGCGACGACAGCCCCGAGGACAACGTGCTGAGGTTGGTCTGCAGCGTCTGATAGGCGGCGATCTTGGCTTCGTTGGCGGTGATTTTGGTCGAGATCGACGTCGCCGCGGCGAGCTTGGCGTTGACCGCCGAGGCGATCAGCGAATCCCAGTCGACGCTGGTCGTGGTCGAGGTTCCGGAGGTCGTCACCGATGTGCCGGACGACGACGTACTGCTCGTCGTGGTTCCGGCGGTGCCGGAGGTCGTGCTGCTGACCGATGTCATGATCCCGGGTCGATCTCATGGTGATGCCGGGCCGGCCGTGACCGGCCCGGCGAGGGCTTCATCAGCTGAGCAGCTTCAGCAGGTACTGCGGCATCTGGTTCGCCGCAGCTTCGGCCGAAACTGCCGCCTGGGTCTTGACCTCGGCGGACGACAGCTTGGCCTGCTCGGAGGCGATATCGACGTCCCTGATGGCCGAGTTCGCCGACTGCAGATTCTGCGTCTGGGTCGAGATCGAGTCGGCGCTGAAATTGAACCGCGACTCCTGCGCGCCGATGCTGGCGCGCGCCGCCGAGACCGTGTTGATTGCGGTGTCGAGCGAACTCAACGCCGTGGTGGCGCCGGACTGCGTACTGACGTCGAGCGTCGAGACGCCGAGCGTCGACGACTTGAGATTGGACAGCGTGATCGTGATGGTGTCGCTGCCTTGCGTGCCGACCAGCACCGAGACGCCCGAGGCGAACACGCTGGTGCCGTCGAGCAGGCTCTGGCTGGAATAGCGGGTGCCGCTGGCGATCGAGTCGATCTGGCTGGAGAGCTGCGAGAATTCCGAATTGATGTAGGCGCGGCTCGAATCCGTGGTGGTGCCGGACGCCGATTCCGACGCCAGCGACTTCATGCGGGCCAGGATGTCGCTGATGTTGGAGGCGCCGCCGTCCGCGGTCTGCAGGATCGCGACGGCCTGCGACGCATTGGTGGCGGCCTGCTGCAGCGTGGTGACGTCCGAGGAGATCCGGGTCGAAATCGCAAGGCCGGCCGCGTCGTCCGACGCGGAGGTGATGCGCGAGCCGCTCGCCAGTTTGGACAGCGAGCTGGTTTCCTGCGCGGAGTTGATATTGAGATAGCGGACCGCCGAATTGGCCGCCGTGTTGGTCGAGATCGCGGGCATAGCAAGGCTCCTGTGCTGATCGGCGTGACCAGCCGCGTGGCGGCGATGACACCGGACGCGGATCGTCCCCGTCTGATGTTCGAACGGAAGGAGCCGCTTCGATCAGGCGGCGAATGCGTGCGGCAGCCGAATTATGGTCAACAGTCGGTAAACGCGCCGCGCAGGTCACGCTCGTGTCCGCGCAGCAAGGCGCGAAGCTGTTGCCGCCCCCGCTTCAACAAGGATTCCACCGCGTAGACGGTGCTTTCCATGACGTCGGCGATCTCGCCGTTACTCATGTTCTCGTGATACGACAGGATCAGCGCGAGGCGCTGCTGATCCGGCAGCCTCTGCATCGCTGTTTCCAGCATCCGGCTGAGTTCGTTGCGCTCGATCACGCGGCTGGCGTCGAGCTGCGAGTCGGCGACCTCGGGGACGGCGTCGACGTTCTCGGTGCGCGGCTTGCGGCGCAGGTCGATGCAGCGATTGCTGATTACGCGGTACAGCCAGGTCGAGAACTTGGCGCGGCCGTGCTGCCAGCGGCCGCGATGCGTCCAGACCTTCAGCATGGTGTCCTGCACCACGTCCTCGGCATCGGCGGCGTTGCCGAGAATACGCAGCGCGATCGCGTAGCCGCGATCGATGTGGCGTTCGACCAGCGCGCGGAATGCGCCTTCGTCTCCGGTCGCGAGCTGATCGAGCAGCGGCGCGTCCTCGTCGAACACAGTTTCCGCAGCAGGTCGCGGCGCGTCGGGTACGAGGGGCGGCGCCATCTCGGGCGACGCATCGTGGTCTCGCGCGAGCGCTGCGACGTTGGCTTCGGCAGGCGCCGAGATTTCGACCGCGTAACTCATGCCCCATCCTCCAACCCGCAACGCCGCTGGCGCCGAACCAGTCTGGCCTCGTCGTGTTGAACGTCCGTCCGTGCCCGATCAGGCGCGGTATTTTGATTATTTTTCAAATAGTTAGTGGGAATGTTTTGCCCACCATGCGGCATTTTTTGCCGGCGTTGGACGCGCCCCGGGTCACTCCGGCAGAGAACGGACCACCACCACGCGGAGGCACGGCCGGCCGCTCGCATGTCGTCTCCCGGCGCGCGGATAGGACGCGCGGCGAATGAGCGAGCGGCCGTGGACCAGACTCGGGAGCGAGGACCAGAAACGCCGACGGGGTGATCGCACGTTCGTCGTCGTGATCCTGCGATGAGCTGTGAGTTCCGAATCATGCACTCGACACTAGCGCAAATCATCGCGCTGTCAGTCGGCGATCCGCGTCATTTCGATCACGAAGTAACATTTCGGGCGATCGAGCGCCTGCTTATCGATTACCACGCGTTGAAGCGGCGACAAACAAGCGGGCTATGAGTCATGACGGCACTATCGATCGGCGGCTTCCGCCGGGCGCAGACGCGGCGCGCCTGCTCGTTCGATGTTTTCGATACATTTCTGCTACGCGCCTGCACCACGCCGACCGGCGTGTTTGAAAGGACTTATCAGCTTTCCGGCATTTCCGAAGATGATCGAAACATGTCCGATCATTTCTGTCAGCATCGCATCCTTGCTGAATCGCGCGCCCGGGCGAAAGCGAAACAAACTCGCGGCTCGGCCGAAGTGCACATCGCCGAAATCTATTCCTGCTTTCCGTTCAAACTATTCGGCCTGGATGATAGCGCCGTCGATCAACTGGTCGACGCGGAGTTCGGTGCCGAACTCGATTTGTGCCGGACAAATCCGGAAATCCTCGCGCAATATCTCGACAACAAACGCGCCGGCCACCGCGTCGGATTCATCTCCGATACGTATTGGGACGCAGCGCGGCTGGGGCAACTCCTGCGGGCGTGCTGCCCCGAGCTCGCCTGGGATTTCCTCTACGCCTCCTGCGATCATCGCAGCAGCAAGAGCGAAGCGCTGTTCGCCGCCTATGTGGCGGAGCAGCAGGTCGACGTCGCTTCCGCGCTGCATGTCGGCGACAATCCGCAAGCCGACATCGAGGGCGCGCGGCGCTTCGGCATCCGGGCACGGCACTATCCGCAGGCCGGCGCGCGGCTGGCGTCGCGGTTGCAGCGCGAGGCCTCGCTGTTCGACCTCCTGTGCGACGGTCATCCGCGGCAGCTCGATCATGGCGCCCGCACACTGCGACGGATGGTGGCGGCACGCAGCGCCGAGCAATCGCCCGCGTATCATCTCGGCGTCACCGTGGTCGGGCCGGTGATGCGAGCGTTCGACGCCTTCGTGGCGGACCGCGTGGCCAAGCTCGACCAGGACGGCCGCCGCGTCGGCGTCGCCTTCCTCGGCCGCGACGGCTTCCTGTCGTATCAAGTCTGGCAACGAACGCGCGAAGCTCCGGCCTGCTATCTCGAGGTCAACCGCCGCGTCAGCCTGATCGCCTCGGCCGATACGATGGCGCCGCTGTGCGAGCTGTTTCGCAAGATCCCGAAGATCGATGCCGCGACATTCGGCGACATGCTGAAGGTTGTGCCTGCCCCGATCGCCGGCTTTTTCGCCGACCACCCCGGCGGCATCGCCACCGGAGCCGATCTCGCCGACGCGTTGCCGATGCTGATGCAGCCGCGGGATGTCGCCGACCTGGCGGCCGGGCTCCGGGCCCGGCTGGTCTGCTATCTGCGCGAGACCATCGCGGATTTCGATGCGCTGACCGATCTCGTGCTGATCGATATCGGCTATTCGGGCAACGTCCAGAAAGCGCTGAGCCGCGCGCTGCGACTCGAGGCCAACGGGCTTCGGCTCCACGGGCTGTATTTGTTCGCTCTCGACGACGCGCTCGAAGACCTTGCCGAGGGCGACAGCGCCGAAGGCTTCATCTGCGACCGGACGGTGACGCCGCACGTCAACCGGATGCTGGTGCGCAACGCGCTGATCCTCGAACAGATCTGCTGCTCGCCGGAAGGTTCGGTCCGCGACTATCAGGATAGCGGCGTCGTGCGCGAGCCCAATCCGCGGCCGCCGGCGCAGATCGCGCGATGCGCCGAGATCCAGGCCGGCGCACTTGCCTTCATGGCTGTGGCCGACGCCGTCGCGGCGGATTACAGCTTGGCACCGTACGCCGACCTTGCGCGGTCCGCCGCCTGGAGTGCAGCCACGATCGGGCGATTGCTGCTGCTGCCCGACGACGAGGAGCTCGCGCTGTTCGGCGACTTCCAGCACGACGTCAATCTCGGCACCGCCACGCTGGCACCGATGATCGACGCCGGCTTCATCCGCAACCAGATCGTGGCGCGCGGCCTCTCCGCGGCCTGTACCACCGCGCCGCCGCCAATGTGGATCGCCGGCAGTTTCGCGGCGCTGTCGCCGGCGCTGGCCTACTTCTACGCGCTGTTCGGCGCTAATCGGCTGTCGGCAGATGTGGTCGGTGAAACGCCCTGCGGCTCGCTGCAGGTCGGCCTGTTCAGGACCGACGGCACTGCGACGCTGGAGACCGTCACGGTGTTCCTCACCGGGCTCGGCGATCTGCGGGTGCGCGTCCCGGTGTCACGGCAGATGGGGCTGGCGACGATCGCATTGCCGCTCGGCAAATTGACCCGCGAGGGATTGCTCGATGGCGTCGTGTTGCAGCAGGGCAAGACCATCGCCGAGGCCGCGCACAGCCAGGAGGTCGTAAGCGTTCCCGCCGGCCTGCTGATCGATGCCGGGCTGCGCCGCAGCGGTCGGCATTATCTGGCCGAGCAGGACGACGCCTGTCTGCTGATCCAGCTCGGCCCGATGCGATCGCCATTCGCGGTCTACACGCTGGCCGTCACGCCGCTCGGCAGGGGCCGGCCGCTGGCGACGCAGCCGGCGGCGATCGTGGCACGCGGCGCCCGCGAGCACGGCCGCGCCTGATCGCGCGTGCTCGGCCGTTCAAGGCTTAGTCATCTCTCTTGCGGATCTCCGCCTTGCACGCTCTCGACCACGCCAGCGCCTCCCACCTCGACGGCTTACTTCGCGCCGCCGGCCTCCGGCTCAACGAAGCGCAGCGTCGCCGCCTCGGCTGGCTCGCCGCCCGGCTCGGCGAAGCCCGGCTGTACCAACGCGGCGACAAACTCAGCGCTGAACACCGGCTGATCATCGTCACCGATCCGCTCAACAGCGCCGGTGCAGAGCTGTTCTATCGCAGCCTGCGGGCCGGCAGCATCGTCGTCGTGCCGTTCGGCGAGAACCCGGTGTTCGACTTCCTGAAGTCGAAGCTGACCGAATACGGCACCGTCGGCACGCATGGGGCCGATGGTCCCCACGAGATGTGGTGGGGTGGCGTCGGAGCGATCGAAGCGCTCATCCCGCGTCCCGCGATCGAGCGGCTGCGGGTGGTGAGCTGCTATCCGCGCAGGGGCGACGCCCAGGGCGCGCTGCGGCTGCAGCAGGCCGCCGAACGCTACCAATTGAGGGCGCATATCGAACCGATCGACAGCGCGCTCGACGATCGCCTGCGATGCGCCGAGAAGGCCGATTTCATCGCGCGGATGTGGGATCGCTTCGCCGAGCCGCTGTTGTTCGTCGAAGCCGGCGCCGACCTGCACGAGGCGCCGCTGCTGCCGGCGGGGCTCGGCTGCGATTTCGCCGTTCACAAATGGAATCGCTGGGAGATGTCGGCCCGGACGATCTATCTCGGCCGGACCGCTGCCGCCGAGGCATTGCTGGGTGTCTGGCGGCAGCTCGCCGAGCTGTGTCCCACCGTGTGGGAGGGCGCGCTGCTCGATCAGGCATGGTGCCTGGCGACGTCGCAGCGCTCGCTCGACACGGTATGGCTGCCGCGCTCCTATCATGCGCTGGTCGGCGATCTCGCGGAGGCCAAGGCGACGGTCGTGCACGACTGCTGCAGCACCACGGCCGATCTCGGTCCGGACCCGAGCTTTGCGGCGATCGCACGGGCGGCGAGGCGGGCCGGGCGAACCGGGCCACGCGATGCGCTGGTGGTGATGCAGTCCCAGGCGCTCTCGACCGACAGTGTCGCGGTGATCCTGCACGATGTCGGCACGGCGGACGCCCGCGCGGTCGCCGCCACCATCGACGCCGCGACCAGCGCGTTCGCGGCGGAATGCGGCGGCTTCGGCCGATTCGAACTGACGCTGTGTGCCTGGCGCGACGAGGCCGACGCCGCGCGCCGAGCCGCGCGCTCCGGCCGCGCCAGCGTTCTCGACATCGTGCCCGGCCAGCCGGTGCCGCCCGACGTCTTCGCCTCGCTCGCCAAGCGACGCCCCGCCATCGTCTCCGTGCCGCGCATCTGAAGGACCCGCCCGATGCTCAAGACCATCATCCTGTTTGCCGGCCGCGCGGACTATCAGCACGCGCTCTCGCTGCTGCTGCGCGAACACAATCCTGGCCTGTCGATCTGGACCGACGTGTCTGCCGAGGACCTCGATCTGCTCGAACCCGAGGTGTTGCAGCATTCACGGCTGGTCTGCTTCGGCGATACGCTGCCGCTCGCCGAACACGTCGTGGAACAGCTCGGCCACGGCGCCTACCAGTTCTATGCGGCGCCGCTGCAACATCCCGGCCTGCCGCCGCGGACGGCGGCCGAGGCCGCCGACGATGCGCCCTGCGTCTCGGTGATCGCGCAGGCGATCGGCCGACACCCCGCGTTCGACCATATCATCGGCATCGAGACCTTCACGCTGCCGCCGAGCGACGAAGCTGCCAAACGCGACCGGATCGCCTTCACCCGCCTGGCGCATATGTTCTGGCGGATGTCGCACGCGCTCGCCTGCGAGCCTACGCTGGCGGACGCCGGGCACGCGCCGAGCCGGTGGTGCTGACATCGCCTGCGGCCACAGTCCGACCGGCGACGGCTTCGGCGCTCCGCCGCTGCTACGCTCCTGGCGGCATTGCCTAGGCGTGCGGCTTAGTGCTTAGTGAGGGCGTTCTGGTTACTCGGCCGGCTGCAAGCGCGCGGCCTTCTTCCTCGGCGCGATCCAGAAGGCGTCGGGGCGCTCGAACAGGAAACGGGCGCCGCTCTTCAGCGCCAGCCACCAGATCAGCAGCGCGCCGACCACGCCGGCGATGTTGACCAGAATGGCGATCACGCCGAGATCGAGGAAGCCGCCGAACTTCAGCAGCAGCGACCGGCTGATCGCCATCGGCAGGAAGAACGCCAGATAGATCACGATCGAGTGCTCGCCGCAGAACCGCAGGCCGTCGAGCCAGCGCTTCTCCGCCAGCAGCGTGCCGACCGTGATGATCGCGCCGGCGCCGGCGAGGCCGAGCGCCAGCGAGAGCAGCGGCCATTCGCTCAACCCGACATGCACCAGCGCGGCGTTCACCACCGCCCAGGTCGCGAGCCCCGCGAGGGCCAGCGCCGGCCGCGCGCGGGCCGCGTCGGAGAACGCGAAGACGTGCCGGGCGAACAGATAGCCGGTGTAGAAATAGAAGAACCGCGCGCAGAATTCGTCCGGCACCATCCAGCCGGTCTGCAGATGCAACGACTCCAGCAACGCCGCGATGCCCCAGATCAGCAACGGCGGCAGGCTGCGCGTCGCCTTGGTGACGACGAAGAAGATCGGCAGCAGATAGATGAACCACAGCGTGCCGAACGGATCGATGAACGACAGCGCATACAGCTTGGCGACACCGGCCCAGCCCATCTCGGCCGCGAAGGAGGGCGCCTTGACGGCGAACTGGATCGTCACCCACAGCACGTAGAAGTAAGCGAAGTGCACCACCTTGCGGTCCAGATAGGTCCGCCAGTCGCGATCGATCACCACCGCCAGGAACAGGCCGGAGATCAGGAAGAAGTCCGGCATCCGGAACGGCTTGGCGAACTCGACCACGTAGTGCATGAAACTGGTCTGGCCGGCGGCGGCCTCCACACCCAGCACCGAATGCATCATCACCACCATGATGATGCAGATCCCCTTGGCGTAGTCGACCCAGTCGACGCGGTCGCCATGCATCCGGATCGGGACGTGTGTGCCGGTGTCGGTCATCATTGTTCCTGCTTGGTGCGGCCCGACGGCATCATCGACGGTATCGGTTGCGTTAGTGTTGCGCCGATCAAGGAATATGCCGAGGTCGTCACAACCTTCGCGGCGGGTGGTTTTGCGGCGCCGGATCGAGTCTGTTAACCATCGCCGCCTTCACCGCCGCGAGCCGCCCTTGCCTCGAACTTTCGACACGCCGCTTCCGATCGACGACGCCCTCGGCGATCTGACATCCGCGCTCGACGCGAGCAGCACCGCCGTGCTGGTCGCGCCGCCGGGCGCCGGCAAGACCACGCGGGTGCCGCTGGCGCTGCTCGACGCGCCCTGGCTGCGGGGCCAGAAGATCATCGTGCTGGAGCCGCGCCGCATCGCCGCCCGCGCCTCCGCGGAGCGGATGGCCCGGACACTGAACGAGAAGGCCGGCGAAACGGTCGGCTATCGCGTTCGCTTCGGCTCGAAAGTGTCGCGCGCGACCCGCATCGAGGTCGTCACCGAGGGCATCTTCACCCGGCAGATCCTCGACGATCCGGAACTGAGCGGCGTCGGCGCCGTGCTGTTCGACGAGTTTCACGAGCGCTCGCTCGATGCCGATCTCGGCCTCGCGCTGGCCCGCGACGCGCAGCAGGGGCTGCGCGAAGACCTGCGCATCCTGGTGATGTCGGCGACGATCGACGGCGCGCGCGTGGCAAAGCTGCTCGGCGAGGCGCCGGTGGTTGAAAGCCTCGGCCGGGCGTTCCCGGTCGACACCCGCTATCTCGGCCGCCGCAGCGACGCGCCGCTGGAGCGGCAGATGGCCGAGGCGATCGCATCGGCCTTGCGTAGCGACGCCGGCTCGGTGCTGGCTTTCCTGCCCGGCGCCGCCGAGATCCGCCGCACCGAGACGATGCTGCGCGAGCGGGTGCAGGACGCGGGCGTGGAGATCGTGCCGCTGTTCGGCGCGCTCGATGCCGCCGTGCAGGATCGTGCCATCCAGCCGGCGCCGAAGGGGCAGCGCAAGGTGGTGCTGGCGACCTCGATTGCCGAGACCTCGCTGACCATCGAGGGCGTGCGCATCGTGGTCGATTGCGGGCTGGCGCGGGTGCCGCGTTACGAGCCGGATCTGGGGCTGACCCGGCTGGAGACGGTGCGGGCCTCGCGCGCCGCGGTCGATCAGCGCCGCGGCCGCGCCGGCCGTATCGAGCCGGGCGTCTGCTACCGGCTTTGGGACGAACCGCAGACCGCGTCGCTGCCGGCCTATACCCAACCGGAGATTCTCAGCGCCGATCTGTCGTCGCTGCTGCTCGATCTGGCGCAATGGGGCGTCGCCGATCCGGCGTCGCTGGCGTTCCTCGATCCGCCGCCCGCGCCGGCGCTGAAGGAAGCGCGCGAGCTGCTGCGCGAGCTCGGCGCGCTCGATCCCGACGGCCGCATCACCGACGAGGGCCGCGCGCTGCGGGCGATGGCGCTGCCGCCGCGGCTGGCGCGGATGATCGTCGATGCGGCGCGCTTCGATCATGCCGAAGAGGCCGCCGAAATCGCCGCGATCCTGACCGAACGCGGTCTCGGCGGCGACAGCGCCGACCTCGACGCCCGCCGCGACAATTTCCGCCGCGACCGCTCGCAACGCGCGAGCAGCGCCCGGCAGATGGCGGAGCGGTGGGCGAGGCAGGCGGCTTCGACGAGAGCAGATAATTCGCCCTCACCCTCGCAGCGCGGTGCGGCGCCCTCTTCTCCCTCCCCCCTTGCGGGGGAGGGTCGGGGTGGGGGGTGGCCACAAGCGAGGCCTTCCTTGGGGACCCCCACCCCCGACCCCGGATCAAGTCCGGGGCAGGCTCCCTCCCCGCAAGGGGGAGGGGAGTTAAGCACCGGCGTGCTCCTCGCTTTCGCGTTCCCCGACCGCATCGCCAAGAACCGTGGCAATGGCTCGTTTGTGCTGGCCAATGGCCGCGGCGCGGCGGTCGAGCAGACGTCGTCGCTGGCGCGGGCGCCGTATCTGGCGGTCGGCGAACTCACCGGCACCGCGGCGCAGGGGCGGATTCTGCTGGCGGCGCCGATCACGCTCGCCGAGATCGAGCGGCATTTCGGCGATCAGATCAGCGATGCCGACGAGGTCAGCTTCGATCGCGCCGCGATGGCGCTGCGGGCGCGGCGGCGACGCGGACTCCACGCGATCACGCTGTCCGAAGCGCCGATTGCGCTGAAGCCGTCGGAAGAAACCGCCCGTGTACTGGCCGAGGGTCTTGTCGCAGCCGGGCTCGATCGGCTGCCATGGTCGAAGGCGCTGCAGCAATGGCGCGGCCGGGTGATGTTCCTGCGCAAGGCCGAAGGCGATCTGTGGCCGGATCTGTCGGACGACGGCCTCGTGGCGCAGTGCGAGGCGTGGCTGGTGCCGGCGCTGTTCGACAAGACGGGACTGAAAGACGTCACCGCCTCCGATCTGTCGGATGCGGTGATGAACCTCTTGCCATGGGATCTGCGCACGCGGCTCGACCGCGAAGCGCCGACGCATTTCGAGGCGCCGACCGGCAGCCATCTGCCGATCGACTACGAGGCCGAGCAGGGACCGACCATCGCGGTACGGCTGCAGGAGCTGTTCGGACTGACGACGCATCCGTCGGTGGCCGGCGGCGCGGTGCCGCTGGTGCTGGAGCTGCTGTCGCCGGCGCATCGCCCGGTGCAGGTCACCCGCGACCTGCCGGGATTTTGGCGCGGCTCCTATGCGGGCGTGCGGGCCGATTTGCGTGGCCGCTATCCGCGCCATCCCTGGCCGGAAGACCCGGCGAGCGCGCCGCCGACCCGTCGCGCCAAGCCGAGAGGGACGTGACCCCTGCGGCTGCCTGCGGCCGTGCCAGAACTGCGCGACGGGGCCGGGCTGCGCACCCGCCATTAAGTCTTCGCTCACCCTTTTGGGCAAAATAGCTGCTGGCGGCGGCCGGAGCAGTCGCAGCTGCCGTGCGCGCGTGATCCAATCCCGCGCGGCCTGTGACTGGTGTGGGTATGCGTTATGCGTAACATCTTGATGATCGCGGCGGTGCTGGCGATTCTCGGTACCGCAATGGCCGAGATGGCCGACCGCATGATGCCGGCGCCGGCACATGCCAGCGTGGCCGCAAAGGCGACCATCGGCCTGTCGCCCAACGCCGCGATCCGCAGCGTTGCGATTCCGCGCGATGCGCGCGGCCATTTCCAGACCGAGGGCCGGATCGACGGGCAGCGGCTCGGATTCATGGTCGATACCGGCGCGTCCGTGGTCGCACTCAACGAGACGTCGGCGGCGCAGTTCGGATTGCGGCCGCGCCGTTCCGACTACACCGCGACGGTGATCACGGCGAACGGCACCGTCAAAGCCGCCCGAACCCGGCTGGCGCTGCTCGAGGTCGGCGGACTGATGGTGCGCGACGTCGATGCGCTGGTGCTGCCGGACGCAGCGCTGTCGGAAAATCTGCTCGGGCTGTCGTTTCTGTCGAAGCTCAAACGCTTCGAATATGCGAATGGGCAGATGGTGCTCGAGCAGTAGAAGCCCGCGCGCCGTGTCGATTCATTCGGCCCGTTCCGGCCGCGCTGCGCCCAGCATGTCCTTGGCGGCGAGCAGTCCGCCGCCGGCGATCAGCAGCGCCGCCACCCCCAGCGTCGCAGTCGGCCGCGCATAGCCCGCGAGAATCAGGAAACCGGTCGACAGCAGCGGCGTCGCATAGGACGCCGCGCCGAGCACGCGGATGTCGCCGCGCTTCATGCCGATATCCCAGGCATAGAATGCCGCGCCGACCGGGCCGATCCCGAGCGCGACGATCGCCAGCCATTGCGACGGGCTCTGCGGCCACACCGTGGCTTCGATCGCGCCGTGCACGAGCGCCGCGAGCAGCGCGGTCGCCAGGCAGAAGCCCGCGACCGCATCGGTCGGCACCGCCTTGAGCCGGCGCGACAGCACCGAATAGGTCGCCCACACGAATGCCGCCACAAAGGCGGCGGCAAGTCCCGGCCAATGTGCGCGCTCCAGGGCCGCGCCGTTGCCAAGCAACAGCAGCGCTGTCCCGGCTAAACCCAGCAGCGCTCCGGCGAGGTGATGCAGCTTCAGCCGTTCGCCCGGCAGGGCCGCTGAGAACAACACGATCAGCAGCGGCCACAGATAGTTCAGCAGGCCCGCCTCGGCCGGCGGCGCAAGACGCAGCGCGAGAAAATACAGCGCGTGATAGCCGAACAATCCGCCGACACCGACCGCCCAGACCAGCGCCGGCTGCCGCAGCGCCTGGATCGCACCGGGCCGCACGATCCATCCGGTCGCGGCCGCGATGGCGCCGATCGCGAATGTCATTGCGGCAAGCTGGAACGGCGGAATCGTGCCGGTCCCCACCGTCAGCACCGCGAGCAGCGACCACATCAGGATGGCGGAAAGCCCGATCAGCGTTGCGGTCCGCGGCGTCATCGTCGATTCGTTTGTCGGTGTTGAAACGGGGGGGCGGACCGTCAGACGGTCCGCCCCCCGAAACCAAGCGAAGCGCTCGGCCTCACGTCATGTACTGGCCGCCATTGATGGTCAGCGTCGAGCCGGTGATGAAGCCGGCGTCCTCGCCCGCCAGGAACACGACGGCGCGGGCGATCTCGTCGGCCTCGCCGAGGCGGTTGCACGGGATCAGCGGGAGGATCGCCTTCTCCAGCACATCCTTCGGTACCGCCTGCACCATCTCGGTATTGATGTAGCCCGGGCAGATGGCATTCACCGTGATGCCGCCGCGCGCATTCTCCAGCGCGAGCGCTTTGGTGAAACCGATGTCGCCGGCCTTCGCGGCCGAGTAGTTGACCTGACCGAACTGTCCCTTCTGGCCATTGATCGACGAGATGTTGACGATGCGGCCGAACTTGCGCGCGCGCATGCCTTCGATCACCTGCCGGGTCATGTTGAACAGCGAACCGAGATTGGTGTTGATCACCGCGTTCCACTGCTCGAGCGTCATTTTGTGGAACGCCGTATCGCGCGTGATGCCGGCGTTGTTGACGAGAATGTCGATGGCACCGAGATCGGCCTCGACCTGTTTCACGCCCGCCGCGCACGCGTCGAATGAACTTACATCCCACTTATATACCGGGATACCCGTCTCATCTTTGAATCGTTCTGCCGCCGAATCATTGCCTGCATAAGTCGCCGCCACCGCATGTCCTGCGGCCTTCAACGCCTTGCTGATTGCTGCACCGATTCCGCGCGTCCCCCCAGTCACCAACGCTACACGCGCCATTTCAAAATCCCTCCCGCAATGCTCTTTCTTTTCTAGAATTCGATTGTGTCGTCCCGACTAAAATCCGCCCGTCGACGAACATCAAGCAAAAACGCCCGGCAATCTGCCGGGCGTTTGAACATTCGTTGATGCACCGCACCTTGTTACGTCTGTTGCAACATCATGCCGCATCAGCGGCGTGACATTGCCTCAATCGCGCGCGAGGCACATCGCGATTCCCATACCGCCGCCGATGCACAGCGTCGCGAGTCCCTTCTTCGAATCGCGCTTCTGCATCTCGTGCAGCAGCGTCACCAGTACGCGCGCACCGGATGCGCCGACCGGATGACCGATCGCGATCGCGCCGCCATTGACGTTGACCTTCGACACGTCCCAGCCGAGGTCCTTGTTCACCGCGCAGGCCTGTGCGGCGAAGGCTTCGTTGGCTTCGATCAGATCGAGATCGCCGATCGACCAGCCGGCCTTCTTCAGCGCGGCGCGCGAGGCGGGGATCGGGCCGGTGCCCATGATCTTCGGATCGACGCCGGCATGCGCCCACGACACGATGCGGGCCAGCGGCGTCTTGCCTTCCTTCGCGGCCTGGCTCGCCTTCATCAGCACGACCGCAGCGGCGCCGTCGTTGATGCCCGACGCGTTCGCGGCGGTCACGGTGCCGTCCTTCTCGAACGCCGGCTTCAGCTTGGTCATCGCCTCGATGGTGGCGCCGTGACGCGGATATTCATCGGTGTCGACGACGATGTCGCCCTTGCGGGTCTTGATCGTCACCGGCACGATCTCGTCCTTGAACTTGCCGGCCTTCTGCGCGGCCTCGGCCTTCTGCTGCGACGAGACGGCGAATTCGTCCTGCTGCTGACGGGTGATCTGATACTGCCGCGCGACGTTCTCGGCGGTGTTGCCCATGTGGTAGCCGTTGAAGGCGTCCCATAGACCGTCCTTGATCATGGTGTCGATGAACTCGACGCCGCCCATCTTCACGCCACCGCGCAGATACTGGGCATGCGGCGCCATGCTCATCGATTCCTGGCCGCCGGCGACCACCACTTCCGAGTCGCCGTTCATCAGCGCCTGGTAGCCGAGCGCGACGGTGCGCAGGCCGGAGCCGCACAACTGATTGACACCCCAGGCCGGGCTTTCAACCGGGATGCCGGCCGCGATCGACGCCTGGCGGGCGGGATTCTGGCCCTGCGCGGCGGTGAGGATCTGGCCCATGATCACTTCGGAGACGCGGCCCGGCTCGATGCCGGCGCGCTCGAGCGCCGCCTTGATGGCGGCGGCGCCGAGATCGTGCGCCGGCGTATTGGCGAAGGCGCCGTTGAAGCTTCCGACAGCGGTGCGTGCAGCGCTGACGATGACGACATCGTCCGACATGGACATCTCCTGGGGCTCGGGTTGTTTGAACGAATTGATTGGACGGCGGGTGCCGATTGGGACGGCCAGCGTCGGCGGCCATCCTGAGAATGCCGCCCCGGCGTGTCAATCGCGGAGGCGGCCTTCCTGCTTATAAAGTCACTCCGCCGGCACCGTTCAAGGCAATGTCTGCCTGCCGATTAACCGCCGACGCACAAAACGGTAGCCGAACCGCATTGGAAGTGCTTACTTTATTGCATTGCGTCTCTGCCCCGTCGTCAGGGAGCGGCGGGTTCCTTTCCTCCATGCGTGTGGGTGCCATGGCGAAATCAGACCAACCAACGACAATCAAAAAATACGCGAACCGGCGGCTCTACAACACCGGCACCAGTACCTACGTCACCCTCGAAGACCTCGCGTCGATGGTGAAAGACGGCGAAGACTTCCTCGTCTACGACGCCAAGACCGGCGACGACATCACGCGTTCGGTGCTGGCCCAGATCATCTTCGAGCAAGAGAACAAGGCAGGGCAGAACCTGCTGCCGACCACCTTCCTGCGCCAGCTGATCCGCTTCTACGGCGACAGCATGCAGATGGTGGTACCGAAATATCTCGAGCAGTCGATCGATTCGTTGACCCGCGAGCAGGAGAAATTCCGCAAGCAGATGAGCTCGACCTTGAGCATGACCCCGTTCGCGCCGCTCGAGGAAACCGTCCGCCGCAACATGGAGCTGTTTCAGCAGACGTTCTCGATGTTCGTGCCGCGCAAGCCGAGCCACGAGGTTGAGGCCGAGGCAGCTCCCGCCGAACCCGCGCGCGAGGCGGACAATATCGACGACCTGCGCCGGCAGATGAAGGACATGCAGGAGCGGCTCGACCGGATGTCGATCGAGCACCCGAAGAAGGACGAGGCGTAGTTCGCTACGCTGCAAGCCGGCGTCAGCTACAAGTCGGCTGTCGTTTGGAGACGAGTGATCACGCGATCAGTGATCACTCGTCTGATCTGGTTATTTGAGAGGGCGACCGGCAGGCGGGGTCATTGCGCCGCGCGTCCACCGACCGCGGCGGCCTCCGTCGCGGCCGGCCTGTGCCAGGGACGATGCTGGGAGGCGAGGCCGATCAGCCGGCCCTGGATGTAGTCGCAGCCCCAGTCGCGCAGCAGCAGTGCGGATTCCTCGTCCTGCACCCATTCGGCCACGGTCTTGATGCCGAGCCGCCGCGCCAGATCGATCAGCGTCTGCACGAACGCACGGTCGTCCGCCGAGCGGGCGATGTTCTGCACGAAAGCGCCGTCGATCTTGACGATATCGACGCCGAGGTTGCGCAGGTTTCGGAACGAGGTGTAGCCGGCACCGAAATCGTCGATCGCGATCCTGGCGCCGAACTTCTTCAGCCTGGTGACGAAGCCGCGCACCTCGTTGAGGTCCTGGATTGCCACCGTTTCGGTGATCTCGACGATTAGCCGCTCGGCGACGCCGGGATGCGCCAGCATCAGCGACTCGATCCCGGCCCACCAGTCGGCATCCATCGTGGTGTCCGGCGAGATGTTGAGGCTGAGCGTCGTCTGCGGCGCGGCGGCGAGTTCGGCCACCACCAGTTCGAGCACGCGGTGATCGACCAGGCGGATCAGCCCGAGCCGCTCGGCGACCGGGACGATGTCGGGCGCGAGCAGCACCTGGCCGTCGTCCTGCACCATGCGGACCAGACATTCGTGAAAGCCCGGCGCGCGCGATGCGGCGTCGACCACCGGCTCATAGGCCAGCACGATCCGCCGCTCGTTGAGTGCGGTGACGATCTCGTCGGTGACCCGAATGTTGACGCGGCGCTGGGCGTCGCGCTCGACGTTCGGTCGCCACATCGACAGCGTGCCGCAGCGGCGATGCTTGGCGGCCGAAAGCGCCTCCTGGGCGCGATTGATCGCTTCATCTGCGGTGCGGGCGTGGCGTGGCGACGCCACCGCGCCGATCGACGCCGTGATCGACACCGGGCCCGATCGCGTCGGCACGATCTCGTCGCGCACCGCGGCCAGGAAGCGCTCGGCCGCGATCTGGGCGTCGTCGGCCGTGCAGTTCTTCAGGATCAGGCCGAATTTGTTGCCGGAGAAGCGGCCGAGCTGATCGCCGGCCCGGAGCCGCGCGCGGATCCGCTGCGCGATGGTGCAGATCACCTGATCGGCGACGTCGAAGCCGAACGAATCGTTGATCCGCGCCAGATGATCGAGGCCGATCAGCAGGAAGCTCAGTCCGCTACGGAAGCGCGAGGCTTCCTCGATCGCCTCGGCGAGCGCCGCCACCAGATGGGTGCGGTTGAGCTCACCGGTCAGCGGATCGTACTGCGAGAGTTTGAGAAGCTGCTCGTCGCGGGCGTGGCGCTCGTTATTGACACGAACGATGCCCTCGACCCGGGCCGGGCGGCCGTCGGATCCCGGATACCAGCAGCCGCTCTCCTCGATCCAGGTGATGGGCGCCGATGTCGTCGCCCGCACGCCGTATTCGATTCGGTACGGCACGCAATTGGCGCCTGCCGCGGCCGAGGTGGTCAGCAGCGCGTCCGTCCGGATCGCACGTGACGGCTCGAGCAGCGTGGCGAAGCCGGCTCCGGTCGCCAGGGTTTCCTGAGGGACGTCATGAAACAGCTCGGCGGCGCGTTCGCTCCAGACCAGCGCGTCGCTTGCCAGATCCCACGAGAAGGCCGCATGCCCGAGCGCCGACAGGATCGCAGCCGGATCGGGTCCGGCCAAACCGGCGTGCAGCTCGGCGGCTGATCGGGCTGGCGGCACAGCTGCCTCGTTTCGGGACAGAATCGGTTGGTTCTCCACCCACAATAGGGCGCAGCATACTGTTCAGGCTAGGGCGAGATCGTTAACAATCTGGAAACCTAATCGGCCCGCGACCTCGGAACGATACTAGGCGATGCGGCATATTCCTTGCGAAGCTTCTCTCCGAGCGAGGCTGGCGTCCCGAAGCTGTGCAGGTTGAAGACGATGGCAGGCATCCGGATCGACCAAGACGATGAGGGCCACGGCTTCGAGCCGGCTGACGCCGTCGAGGCCGAGCTGATCGAGCCGGTCCCGGCCCCCGTGACGCCGTCGCAGCCGCGGATGCGTTACAATGACCGGCCGGTGCGGCCCTCGGCGAACTTCGTCGCCCAGTTGATGGCTATCGAAGGCGGATATCCGCAGACCCGCGGCGTATTCCGGGCGGAGCCGGATCAGGCTTCGGCGGCCTACCGGTCGGCGCGGGCCTATGCGGCCGGACGAACCCGGCGAATGTCCTGAGACAATTCTGATAGTTCAGCGCTGGGGCTGAGTGCCCGCTGCTTCGCCGGCCGGCTGCAGGGCCGGCGACTGGACGCTCGGCGACGAAGTGGTGGCCGACGCGGCGACGGGTTGTGGCCGGTCGAGCAGAACCGCTTCCGCAATCGAGGCCGCCGATGTCGAGGCGGCCGACGCCGATGAGGCTGTCGCCGGGGCAGCCGGCTGCGATGGTGCGGGGGCGGCCGGCGTCAGGGAGGGCTCCTTGCGGACCGTCTCCTCGGCTTCCACCGGCGGAGCCACCGGAGCTTCGCGGACGACCCGCGGCTGCGGACGACGGCGCAGCGCGATGCCGGCGATGACGTCCACGAGCATCAGCGTCGCCAGCAGGAACACCGTGGTGTTTGCGAACTGCGGCAGCATCACGAATTCGGCCACCGTGCCGCCGAGCACCAGCAGCGACAGCAGATGGTCGGTGACGTATTTGCCGCCGGGCTTGCCGGCCTTGATCACTTCGAACATCAGCAGCAGCGCGCCGAGTGCGACCAGCACGTCGCCGCCGGTCACCGACCAGACTGCTCCGGACGGCAGCGGAATTTGATACAGGGCTGCGTCGAAGCCGACGCCGGGCATCAGGAAAATGACGATGTTGCAGATCGCGATCGGGATCAGCAGCAGCGGGAAACCGATGATCGACATCCGCAGAGCCTGTTGTTCGGAAAGACCATGACCGGAGGCGTACCCGCCCGGCGGGCCGGAGGGCATTTCTCTAACGCAACAGTTGGAGCAGATTCGGGCGCCGGCGGCGATCAGCCGAGAGTCGCACCGTTCGGGCAAACGCGGCTTCGCGATCACGTCCGCCTGAGCGGTATCATCGCCAGAACCGCACCGGCGCAGTCATGTGCGCGGTGAGCCCGCAAGGTCGGCGCGGCGAGGCCGCGCCGATCGCGCCTGAGCGAGGCTCAGGCGTCCTTCTTCTTGATAACCTGGCGACCCTTGTACATCCCGGTCTTGAGGTCGAGATGATGCGGGCGGCGCAGTTCGCCGGAATCCTTGTCTTCAGCGTAGGTCGGGCGCTTCAGCGCGTCCGCCGACCGGCGCATGCCACGCCGCGAGGGCGAAGTTTTTCTTCTCGGAACGGCCATATCGTTGATCCTTGACGGGATTGATGTCGTCGTCCACGGCGGGACGGCCCGGCACTCGCGCGCAGGCGGAAAGCTAAGGCCGGGCTTATAACGGAAGCTGTGGAGGAACGCTAGAGCGCCCGGGCGCCTAAATCGCCTCAGACGCCGCTATTTTCGCGCCAGCACGCCTGCAATTCGGCCGACCTGGCTCGCGCCACATAGGTGGCGGCCAGTCGGCGGACGCCCGGTCCCGGTTTTTTAGCGCTGCGGATCCGCGGATTGGGCAGAATGGCGGCCATCAGCGCCGCCTCCTGCGGCGTGAGCCGGGCTGCCGAGCCGCCGAACGCGTAGGCCGCACCTGCGTCGGCGCCGAATTGTCCGTCCGGGCCCCATTCTGCAATGTTCAGATACAGTTCGAGAATGCGTTGTTTCGACAGCACGAAGTCGATCCACAGCGCCAGCGGAAACTCCAGCGCCTTGCGGACGACGCTGCGACCCGGCCACAGGAAAAGGTTCTTGGCGACCTGCTGGGTGATGGTGGAACCGCCGCGGGCGGCTTCGCCGTCCTGCATGTCGTCGATCACATCGCGCACCGAATCCCAGTCGATGCCGTGATGGATGCAGAATTTTGCGTCCTCGGCGGCGGCGACGCTGCGCGGCAGCGCCGGCGAAATCCGCTCGATGTCGATCCAATCGCGTGTCACCGGCCCGCCGGTCAGGCTGCGCCAGATCATCAGGGTCGAGACCGGATGGCCGGTGCTGTAGGCCAGCGTCAGCACGTAAGGCGCCGCGAGCAGCAGAAGCAGCACCAGGAATGCGGTTCGCACCAGGCGTCTCATCCGGTCCAGCCTCGCGCCGGTCCACTCCGAAGGGCAGCAATCGTCGCATCGCCCGGCATCGGTTCGGCTCCCTGCTGCGCCGCCCCGCCCTGCGCCGAATTGACGAAGACGGCGCCATGGTGAAATGGTCCGGCCGAATTTTATCTGGAGCACTTTCGAATGGCCACCGGCACGTCCACGATCGATTTCGCCAAACGTCTCGACGCCACCGCCGAGGAGACCGAAGCCTTGCTCGGGCGGCTGCTGTCCGACGACCTGCTGCCGGACGAGATTGCCCGTCCGCGCCGGCTGATGGAGGCGATCCGCTATTCGACGCTCGGCGGCGGCAAGCGGCTGCGTCCGTTCCTGGCGGTCGAGAGCGCCGCAGTGTTCGGGGCCGATCGCGCTGGCGCGCTGCTGGTCGGCGCGGCGCTGGAATGCATCCATTGCTATTCGCTGATCCACGACGATCTGCCGGCGATGGACAATTCCGATCTGCGCCGCGGCCGACCGACGCTGCACAAGGCTTATGACGACGCCACCGCGATCCTCGCCGGCGACGCGCTGCTGACGCTGGCGTTCGACATCATCACCCGCGACGAGGTGCATCACGACGCCAAGGTGCGGCTCGATCTCAACCGTGTGCTGGCGCGTTGCGCCGGGCTCGGCGGCATGGTCGGCGGCCAGATGCTCGATCTCGCCGGCGAAGGTCGGTTCGGCGACCGCGAGCCGGTCGATGTGGCAAAGTTGCAGCAGATGAAAACCGGCGCGTTGCTGCGCTACGGCTGCGTCGCAGGTGCAATTCTGGGCCAGGCTTCGGCCGATCAGTACCGCGCGCTCGACGATTACGGCCGCGCGCTTGGCGAGGCATTCCAGATCGCCGACGATCTGCTCGATGTCGAAGGCGATGCCGCGGCGCTCGGCAAGCCGGCCGGTGCCGACGCCGCGCTCGGCAAGACCACCTTCGTCACGCAGCTCGGTGTCGACGGCGCCAAGCAGCGGGTGCGCGACCTGATCGCGCGGGCCGACGAGGCGCTGGCGCCGTTCGGTGCCAAGGGCGACGTGCTGCGCGCCGCCGCGCGGTTCGTCGCCGAGCGCAAGAACTGACCGCATGAGCCGCGAAGCGCCCGAGGACAGCCGCCTCCTGCGCTTCCGCAAACTGCCGCGCGCGGTCCGTGTCGTATATTCGCGGCCGCGGATGTTCATCTCGATCGCGGTCGGCCTCGTCTCGGCGCTGCTGCTGCCGGCGTGGATGCGGCCGGTGACGCAGGCGCTGATCGCCTGGGACGTCTCGATCGTGGTGTATCTGACGCTGGCTTTCGCCATGATGGCGCGCTGCGGCGTCGACTACATCCGCCGCAACGCGGTGCTGCAGGACGACGGCCGCTTCCTGATCCTGCTGGTGACGGCGACCGGCGCGTTCGCCAGCATCGCGGCGATCGTGTTCGAACTCGGCGCCGGCCATCGCGGCTCGGCCGAGCTGGTACTCGCGATCGTCACCATCGCGTTGTCCTGGGCGGCGGTCCACACCACCTTCGCGCTGCATTACGCGCACGAATACTATCGCGGCAGCCGGGCCGGCGGTCTGGCCTTTCCGGGCGGTGATCAGGAAGAAGATGCCGATTATTGGGACTTCGTGTACTTCTCGTTCGTGATCGGGATGACCGCACAGGTGTCCGATGTCGGCATCACCGACAAGACGATCCGCCGGACGGCGACGGCGCATGGTGTGGCATCGTTCGTGTTCAATACCGCCCTGGTCGCCCTGATGGTCAATATCGCCGCCAGCGCGCTGTAAGCCCGGGATCAGCGGTCCTGGCCCGGGTCCTCGACGGCGAGCGTGCGGACGATGTCGAGCAGTCGTTTCGCCTCGGGCCGGTCGGCGCTGGCGGCGTCTTCGTCGCCGGCTTCGGCGAAGCGGCGATGCTCCTCGGGCGTGCGGCCGAGGAACGCCATCGGCCAGGCGCGAAATGCCCGCTCGGTTGCCGGTCCGAAGACCAGCACCTGAATGTCGCCATGCCGCTCGTCGCGCTGGATCTTCTCGAACACCATCTCCACAGCGCGGATCTCGCCTTCAAGAAGCTGCGCGAACAGCCCGCGATTGAACGCCAGCGCGCCGGTGACTCCGAGCCGTCGGTTGTCGCGCCGGGCCGAGAGCAGAATCGATTCGAGCGCCCGCGCCACTTGTTCGGCTGTGCCGTCGACTCGGTTCCTGCTCCAATAGATGCAGCGATACGGCCGGGTCGGCATTCAGGCGACCTTGGAACGGTCGCTGACGCTGGTCGGAGGCGCAGTCTTGCTGACGGCGAGAAACGCGATGACCTGCTCAGGCGGCAGCGGCCTGCTGATCAGGTAGCCTTGCACATGGGTGCAGCCGGCCGTGCTGATCCGTTCCATGTGCTCGGTGGTCTCGACGCCTTCGGCCACCGTCGCCATGCCGAGATTCTGGCCGAGCGACGCGATCGCCCGCACGATGGCGCGGTTGCCGGGATCTTCCGAGGTGCCGCGCACGAAGCTTTGGTCGATCTTGATCTTGTCGAACGGAAAGCTCCGCAGATAGCCGAGCGACGAATAGCCGGTGCCGAAATCGTCGAGCGAGACGCGCACGCCGGTGGCGCGTAGCCGCTGCAGCACGCCGAGCGCCGTGCCGCGCGCGTCGAGCATCACGCTTTCGGTGATCTCGAGCTCCAGCCGGCGCGGATCGAGCCCGCTGTCGGCGAGCGCCGACAGCACCGTAGTCGACAGCGCGCGATTGGCGAACTGCACCGCCGAGACGTTGACCGCGACGGTGATGTCGTCGGGCCAGGCGGCGGCATCACGGCAGGCCGTACGTAGGACCCATTCGCCGATCAGGCTGATCATGCCGGTCTCTTCGGCGAGCGGAATGAACTCCATTGGCGACACCGGGCTCCGGGTCGGCGAGTTCCAGCGCAGCAGCGCCTCGAGACCGGTGACGCGGCCGCTCTGCAGATCGAACTGCGGCTGATACACCAGCGCGAATTCGCGCAGCGCCAGCGCCCGGCGCAGATCGGTTTCCAGCGCGCGGCGCGCCCGCATCGTCTGATCCATGCTGGACTCGAAGATGCAATAGTCCGCGGCCCGGTCCTGCTTGGCGCGATTGAGCGCCAGATCGGCGTTCTTGATCACCTGGTCTGCGTCGGTCGTACCCTGCGTGAGCGGTGCGATGCCGACGCGGGCGCTGACCTCGATCAACTGGCCTTCCAGCATGTAGGGCCGGCTCAGCAGATCGCGCAGCCGCTGGGCCAGCGCGATCGCGGAGGCCGGTTGGGGCCGGTTCGACTGGATGATGCCGAACTGATCGCCGTACAATCTGGCGATCACGTCCTGGTCCGACACCGTGGCGCGGATTCGCCGGGCCACCAGACAAAGCAGAGCGTCGCCGATGTTGCGACCCAGCGCGTCGTTCACGGCCTTGAAGCGGTCGAGATCGATGGTCAGCAGGGCATGACTGTCGCGGCCCGGACCGGAGTCGTGGAGCAGGGCCTGCAGGCGTTCGCGTAGCAGCTGGCGGTTGCCGAGTTCGGTCAAACGGTCGGTGCGCGCCAGCTTGGCCTCGCGGGCGGAACGGTCGAACTGATCGGTGATGTCCTCGCAATTGACGAAATAGCCCGGCGGCAGCGCCATCACTTTGATACGCAGAGTGCGGCCATTGACCGTCAGCACCGGCTCTTGGTGAGCCGCTTCGCCCCAGCTCGCGATCTGCAGCCGTGCCAGCAGCTCGCTCGGCGGCGCGCCGCCGAACAGCCGCTCGAAGGCCGGGTTGGTCATCAGCACGCGGTCGTCCGGCGCGATCATCGCGAGGCCGGCATCGGAGGTCGCAAACACCGAGAGCGCCAGTTCAGCCGCCTGCTTCGACGACACCTGACGCGTCGAACTCCGCTTGCGTGAACGCGATTTTCCCGCCTGAGTAATAGAGTACACCGATCCCATGCAGGAACAAAGCGCCGTGAACCTTGCCAAAGGTATAACTGGTTATATCCCCGTCGGCCGAAAGTGAATTTGGGGTTATCGGGGCGCTGCAGACCTGACTTATCCTTGAATTAAATCGGCGGAACTGATCGTCGCGTCCGTCCGCTTCGCGGCCTCGATCACCGCCTGGTATCACTTGACGAGCCTTGGTGGCCGGGCGACAGATCATCACGGCCACCCGCCAACAACATCGCGGTCTCGTGGAAGCAAAATTCCAGATCTTTCTGATGCTTCTGGCGGTGCTGGCCGTCACTGCGCTGCTGGCGCGCCGGTTCAACGTTGCGCCGGCGATCCTGTTGCTGGTCGCGGGGATCGCGCTGGCCTTCATTCCCGGCATTCCCAGGATCGAACTGCCGCCCGAGCTCATTCTGCTGGTAGTGTTGCCGCCGCTGATCTACTCGGCCAGCGTCGCGATGAGCTGGCGTGAGTTTCGCGCCAATCTGCGCGCGATCGGCCTGCTGGCGATCGGCTGTGTGATCTTCACGGCCTGCGCGGTCGCGGCGGCGACGCACTATCTGCTGGGGCTGGACTGGAGCGTCGGTTTCCTGCTCGGCGCCATCGTGGCGCCGCCGGATGTGGTGGCCCCGCTGGCGATCGCCCGCAAGCTCGGGCTGCCGCGCCGGATCATCGTGGTGCTGGAAGGCGAGGGGCTGGCGAACGACGCCACCGCGCTGATCCTGTATCGCTTCGCGCTGGCGGCGATCCTGACCGGAATGTTCTCGCTGCCGAAGGCGTCCGGCACCTTCGTGGCAATTCTCGCCGGCGAGATCGCCTTCGGCGTCGCGATCGGCTGGCTCAGCCTGCGGCTGCGGCGCTGGGCGCGCGATTCACAGATCGAGATCACGCTGTCGCTGCTGACGCCGTACATCGCCTACTGGATCCCGGAGCATCTCGGCGGCTCCGGCGTGATCGCCACGGTGGCGTGCGGGCTCTACATCTCGTGGAACGGCCCCTTGATGATCTCCGCCGCCACCCGGCTGCAGGGCATCTTCTTCTGGGACCTGGTGATCTATCTGATCGAAGGCGTGCTGTTTCTGCTCACCGGCTTCGAGGTGCGGGCGATCGTCGAGCGGTCGAAAGGCGTTCCGTTCGACGAGCTTCTGGTGGCGACGTTGCTGGTCGCCGCGATCGTCATCGCGGCGCGGTTCGTCTGGGTCTATCCGGCGACCTACCTGCCGCATCTGCTGAGCGGGCGCGTCCGTGAGCGTGAAACCGTGCCGTCCTGGCGGGCGACCTTCGTGGTGGCGTTCACGGGGGTGCGCGGGGCGGTGTCGCTGGCGACCGCGCTGGCGCTGCCGTTCGCGCTGCCGGACGGCTCCGGCTTTCCGGATCGCGATCTGATCCTGTTCGTGGCGTTCGGCGTCATCCTGATCACGCTGGTCGGGCTCGGCCTGACGCTGCCGGCCGTCGTCAATGCGCTCGGCATTTCGCAAGTCGGCGAGAGCGAGCACGTCGTCGAGCATGAAAACGAGATTGCGGCGCGGCGCGAGGCGCTGGCCGCCGCGCTCAAGTCGCTCCGGGCCATGACCACCGACCGCGAACTATCGGCCGAGGTGGTGAAGCTGCTGAATGCGCGGCACGACATCCGCGCGCGCCAATTGCCGGCCTCGCTCGATGACGACGCCTATGCGGCGACCGCCAACGCCCGCGCGCTGGTGCGCGAGCTGATCGCGGCGGAGCGCAATTTCATCCATGCGCAGCTCCGCGATGGCAAGATCACCGACGAGGCGCGGCGCAGGATCGAGCGCGATCTCGATCTGGAGGAGGCCAGTCTGGCGAACCGGGAATGGCGCGGGGGCGCGGCTTAGGCGGCCCCAAAATAAAAGCGCGCCGGCATGCGGCGCGCTTTACGAACTCTGAAGTGTTGGCGCTTACTCCGCCGCCGGCACCATCTGGGCAGCGCCCGGCTTGGGAGCCGCGCCATAACGCTGTTCGATGTAGTCGATCACCAGCGCCTTGAAGTCGGCCGCGATGTTCTCGCCGCGCAGGGTGCGGAATTTCTCGCCGTCGACGAACACCGGCGCGGCCGGGGTCTCGCCGGTGCCGGGCAGCGAAATGCCGATATTGGCGTGCTTGCTCTCGCCGGGGCCGTTGACGATGCAGCCCATCACCGCGACGTTGAGGTTCTCGACGCCCGGATACTGGCTGCGCCAGGTCGGCATCTCGTCGCGGATGAAGTCCTGGATCGAGCGCGCCAGTTCCTGGAACGTGGTCGAAGTGGTGCGGCCGCAGCCGGGGCACGCCGCGACCAGCGGCACGAAGGTGCGGAAGCCCATGGTCTGCAGCAATTCCTGCGCGACCTGCACCTCCTTGGTGCGATCGCCGCCGGGCTCGGGCGTCAACGAAATCCGGATGGTGTCGCCGATGCCCTGCTGCAGCAGGATGCCGAGCGCCGCCGAGGAGGCGACGATGCCCTTGCTGCCCATGCCGGCCTCGGTGAGGCCGAGATGGATGGCGTAGTCGGAGCGTGCCGCGAGATCCTGATACACCGCGATCAGGTCCTGCACCGCCGAGACCTTTGCGGACAGGATCATCTTGTTCTTCGGCAGGCCGATCTCTTCGGCGCGGGCGGCCGACAGCAGCGCCGACTGCACCATCGCCTCGCGGGTGACGGCGCGGACGTCGCGCGGATTGGCGCTGGCGGCGTTCTCGTCCATCAGCCGGGTCAGCAGCTCCTGGTCGAGCGAGCCCCAATTGGCGCCGATCCGGACCGCCTTGTTGTTCTTGATGGCGATCTCGACGATGTCGGCGAACTGGGTGTCGCGCTTGGCCTTGAAGCCGACGTTGCCCGGGTTGATGCGATATTTGTCGAGCGCCTCGGCGCAGGCGGGGTATTCGGCCAGCAGCTTGTGGCCGATGTAATGGAAGTCGCCGATCAGCGGCGTGGTCAGGCCGAGCTTGCGCAGGCCGTCGCGGATATGCGGGACGGCGGCGGCAGCCTCCTCGCGGTCGACCGTGATCCGGACCATTTCGGAGCCGGCGCGGGCCAGCGCCGCGACCTGCTTGATGGTGCCCTCGATATCCGCCGTGTCGGTGTTGGTCATCGACTGCACGACGATCGGCGCGCCGCCGCCGACGGCGATGTCGCCGACCATGACCTGAGTGGTTTTGTGCCGCGGCGCGGGGCCGGCGACGTCGTTCAGCAGCGGATTTTCGAGCTTGTTCATGGCGTCCAAATATCAGGTTTCGATGACATTCAGCAATCGATCAATCGGCGCAGGAACCCTGCGGCGGCGGCATCAAGCGGTCCTCGCCGGGCGGTTGACCAGATACAGACCGGCAATCACCAGCAGCGCCGCGAAGCCGAAAGCCGGGGTCAGCGGGTCGTGCATGATGACATAGCCTGCCACCACCCCGAATAAAGGGGTAATGAATGAAAAAGCCGACAATTTGCTGGCCGAATAGACCTTCACCAGGCTGAACCAGAGCAAAAACGTCAGGCCGACCACCCAGACCGACTGGTAGGCCATCAGCGTCAGGGCGCCGGGACTGGGCATTTTGGCGATGGATTCGCCCGAAAGCAGCGCCGCCCCGAACAGGATCGGGATCGAAACAGCGATCTGGTAGGCCAGCCCCTTCTCGGCTGGCGCTTTCTGCAGCCGGCTGGCCTTGACGATCAGGGTGGTGGCGCCCCACAGCGCGCCGCCGCCGACCAGCATCAGGTCGCCGAGCAACACCTTGGCGTCGACATCCGGCTGCGGCACGCCGATCGCGAGGGCGACGCCGGCGAAGCTCAGCCCCAGGCCGGTCCATTGCAGGGCGCTCAGCCGCTCGCCCAGGAAATGGTAGGAGCCGAGCGCCACGATAAACGGCGCGGTGTAGAGGAAAACGACGCCGCGGGTCGCCGTGGTCAGCATCAGGCCACGGTAGATCAAGACGAATTCGAGCCCGAACAGCAGGCCGGCGAACAGCCCGGCCTTCAGCGTGCCGTCGCGCTGGAACAGCTTCACGCCGCGCGCCCAGGCGATGATCAGCAGCACCCCCATGCCGATCACGGAGCGAATCGCCGCCTGCAGGAATGGCGGGATCTCCGGCAGTACCAGCTTCACCGCGATCTGGTTGAAGCCCCAGCTGAAGCAGCACACCAGCATCAACGCGATCGCACCCGCGGACAGCGGCCGGGCGACCGACCCGCCTACCGGTTGCGCCATCGGACCAGCATCGGCGAGCGGACCACATCAACGATCAAGGATGACATCGCGCCTCCGGCTTTTCGCCGTGTTGCTTCGGGCGCACTCGCGAGGCGAGCAGCGCTCCTCCCTATCGTTTAACGGGTAGACCGCGTCAGTCTGATTGGCAATGCCCGCAGGTGCCGGTGATCTCCACCACCGAGAGCTTCGGCGTGAAGCCGGTCTGGCGTGCCGCCTCGCTCAGGCTCTGCGCCACAGTGGCTGCCGGGATCTCGCCCACCGAGCCGCAGCTTTCGCAGATCAGGAATGCAACCGCAGAGGCGTCGTCATGCTCACGGCCGCAGGCGAGAAACGCGTTGCGGCTTTCGATCCGGTGCACCAGCCCGTTCTGCATCAGGAAGTCGAGCGCCCGATACACCGTGATCGGCGCCGGGCGCGGGATCACCCGCGCCAGTTCCTCGATCACCTCGTAGGCGCCGAGCGGACGATGGCTCGACAGCAGCGCGCGCAGCACGTGTCGCCGGATCGGAGTCAGGTTCTGGGACCGGTCGGCGCAGACCCGCTCGGCGTGCTCGAGGCCTTCGGTGGTGCACCGGTCGTGGTCGTGACCGGGGGCCGGGAAGGCCGGCTTCAAAGCTGTCATCCGTGGACCTCAACGCTGCAGCAGGCCGCGGTCCCCGGCGCGGCTGCAATCAGAGTTAGTCTACGCGGTCGGCGCCGACAAGTCTCGCTGGCGGGCGGCAGCAGCCGCGCTAGTTGCGAGCCATGCGCGCGTCACAACGCCTCATGCGGACAATGATACTGCCCGAAATCATGAGCTAGCTTACTTTATCGCAAGCTTAGGGAGCGAGACGTCCGATGACCCGCGGGTCCGCCGATCAGCATTTCCTGTTCACGCTGGCGGAGGTGCAGCGCGTGCTGCGTGCCTACGCGGACCGCCAGGCGGCACGCCACGGCATCACCCGTGCCCAATGGGCGGTGTTGGCCAAGGTCGAGCGCTGCGAGGGCATGAAGCAGTCCGAGCTCGCAGAGCAGATGGATCTGCAGCCGATTACGCTGACGCGGCTGATCGACAAACTCTGCGACAACGGCTGGCTGGAGCGCCGCAGCGACGACAGCGACCGCCGCGTCAAGCGGCTGTATCTGCGCAAGGCCGCCCGTCCGCTGCTCGCCAAGCTCGCCGGGCTGCGCTCCGAAATCACCGCGACGGCGCTCGCCGGCATCAGCCCGTCGGACGCGCACCGCCTGCTGACGCAGCTGGAAACCGTCAAAGAGAACGTTCGCGCCGCCATTCAACAATCCTGTCAGACGGACCAGACCCGAAAGGAACAGCGCTATGGCTGATCCCGTCCTCAAATTCCCCGCCGAGCAGAAGGGGGCGTCGGGCGACGCCGCCGTGCCGGTCGGGCAGGGGCCGAAGCGCGGCCTCGGCGGCACACTGCGCCGCTATCGGCGGCCGCTGCTGTTGGTGGTGCTGCCGATCGTGGCGCTGATCGGCGGCATCGCGTTCTATCTGTCGGGCGGCCGCTACGTCACCACCGACGACGCCTATGTGGGCGCCCAGAAGGTGCTGATCACGCCGGACGTCGCCGGCAAGATCGTCGAAGTCACCGTCAAGGAAGGCCAGCGCGTCAAGCAGGGTGACGAGCTGTTCCAGATCGATCCGGTGCCGTTCCGGCTCGCGGTTGCGCAGGCGCAGGCCAAGCTCGCCGATGCCCGGACCTCGTACAACAATCTGCGCTCCAACTATAAGATCTACGGCGACACCATCGACCTGCTGGACGCCGGCATCGCGCTCAAGCTGCGCGACGTCGAACGCAAGTCGACGCTGGTGAAGAATCTGTCCGGCTCGATGCTCGATCTCGACAACGCCAATTCGGCGCTCGTCACCGCCAAGGCGCAGCTCGAGCTGGCCAAGCAGGCGCGCGACTCGGCGCTGAACCAGCTGCTCGGCGATCCCGAACTGCCGCTCGACAAATTCCCCGCTTATCTGCAGGCCAAGGCGGCGCTCGACGACGCGCAGCGCAATCTCAATCTCTCGACCGTGCGGGCGCCGATGAACGGCACCGCCACGCAGGTCGACAACATCCAGCTCGGCCGCTTCGTCGCCGCCGGCACGCCGGTGTTCAGCGTTATCGACACCACTGCGCCGTGGGTCGACGCCAACCCGAAGGAAAGCGACTTCACTTACGTCGCGGTCGGCCAGAAGGTGACGCTCGACGTCGATGCCTTCCCGGATCATCAGTTCGTCGGCACGGTGTCGTCGCTGAGCCCCGGCACCGGCGCGCAATTCGCCGTGCTGCCGCCGCAGAACGCCACCGGCAATTTCGTCAAGGTGGTGCAGCGCGTGCCGCTGCGGATCGCGTTCGACAACAATGACGCGATGGTGCGCAGGCTGAAAGCCGGCATGAGCGTCAACGTCTCGATCGATACCAATCACCACCGTTCGCTCGCCGGCCTGTTCGGCTTCGGCCCGGCCAAGGCGGCGCAGCCGGAGCACGACGACGCCCACGAGGCGAAGTAAGCGATGTCGAGCGCTGCCTCTTCGGCTGCGGTCCCGGGATTCCGCCGGACCATGGTGACGATCTGCGCCATGACGGCGACGATCATGCAGGCGCTCGACACGACCATCGCCAACGTCGCGCTGCCTTATATGCAGGGCTCGCTGTCGGCGTCGCAGGACCAGGTCAACTGGGTCCTGACCTCCTATATCGTAGCCGCCGCCATCATGACGGCGCCGGTCGGCTTCATCGCCGGCCGGTTCGGCCGCAAGCGCATCTTCATCATCTGCGCGGCCGGCTTCACCGCCGCCTCGGTGATGTGCGGCCTCGCCCAGGACATCACCCAGATGGTGCTGTTCCGGCTGCTGCAGGGCGTGTTCGGTGCCGCTCTGGTGCCGCTGTCGCAGACCGTGATGCTCGACATCTACGCGCTGCACGAGCGCGCCAAGGCGATGTCGATCTGGGGCATGGGCGTGATGCTCGGCCCGATCATGGGCCCGTCGCTCGGCGCCTGGCTGACCGAGACCTATTCGTGGCACTGGGTGTTCTTCGTCAATCTGCCGTTCGGCATCGTCACCGTCGCCGGGCTGATGCTGTTCATGGACGAAACCGACCGCAACAGCGACATGAAGTTCGACTGGTTCGGCTTCGCGGCGCTCGCCGTCGGAATCGGCTCGATGCAGCTCGCGCTCGATCGCGGCGAACAACTCGACTGGTTCGAATCCAAGGAGATCATCACCGAGGCGATCGTGGCGGTGGTCGGCTTCTACTACTTCTTCGCGCACTCCTTCACCACGCCGCGGCCGTTCATCCAATTTGCCATCTTCAAGGACAAGAACTTCATCGGCGGTGCCATCTTCATGTGCGTGATGGGGTTGGTGCTGTATTCGACCATGTCGCTGTCGTCGCCCTATCTGCAGAACGTCATCGGCTATCCGATCCTCACGGCCGGCTTGCTGCTCGCCACGCGCGGCTCGGGCACGTTCGTGGCGATGATGCTGGTCGGGCGGATCATGCGGTTTATCGAGGCGCGCACGCTGATCATGTCGGGCATGACGCTGCTCACCGTGACGATGTATTTCACTACGCGCTGGACCGATCAGACCGGCGTTCCGGAGTTCATTATCGTCAGCGTCGCCCAGGGCTTTGGCCTCGGCCTGGTGTTCGTGCCGCTGTCGACGGTGGCGTTCCTGACGCTGCCCGGCCATCTGCGCACCGACGGCACCGCGATGCTGACGCTGCTGCGCAACGTGGCGAGCTCGGTCGGTATCTCGATCGTCATCGCCAAGCTGAGCTCGAACACCACCATGGCGCACGCCGTCTTGGTCGAGCACGTCACGCCGTTCAACAACGCGCTGCAGATGCCGAACGTCGCCAGCGTGATCAATCTCGCCACCGACACCGGCAAGGCGATGATGGACGCCATCGTGACGCTGCAGGCCTCGATCATCGCCTTCAGCCTCGACTATCAACTGATCATGATGGTGACGCTGTGCGCGGTGCCAATGGCGCTGATTATCGGCTCGTCCAAGAAGGCGCTGCAGGCGATGGCGACGAAGCCCGGCGCCGACGACCATCCGGCCGTGATGGAGTGAGGTACTTCACCTCTCCCCGCGTGCGGGGAGAGGTCGACCCGGCCTAGCGCAGCGGAGCCGGGGCGGGTGAGGGGGCGTCTCAACGCAGACAAGACTCGGTGCCCGCGTC
>NZ_LJIC01000050.1 GCF_001295845.1 Rhodopseudomonas sp. AAP120 | reverse complement strand
TGAAAAGAGCGCGCATGCCGCTCGATCTCCCGCCGCCGCGTGAGAGCCGCTTCGGCACGCCGCTGGAGCTCTCCCGCGTCCATTGGGTCAAGCCGGAACTCGTGGTCGAGGTGACGTATCTCACATGGACGGAAGATGGCCTGTTGCGCCAGGTTTCCTACCAGGGCGAGCGACAAGACAAGCCGGCGCGGCAAGTCAAACGGGCGGCGCCTCACACCTGATCAGCACGCGCGATTCGCGCCATTCTGCAAGAGCCGATTTCACTCAGCCCTAATCACGTCCCGTCTGGCGATCGTTGGGGTCAAAGCGCTAAGCTTTCCCGATGATACCGATTCTCGCATGAACATCCCAGGCAAGAGAGTGCTGAGGGTAAGGTGAGCGATGGCAGAGGCAGCGGCCAAGCTTGAAGCGATGCGGACGTCGCTCCCGGCGATGCCGCACAACATCGAAGCCGAGCAGGCCCTGTTGGGCGCGATTTTCATCAACAACGATGCGCTCTATCGTGTGTCCGACTTCCTGAAATCGGATCATTTCTTCGAGCCACTGCATCGTGCGATTTTCGACGTGATCGTCAGCTTGATCGAAGCAAACAAAATCGCGAGCCCTATCACAGTCAAAACCTTTCTTCCGGCCGACCTGGATATCGCCGGACTGTCACTCTCGCAGTATCTCGCGCGCGTGGCGGCCGAAGCCACGACCGTGATCAACGCGGCGGATTATGGTCGCTCCATCTACGACTTGGCGATCCGGCGCGAGTTGATCAACATCGCGGACGACATCCGCGACGCCGCATTCAATTCGGCTGTCGACTCCGCGCCGCGCGAGCAGATCGAACATGCGGAACAGCGTCTCTACGAAGTCGCAGAAACGGGTCGGTTCGGCAGCGGATTCGAGACATTTGATGCTGCCCTGACGCAAGCGATCGACAACGCCGCTCTCGCCTATCAATGCGATGGGAAACTCTCGGGCCTGCCGACAGGTCTTAAAGACCTCGATGCAATGATGGGAGGGCTCCAGCCTTCGGACCTGATCATCATTGCTGGTCGGCCTGGCATGGGCAAGACGTCGCTCGCAACGAACATCGCCTACAACGTCGCTAAAGCCTATGAGGCGCCTGTTACGAGCGCTGGCTCTCCACAAGTCCGTTCCGGAGGGACTGTTGCCTTTTTCTCGCTCGAGATGTCATCCGAGCAGCTCGCGACGCGAGTCATCGCAGAGCAGTCGGAGATCTCGTCTTCAAGCATCCGGCGCGGCGAGATATCAGAGAACGACTTCGATGCGTTGCTCCAGCGACGGCAGGAGATTCGACGCATACCGCTTTTTATCGACCAGACGGGCGCTCTTACCATCGGCCAAGTGGCTGCGCGCGCGCGACGTCTGAAGCGACAGCGTGGCCTCGATCTGATCGTCGTCGATTACATTCAACTCATGCAAGGTATGACGCAACGCGCCGCGCAAAACCGCGTACAGGAGGTGACGGAGATCACAACCGGCCTGAAGGCGCTCGCCAAAGAGCTTAACGTCCCGATTGTCGCGTTGTCGCAATTGTCACGAAACGTCGAGAACCGCGAAGAAAAGCGCCCGCAACTATCTGACCTCCGCGAGTCCGGGTCGATTGAACAGGACGCCGACGTCGTACTCTTTGTCTATCGCGAAGAATATTATCTGAAGAATCGAGAGCCGACGCCCGGCACCGATGCTCACATTAGATGGGAAGTTGAGCTTGCGACATCGCGGGGCAAGGCCGAAATCATCATCAGCAAGCAGCGACATGGCCCGACCGGCACCGTGAATCTGTCGTTTCAGGGCGAGTTCACGCGCTTTGCCGATCTTGTCGACGCGAACAGGATTCCATTTCCCGCTCCCTAAGCGCGACGACGGCGCCATGCCAGCGCCTCGCGGAGTGCTGACCCTGGCCGGACAGCTCGGCGTGCCACAAATGAAGGTCAGAGACGGGGCTACGCCTGGGACGTTTTGTGCCGCTCGAGATGGTCTTGCAACTCACCTAAATCATCCCTAGATTGGGGATTGATTAGAGATGGAGTTTCAAATGTCAGCGGCCCAGGCCTTGACACTGACCGAAGCTGGCTACGTGCTAAATCGGACGACAGCGGCCCTCAACAAGGCCGTCGACACCGGCGTCATCCGGGCACGCCAGCGGCGCGTCGGAAGCAGCATTCAGCGTCTTCTCGGCCCGGCGGAAATGCGGTTTCTGTTGGTCGCCGACCGGCTGGAAGGCGACCTCACGCCGGCGGGCCGGCGCAGGCTCTATCACGCAATTCGGCGGCTGTCGGTCGATGCGCACCACGTCGCACTTGGAGAAGTCGTTCTCGACCTGCACAAGATCGATGCCGACCTCAAGGGCCGGCTGCGACGTCTACATGAGCTGCGCCAATGGGTCGGGGCGCAGACCGATCGCAGCGAGCCGCTTATTAAGGGCACCCGAATCCCCGCCTACATGGTAGCAGCCCTTGCTCGTGGACAATCGGTCGCGGAGATCGTCGAGGATTTTCCATCGCTGAGCCGCGATCAGGTCGAAGCTGCGATTGACTATGCGAAGGCCTATCCGAAGCGCGGTCGACCGTATCCTGCGCGAAGCCTCAAGCGCACTCTCGCCGAGCTCGCTAACCTCACGGCATCCGGCGAAGAAGCGGAGGGGGACGAGGTTGCACCCCGCCGGATTCCGTGACGGCGTATCTGCTGGACGAGAATGTGCTTCGCGAGTTCAGTGCGCGAGGCAACAAGAACGTTCGCAAGTGGCTCGCGACAATCGACGATTCGGACTTGCGACTGAGCGCCGCGACGCTGTTCGAAAAGCGTCGCGGCGCCGAGATGCTAAAGCGGCGCAACCCGGAACGTGCCGCAGAATTGCTCAACGCAATCGCCACGCTCGAGAAAGCCTATGCCGACCGTATCATTCCTGTTGACGCCGCTGTCGTAGCTGAATGGACCCGTATGCTCGGGACGAAGAACAAAGATCGTTGGGATCTCGCTCTCGCCGCGACCGCGAAGGTGCGCGGTTTCGTTCTCGTCACTCGCAACATAAAGGACTTCGAAACTCGCAGTATACGGTTGCTCAATCCATTCCGCGATCCGCCGCTCAAAATCGAACCATGACACCGCGGCGATGAATAAACCCAGCCGCAAGGCTCCCTCAACAGCGATACTCCGACAGCTCTATGCGCTGTCCGGAAATCTATGCGCCAACCCGAGTTGCACGACCGTCCTCATCAACGCGAACGGAACGCTGGTTGCGGATGTCTGCCATATTAAGGCGGAAAGCGCTGGCGGACCACGATACGACAAAAGGCTGAGCGAAGAAGAGCGCCGCAGCGCCGCAAACCTCATTCTGCTCTGCAACACCTGCCACACGCTCGTCGATCGCGAACCGCATAAGTACACGGTTGCCGTATTGACGAAGTGGAAGAGAGATCGAGAGGATCGTTTCGCGGCGATCGGTGACACATTGCGGCAACGATACGTAGGCAACATTGTTGATGAGGCCGAAACCGCCGATCTTTCCATCCCGCGAACGTTCAAGGCCTACAAGCGATATCTGCACAAGGAGCGAATATCCCACACGATCGACGCTCATACGATCGAGAACGTTCAAGATTACATTGGCAGGCTTCGGCACATGGCGAGCGCGGACCGGGATCTGGTTCGAGCAATCGTCGAAAAAGGAATCGCGTTGGGCGGGCGTCGCGACACCGAATACGGCATCAATGTTCATCCGGACGACTTGAAGACGATCCACGTCGACAACCGACCGCTCTCTGACTACCGGATCGGCAAGTTGGGAAAAACGCTGGACCGCAACAATCTTGGCGGCATCGATGTCGATGGTGAGCCGCAGTTACAGATATCGGCGCCGGACGAAGATCTCGGCTGGTCCACCCTCAAGGACTTTCTTGAAGAGCGGGGAAAGACGCTGCGAGAGTTGATTTGTGATCTAAGGTTCAAGTTGCTGGACTGACTCTTGATCGTGGCTGACGCATTCGGCTCCTGCGGAAACGGCAATTGCGTAGGACGTCGGATCGTTATGCCGCGCGACTCATCTGCCGACGCACCTCTGCATACCAGTCGAGCTCGCTATGGCAGTGAGCCCAGTTCGCCGCCTTCTTCGGATGAAACGAAACCCACGACTTCAATCCGTCAAATGCCGCAGATTTCAGAAACTGCGGGAATGGAGGTGGCCCTTCTGGCCGTACAGGGAGACCAAAACGGCGCGAAAGACGCTGCAAATCGCCTCGTGAAAAGCCCGCAAGAAGTATTCGTTCTGATGGAGGCGCACCTTCGCAAATCCACCAGTCTTCGGATTCGGGGTTAGCTCGCCGTTGATGACAAAAAATGGCCGACGAGCCGAGTGGCGCCGTATGACGTTGCGGCTTGCCGATAGGCCGGGCGCTGATCAGCGGGCCGGCGCTCCCCAATTCGCCCCGAAAGACGACGTCGTTGATCACGGTCTGGAAGAAGGTGAGGTCGCTCGCCATCGCTAAGGCCCACAAGCCGAATCAGATGAATCGTAGCATGCGAGGTTGGCATCGCAGGCGTCGATCAGCTTTTTCTCGCGGCGTAGAACTCGACATACATGCGCATCGGCGTGCTCGCTGGCGCAACGTCGTGCAATCGCTCCGGCCGGACGACGCCGGGCTTTCCCGGCTCGAGCACTGTCTCGCTCGGCGGCTCGTAAATCCGATAGGTCAGCTTGCCTTCGAGAACGTGGATCAACGCCCATGTCCCCGCCTTCGTGCTGTGTTGTTTCCGAAGCGCCGCCGGCAGGGTGTCCTGATCGAACTCCGGAGAGCGGCTATAGGCTTCGACGTCTGCAGGAAGGTCATTCATGGCAGCATGATCCCGACGCTAGAAGCCATATCGCTCGTCGGCCCAACGCAGCAGCACCTTCGCATCATGATCCGGCAGGCGCACGCGCGCCTCGCGCAGGCCTTGCGCGATCGTCTCGCCGACTTCGGGAGAGACTTTGTTGCCATGCGTCATCAGGAAAAACCACGCGAACGGCAGGCCCATCTCCCGGTCGATCGCCTCGATGCGATCCATGAGCATGTGGACGGATGAATCGCCCGCCTCCAGGCGCTCGTCCGGCAGACGCAGTGGACGGGGGATGAACGCGACCTCGCGTTCATCCTTGTGTTCGTAATCCCTGATGTCGAGCGCCCAATGCTCGTAAACGCGGCTCGCCCGCGCGCTCGACTGCTCCCAGTCCTGAAAGAAGCGGACCTCTCGCGGCGTGAAATCGAAGTAGTTGGGCTGCAAGTCGAGAAACGGCGTCCGCGTGCCGTCGGAGCTGACCCACGCGCTCCGCTCCAATTCCGGCCGTCGCGCCTCCCGCTTGTCGCGTTCGAGACGCGCGCAGCGCGCGAGAAAAGTGCGGACATACACGACGCTGCTGGCGCGATTCAGCCTGTAAAGCGGACCAGCAAGCACCTTGTCGTCTGACATTTCGTCGTGCGTGATCCATGACGGATCGAGCAGTTCCTCTTTGCCCCAAGGCCGACGTGATGGGTTGACGATTGGACCCGCACACCATTCGGTCTCACGACCGAGCGCAATCTGCACATAGTCAGCCGCGCCCGATCCTGTCGGCGCGAAGGCGTAGACGCTGTTGCCGTGCCATTCCGAGATCTGGAGATCAGTGTCCTGCAACCGTCGCCAGACCGTCGC
>NZ_LJIC01000005.1 GCF_001295845.1 Rhodopseudomonas sp. AAP120 | reverse complement strand
GGCAGCGGCGGGCCGTGGCCGGTCGATTCCGCCGCGTCGTCGCGATCGACGATCAAGAGGCGGCCGTGGAACGGCGCGAGACCGAGGATCATCTGCTCGGCGACCGCGTCGTCATAGCTGAACAGCGACGCCACCAGGCTGCCCTCGCCGCGACGCACCAGATCGATCGCCTGCTCGACGTCGTCATAGGCCAGAACGGTGGCGACCGGGCCGAACGCTTCGGTGGCGTGGACCTGCTTGGCCTGCATCGGCTCGCGCGCGCGCAGCAGCACCGGCGCCATGTACGCGCCGGCCTGCGCATCGATGCCCTCGCCCGCCGCTGTGTTCGGATCGCCGAACACGATCTCGGCTTCGCTTTGCAACTTGGCGATCGCGGCGCGCACTGCGTCGCGCTGGCCGCGGCTGACCAGCGGGCCCATCGCCTTGTCGTTGCTGCGCGGGTCACCGAGTTTGACCTCGGCGAGTTTCGTCTTGAGCGCGTCGATCACCGCACTCTCCTGCGCGCGCGGTACCAGCACGCGGCGGATCGCGGTGCATTTTTGCCCGGCCTTGGCGGTCATCTCGCGCACGATCTCGCGGACGAAAAGATCGAACTCCGGATCGGCCGGCGTGATATCCGGGCCGAGCACGGCGGCGTTGAGCGAGTCGCGTTCGGCGATGAAGCGGATGCTGTGGCGCGCAACGTTCGGATGCGCGCGCAGCTTCTCGCTGGTCTCGAGCGAGCCGGTGAACGCGATCAGGTCCTGGCCGCCGAGATGATCGAGCAGATCGCCGAGCCCGCCACACACCAGCTGCAGCGCCCCTTGCGGCAGCAGCTTGGACTCGTCGATTAGCTTCACCAGCGCCTCGGCCACATAGGCGGTCGCCGTTGCCGGCTTGGCGATCACCGGCACGCCGGCGAGCAGCGCCGGCGCCAGCTTTTCCAACAGGCCCCAGCACGGGAAGTTGAAGGCGTTGATATGCACCGCGACGCCATGCAGCGGCGTCAGGATGTGCTGGCCGACGAAGCTGCCGCGCTTCGACAAAGCTTCGACCTCTCCTTCGGTGATGAAGTTCGCCGCCGGCAATTCACGGCGGCCGCGCGACGCGAACGTCGCGAGCGTCACGAGACCGCCGTCGATATCGATGGCATTGTCGCGGCGATTGGCGCCCGTATCGGTGGCGAGCACGTAGAGCTGCTCCTTGCGCTCGCTCAAGTACGCGCCGAGCGCCTTCAACATATCGGCGCGCTGATGAAAATTCATCGCACGCAGGTTCTTGCCGCCGACCTTACGGGCGTGCTGCACCAGCGCGGCGAAGTCGAGCCCGGCGCTGGACGCGCGGGCAATGAGCCGGCCATCGATCGCGCTGGGAATATCGACCAGCCCCTGCGCCGGCGTCACCCAGACGTCGCGCGCAAGACTCTGCAGCGTGTGGCTCATAATCTCCTCCCCGATTGATGCGGCCTTGTTGCTGCGCGGTTTGACGTTCGCGCCGGCCGTTGACACGATGATCCGTTGGCATAATAATTGACTGACCGATCGTTCAATTCAAGAGGCTTTCGCAGCCCGGGACGACGAGGGAGAGAAACGTGACCGACGCCCCGACAGCAACGGGTCTGTCGCCCGACGCGCTGGCGCGCGCCTGCGCCGATGCGATGTGGGCCAACGATCATGCCAGCAAGGCGCTCGGCATGGAGATCGTCGCGATCGGCGCCGGCCACGCGACGCTGGCGATGACGATCACCACCGAGATGGTCAACGGCCACGGCATCGCCCATGGCGGCTTCATCTTCACCCTCGCCGACAGCGCCTTCGCCTACGCCTGCAACTCGCGCAACGACAACACCGTCGCGGCGCAGGGCCAGATCACCTTCATCCGGCCGAGCAAGCTCGGTGCGCGATTGATCGCCAGCGCCCGCGAGATCAACCGCGCCGGCCGCTCCGGCATCTACGACGTCCAGGTCACATCCGCCGGCACGGTGATCGCCGAATTCCGCGGCCATTCGCGGTCGATCGGCGGGACGCTGGTGCCGCAGGTTGAGCCCCAATCACGCTGAGGGAAACCGCCATGGTCGCGACTGTTCACCAGATCAAGCCGGCCGGCTACGCCGCCGAACTCGACGACGCCGAGCGTGCCTCGCGCGACGAAATCGTCGCGCTGCAGACCAAGCGGCTGGCCTGGTCCCTGAAGCATGCCTACGACAACGTCGCGCACTACAAGACCGCATTCGACCGCGCCGGCGTGCATCCGTCGGACTTCCGCGAGCTCGGCGATCTGTCGAAATTTCCGTTCACGACCAAGCTCGATCTGCGCGACAACTACCCGTTCAGCATGTTCGCAGTGCCGCGCGAACAACTGGTGCGCGTCCACGCTTCATCCGGCACCACCGGCAAGCCGATCGTGGTCGGCTATACGGCGAACGATATCGAGACCTGGGCGAGCGTGATGGCGCGTTCGCTGCGCGCGGCCGGCGCGCGGCGCGGCATGATCCTGCATAACGCCTATGGCTATGGCCTGTTCACCGGCGGTCTCGGCGCGCATTACGGCGGCGAGAAGCTCGGCTGTACGGTGGTGCCGATCTCCGGCGGCATGACCGAGCGGCAGGTGCAACTGATCAACGACTTCAGGCCGGACGTCATCACCGTGACGCCGAGCTACATGCTGGCGATCCTCGACGAGTTCAAGCGCCAGGGCCTCGACCCGCGCGCTTCGTCGCTGCGCTACGGCGTGTTCGGCGCTGAACCGTGGACGAATGCGATGCGCGCCGAGATCGAACAGGCATTCGCCATGGACGCCACCGACATCTACGGCCTGTCGGAAGTGATCGGCCCCGGCGTTGCGCAGGAATGCGTCGAGACCAAGGACGGCCTGCATGTCTGGGAGGATCACTTCTATCCGGAAGTGATCGATCCGGTGACCGGCGCAGTGCTGCCCGACGGTGAGAAAGGCGAACTGGTTTTCACCTCGCTGACCAAGGAAGCCTTCCCGGTCATCCGCTATCGCACCCGCGATCTCACCCGGCTTCTCCCCGGCACCGCGCGCCCCGGCATGCGCCGCATGGAAAAAATCACCGGCCGCTCCGACGACATGATCATTTTGCGCGGCGTCAACGTGTTCCCCACCCAGATCGAGGAAGTGCTCCTCGCCACCGACTGGTGCGGCGGCCACTTCATCATCGAACTGACCCGCGACGGCCGCATGGACGAGATGACGGTGCTGGCCGAAGCAAGGCCGGAGAGCTGGGACGGCGTGGGACTAGTGCCACATGCCGAGCGCGTCGCGGCGTATATCAAGAACACCATCGGGATTTCGACCATGGTCAAGGTCGTGCCCCCCGACACGCTGGAGCGCTCGCTCGGCAAAGCCAAGCGCGTCTACGACAAGCGGCCGAAGGGGTAGCGGCCCTTCGCACTGCCTCTCGGCTCGTGCCCCGGACAAGCCGTGGCATGCAATGCCGCGGCGCAGATCCGGGGCCCCGGTTGGGCCTTTGCAGTACGTAATTGTGCGGTCGACTCAGACCGCGCAGTCGATAATCGAACTCCGTGCGGGGGCACACAGCAAATAATCGGGGTCCCGCATCTGCGAAGCAGCGCTGCGCGCTGCATCGCGTGCGGGACACGCACACTCTCTCATTCGTCATTGCGAGGAGCGCAGCGACGAAGCAATCCAGCGCGGTGCACGGTGTCTCTGGATTGCTTCGCTTCGCTCGCAATGACGTGGGACATCGAAACAATGCGCATCACGCCTCACAGGTGATCGTAATCAACCACCACCCGCGCCGTCGTCGGCTTGGCCTGGCAGGTCAGCACGAACCCCGCCTGCAGCTCCCACGGCTCCAGCGAGTAGTTCAGCTCCATCGGCGCCTCGCCCTCGACCAGCTTGGCGCGGCAGGTCGAGCACATGCCGCCTTTGCAGGCGAAGGGGAGATCGACGCCGGCGCGCAGCGCGGCGTCGAGGATGGCTTCGCCGTCGGCGACCGGGACTTCGCGGCGCTTGCCGTCGATGATCAGCGACGCGATTGCTTTCGGCGGCGCACCAGGCGCCACGACGGCCTTCGGCCGCGGCTTGCCGCCGAGGCCGGAGACGAATCGTTCGACATGGATGCGGTCCTCGGCGATGCCGAGTTCGCGGCACGCCGCTTCGACGTCCTCGCTCATCCCGGTCGGACCGCAGACGAAGACGTGATCGACGCAGGCCGCAGGCACCATCGCGGTGAGCAAGAGCCGCACCTTGTCGCGGTCGAGCCGGCCCTGCATCACCGGCACGTCCTGCTCTTCCTGCGACAGCACATGAAACACCGCGAAGCGCTGCAGATAGCGGTCCTTCAGCGCCTCGAGCGTCTCGCGGAACAGAATCTGCTCGGTGGTGCGGTTGCCGTAGAACAGGAAGAACCGGCTGTCCGGATCGCGCGCCAGCACCGCCTTGATCAGCGACAGAATCGGCGTGATGCCGCTGCCGGCGGCAAAGCCAACGTAAGTACGTGCCTCACCGGCAGCGTGAGCGGCGCCGAACCGGCCGGTCGGCGTCATCACCTCGAGCGTGTCGCCGGCTTTCAGCTCCTCGGTGGCCCACACCGAGAACGCGCCGCCGTCGACCTTCTTCACCGCGATGCGCAGCTCGCCGTCGTCCGGGCCGGAGCAGATCGAATAGGACCGCCGCACTTCCTCGCCGTCCATCGTGGTCCGCAGCGTCAGATACTGACCGGGCGTGAACTGGTACGCATCGGCCAGCTCCGGCGGCACATTGAAAGCCAGCGAGATCGCGTCGCGGCCTTCGCGGCGCAGATCGGCGATGGTCAGCGGATGGAAACGCGGGATGGTGGCGGAGATGTTCATGGCAGCGCTCAATGGCACTTGAAGTAATCGAACGGCTCGCGGCAGCTCTTGCAGCGCCACAGCGCCTTGCAGGAGGTCGAGCCGAATTCGGACAGTTGCTCGGTGTCGGCCGAGCCGCATTGCGGGCACGCAATCTTCGGCGCGCCGAACAGCGCGCGGCGGGTACCGCCCGGCAGCGGCGGCGCGATGCCGTAGTCCTTCAACTTGGCGCGGCCGTCGGCGCTCAACCAGTCGGTGGTCCAGGCCGGCGCCAGCACGGTCTTGACCCGTGCGTTGCCGATGCCGGCGCGCGCCAGCGCGGTCTCGATCTCCAGCGCGATCATGTTCATCGCCGGACAACCGGAGTAAGTCGGCGTGATCGTGACCTCGACGCGGCCGAGCTCGACACGCACCTCGCGTAGCACGCCGAGATCGGCGATAGTCAGCACCGGAATTTCCGGATCGACCACCGTCGCGGCGGCGTCCCAGGCGCGGGCGCGCAACTCGGCATCGCTGTCCGCCAGCGTCACCATGTCTGGCCCGGATAGGTCCGCTGCATGTATTGCAGCTCGGTGAGCAAGCGGCCGAGGTGCTCGCTGTGCCGTCCGCTGCGACCGCCGCGCTGCACCCATGTTCCGGTCGGCAGCGTCAGCGTGGCTTCGCTCAGCACGGCGCTGATCGTATTGTTCCAGGAGTCGCGCAGGTCGGCGGGATCGATCGCGACGCCGGCTTCGATCAGCCGCTGCTCGCTGGCGTCGGTGTCGAACAGCTCTCCGGCGAACGGCCACAGCGCATCGACCGCGTCCTGGGCCCGGCGATGGCTTTCGGCGGTGCCGTCGCCGAGCCGGATCATCCATTCGGAGGCGTGGCGAAGGTGATAGGCGCTCTCCTTCTCCGACTTGGCGGCGATCGCCGCCAGCGTCGGATCGGATGAGCGCATCATCGCTCGCCAATACGGGTCGGCAAAGGCCGAGTAATAGAATTGCCGCGCCAGCGTGCGGGCGAAGTCGCCGTTCGGCTGTTCCACCAACAGCAGATTCTGATAGTCGCGCTCCTCGCGTAAGTACGCGAGCTGATCCTCGCCGCGTCCCCTGCCCTCGACCGCGCCGGCGTAGCTGTACAGCTCGCGCGCCTGCCCGATCAAATCGAGCGCGATGTTGGACAGCGCCATGTCCTCTTCCAGCATCGGCGCATGCCCGCACCATTCCGACAGCCGATGCCCGAGGATCAGCGCATCGTCGGCACGGCGCAGCGCGTAGGTGAACAGCGGGGAGTCGGTGATGGTTTCGATGGCGGCGGGCATGTTCGGTCAACGTCCTCTTGGCACAACGATGAGTCGCCGCGCGGCGGGCGGGCGGGCTCCCTCGCCCCGCTTGCGGGGAGAGGGCGGGGGTGAGGGGGCGTCTCCGCGAGTCGCGACTGCTCGGCTGCGGCGAGAC
>NZ_LJIC01000049.1 GCF_001295845.1 Rhodopseudomonas sp. AAP120 | reverse complement strand
GCCACACGGACAGGCTTCCGTCGTGGACCCCCACCCCCGACCCCTCCCCGCAAGGGGGAGGGGAGCTACGCTCGCCTCGCTTCGGAACAATCCTGAGTTAGCAGAATGGTTGGTGCATGACCCATCCCGGTGAGCAGTACTATCCGCCCGGCCTTCGCTGGGATGCGGAAATCGCGACGGGGACGTTGCCGGATCTGCTGGCGCAGGCGGCAAAGGACTACACCGATCGTCCGGCGCTGGAATTTCGCGATCGCCAGATCAGCTACACCCAGCTGCAAAACCACGCCGACACCGCCGCCGCGGCGCTGCTCGCAGCCGGTTACGGACCGGGCGCCTCGGTGGCGCTGTTCCTCGGTAACACGCCGGACCATCCGATCAACTTCTTCGGCACGCTGAAGGCCGGCGCCCGCGTCGTGCATCTGTCACCGCTCGACGGCGAGCGCGCGCTGTCGCACAAGCTCAGCGATTCCGGCGCGCGCGTGCTGATCACCACCGAATCCGCCGCGCTGCTGCCGATGGCCGAGAAATTTCTCGCCAAGGGCTTGCTCGATCGGCTGATCGTCTGCTCCGACGCGGCGTGGGGTCCGTCGATGGCTCAGCTGGCGCCGTTGCCGGACGATCCGCGCGTGATCCGCTACGCCGATTTCGTCAAGGACGCGCAGCCGCCCGCCGCCTGGCCGGCGATCGACAAACACGACATCGCGCTGCTGCAATACACCGGTGGCACGACAGGTTTGCCCAAGGGCGCGATGCTGACGCATGCGAACCTCACCGCCGCGGTGTCGATCTTCGATCTGTGGCGTGTGGTGCGCGACGCGCCCGACGGGCAGTCGCGGGTAATCTGCGTGCTGCCGCTGTTCCACATCTACGCGCTGACGGTGATCCTGACCCGCGGGCTGAAGCGCGGCGAGCTGCTGTCGCTGCATCAGCGCTTCGATGTCGCGGCGATCTTCGACGACATCGAGAAGAAACGCGCCACCGCGTTCCCCGGCGTGCCGACGATGTGGATCGCGCTCGCCAACGATCCGTCGCTCGAGAGCCGCGATCTGTCGTCGCTGGTGACGGCCGGCTCCGGCGGCGCGCCGCTGCCGGTCGAGGTCGCGCGGCTGTTCGAACGCAAGACCGGCCTGCAGCTGAAGAGCGGCTGGGGCATGACCGAGACCTGCTCGCCCGGCACCGGCCATCCGCCGGTCGGGCCGGACAAGCCGGGCTCGATCGGCCTGATGCTGCCGGGCATCGAGATGGACGTGGTGTCGCTGCAGGATGCCACCAAGGTGCTGCCGCCGGGCGAAGTCGGCGAGATCCGCGTCCGCGGGCCGAACGTCACCAAGGGCTATTGGAACCGGCCGGAGGAAACCGCGGAATCCTTCGTGGGTGACCGTTTTCTCACCGGCGATATCGGCTATATGGACAGCGACGGCTATTTCTTCCTGGTCGACCGCAAGAAGGACATGATCATCTCCGGCGGTTTCAACGTCTATCCGCAGATGATCGAACAGGCGATCTATGAGCATCCCGCCGTGCAGGAAGTGATCGTGATCGGCATCCCGGACGATTATCGCGGCGAAGCCGCGAAGGCGTTCGTGAAGCTGCGCGACGGCGCGTCGCCGTTCACGATCGAAGAGCTGCGCGCGTTCCTCACCGGCAAGCTCGGCAAGCACGAGCTGCCGGCCGCCGTCGAATTCGTCGACGAGTTGCCGCGCACCCCCGTCGGCAAACTGTCGCGACACGAACTACGCAGTCAGATTTCTCCCCACCTCAAAGCCCAAGCTTAAACCAACAGGAGCCCGCTCATGACCGAGGCCGTCATCGTTTCCACCGCGCGCACGCCGATCGGCAAGGCGTATCGCGGCGCTCTCAACGCCACCGAGGGCGCCACGCTGCTCGGCCACGCCATCGAGCACGCCGTCAAGCGCGCCGGCATCGATCCGAAGGAAGTCGAAGACGTGGTGATGGGCGCCGCGCTGCAGCAGGGCGCCACCGGCGGCAACATCGCCCGCAAGGCGCTGCTGCGCGCCGGCCTGCCGGTGACCACCGCCGGCACCACGATCGACCGGCAGTGCGCTTCCGGCCTGCAGGCGATGGCGCTGGCCGCTCGTTCGGTGATCTTCGACGGCGTCGAGATCGCAGTCGGTGGCGGCGGCGAGTCAATCTCGCTGGTGCAGAACGACAAGATGAACACCTTCCACGCCGTCGATCCGGCGCTGGAAGCGCTGAAGGGCGACGTCTACATGGCGATGCTCGACACCGCCGAGACGGTGGCGAAGCGCTACAACATCTCGCGCGAGGCGCAGGACGAGTACGCGCTGGAAAGCCAGCGCCGCACCGCGGCCGCGCAGCAGGGCGGCAAGTTCAAGGACGAGATCGCGCCGATCGCGACCAAGATGGGCGTCGTCGACAAGGCCACCGGCGCCGTGTCGTTCAAGGACATCACGCTGTCGCAGGATGAAGGTCCGCGGCCGGAAACGACCGCTGAAGGTCTTGCCGGCCTGAAGGCGGTGCGCGGCGAGGGCTTCACCATCACCGCCGGCAACGCCAGCCAGCTGTCCGACGGCGCTTCCGCCACCGTGATCATGAGCGACAAGACCGCGGCCGCGAAGGGCCTCAAGCCGCTCGGCATCTTCCGCGGCATGGTCTCCTACGGCTGCGAGCCGGACGAGATGGGCATCGGCCCGGTGTTCGCGGTGCCGCGCCTGCTCAAGCGCCATGGCCTCAGCGTCGACGACATCGGCCTGTGGGAGCTCAACGAAGCGTTCGCCGTGCAGGTGCTGTACTGCCGCGACAAGCTCGGCATCGATCCGGAGAAGCTCAACGTCAACGGCGGCGCGATCTCGGTCGGCCACCCCTACGGCATGTCGGGCGCACGCCTCGCCGGCCACGCGCTGATCGAAGGCCGCCGCCGCAACGCCAAATACGCAGTCGTCACCATGTGCGTCGGCGGCGGCATGGGCTCGGCGGGCCTGTTCGAGATCGTGCAGTAACAAAAGAGTTTGTCATTCCGGGATGCGCCCCTCTTGGGGCGCAGGCCCGGAATCCATAACCCCTGGCGGTGAGTATGGATTCCGGGCTCGCGAGCTGCGCTCGCGCCCCGGAATGACGGGGATAGTTTGATAGCTAATTCGACCCAAGGAGGATCCGATGGATCTGAATTTCACCAAGGAAGAAATCGCGTTTCGCGACGAGGTGCGGCAGTTCTTCAAGGACAACGTGCCGCCGAAGACCCGCCAGAAGCTGGTCGAGGGCCGGCATCCGTCGAAGGACGACATGGTGGAGTGGTATCGCATCCTCCACAAGAAGGGCTGGGGCGTGACGCACTGGCCGAAGGAATATGGCGGCACGGGCTGGAGCAGCGTGCAGCACTACATCTTCAACGAGGAGCTGCAGGCCGCGCCGGCGCCGCAGCCGCTCGCCTTCGGCGTGTCGATGGTCGACCCGGTGATCTACACCTTCGGCAGCGAAGAGCAGAAGAAGCGCTTCCTGCCGCGCATCGCCAGCGTCGAGGATTGGTGGTGCCAGGGCTTCTCCGAGCCGGGCTCGGGATCGGACCTCGCCTCGCTCAAGACCAAGGCCGAGCGCAAGGGCGACAAGTGGGTCATCAACGGCCAGAAGACCTGGACCACGCTGGCGCAATACGCCGACTGGATCTTCTGCCTGTGCCGCACCAATCCGACGGCGAAGAAGCAAGAAGGCATCTCCTTCATCCTGGTCGACATGAAGACCAAGGGCATCACCGTGCGGCCGATCCAGACCATCGACGGCGGCGCCGAGGTCAACGAGGTGTTCTTCGACGACGTCGAAGTGCCGCTCGAAAATCTCGTCGGTGAAGAGAACAAGGGCTGGGACTACGCCAAGTTCCTGCTCGGCAACGAGCGCACCGGCATCGCCCGCGTCGGCATGTCGAAGGAGCGCATCCGCCGCATCAAGGACCTCGCCTCCAAGGTCGAAGCCGGCGGCAAGCCGGTGATCGAGGACATCAAGTTCCGCGAGAAGCTGGCGGCGGTCGAGATTGAGCTGAAGGCGCTTGAACTGACGCAGCTGCGCGTCGTCGCCGACGAAGGCAAGCACGGCAAGGGCAAGCCGAACCCGGCGTCGTCGGTGCTGAAGATCAAGGGCTCCGAGATCCAGCAGGCCACCACCGAACTGTTGATGGAAGTGATCGGCCCGTTCGCCGCGCCCTACGATGTGCACGGCGACGACGACTCGAACGAGACGATGGATTGGACCGCGCAGATCGCGCCGAGCTACTTCAACAACCGCAAGGTGTCGATCTACGGCGGCTCGAACGAGATCCAGCGCAACATCATCACCAAGGCGGTGCTCGGGCTGTAAGGCGCCTCAGCGAGGCGCTTCCTC
>NZ_LJIC01000048.1 GCF_001295845.1 Rhodopseudomonas sp. AAP120 | reverse complement strand
ACCCCGGCCCTCTCCCGCAAGCGGGAGAGGGGGAAGAGATCTCGCCGCGATGCGTTCGCTTGCTACGAACTCAGCTTGGCGCCGGCGATCAGGATGTCGCTGGCGATCTGACTGGTGCGGATCGCGAATTCGTCGCGCAGACGGCGGGCGGCGGGCGGGTCGCTTTCCAGCACGCGCTGGAACAGGCTGCGGGCGATCCGGATCACCGACGAGTACTCCAGCGCCACCGCGCTCGACGGCCGCGGCATCGGCAGCACCAGCGCCAGCTCGCCGATCAGGTCGCCGGGTCGCGCAATCAGTTCGTACGGGCCACCGTCGGACGATGTCAGCTGGAACGATCCGGTCTGCACCACATAGCCGGCGTCCGACGCGTCGCCGGCATTGAACAGCACGTCGCCGCGCGCGTAGTCGCGCTGCTCGGAACCGATCGCAAGCATGCGCAGCGACGTGTCGCCCAACAGCCGCAGCGTCGGGACACGTTCAAGCAGCGCAACATCATCTTCGATCGACATCAGGGACCGGTCAGAAAACGGGACGCGCCAAACGCTCGATCAGCGAACGCTTGGCGTCGATTCGGCCCCTATTGGTATCACGGCACGAGTTTGTAGCCACCGGCCTCAGTCACCAGAATCTCCGGATTGGCGGCATCTTTCTCGATCTTTTGGCGAAGTCGGTAAATGTGAGTCTCGAGCGTGTGGGTGGTCACGCCCGAATTGTAGCCCCACACTTCCTGCAGCAGCGTCTCGCGCGACACCGCCGATTGTCCGGCGCGGTACAGGAAACGCAGGATCGCGGTTTCCTTTTCGGTGAGCCGCACCTTCTTGGCATTGGCGCCGGTCAGCATCTTGGAGCCGGGGCGGAAGCTGTAGGGACCGACGGTGAACACCGCGTCCTCGCTGGCCTCGTGCTGGCGCAGCTGAGCGCGGATCCGGGCCAGCAGCACGGCGAAGCGGAACGGCTTGGCGACGTAGTCGTTGGCGCCACTCTCGAGGCCGAGGATGGTATCAGAGTCCGTATCATGGCCGGTCAGCATGATGATCGGCGCCTTGAAGCCGCCCTTGCGGAGGCTGCGCACCACCTCGCGGCCGTCGGTGTCGGGCAGGCCGACATCCATCAGCACCAGGTCGGGGGCATTGGCCTTCGCGGACTGCACGCCCTTGGCACCGGTGTCGACCGCCGAGGCCTCGAATTCCTCGTGCAGCGACAGCTGTTCGACCAGCGCATCGCGCAGATCGGTGTCGTCATCCACGATCAGGATCTTGCGGGCGTTCGGCATGGTCGATGTCCTTCGGTCTTGCAGGCAGCTCCGCCGATGCGGGCCGATGCCTTCCAAATCACGCGCGATTGTATCGCAGAACAGCAAATAGGGATCGCTCCCGCTGAATTGAACAGCGCTATGCTAAATTTGCCGGTTCGCGGAGCCTCGATACGGACCTGGGTCTTCTAATAATGAATACAGATCAATGACTTATTTGAAATCCGCCTCCCCGTTGTCGACCATCCGGGTTCAGACCGCGGCCGGTCAGCGCAGCCGCGGCTGGCTGACGGCGGCGGGCCTGACCATTCCGGTCGCGCTCGGCCGCGGCGGCATTCTGGCCAACAAGCGCGAGGGCGACGGCGGCACGCCGCGCGGCACGTTTCGGCCGCTGCGGCTGTGGTGGCGGGCCGACCGCTCGCCGCGGCCGCGCACCTTGCTGCCGGTCCGTCCGATCACGGCCGAAGATGCGTGGTGCGAGGATCCCACCAGCCGGCACTACAACCGCCCGCTCCGCCGCGGCGCGGGCGAAGCCGGCGACCGGCTGCAGCGCGCCGATCACCTCTACGATTTCATCATCGAGATCGACCACAACACGACGCCGCGCATCTCGGGCCGCGGCAGCGCCGTGTTCCTGCATCTGGCCCGCGACAATTTCGGCCCGACCGCCGGCTGCATCGCCATGACCCGCCCCAATCTGCTGCGCCTGCTGGCGCGGATCGGGCCGAAGACGAAGATCGTGATCGGGTAAGGTGGCGCCAGCCGGAGCCGCGGGGCCGTCAGCGCCCCGCTATGCACTCCCCGTCACCACCCGCGAAAGCGGGTGGCCCAGTATCCCAGAGCACTCGTTGTTCAACTCAGACGCTCTGGAATATGGGGTCGCCCGGTCAAGCCGGGCGATGACCACCGGGAATGTGGCCTCCTACCGATGCCCGAAAATCGCCGAGCCGACGCGAACATGGGTGGCGCCGAATTCGATCGCGGTGGCGAAGTCGGCGCTCATGCCCATCGACAGTTTGGACAGGCTGTTGCGCTTGGCGATCTTGGCGCACAGCGCAAAGTGCGGCGCCGGGGCCTCGTCGACCGGCGGGATGCACATCAGGCCGGCGATGCTCAGACCCCATTGGTCGCGGCAGGCCGCGATGAAACCGTCAGCCTCCTGCGGCGCGACGCCGGCCTTTTGCGGCTCCTCGCCGGTGTTGACCTGAACGAACAGTTCGACCGAGCGTCCGGAGACCGGCAGCGCCTTGCCGAGCGCTTCGGCGAGGCTCGGACGGTCGACCGAATGGATCGCGTCGAACAGCGCGACGGCTTCCTTGACCTTGTTGGATTGCAGCGGACCGATCAGATGCAGCGTCGTGCCCGGATGGGCGGCGATCAGCGGCGGCCACTTGGCCTTGGCTTCCTGCACGCGGTTTTCGCCGAACACCCGCTGCCCGGCGGCCAGCACCGGTTCGATGGCCGCGGCGTCGAACGTCTTCGACACCGCGATCAGCGTGACCGAATCCCGCTCCCGGCGCGCCTCGCGGCACGCCTGCGCAACCTCCCGCTCGACCGCCGCGAGCCCCTCGACTGCCGACCCGCTCATCGGACCACCGCGCCCCCGAGGCCCCCCGCCCTGCAGCCGGGACGGGCGACCTTCCACACGAAATAGGTGTCATCTTCAATCAAGGGTGGCGCCTTCGCTCAAATTGTAACGAGTTGGAGGAAGGGTTCTTGAACCCTTCGACCTAGGGTGTTTGCGGGGGTTTGAAGGGGCAACGATGTCACGCATCGCCATCATTCGCAAGAAAGCGAAGCTCAGGGGGCTGCTTGGGATCCGTGCAAGGCTGGTGATTCTGGCCCTGATCCTGGTTTGCCCGATGATGCTCGATCGGGTGCGGCTGCTCGAGCACACCCGCGCCACCCAGGTCGCGGCGGTCGCCAACAACGTCGCGACCCTGGCGCAGCGCGCCGCCGATGCCCAGCGCGAGGTGATTTCCTCGGTCGAAGCGGTGCTGAAATCGGCCGCCTATATCCACGCCGGCGCATCGCAGATCGGCCGCGGCTGCAGCATCCTGCGCGCCAGCCTGCGGGTCGACCTGCCGTCGGTGCGGATGCTTTCGGTGGCCGATGGCAACGGCATCATCCACTGCTCGACGTCTTCGATGTTCGTCGGCGCCGACGTCAGCCAGCGGGCGTATTTCCGCAAGGCGATCGAGATCCACGATTTCGTCGTCAGCGATTTCGTGGTCGGCGCGCAGAGCGGCAAGGGCACGATCCTGGCGGCCTATCCGGTGTCGGCGGTGGATGCGAGCGAAGAGGCGGTGCTGATCGCCGGCATCAATCTCGACTGGCTGTCCGACATCATGACCAATCTGGCCGGCCATGCCGGACTGAGCGTCGCGCTGATCGACGGCGAAGGCACCGTGCTGGCGGCCTCCCCCAACCAGCGCAGCCGGATCGGCCACAAGCTCGACGACGCCCCGCTGAAATTCGCGCTCGGCGCCGACCCGCGCGACCGCGAACTGGCGACGGCGCATGACGACGACGGCCGATTGCTCGCCGTGTCGCGGATTTCCGGCACCAATGCCCGGCTGGTGACGACGCTCGACGAGAGCGTCGTGTCCGCCGCGATCAATCAGGAAATCCGGACCGCCTATCTGGAGCTCGGGCTGGTCTGCCTGATCGCCCTGCTCGGCGCGCTGATCGCAGCCGAACGGCTGATCGTGAAACCGATTTCGGTGCTGACCTCGACGGCCCGCCAGTTCGCCCATGGCGACTGGTCGGCGCGCGCCAACCGCGCCCAGCTGCCCTCGGAATTTCAGCCGCTGGCACGCGCCTTCAACGCCATGGCGGCACAGCTCGGCCAGCGCGAACGCGAGCTGGTGGCGACCAACAACAGCCTGGCCGTGATGGCGTCGATGGACCTGCTGAGCGGCCTCGCCAATCGCCGCGGCTTCCAGAGCCGGCTCGATTTCGAGTGGATGCGCGCCGTACAGAACGGCCACGGCGTGGCGCTGCTGATGCTCGATGTCGACCACTTCAAGATGTTCAACGACAGCTACGGCCATCCCGAGGGCGACGCCTGTCTGTCGCGAATCGGCGAGGCCCTGGCCGGCGTCGCCAACGACACCGGCGGATTTGCCGCACGCTACGGCGGCGAGGAATTCTGCCTGCTGCTGCCGGAAAGCGACGCCACCGTCGCCGCGACCGTGGGCGAGATGGTCCGCGCCACCATCGAACGGCTGGCGCTGCCGCACCGGACCAGCGTCTTCCAGCGCGTCACCATCAGCGTCGGCGTCGCCGCGGCCTTGCCGACCGACGGCAACGCCCCGAGCGAGCTGGTCGAGGCCGCCGACGCCGCGCTGTACGCCGCCAAGCATCGCGGTCGCAACACCGTGGTCGAACACGGCATCATGCGAATCGCCGACCCGGTGTCGATGGCCATCGCGAGCTGAAGCCGGTACGCCGGGCACCTGCGCCATCCCATTGACCGGGCGCCGTGTTTCATGGCCTATTCCGCGCGCCTCGCGCGCGAATTTTCCCCGAGCCCGCACCGGTTTGCGACCTCATTCGCGCTTCCATCCGTCCTGAACAGCGCTCGAACCGGCCGCCCGACTGATCTCCATGAGCAACGAACGTTACAACGCCCGCGAATCCGAGCCGAAATGGCAGGCGAAATGGGACGAGGCGAAGATCTTCGCCACGCAGAACGACGACCCGCGCCCAAAGTATTACGTGCTCGAGATGTTCCCGTACCCGTCGGGGCGCATCCACATGGGCCACGTCCGCAACTACACCATGGGCGACGTGGTGGCGCGGACGATGCGGGCGCGCGGCTACAACGTGCTGCATCCGATGGGCTGGGACGCGTTCGGCCTGCCGGCCGAGAATGCGGCGATCGAGCGCAAGGTCGCGCCCAAGGCGTGGACCTACGACAATATCGCGGCGATGAAGAAGCAGCTCCAGACCATGGGGCTGTCGCTCGATTGGGCGCGTGAATTCGCGACCTGCGACCCGCGCTACTACAAGCACCAGCAGAAAATGTTTCTGGACTTCCTGAAGGCGGGACTCGCCGAACGGGAGACCCGCAAGCTCAATTGGGACCCGGTCGACATGACCGTGCTGGCCAACGAGCAGGTGATCGACGGCCGCGGCTGGCGCTCGGGCGCCGTCGTCGAGCTGCGCGAGATGAACCAGTGGGTGTTCAAGATCACCAAGTACTCCCAGGAGCTCCTGGACGCGCTGGAGACGCTCGACCGCTGGCCCGACAAGGTGCGGCTGATGCAGCGCAACTGGATCGGCCGCAGCGAAGGCCTGCTGGTCCGGTTCGCGCTCGATCCCACGACGACACCGGCCGGCGAGACCGAGCTGAAGATCTTCACCACGCGGCCCGATACGCTGTTCGGCGCCAAGTTCATGGCGATCGCGGCGGATCATCCGCTGGCGCAGGCGGCTGCGGCGAACAACCCGCAGATCGCGGCCTTCGTCGAGGACTGCAAGAGGCGCGGCACCGCGCAGGCCGAGATCGACACCGCCGAGAAGCAGGGCATCGACACCGGCATCCGCGCCGTGCATCCGTTCGACCCGAACTGGCAGATCCCGGTCTATGTGGCCAACTTCGTGCTGATGGAATACGGCACCGGCGCGATCTTCGGTTGCCCGGCGCACGATCAGCGCGACCTCGACTTCGTCAACAAGTACCAGCTCGGCAACACGCCGGTGGTCTGTCCCGAAGGTCAGGACCCGGCCAGCTTCGTCATCACCGACGAGGCCTATGACGGCGACGGCCGCATGATCAATTCACGCTTCCTCGACGGCATGACGATCGCCGACGCCAAGGAAGAAGTCGCCAAGCGGCTGGAGACGGCGCAGCTCGGCGGCGCGCCGGTCGGCGAGCGCAAGGTCAACTTCCGCCTGCGCGACTGGGGTATCTCGCGTCAGCGCTATTGGGGCTGCCCGATCCCGGTGATCCATTGCGAGGTGTGCGGCGTCGTGCCGGTGCCCGACAAGGACCTGCCGGTCGAATTGCCGGAGGACGTCTCGTTCGACAAGCCCGGCAACGCGCTCGATCACGATCCGACTTGGAAGCACGTCGCCTGCCCGCAATGCGGGGCTAAGGCGCTGCGCGAAACCGACACGATGGATACGTTCGTCGATTCATCCTGGTACTTCGCGCGCTTCACCGATCCGTGGAACGAGACCGCGCCGACCACGCCCGACGTCGTCAACCGCATGCTGCCGGTCGATCAGTATATCGGCGGCGTCGAGCACGCGATTCTGCATCTGCTCTACAGCCGCTTCTTCACCCGGGCCATGAAGGCGACCGGTCACGTCGCGCTGGACGAGCCATTCAAGGGCATGTTCACCCAGGGCATGGTGGTGCACGAGACCTATCGGACCGCCGACGGCCACTTCGCCTCGCCGGCGGAGATCTCGATCACGATCGAGGGTGATTCGCGGAAGGCGACGCTGCTCGACGGCGGCACGCCGGTCGAGATCGGCCCGATCGAGAAGATGTCGAAGTCCAAGCGCAACACCGTCGACCCCGACGAGATCATCGGCACCTATGGGGCCGATACCGCGCGCTGGTTCATGCTGTCGGACTCGCCGCCCGATCGCGACGTGATCTGGAGCGAGGAAGGCGTGAAGGGCGCGTCGCGCTTCGTGCAGCGGTTGTGGCGGATGGTGAACGATGCCGCCGAGATCGCCCGTTCGGCCCCGGCGGCGCGGCCCGAGAGCTTCGGCGCCGAGGCGCTGGCGGTGCGCAAAGCGGCGCATGGCGCGCTGGACAAGGTGCTGTCCGGCATCGAGCGGCTGGCGTTCAACGTCAGCCTCGCTCACATCCGCGAATTCTCCAACGGGCTCGGCGACGTCCTGGCCAAGGCCGGCACGCCGACGCCGGACCTGGCCTGGGCGATTCGTGAGGCCACCGTCATCCTGGTGCAGCTGTTCCATCCGATGATGCCGCACCTCGCCGAGGAATGCTGGGCGGTGCTCGGGCAGCCGGGCCTGGTGTCCGAGGCCGAGTGGCCGCAGATCGAGCGCGATCTGCTGGTCGAGGACAGCATCACGTTGCCAGTGCAGGTCAATGGCAAGAAGCGCGCCGAGGTCACGGTGCCCCGGGCTGCCGCGACCGCAGAAATTGAGGCTGCCGTTTTGGCCCTCGATGCGGTAAGACAAGCGCTGGACGGCAAGCCCGTCCGCAAGGTGATCGTGGTTCCGCAGAGGATCGTGAATGTCGTCGGTTAGGCCCGCTGTGGCGAAAGTGGTCGCGAGGCTGGCACTTGCGGCGGTGCTGACGGCGCCGCTCGCCGCCTGCTTTCAGCCGATGTACGCCGATCGCGGCGACGGATCGCCGACGCTGCGCGACAAGATCTCCGCCGTCGAGGTCCCGCCGCTCAAGCTGCCGAACGGCTCGCGCAACGCCCGAATCGGCGTCGAAATCCGCAATGCGCTGATGTTCAAGATGTACGGCGCCGCCACCGGCGCGCCGCCGCTGTACAGCCTGGCGCTCAACATCAACACGCAGCGGTCGTCGCTGATCGTCGATCCCAACACTGCGCTGCCGACGATCGAGAATTACGGCATCGACGCCAGCTACCGGCTCACCGAGATCGCGACCGGCAAGGTCGTGCTGACCGGCAACACCTTCTCGCGCGTCGAATACGACGTGCCGGGACAGACCCAGCGATTCGCCCGCACCCGCGCCGGCCGCGACGCCGAGGACCGGGCTTCGCAGGAAATCGCCGAGAACATCAACACCCGGCTCGCCTCGTTCTTCTACGCCGGCATGTGAGACGGGCCATGCGCGGCCTTCGCGTCGCTGCGTCGGGTTGATTCGTCATGGTCGCGCTGCGTGGACGAGACGCCACCGCCTTCATCACCCGCCCCGACCCGGCGCGGCCGATCGTTCTGCTGTACGGCCCGGATGCCGGCCTGGTGCGTGAACGCGCCGACGCGCTGATCGCTTCCGCGCTCGACGATCCCAAGGATCCGTTCGCCCTGGTGCGCCTCGACGGCGACGAGCTCGCCGCCGAGCCGTCGCGGCTGGTCGACGAGGCGCTGGCGATCCCGATGTTCGGCGGCCGCCGCGCGATTCGTGTGCGCGCCGGCTCGCGCAGTTTCGTCGCCGGCGTCGAAGCACTCGCCGCAACGCCGCCGAAGGAATGCCGCATCGTCATCGAGGCGGGCGACATCAAGCCCGACAACGCGCTGCGCAAAGCCTGCGAGAAAGCGCCGAGCGCGGTGGCGATCGGCTGCTATCCGGACGCAGAAGCCGACCTCGCCAAGCTGATCGACGACGAACTGCGGGCCTCCAATCTGCAGATCGGCCGCGACGCTCGCGCGGTGCTGATGACGCTGCTCGGCGGCGACCGCCAGGCCTCGCGCAACGAAGTGCGCAAGCTCACGCTCTACGCCCATGGCCAAGGTGAGATCACGCTCGACGACGTCATGGCGTGTGTCTCCGACGCGTCCGACCTCAAGCTCGACGTCATCGTCGACGCGGCGTTTTCGGGCAAGCCGCAGATTGTCGAGAGTGAATTCGCCAAGGCGATGGTGGCCGGCACCTATCCGGGCCAGATCATCCTGGCGGCGCAGCGTCACGCCGCATTCCTGCACAAGACCAGCCTGACGGTCGAGGGCGGAACGCCGGCCGCGACCGCGCTCGACAGCGGCTTTCCGCGGCTGCACTTCTCGCGCAAGACCGCGGCCGAAACCGCGCTGCGCAATCTATCCCCGGCCCGCTTGGCGCAGATCATCGATCAGCTCGCCGTCGCCGCACTTGATACACGCCGCCAGGCCACCCTCGGCGCCGCCATCGCCCAGCGCACGCTGCTGTCGATCGCGGTGAGCGCGCGGCGACGGAGTTAGTTCGGGAAAGTGGTTCGGGAAAGTGGTTCGGGAAAGTGGTTCGGTGAATGCAGGCGGGGCAAAGGCGTGAAGCGCTGTGCCCACGCGCGCATTGCGCGCTAATCTCCGCCGCAGGACGCGTGGGCACGCTTCGCTTTGCTCACGCGACGTACTGGGCGCAGCGAAGGCCACGCACGAACCTCGCGAGACAACTACCCTCTCGTTCGTCATTCCGGGGCGCGCGTAGCGCGAGCCCGGAATCCATAATCCCTGTGCCCAGGATTTAAGAACAGAGCCGTCGCCATCGTGCTCACATGAAAGACTTGTGAGTATGGATTCCGGGTTCGCGCAGCTACGCTGCGCGCCCCGGAATGACAAACGATAGATCGCCGTTCAAGGCGTCAACTAACAACGTGAACTAACCGCCCGCTTCGAGCCTGCGGATGATGTCGTCGAGCTGGTCGAGATCGGCGTAGCGGATCTGGACTGTGCCGGCGCCGTCGTGATCGTCGATCGTCAGCTTCATGCCGAGCGCGTCGGAGACGCGCTTTTCCAGTGCGATCGTATCGGTGTCCTTCGCCGGCTTGGCGCTCGCGGCGGCGCGCGGCTTCTGCGGCTTGCGTTCGGGCACGCCCTCTTCGTGCGCGAGCGCTTCGGTCTGCCGGACGTTGAGGCCTTCGGCGACGATGCGCTTGGCCGCGGCCGACGGATCGGGCACGCCGATCAGCGCGCGGGCGTGGCCCATGCTGAGATCGCCGGCGGCGATCAGCGCCTGCACGTCCTCGGGCAGCTTGGTCAGCCGCATCATGTTGGCGACGTGGCTGCGGCTCTTGCCGACGATCTTGGCGATCTCGTCCTGGCTGCGCTTGAAGTCGTTGGCGAGCGCGTGATAGCCGAGCGCCTCTTCGAGCGGATTGAGATCCTCGCGCTGCACGTTCTCGACGATGGCGATTTCAAGCGCGAGTGCGTCCGACACCTCGACCGGCACGATCGGCACTTCGTGCAGCCCGGCGCGCTGCGCCGCGCGCCAGCGCCGCTCGCCGGCGATGATCTCGAAGCGATCGTTGGCGCCCTTCACGGGCCGCACCACGATCGGCTGGATCACGCCGTGCTGCTTGATCGAATCCGACAGCTCGCTCAGTTCGGCGTCGGTGAAGTTGCGGCGCGGGTTGCGCGGATTGGCCTTGATGAATTCAATCGGCACCTTGCGCTGACCGCGCGGCCGTTCGACATGCGCGGCCTCGCCGCCGACATCTCCGATCAGGCTCGCCAGCCCCCGCCCCAGTCGCGAACGGTGCTCGTCGGCCATCGCCAGCTCCCTTGGATTCACGTCGCTACTCCGCACAGATGAAACGAGACTTGTTAGTTAGATTGCCGTCATTGCGAGGAACGCAGCGACGAAGCAATCCAGTCCGGTGCTCGGCGCTTCTGGATTGCTTCGCGGAGCCTGTGCCCGGACGGCGCGAAGCGCCGATCCGGGTGCTCGCAATGACGAGACACTGGCGTGGACACACTTCGCTGTGCCCACGCTTCGAAAGACGGCGCGCTCAATGCGTCGTGCGGAGTTCGCGTTCGCGCTGGATCACTTCGGTGGCGAGCTTGAGATAGGCTTCGCTGCCGACGCATTTCAGATCGTAGACCAGCACCGGCTTGCCGTAGCTCGGCGCTTCCGAGATGCGGACGTTGCGCGGGATCATGGTGTCGTAGACCTTCTTGCCCATGAACTGGCGCACGTCGGCGACCACCTGGCTCGACAGATTGTTACGGCTGTCGAACATCGTCAGCACGATGCCGTGGATGGTGAGCTCCGGGTTCAGCGTCGAGCGCACCTGCTCGACTGTCTGCAGCAGCTGCGACAGACCTTCGAGCGCGAAGAACTCGCACTGCAGCGGCACCAGGATCGCATCGGCGGCCGCCATCGCGTTCACGGTGAGCAGGTTCAGCGACGGCGGGCAGTCGATCAGCACGTAGGTGTAGTCGAGCGGCGGATCGATGTCCTTGTTGAGCATCCCGATCGCGTCGCGCAGCCGGAACGCGCGGTCGCGCGAATGGCCGAGTTCGAGCTCGAGGCCGGACAGGTCCATGGTCGAAGCGGCGATATGCAGCCGCGGCACTGCGGTCGCCACCACGGCGTCGCGCAGCGGCGCCTCGCCGGCCAGCACGTCGTAGGTCGAGGTGTTGCGGTCGCGGCGATCGATGCCGAGACCGGTCGAGGCGTTGCCCTGCGGATCGAGATCGACGATCAGCACCCGCTCGCCGATCGCGGCCAGCGCGGTGCCGAGATTGATGGCGGTGGTGGTTTTCCCCACCCCGCCCTTCTGGTTGGCGAGCGCGATGATGCGCGGACGTCCGGGCTCGGTCACGGCCCTATCCCCTTGATAGATTTCATCAATGATGGTCATGCGCGGATTCTTTGCTGACGGCGGTGAGAACCTGTCGGTCGATCCGATCGAGGTCGACCACCCAACCCTGACCGCCTGTCAGGCTCGCGTGGAGACGCGGCTCGATCTTCCAATACTTGGTAGCTTCCGTCAATTCCGCCTCTACATCTTGGCCCTTCAAAAACAGCGCTCGCGTGCCGGGGGCCATCAGGGGTTTGGCGAAACCGATGAGCTGGTGTAGCGGAGCCACCGCGCGCGCGGTGATGCAATCCAGCGCCTTCGGAAATCTATCCACATTATCCCCGATGTCCGCGAGGATCACTGTGCCTGGCGAGCCGGTCACACGGAGCGCCTCGCGCAGAAACGCGGCCTTCTTGGCGATCCGCTCGACCAGCGTGACATGACCCCCGACCTCGGCCATGGCACAAGCGAGCACGATGCCCGGGAAGCCGCCGCCGCTGCCAAAGTCGAGCCAGCGCCGCGCCTCTGGGGCGATGGTCAGAAGCTGCAGGGAGTCGGCGACATGCCGGGTCCACAGCTGGGGCAGGGTCGATGGGGCGACGAGGTTGGTCTTGGCCTGCCACTGCCGCAGCAGATCGAGATAGGCCTCCAGCCTCTGCTCTGTTTCACGTGAAACAGGAGTGAGGTCGAGCGCGGCGGCCTTGTCGGCATGATCCGACCCGGTAGAAGGCATCGTTGATTGAGTGCGGGTGGCCATCGGCCCGTGAGCTCCTGCTGTGCGGATCTACAAATAAGGTGCCGGCGTGATTCCGGCTACGTCTAGATGGAGAAGCGCACTGCCTGGGTCGCCCTCACCCCACCCCTCTCCCGCAAGCGGGAGAGGGAGCGCGCCGGCAATCGCGGAAGGTGCCTAGCTTGATCGAAAGGGTGGTCCAGCCTTCGGGATGGCGAGTGGCTGGCATTTGACGACAAAGCGATCCGGACAGCCTTTGAAATGTCCGACCGCGCGGATGTGGAGTGCGATCGTCAACAAGAGCACGGCCTGCTCCCTCTCCCGCTTGCGGGAGAGGGTTGGGGTGAGGGCGACGCGGGTGGCTGCCTCTCTATTGTTGGCTAGATAGTGTGACCTTGTTTCACGTGAAACACGGCGAGGCCGGATGCGTTTCACGTGAAACAAGCTATGGAGCCGCCACCACCCGGGGTTTCCGCGCCTCACGCCGGATGTAGGCAGCGAGAATGCCCAACGCCGCCGGCGTGATGCCGTCGAGGCGGCTCGCCTGTCCGACGGTGTGGGGGCGATGTCGTCCCAGGCGGGTGCGGGCCTCGTTCGACAGGCCGGGGACCGCCGCATAGTCGATCTCGACCAGCGACAGGCTTTCATCGCGGCGGAAAGCTTCGACGTCGGCTTTCTGCCGCTCCAGATAGACGTCGTATTTGGCGTCGATCTCGACATGCGTGGCGATGGTGGGCGAAACGGCGCCCAGCTCCGGCCAGATCGCCCTCACCTGCTCCCAGCCGATCTCCGGATAGGACAAGAGGTCGAACGCCGAGCGGCGTTGGCCGTCGCGATTGAGCGCCAGCCCGTGCCGGGCGGCTTCGTTTGGCGTGATCGACAGCGACCGCGCCAGCGCCTTGGCTTCGGCCAGCGCCGCCATCTTGGTCCGGTGAAACGCCGCCCTCTCCGTCCCGACGCAGCCGAGCGCAAGACCACGGTCGGTGAGGCGCTGGTCGGCGTTGTCGGCGCGCAGCGTCAGGCGATATTCGGCGCGCGAGGTAAACATCCGGTACGGCTCGGTGATGCCGCGGGTCACCAGATCGTCGATCATCACCCCGAGATAGCCGTCGGCCCGGTCGAACACCGCCAGATCGCCGCCGCCGGCAAGCAGCGCCGCATTCAGGCCGGCGACCAGCCCCTGCGCGGCGGCTTCTTCATAGCCGGTGGTGCCGTTGATCTGGCCGGCCAGAAACAGCCCGCGCAGCCGCTTGGTTTGCAGCGTCGGCTCCAGCTCGCGCGGATCGACGTGGTCGTATTCGATCGCATAGCCCGGGCGGATCATCTCGGTCCGCTCCAGCCCCGGAATGGTCTTGAGGATTGCCCGCTGCACCTCTTCGGGCAGCGAGGTCGAGATGCCATTGGGGTAGACGGTCGGATCGTCGAGCCCTTCGGGCTCCAGGAAGATCTGGTGGCCGTCGCGATCGCCGAACTTGACGATCTTGTCCTCGATCGACGGGCAGTAGCGCGGCCCGGTCGACTGGATCTGCCCCGAATACATCGGCGAGCGGTGCACATTGGCGCGGATCACCGCGTGGGTCGCCGGCATGGTCCGGGTGATGCCGCATTCGATCTGCGGTGTCGTAATCGCGGCAGTCAGCACCGAGAACGGCTCGGGCGGATCATCGCCCGGCTGCATCTCGACCGCGCCCCAATCAATGGTCCGGCCATCGAGCCGCGGCGGCGTCCCGGTCTTGAGCCGGCCGAGCTTGAAGCCGAGCGCCTCGAATGAGGCCGACAGGCCGAGCGCCGGCGCCTCCTCGATCCGGCCGGCAGGCCAACTCTGTTCGCCAAGATGGATCAGGCCGCGCAAAAAGGTGCCGGTGGTGATCACCACCGCGCCGGCCGACAGCTCCCGCCCGTCGGACAGCCGAACGCCGGTGACGCGGTCGTCCGCAGACAGCAATGCATCCGCCTCGCCCTCGACGACCTCCAGATTGGGGGTTGCCCGGATCGCCGCCTGCATCGCCGCGGCGTAGAGCTTGCGGTCGGCCTGGGTCCTGGGACCGCGGACCGCCGGACCCTTGCGCCGATTGAGCATGCGAAACTGGATGCCGCCGGCATCGGCGACGCGGCCCATCAGGCCGTCAAGCGCATCGACCTCGCGGACGAGGTGGCCTTTGCCCAATCCGCCAATCGCCGGATTGCACGACATCGCTCCGACGGTCGCGAAACGGTGGGTCAGCAGTGCAGTGCGGGCACCGGTGCGCGCGGCCGCGGACGCGGCCTCACAGCCAGCATGACCGCCGCCGATAACGATGACGTCGAAAGTTGTCCACATGGCGCGGCTTCTAGCGCACAACCCGGCGGCTTTGAAGCGGTATTGCCGATCGCACGCGGAGCATGTTTCACGTGAAACATCACCGCGGAACCGAGGCTTCTTCCAAGGCGATGTCTACTTGCCTATGCAGAACCGCCCAAAAATCTCGCCGAGCACATCCTCGACATCGACCCGCCCAAGCAGGCGCCCAAGCGCGCGCGCCGCCAGACGGAGCTCCTCGGCGACTAGCTCCGGCGCAAGTCCAGAGGTTATGCTGCAGTGCAACATATCTGCAGCATGCTGCAACATCTCGCGATGGCGCTGCCGGGTGACCAGGCCCACTTCCGCCTTCCCAAAATAGTCAGCGGCGAACTGCTGCACTGCAGCAATGAGCAAAGCGACTCCCTGCCCGGTTTCGGCCGAGATCCGCAAAGAGGAAGCAGTCTCATCCTCCCCGACCAAATCCACCTTCGTCCGGACCTGCCAGACCGTTCCACTCGGGGATGCCGGCGCCCCGCCGCCGCGCCCATCGTCCAGCCACAACACCAGATCCGCCTCCGCGGCCCGAGCCAGCGCCCGGCGGATCCCTTCCTGCTCCACCGGATCGTCGCTGTCACGGATGCCCGCCGTATCGATCAGCGTCACCGGGTAGCCGCCGAGATCGAGATGCACCTCGATCACATCGCGGGTCGTCCCGGCGTAAGGCGACACGATCGCGACCTCGCGGCGCGCCAGCCTGTTCAGCAGGGTCGACTTGCCGACGTTCGGCGCACCCGCGATCGCCACCACCAGACCGTCACGTAACCGCTCACCCCGGCCGTGCGCGCCGAGCACCTCGACGATCTCGGCATGAAGTTGCGCAATGCTTCGCAGCGCCGGCGCCATCAAGTCACCCTGGACGTCGCCCTCGTCGGAGAAATCGATACCCGCCTCGATCAGCGCGGCGGCTTCGATGATCTGTGCTCGCCATCGCCGGGCCCGGTCCCCCAGCAGCCCACCGAGCTGCCGCATCGCCTGGCGGCGCTGCATCTCGGTATCGGCGTGGATCAGATCATCCAGCCCTTCGGCTTCGGTGAGATCCAGCTTGCCGTTCTCGAAGGCGCGGCGGGTGAACTCGCCAGGCTCCGCCGGCCGGACATTTGCGATCGCCGACAGCGCCGAGGTCAGTGCCGCCAGCACCGCCCGGCCGCCGTGAATATGAATCTCGGCGACGTCCTCGCCGGTCGCACTCGCCGGCGCCGGAAACCAAAGCACCACCGCGTCGTCGATCGGCTCGCCGGTCGAAGTTCGGATGGTCGCGCGACGAGCCATTCGCGGCGGCGGTATCGCACCGGCCAAGGCAGTGAGCACCGTGCCGGCTTCCGCTCCTGACACGCGCACGATCGCGATCGCCGACGGCAACAGCCCGGTCGCGAGCGCAAAGATGGTCTGGTCGTTCGGATGCATGCCCTGTCTTGCCGGGCCGCGCGATCAGGCGCAACGGCCAAACAAAAAGGGCGCCCGTTTCGGGGCGCCCTTCGGAGGGGTCGAAGGCGAGTTCGATCAGGTGTTCATCGACTCGAAGAATTCGGCATTGCTCTTGGTGTTGCGCAGCTTGTCGAGCAGGAAGTCGATCGCGTCCATGGTGCCCATCGGGTTGAGGATGCGGCGCAGCACGTACATCTTCTTCAGCACCTGCGGATCGGTGATCAGCTCTTCCTTGCGGGTGCCGGAGCGCGAGATGTCGATCGCCGGGAAGGTGCGCTTGTCCGAGACCTTGCGGTCGAGGATCAGTTCGCTGTTACCGGTGCCCTTGAACTCTTCGAAGATCACTTCGTCCATGCGCGAGCCGGTATCGACCAGCGCGGTGGCGATGATGGTGAGCGAGCCGCCCTCTTCGATATTTCGCGCGGCGCCGAAGAAGCGCTTCGGGCGCTGCAGCGCGTTGGCGTCGACACCGCCGGTCAGCACCTTGCCAGAGGACGGCACGACGGTGTTGTAGGCGCGCCCGAGGCGGGTGATCGAGTCGAGCAGGATGACGACGTCGCGGCCGTGTTCGACCAGGCGCTTGGCCTTTTCGATCACCATCTCGGCGACCTGAACGTGGCGCACCGCCGGTTCGTCGAAGGTCGACGACACCACCTCGCCCTTCACCGAGCGCTGCATGTCGGTGACTTCTTCGGGCCGCTCGTCGATCAGCAGCACGATCAGATAGCACTCGGGATGATTAGCGGTAATCGAGTGTGCGATGTTCTGCATCAGCACGGTCTTGCCGGTGCGCGGCGGCGCCACGATCAGGGCGCGCTGGCCCTTGCCGATCGGCGCCACGATGTCGATGACGCGGGCCGACAGATCTTTCCGGGTCGGATCGTCGATCTCGAGGCGGAAGCGCTCGTCCGGAAACAGTGGCGTGAGGTTGTCGAAATTGACCTTGTGCTTGGACTTCTCGGGATCCTCGAAGTTCAGCGTGTTGACCTTGAGCAGCGCGAAGTAGCGTTCGCCTTCCTTCGGGCTGCGGATATGGCCTTCGATCGTGTCTCCGGTGCGAAGCCCGAAGCGGCGGATCTGCGAGGGCGAGACATAGATGTCGTCGGGGCCGGGCAGATAGTTCGCATCCGGGGAGCGAAGGAAGCCGAAGCCGTCGGACAGAACCTCGACGACGCCTTCGCCGATGATGTCGGTTTCTTTCGCCGAGAGTTGCTTCAGGCAGGCGAACATCAGCTCCTGCTTGCGCATCGTGCTGGCGTTCTCGACCCCCAGCTCTTCCGCGAACGAGACGAGCTCGGCCGGCGTCTTGGCCTTGAGGTCTTGCAGTTTCATTTCCCGCATTGGGATAGTCCTGTGGAAAAGCGAGAGGGGAGAATCGTCAGCGGAAGTGCGGCGACTGGAAATACGGGGAGTCCGCAGGTCTTCAGGTCGACGACGTCTTGAGCAAGGAAGGTGCGAAGAGGCTTCAAACCCGATGCGGCGGCCGGCTCAAAACACAACCGGATCGCAACCACATTCGCCTGCTTAGGTGGGACAGACAAACTATAGAAAATCGCCGGAGGCTTCGCAAGGCGTTCGATAACGCTCCCTCGCCCGATTTTGTGGCATCAGAACGGCTTCACCACCACGAAGATCACCGCGCCGACCATCAGCAAAGTCGGTATCTCATTGATGATCCGATAGAATTTATGGGATCGCGTATTCCGGTCTGCGGCGAAATCGCGCACATAGCGGCCCAGCATCACGTGGATCACGGTCATCAGCACCACCGCCGCCAGCTTGGCGTGAAACCAGCCGACGACGAAATAGCCCTGCTCCCAGGCGATCACCAGGCCCGCCACCCAGGCGACCATCATGGCCGGGTTCATGATGGCGCGATACAGCCGGCGCTCCATGACCTTGAAGGTCTCGGATTGCACCGATCCGATCTCGGCCGAGCAGTGATAGACGAACAGCCGTGGCATGTAGAGCATGCCCGCCATCCACGAGATCACCGCGATCACGTGCAGCGCCTTCACCCAGAGATAGACATCTGACCAGTCGAACATGAGGGCGCCCACCGCGTGGAATTCGCGTGCCTCGTCGGAACCCGCCGTTCTCGCCACGCGTTACTCGAATGCGCGATGACGGGCTTTTCCGCAAGCTCCACCCCTCTAAACAATATTTATAGATTCTTAGGGTTTGAGTCGTAGTGACAGGGGATAGGGCCGGCACAGAAGATGTCCCGGCTTGTTCGTGCGCGATTCACATTTGCACAGATCCTGGCGATCGCTGTCCCAAGCGCGCCGGGCCTTGTGGCGTCGGCTGTTTGCGCCGTCCTGGTCGCGCATTATCAAGAGACAAATCCACATTCACCCGTTAACCTCGGCTTCATCCCGAGACACTTTCCTCACCCCGAGGCCTGTGAAGAAAACGCCGGGTTATCCCGCCCGCGTCGGCCGCGGTGCCGCAATCCGGCGGCTTTCGCCCCGCTGTTCACAGGATACACAGGGTCATGATGCTGACCGACGGCAGCTATTTTCACCTTCACCTGGTGTCGGATTCGACCGGCGAGACTCTGATCACGGTGTCCCGCGCGGTCGCGGCGCAATATGCCAACGTCACGCCGGTCGAACATGTGTATCCGCTGGTGCGCAGCCAGAAGCAGCTCGACCGCGTGCTGCAGGAGATCGAGGAATCGCCCGGCATCGTGCTGTTCACTTTACTCGAGAGCGAACTGGTCAACCGGCTCGAGGCCAAGTGCCAGGAGATCAACAGCCCGAGCCTGTCGATCATTGGTCCGGTGATGCAGCTGTTCGAAGCCTATCTGGGCGCCTCGACCACCGGCCGGGTCGGCGCGCAGCACACGCTCAATGCCGAATATTTCCAGCGCATCGACGCGCTGAACTATTCGATGATGCATGACGACGGCCAGCACGTCGAAGGCCTCGAAGAGGCCGACGTGGTGCTGGTCGGCGTGTCGCGCACCTCGAAGACGCCGACTTCGATCTATCTGGCCAATCGCGGCATCCGCACCGCCAACGTGCCGCTGGTTGCCGGCATTCCGATTCCGCATCAGCTCGAGACCTTGAAGAAGCCGCTGGTGGTCAGTCTCCACGCCTCGCCCGAGCGGCTGATCCAGGTACGTCAGAACAGACTGCTCAGCCTCGGTGCCGGCTCCGGCAATGATTCGTATATCGACAAGCAGGCGGTGACCGACGAGGTGCTGCTGGCGCGCAAGCTCAGCGCCAAATACGGCTGGGCGCTGCTGGACGTCACACGCCGGTCGATTGAGGAAACCGCGGCGGCGATCATGAAGCTGCTCGCCGACCGGCAGCGTCAGAGGGTTTCCGAATGACGCTGTGGCTCGGGCCGCAGCCTCTGGTGCTGGCGTCGCAGAGCCGCGCGCGTCAGGCGCTGCTGGGCAATGCGGGCATTCCGTTCGACGCGATTCCGGCCGACATCGACGAGCGCGGCATCGCCAAGGCCTCGGGCCTGTCGGCGCCGGGCGAGATCGCCGGCCTGCTGGCGCGGGAGAAAGCCGCCTTCGTGTCGAATCGCCACCCTGGCCGGCTGGTGCTGGGTGCCGATCAGACGCTGGCGCTCGGCGCCCGCGGCTTCAACAAGCCGGCGGATCGCGCCGAGGCCGCCAGGCAGCTGCGCGAACTTGCCGGGCGTCGCCACGAGTTGCATTCGGCGATCGCGTTGGTGCGCAACGGGCTGGTGCTGTTCTCCGACGTGGTGATCGCCCGGATGACGATGCGGCCGCTGACCGACGACGAGATCTCCGCCTATCTGGACCAGGCCGGCGACAAGGCGACCTCCAGCGTCGGCGGCTATCAGGTCGAAGGCCTCGGCGTGCATTTGTTCGATGGCATTCACGGCGATCACTTCACCATTCTGGGGCTGCCGCTGTTGCCTCTGCTGGCCTTTCTGCGTAGCCAGAAATTGCTGACGTTTTAGGGGAGCGGCGATGCTGGTACTTGGACTGACCGGGTCGATCGGAATGGGCAAATCGACCACCGCCAAGCTGTTTCAGGAAGCGGGCTTGCCGGTCTACGACGCCGACGCCACCGTGCATAAGATCTATGAAGGCGAAGCGGTGCCGGCGATCGAAGCGGCGTTTCCCGGCGTCGTCGTGAACGGCAAGGTCGACCGCGCGTTGCTCTCCGCCAAGGTTGTGCACGACGCCGCAGCGATGAAGCGGCTCGAGCAGATCGTGCATCCGATGCTGCGCTCGCATCACCAGACGTTTCTCGACGACGCCGAGTCCTCCGGCGCCGCGGTCGCGGTGGTCGATGTGCCGCTGCTGTTCGAAACCGGCGGCGAGAAGCGCGTCGATGCGGTGGTGGTGGTGACGACCTCGCCGACCGTGCAGCGCGAGCGGATTCTGGCGCGCGACAACATGACGCCGGAAAAGCTCGACGCCATCCTGGCGCGGCAGATGCCCGATGCCGAGAAGCGCAAGCGCGCCGATTTCGTGGTGGATACGTCGCACGGGCTCGACCCGGTGCGGGCGCGGATCCAGGAAATCCTCGCCGCGGCTGCTAAGATGCCGCGTCGCCGGCCTTGATTCGGCGGCGCCCCTTTCCAGCGAGCCATCCGTCCTCCGATGCGTGAAATCGTTCTCGATACCGAAACCACCGGCCTCGATCCGCTGCGCGGCGACCGGCTGGTCGAGATCGGCTGCGTCGAGATCTTCAACCGGATGCCGACCGGGCAGGTGTATCATCGCTACATCAATCCCGAGCGGGACATGCCGGCCGAAGCCTTCGCGGTGCACGGGCTGTCAGCCGAGTTTCTCGCCGACAAGCCTCTTTTCGCCGAGATCGCCGACGAATTCGTCGAGTTCATCGGCGACGCGCCGCTGGTGATCCACAACGCCTCGTTCGACATCGGCTTCATCAATGCGGAGCTGGGGCGGCTGTCGCGCGCGGCAATCCCGCGCGAGCGGCTGGTCGATACGCTGCTGCTGGCGCGGCGCAAGCACCCCGGCGTGTCGAACCGGCTGGACGATCTGTGCTCGCGCTATGCGATCGACAATTCGCGCCGCACCAAGCACGGCGCGCTGCTCGACGCCGAACTGCTGGCCGAAGTCTATATCGATCTGATCGGCGCCCGGCAGTCGCAGCTGATTCTGGCCGAAGTGCCGTCGGAACGCACCGGCGTCGGCGGCGACACCCCGCGCCGGCAGCGCCCGATCGCGCTCACCCCACGGGTCACCGATGCCGATCTCGAAGCTCACCGCGCCTTCATCGGGCTGATGGGCGAGAAGGCGATCTGGAACGAGTACACGGCCGGCGCCTGACCTGCCGCGTTCAGTCAGATTTCATCACGTCAGGAAGCGACGGGTCCGATCCTCATGCTGAGGAGCCGCGCCTTGGCGCGGCGTCTCGAAGCATGGGCCAAGTATTCCGTGTGACCATCCTTCGAGACGCCCGGCTGCGCCGGGCTCCTCAGCATGAGGTCTTCCGGGTGGAGAACGGCCAACGAGGCTTGGCGAAGCCGAATCTCAGCTCGGCTGGCCCTGCTGCGCCCGCTCGAGATTCTGGCGATACAGGCCGACGAAATCGACCGGGTCGAGCATCAGCGGCGGGAAGCCGCCGTCGCGGACCGCACTCGAGATGATCTCGCGGGCGAACGGGAACAGCAGCCGCGGGCATTCGATCATGATCAGCGGGTGCAGGTTTTCTTCCGGAATGTTGACGATCCGGAACACGCCCGCATAGGCCAATTCGAAGCTGAACAGCACGCTGCTGCCGGACTCGGCCTTGCCCTCGATCGACAGCGTCACTTCGTATTCGGTGTCGGCGAGCTTGTTGGCGCCGACATTGATCTGGATGTTGATCGCCGGCTGGTTCTGCTGCGGCGCCAGCGACGCCGGGGCGTTCGGGTTCTCGAACGACAGATCCTTGGTGTACTGTGCCAGCACGTTGAGCTGCGGAGGAGCGCCCTCGGGGGGAGCGCCGTTGCCGTTGGTCATCGAAATCTCTCCTGGGGCGAGCGCGGGACGATGCGGCCGGGGCGGCGGCATTCACGCGAAGGGCGGGTGAAAGTGTCGGCGAGTGGCTATCATAGGCCCGCCGCCGTCCACAAGGTCGACCGAAGCTGCATCCGCCGGCCGAAGCCGGCGGCGCCGGGGCGGTGGTCGCGGGCCGCGGCCGGACCTGCCTAAATCACTGGCGCGATGAACTTTCTTACAATGATGCGGTTTCCCCGCTGCGACGAAGGGCTTACATTCAGCCGGATCGAAGCCCGGGCGTGGCGGGACGGCACTTGCCAACCGGCCCGGCTGTGCCAAAACGCGCCATTGGACGGGCCAAGTTCCTCACTACATCTGAGGGCCGGCCCATCGTGATTCTGGGCCCCCGGTCGCCGGCGCACAGCGCGCCCGACCGGCGCCGATGAGAAAGTGAAGCGACGTGGATATCTACACCATCATCTTTCTTGCGCTTGCGGTGTTCATTTTCCTGCGTCTGCGCAATGTGCTGGGTCAGAAGACCGGCAACGAGCGGCCGCCGTTCGATCGCGCGGCGGCGCGGGATGTGCTGCCCGGCAAGCCGGACGGCAATGTCGTGCCGATGCCCGGCTCGGTGATCGATCCGGTGCCGAACGCGCCGAGCGCCGATGTCGTGCCGCCGTCGGATCGCTGGAAGGGCATCGCCGAGCCGGACTCGCCGCTGGCCCACGGCCTCAACGCCGTCCTGGTCCAGGACTCCTCGTTCGACGCCAACCACTTCCTCACCGGCGCCAAGAGCGCCTACGAGATGATCGTGATGGCGTTCGCCAATGGCGATCGCCGCGCGCTGAAGGACCTGCTGTCGAGCGAGGTCTATGACAGCTTCGAAGCCGCCATCAAGGATCGCGAAAAGAACGAGCTCAAGACCGAGACCCGCTTCGTGGCGATCGAGAAGGCCGAGCTGACCAGCGCCGAGGTGCGCGATCACACCGCGCAGCTCACCGTCAGGTTCGTGTCGCAGATGATCTCGGTAACCCGCGACAAGTCCGGTGCGATCGTCGACGGCAACCCCGACAAGGTCGCCGACATCACCGACGTCTGGACCTTCGCCCGCGACGTCAGCTCGCGCGATCCGAACTGGAAGCTGGTTGGGACCGGCGCCGGCCAGTAACGCCCGCGGTACGGCGCGCGCCGTCTGGGCGCGCGGCGTGCTCGCCGCGGTGCTGCTGACTCCTCTGTCGGCGGACGCCGCACACCGGCACCACGCGTCGCGACATCACCACCATCACGCCGCCGCAAAGCGGCCGGTTCAGCCGGTCTGGCCGATCGAGATCCCCGGCGCCCGATACGCGCCGACGAGCTGGGATCAAGTCACCGGCTGGGGCACCGACGATCAGCTCGCCGCCTTCAGGACTTTTCAGGTAAGCTGCCGTCCGATCCTGGCGAGCCGGGGCAAGGCTCCGTCCGATTCAAAGCCGCTCGGTGCCTCGCTGGTCGAGCCCTGCGGTGCCGCACGGGCCGCTCACGTCACCGACAGCGCGTCGGCCCGCACCTTCTTCGAACAGCATTTCCTGCCGGTCGAGATTTCCCGGCTCGGCGAGGACGCCGGCTTCGTCACCGGCTATTACGAGCCGGTGGTCGAAGGCTCGCGGGTGCAGACCGACGTCTATAACGTGCCGGTGTATCGGCGGCCCTCCAACCTGTTCGTTCGTGGCTATCAGCAGGACGCCGCGCTGCCGAATGGCGGGCCGGTCTATCGCAAGATCGGCCGGCGCAAACTGGTGCCGTACTATGACCGCGCTGCGATCGAGGACGGCGCGGTGGCCGGCCGCGGGCTGGAGATCTGCTGGCTGAAGAACCAGACCGATCTGTTGTTCTCGCAGATCCAGGGCTCGGCGCGCGTCAAGCTCGAGGACGGCAGCTTCATCCGAATCAATTACGACGCTCACAACGGCTATCCCTACACGCCGGTCGGCCGCATTCTGATCGATCGCGGCATCATCCCCAAGGAGCAGATGTCGATGCAGCGCATCCGCGAATGGATGGATGCCAATCCGGACGGCGCCAAGGAGCTGCGCCGCGCCAACCGCTCCTATGTGTTTTTCCGCGAGGTCAAGCTGAAGGACGACGACGAGGCGGTCGGGGCGCAGGGCGTGCCGCTCACCGCCGGTCGCTCGATCGCGGTGGACAAGGCGCTGCACGTCTACGGCACGCCGTTCTTCATCACCGGCGAACTGCCGGTGGCGGCGGTCGATGCCAAGACGGAATTTCGCCGCCTGATGGTGGCGCAGGACACCGGCTCGGCGATCGTCGGCCCGGCGCGCGCTGATTTGTACTTCGGTGCCGGCGCCGAGGCAGGCGCGGTGGCCGGCCGGATGCGGCATCCGATCCGCTTCGTGATGCTGATGCCGAAGAGTCTCGATCCGCTGGCGCGCGGGCGCACCCTGCCGCTGCCCGAGCCGCGGCCGTCGGCCAGGATCGCCAAGCTGTTCCCGCAAACGCCGGCGAAAGTCAGCCCGCCCGCGTTGCCGCCGGAAGCCAAGCCTGCCGATACGGCGGCGGCATCTCCCGCCGCATCGCCGGCCACGCAGGCGGTGCCCACGCCGCAGCCCCGTCCGGATGCCGCGCCCGCCACCGTGCCGCCGCGCGAGCAGCGCCGCTCCGACGGACGCTCGCAGCAGCGGCCGACGCCGTGATGCCATGAAGCGCGTCATTCCTCCGCTCGATCCTCCGGCGCCGCGGCGCAAGCGCCACCTCAGCGAGGAAGAGCGCGCGCTGTGGGACAGCGTCGCCAAGCAGGTCAAACCGCTGCGCGGCCGTCCGCGGCTGACCAGGATCGAACTGACTGCAGCCCCGGACGCACCCGTCGCCAAGCCGCCTGCCCCGCCGCCATCGCAGCAGCCGATCAAGCGCCCGGCCAAACTCGCAGCGCCGATGAGCCCGCCGCCGCTTGCCACCTTGGGGCGCCGCGAGCGCTCGCATCTGTCGCGCGGCCGCACCGACATCGATGCGCGGATCGATCTGCACGGCATGACCCAGGCGCGCGCCCATCACGCGCTGCTGCGCTTCCTGCAGCGCGCCAGTCACGACGGGCTGTCGTTCGTGCTGGTGATCACCGGCAAGGGCGGCCGGCTCGGCGGCGATCCGGAACGCGGCGTGCTCCGCCGCCAGGTGCCGCATTGGCTGGGCCTGCCGGAATTCCGCAGCTACGTCGTCGGCTTCGACGAAGCCGCCCTCGGCCACGGCGGCGAAGGCGCGCTGTATGTGCGGGTGAGGCGGGCGCGCGGTAGTTAGCAAGCTCGAGGAAGATTAGTAAGCCTTTGATCTTATCCAACGACGCATCCATCCACGGCCGTCATCACCCGCGCATGCGGGTGATCCAGTATTCCAGAGCGACTGTTACTTAGCCGCCGCAGACTCTCTGCGATACTGGGTCGCCCGGTCAAGCCGGGCGATGACGTCGGAGAACGGGGAGAGGCCGGTAGTTAGCCGAAACGCATCACAACACAACGCTAGTCATTGCCGGGCTTGACCCGGCAATCCATCGTCTTGCGAAGAAGGATGGATGCGCGGGTCAAGCCCGCGCATTACGTTTGTAGTTGTGGCGATGCTCGCGGGAGCGCGGGAGCGAGCGACGATCACTTACAGAATAAACCGGCTCAGATCCGTATTCTTCGCCAGGTCGCCGACGTTCTTCTGCACGTAGTCGGCGTCGATGCGGATGGTTTCGCCGCCGCGGTCGGGGGCCACGAAGGAGATGTCGTCGAGGACGCGCTCCATCACGGTCTGCAGCCGCCGCGCGCCGATGTTTTCGACCGTGGAGTTGACCGCGACCGCGACGTCGGCGAGCGCATCGATGGCGTCGTCGCCGAATTCCAGCGTCACGCCCTCGGTCTGCATCAGCGCCACATATTGCTTGAGCAGCGAGGCTTCCGGCTCGGTCAGGATGCGCCGCATGTCGTCGCGGCTGAGTGCATTGAGTTCGACGCGGATCGGCAGGCGGCCCTGCAGTTCGGGCAGCAGGTCGGACGGTTTGGCGATGTGGAAGGCGCCGGAGGCGATGAACAGGATGTGCTCGGTCTTCACCGCGCCGTGCTTGGTCGACACCGTGGTGCCTTCGATCAGCGGCAGCAGGTCGCGCTGCACGCCCTCGCGCGAGACCTCGCCGCCGCTGCGGCCGTCGCGCACGCAGATCTTGTCGATTTCATCCAGGAAGACGATGCCGTTGTTCTCGACCGCGCTGATCGCTTCTTGCACCAGCTGATCGTTGTCGAGCAGCTTGTCGGCTTCTTCATTGACCAGGATCTCGTGCGAGTCGGCCACGGTGAGCCGCCGCGTCTTGGTGCGGCCGCCCATCTTGCCAAAAATGTCGCCGAGCGAGATCGCGCCGATCTGCGCGCCGGGCATGCCGGGGATTTCGAACATCGGCGATCCGCTGCCGCCCGCCTGGGTCTCGACCTCGATTTCCTTGTCGTTGAGCTCGCCGGCGCGCAGCTTGCGTCGGAACGAGTCGCGCGTCGCCGCGCTGGAGCCCGGTCCGACAAGTGCGTCGAGCACGCGCTCCTCGGCGGCGATCTGAGCGCGCGCCTGAACGTCCTTGCGCTTCTTCTCGCGGACCTGCGCGATCGCCACTTCGACGAGATCGCGGATGATCTGCTCGACATCGCGGCCGACGTAACCGACCTCGGTGAACTTGGTGGCTTCGACCTTGAGGAAAGGTGCGCCGGCGAGCTTGGCCAGCCGCCGCGCGATCTCGGTCTTGCCGACGCCGGTCGGGCCGATCATCAGGATGTTCTTCGGCAGCACCTCTTCGCGCAAGGACCCTTCGAGCTGCAGCCGCCGCCAGCGGTTGCGTAGCGCGATGGCGACCGCGCGCTTGGCGTCGGCTTGGCCGACGATGAAGCGGTCGAGTTCGGAAACGATTTCGCGGGGGGAGAAGTCGGTCATGGGGCCTACGTAGGGTCAGTCGGAGTGAGGAACAAGCGGTCAGATGCGAGCCGCCCGATGCAAAGCTGTCAGATGATGGGCGGTCCCGCTTGCCACTGCCGGATGGCATCGAACGGATGAATCAGCATGATGATGTTGAGCGTCAGGTTGTCGCGGATGTGCAGCCCGACCAGCACTTCAAACAGCAGCGCAACGGCAATCGTCACGACGACCGGCAGCCGCCACGCCAGCACGAAGCCGAAGATCATCGCCAGCGTGTCGGCGACCGAATTGACGATGCTGTCGCCGTAGTAATCGAGCGAGATCGTGCCGGCGCGGTAGCGCTCGATGATGAAGCTCGAATTCTCGGTCAGCTCCCAGGCGCCTTCGATCAGCACCGCCACAATCAGCCGCGTGGCCCACGACCAGCGTGGCAGCAGCAGCCGCGTGCCGGCGTAGAACAGGAAGCCGTGGATGATGTGCGAGAATGTGTACCAGTCGGTGAGGTGCTGCGAGTTCTCCGAACTCTGCACCACGCCGTGCCACAGCTTGACGGTGCCGCAGGTGCAGATCGGCACCCGTCCCATCGCCCACAGCGCGACGGCCTGCACTACCAGTAGGGCCACAACGACTGTCAGCGCCCAGCGAACCGGCAGGCCGGTCGCGGACGCCGCCGGCCGTTCGGCCCGCGCCATGCTCATGCGGGCAGCGTCTCGATGGTGAGATTGCCGTTGGTGTAGACGCAGATCTCGGCGGCGATGCCGAGCGATTTGCGCACGATGGTCTCGGCGTCCTGGTCGGTGTCGATCAGCGCGCGGGCGGCCGCCAGCGCGTAATTGCCGCCGGAGCCGATCGCCATCACGCCGGCTTCCGGCTCGAGCACGTCGCCGGTGCCGGTCAGCACCAGCGAGACGTCCTTGTCGGCGACGATCATCATGGCTTCGAGCCGGCGCAGATAGCGGTCGGTGCGCCAGTCCTTGGCGAGCTCGACGGCGGCCCGGGTGAGCTGGCCGGGATATTGCTCGAGCTTGGCCTCGAGCCGCTCGAACAGCGTGAAGGCGTCGGCGGTGGCGCCGGCGAAGCCGCCGATCACCTCACCCTTGCCGAGCTTGCGGACCTTCTTGGCGTTGGCCTTGATCACGGTCTGGCCGATCGAGACCTGGCCGTCGCCGCCGACCACGACCTTGCCGCCCTTGCGGACCGTCAGGATGGTGGTGCCGTGCCAGCCGGGGCTTTGGGACGAGCCTTCGCCCGCCGCGGAATACATATTCATGGGAAACCTTTCGCGAGCGCTGATCTAGGCACGACCACGCCGGCTTGCAAATCTCCGGACCATCGGACGCGGTCGGGCGGTGCCTGCAAACCGGTCACCATAGGACGAAGATCGGGACGCCGTTGCGCCCCGTGCAGTAGCGAAGGCGTCATCCGCCTGTTAAAAGGACGCCGTTTTCGCAAGGAGAGGCCGCTTTCATGCGCACGGCGACGATCAAGCGCAAGACCCGCGAGACCGACATCGAGGTGACCGTCAATCTCGACGGCACCGGCGTGTCCAATTCGGCGACCGGGATCGGCTTCTTCGACCATATGCTGGAGCTGCTGGCCAAGCACTCCCGGATCGACATCACCGTCAAGGCGGTGGGCGATCTGCATGTCGACTTCCACCACACCACCGAGGACGTCGGCATCGCGCTCGGCCAGGCGGTCAAGCAGGCGCTCGGCAATATGGCGGGCATCACCCGCTATGCCAGCATGCTGATGCCGATGGACGAAACCCTGACCCGGGTGGTGATCGACGTCTCCGGCCGGCCGTTCCTGGTGTTCAAGGCGGAGTTTCCGCGCGACAAGATCGGCGAGTTCGACACCGAGCTGGTGCGCGAATGGTTCCAGGCCTTCGCCATCAATGCGGGCGTGACTCTGCACGTCGAGACCCTATATGGGCTGAACAGCCACCATATCGCGGAATCCTGCTTCAAGGGTCTGGCGCGGGCGCTCCGCGCGGCCGTGGCGATCGATCCGCAAGCGGCGGGCGAAGTGCCTTCGACCAAGGGTCAGCTCGGCGGCTAGCGCCGTCCAGCGGCGGAGATAGTTGATGCCGGTCTTTACAGTTCATGCGCCCCCGGCGGACGCCGACGAACGCAGCGCCGCGCCGGACCGCTTCGTGTTCGTGCGCGACGGGTTCTATGTCTGGGCGTTCGTGTTCGGGCCGTTGTGGCTGCTGACGCGGCGGCTGTGGCTGGCGCTGCTCGGCTATGTGGCGCTGTCGGTGGCGGCTAACGTCGCGCTGAGTGCGCTCGGCGTCGCGTCCGGCCCTCGGCTCGTGGTGCTGCTGCTGATCGCCGCCCTGCTCGGCCTCGAAGCCGGCAGCCTGTGGCGCTGGACGCTGCGCCGCCGCGGCTGGCGCCAGCTCGACGTCGTGGTCGGCGACGACCTGCCCGGTGCCGAACGGCGGTTCTTCGATCGCTGGTCCGGCCGCCAGCCGGCCCCGGTCAGCTTCTCGCTGCCGATCGACCGCGGCGCCCCGCCGCCGACCCGCGGCATGCCGCTGCCGGCGTCCTCGATCCATGGCGACATCGTCGGCTCGTTCCCGCGCCCGGGAGGGCTGCGATGAGCGTCGCGATCGTCGATTACGGCTCCGGCAATCTGCACTCGGCCGCCAAGGCGTTCGAGCGCGCGGCGCGGAGCATGGAGACCCCCGAAAAGATCATCGTCACCCGCGATCCCGAGCAGGTGTTTCGCTCCGACCGCGTGGTGCTGCCCGGCGTCGGCGCCTTTGCGGATTGCCGCAAGGGGCTGGATGCGATCGACGGCATGGTCGAGGCGCTGAACGAGACGGTGCGGGTCAAGGCGCGACCGTTCTTCGGCATCTGCGTCGGCATGCAGCTGATGGCGACGCGCGGCAAGGAGCACGTCACGACGGACGGTCTCGGCTGGATTCCCGGCGATGTGGTCAAGATCGCGCCGAGCCAGGAGGATCTGAAGATCCCGCATATGGGCTGGAATACGCTCGACGTGCTGGCGGATCACCCGGTGCTGGAGAAGCTGCCGCTCGGGCCGAAGGGCCTGCACGCGTATTTCGTGCACTCCTTCCACCTCGCCGCCGAGAACGAGACCGACGTGCTGGCCCGCGCCGATTACGGCGGCCCGCTCACCGCGGTGGTCGGCCGCGACACCATGCTGGGCACCCAGTTTCACCCCGAAAAGAGCCAGCGCTTCGGGCTGGCGCTGATCTCGAATTTTCTGAAGTGGAAGCCGTGATTCTCTTCCCCGCGATCGATCTCAAGAACGGCCAGTGCGTGCGGCTCGAACAGGGCGACATGGCGCGCGCCACGGTGTTCAATCTCGATCCCGCCGCGCAGGCGAAAAGCTTCGCGGCGCAAGGCTTTGCGTATCTGCACGTGGTCGATCTCGACGGCGCCTTCGCCGGCAAGCCGATGAATGCCCAGGCCGTCGAGGCGATGCTCAAAGTCGTGTCGATGCCGGTGCAACTCGGCGGCGGCATCCGTGATCTCAAGACCATCGAAGCCTGGCTCAGCAAAGGCATCAGCCGCGTCATCATCGGCACCGCCGCGGTGCGCGATCCGGCGCTGGTGAAGGACGCCGCCAAGCAATTCCCCGGCCGCGTCGCCGTCGGACTCGACGCCCGCGACGGCCACGTCGCGGTCGAAGGCTGGGCGGAAAGTTCGCAAGTCACCGCGCTGGAGATTGCGCAGCGGTTCGAAGATGCCGGCGTTGCCGCCATCATCTTCACCGACATCGCTCGCGACGGCCTGCTGAAGGGCATCAACTGGGACGCCACCATCGCGCTGGCGGATGCGATCAGCATTCCGGTGATCGCCTCGGGCGGCCTCGCCTCGATCGAAGACGTGAAAACCCTGCTCAGCCCGCGCGCCGCCAAGCTGGAAGGCGCGATCGCCGGGCGGGCGCTGTATGACGGCCGGCTCGATCCGGCGCAGGCGCTGGCGCTGATCGGCGCCGCCAAGGCCGCGTAAGGACGCCGCGATGTTCAAGGTCCGCGTCATTCCCTGCCTCGACGTCAAGGACGGCCGCGTCGTCAAGGGCGTCAACTTCGTCGATCTGCGCGACGCCGGCGATCCGGTCGAGGCCGCGATCGCCTATGACGCCGCCGGCGCTGACGAGCTGTGCTTCCTCGACATCACCGCCACTCACGAGAACCGCGGCATCATGCTGGACGTGGTGCGGCGGACCGCCGAGGCTTGTTTCATGCCGGTGACGGTCGGCGGCGGCGTGCGCACCGTCGACGACATCAAGACGCTGCTGCGCTCCGGCGCCGACAAGGTCTCGATCAATTCGGCCGCGGTGGCGCGGCGCGAATTCGTCAAGGAAGCCGCCGAGAAGTTCGGCGACCAATGCATCGTGGTGGCGATCGATGCCAAGCGGGTGCCGAACAAGGACCGCTGGGAAATCTTCACCCATGGCGGCCGCAAGGGCACCGGGATCGACGCGATCGAATTCGCCCAGGAAGTGGTGTCGCTCGGCGCCGGCGAGATCCTGCTGACCTCGATGGACCGCGACGGCACCAAATCCGGCTTCGACCTGCCGCTGACCCGCGCGATTGCCGACAGCGTCGGCGTGCCGGTGATCGCCTCGGGCGGCGTCGGCAATCTCGACCATCTGGTCGACGGCATCCGCGAGGGCCATGCCACCGCGGTGCTGGCGGCCTCGATCTTCCATTTCGGCGAATACACCATTCGTCAGGCCAAGGATCATATGCTGCAGGCCGGATTGCCGATGCGGCTCGATCCTTAGCCGATCCCTGGTGTCACGCCGGACGGCGCGTTAGTCTCGCACCGGCAGAACTGTAGAGTACGCGTATGCCCCGCTTCACCCTTCACGACCTCGCCGGCATCATCGACGCCCGAGCCGCCTCGAGCGGCGACGTCTCCTACACCAAGAAGCTGCTCGACAAGGGCGCCGAGCACTGCGCCAAGAAGTTCGGCGAGGAAGCGGTCGAGCTGGTGATCGCCACGGTCGAGAACGACCGCACCAATCTGATCGCCGAGGCCGCCGACGTGCTGTTCCACATGCTGGTGCTGCTGAAGGCGCGCGGCGTGACGCTGGGCGAGGTCGAAGCCGCGCTCGGCCAGCGTACCTCGATGTCGGGCCTGGAAGAGAAAGCCGCGCGCAAACGCGAGTAGCGCGGCTGCGCCGCAACGCGGTTCAACTCAATCATCGGCCGCCGGCCGCAACAACAACAAAAGCCGGTCACGGCAACAAGGCGAGGAACGACGCGATGGACGCCAGGTCGGAACTGCACCACTACAACCCCTACCGCACGTTCTCGCGGTCGGAGTGGGCCAATCTGCGCCAGGACACGCCGATGACGCTCGACGCCGCCGAAATCGCGGCGCTGAAATCGATGCACGACCGGCTCGATCTCACCGAGGTCGAGGAGATCTATCTGCCGATGTCGCGGCTGCTCTCGATCCACGTCGCCTCGATGCAGCAGCTGTACTACGCGCAGCGCCGCTTCCTCGGCGTGGTCGAGCGCAAGATGCCCTACATCATCGGCGTCGCCGGCTCGGTGGCGGTCGGCAAATCGACCACCGCGCGTGTGCTGCAGGCGCTCCTGGCGCGCTGGTCGCCGCGGCCGAAAGTCGACATGGTGACGACCGACGGCTTCCTGCACCCCAACGCGATCCTGGAGCGTGCCGGCATCCTGCAGAAAAAGGGCTTCCCCGAGAGCTACGATCTGCCGGCGCTGCTCGGCTTCCTCAGCGACATCAAGTCCGGCCGCCGCAAGGTCAAGGCGCCGATCTATTCGCATCTCACCTACGACATCGTGCCCAACAAGTTCACCGTGGTGGACCGCCCCGACATCCTGATCGTCGAGGGCGTCAACGTGCTGCAGACCGGCCGGCTGCCGCGCGACGGCAAGGCGGTGCCGGTGGTGTCGGACTTCTTCGACTTCTCGGTCTATATCGACGCCGAGGAGCCGGTGCTGCGCGACTGGTACATCAAGCGCTTCCTGGCGCTGCGCGACACCGCGTTCCACGATCCGCGCTCCTACTTCCACCGCTACGCGCCGCTGTCCGACGAGGAAGCCACCGCCACCGCGATCGCGATCTGGGAACGCACCAACCTCGCCAACCTCGAGGACAACATCCTGCCGACCCGGCCGCGTGCGACGCTGATTTTGAAGAAGGGCGCCGACCACGTGGTGGACTCGGTGGCGTTGCGGCGGTTGTAGAGTCACCTCAAAGCAGACAGGTTTGCCGCGTCATTGCGAGCGCAGCGAAGCAATCCAGCTCTGTGCACCGAGCTGGATTGCTTCGTCGCTTCGCTCCTCGCAATGACGGCGGATGCGTTCGGCAGCAAGCGAGAACTAATTAAGCCGCGTGGCGCGACGCGTCGACGCCGAAGTGCTCGATGTAGCGGCTGCTGATCGCCGACACCGGCATGATGATCAGCACATCGGTGGTGCCGAACTGATGGTCGATCACCGCGCCCTCGCCGATCGTGGCGCCGAGCCGCAGATAGCCTTTGATCAGCGGCGGCAGTTCGCGCAGCGCGGCCTTCTGGTTGACCGCTTCCTTCGGCATCCGGTTCATTTCGACGTAGCGCGACGGATGCGCCTTCGCGCGCCAGGCTTCGGGCGCGGCGGCGTAGTGGTGCAGGAACGACAGCGGCAGCGCCAGCTGCTCCGGATCGGTGCCGTCGAAGCTGGCGCAGCCGATCATCACGTCGACGCCGTGCTGACGGACGTAGCTCCAGATGCCGTGCCACAGCAGTTCGACCGTGCGCTTGTTGCGATACGGCGGCAGCACGCAGGAACGGCCGAGTTCGAGGAAGCGCAGTTGCGGATGCCGCGCGATCATGCCGGCGATGTCGAATTCGTTCTGCGTGTAGAAGCCGCCGTGGCGGTCGGCGATCTCCTGGCGAAGGAGCCGATAGGTGCCGACCACCGGCTGCTTGCCGCTCAGCGACGGCTTGGCGGCATGATCGATCACCAAGAGATGGTCGCAGATCTTGTCGAACGCGTCCTTGTCGCGCCGCGCCAGCATCGTGGCGGCGTCGGCGATCGCGGTGCCGTCCTTGTAGAACACGCGATAGCGCAGCTTCTGGGCGCGCTTAATGTCCTGCTTCTTCTGCGCCAGCCGCACTTCCAGCGCGCCGAGCCGGCCGAGCGTCGCCGGCGTCAGCGTCGGCTGCGCGATCGGCTTGCCGTGGTCGCCGATTTTCAGCGCCGGCTTGAACCAGGTGATCGCGGTCTGTGCCGCGGCGCCGGCGACGTCCGGGCGCAGCAATTTGATGAATTTCTTCGAGCGGGCAAATTGGTCGGTGTGCATGGCATCCTCGTGACCGCCTGCCACCGAATCGCGTGGTGCGCGGCCTGCGCGCATCAAAGATCACGGGGTTCCGACAGCGTTGTGACACATCGATTGCCGCTGCATGACACGTCGCTGAACGTCGCCCCGGACATGTAGGTTTGGTAACAGGCTGCCGCAGCTACACGGCCACCGGGCGCATCGCGGCAATGTCGGCGAGAAGATCGGCGAGCTTGTCGCGATCGAGCGGCTTGATCAGCACGCCGTCCATGCCGGCCGCTAGGCAGGCGTCGCGATCCTCGGCCAGCGTATTGGCGGTGAGCGCCAGAACCGGTGTGCGCGGTGTTGCGACGGCCGCTTCGTGCGCGCGGATCTGCCGGCAAGCCGCGAGGCCGTCGATCAGCGGCATCTGCAGATCCATCAGCACCAAGTCGAACGGTGTGCCGTCATTCAGCGCCCTGAGCCAATGCTGCACGGCCTGCCGGCCGTCGCCGGCCAGCACGGCGCGGTGGCCGAGCTTGTCCAGCATCGCGCGGATCAGCAGTGCGTTGATGTCGTTGTCTTCGGCGACCAGCACCGACAAACATCGCCCGGAGCTTGGCGGCGCGAAGCCGGGCGGCTCGCCGTCGGCGATCCCGGGTGCGGCGACGTCGACCAACGCGCCGAGCCGCGCCGCTAGCGACGCCGCACGTAGCGGTTTGACCAGATAGCCGGTGAAGGCGGCGGGTAGTTCGGGAAGAACCTCCGATCGCACCGACGGCGTCAACAGCACGATGCGCTGCGCCACATAAGGCACTGCGCGCTGCGCCAGCGCCTCGGCGGCCTGCCGGCCAAAACCGATATCGATCAGGATCGCGGTCCAGCACTGCGCCTGCAGCGCCGCGCCGGCCGCGTCGGGATCCGACAGCACGCGGGTCTGCGCGCCCCAGCGCTGCAGCCGCCGGGCGACCAGCTCCGCCTCGATGGGCTGCGGCGCGGCGATCAGCACTGCCTGGCCGGCGAGATCCGGCACGGCCCAGCGAGCCACCGCTTCGGCCTCGGCGGCGGCGAGCGGCAGCGAGACCGTGAAGGTGCTGCCGGCGCCCGGCTGGCTGCGCAGCGTGATCCGGCCTCCCATCCGGCGGACGATCCGCTCGCTGATACTCAGTCCCAGCCCGGTGCCCCCATAGGTTCGGGCGATGGCGTCGTCGGCCTGTTCGAACTCGCCGAAGATGCGCTGCTGCGCCTCCGCCGCGATCCCGATCCCGGTGTCGCGCACCACAAGATCGATCTCGCCGTCCCGGCCACCGGGCGTAGCGATCAGGGCCACGCCGCCCTTGTCGGTGAACTTGATGGCGTTGCCGGCGAGGTTGAGCAGCACCTGACGCAGCCGTGCGGCGTCGCCGATCAGCCGCGCGGGCAGCCGCTCGTCGACATCGGCGGCGATCTCGAGGCCGCGCGCCTGCGCCCGCGGCGCCAACAGCTCGGTGACGTCCTCGATCAGCGGTGCCAATGCGTACGGGTCCTGTTCGAGCTCGATCCGGCCGGCGTCGATCCGGGCGTCGTCGAGGAATTGGTCGACCAGCGACAGCAGCGATTCGGCGGAAGTCTTCACCGCGCGCGCATAGGTCGCCTGCTCGGCCGACAGCGGGGTGTCGAGCAGCAGCCTGCTCATCCCGATCACGCCGCTGAGCGGCGTGCGCATCTCGTGCGACGCCATCGCCAGCAGCCTGGATCTGGCCCGTGCGTCGGTCTCGCCGCGGGCCGCGATGGGATCAGGCGCCACGCGGCGCTCGCGCGCCTCGTGCAGCTCCCAGTTGCGGTCCGTCAGGGACTCGTTGTGCAGGATCACGGCGCGCAGTCGCTGCTGCAGCCGTCGCAGCCGCAGGCTCTGTACCGCCAAGGCGACGCAGCACGATCCCATCAGCAGGCTGACGCCGAGCGTGACGAACCACGGGCCGGCCTGTGGGAGCACGACGCCGATGACGCCGATCGCGCCGGCGCAAGCCGCCGCCAACACCACGGCGGAACGCAGCACGCCGGCGAGCCGTGGAAACCGGCGCGCGAAAGCCCGGCGTCTCGATCCGATCCGCAGCCCCGGCCTCATACGTCCACCTGATCCTCCGGCATCGCTGCCCGGCAGTATCGGTGATCGGCGTTGCAAAGAGTTTGAAACGCACGCGTCGATCGGCGCGCGATGCCGACAGGGTTGACCGAAGCTTAAGAGTTGCGGCCGAGCGCTGCGGTGCTGATCGGCAAATGGCGCGCCGACGCGCCGACCAGCAGCGCGGCGGCTTCGCGCTCGCTGAACCGGGCGGAGCGCACGAAGATCCGGTAGTCGGCATCGCTGTCGGCGTCGTGGGTCAGATAGATCAGCGGCTCGCCCGCCGACGGATGCGCGGCGATCGCGACCAGGCGGTTGTCCGGCGCCGCGCAGGCGCTATGTTCGTCGGTGACGGCGTCGTCCGACACCGCGAAGTCGGCGGCGTCCGGATCGTCGACGATCTGCACCCGCACGGTGGCGCGCGACGGATCGTCGGTGAAGCCGACATGGAGCTGCGCCATCCAGGAGGCGGGCGCGATCTGCACCACGCGGTCGCCGGCGGCGATGCAGGGCTGCGGCCCGGCGATCAGTTCGCTGCGCGCGAACAGACCGAGCAGCAGCAGCGGAACGGCCGAGGCCAGAACCCGGAAACGCAACATCACAACGCCTCGCCAACGCCAGCCCCGATACGCGGGGCTATGGTTCGCAGAGCGTAAACAAAGGTCGTTACCAGCAGGTTGATGGGCAACGAACCCGATTCACCATCACGCCGCGTGGCGGACGTCTTCGCCGAGCGCCCGGTAGGACAGCGCCTCGGCGAGATGCAGTCGGCCGATCGTCTCGCTGCCGTCGAGATCGGCGAGCGTGCGGGCGACGCGCAGGACGCGGTGATAGCCGCGCGCCGACAGCCGCATGGTTTCGGCGGCGTCGCGCAGCAGCTTGAGGCCGGCTGCGTCGGGCTGCGCGACGGTCTCCAGCGCGGCGGCCGGGGCTTCGGCATTGGTGCGGACCTGCGGCAGGCCGAGCCCGGCGTAGCGGCGGCGCTGCACGTCGCGC
>NZ_LJIC01000047.1 GCF_001295845.1 Rhodopseudomonas sp. AAP120 | reverse complement strand
GGGGGGAGCCGCACCATTGTGCGCGCCGCGCTGGCGCGGCTTGCGGCCGAGGGGCTGGTCGAACTGCGCCGTAATCGCGGCGCCGCGGTGGCGACGCCGAGCTGGAGCGAGGCAAGGGACATCTTCGATGTCCGGATCGGCCTCGAGCGTCTGGTGGTGGCGCGGCTCGCCGGCCGGCTGACGCGCGAGCAGATCAAGCAGCTCAAGCAACACGTCGACGCCGAAGAGGCGGCGCGCGGCAGCAACATGCCGCTGTCGATCCGGCTGGCGACGGACTTTCACATCAAGCTGGCCGAGATGACGGGCAATCCGGTGCTCGCGCGCTATGTCAGCGAAGTCGCCTCGCGCTGCGGGCTGATCCTGGCGCGCTACAGCCGGCCCCATTCGTCGGATTGCGCGGTGAGCGAGCATCGCGCGCTGATCGCGGCGTTGTCGTCCAATGACGTTCCGGCCGCGATGGAGCTGATGGATCATCATCTCGATGCGGTGGCCGATCGGGCGATGATCTTCGAACACCGACCGCCGGAACGCGACATCCAGGAGATCCTGGCGCCTTATGCGAAGGAGGCCGCGCAAGTGAAGGGCAAGAAGGCCGCGAAGAGGAGCTAACCCCGCTCCGCAGCGTCATTGCGAGGAGCGCAGCGACGAAGCAATCCAGCGCCGTGCACGGCGCTTCTGGATTGCTTCGCTTCGCTCGCAATGACGGGGAGAAGTGGTCGCGCTGTCTCGTCAGCCTTTGCGATGCTGTGAATTCGGCCGAAGCGCCTTCTACGCTTCGATCCCCTTCTGCGTCAGCAGCCGCTCGGCGCTGTCGTTCCAGACGTCCATCTTGACGATCTTGCCGCCGCGGACAACGAAGCGATCGACGTAGCGGTTACCTTCGAATGGCGTGCCGTCGGGCCATTCGCCGTACAGCGTGCCGGTGTTGTACACGACGGTCTCGCCGTCGCCGGGCGCGACGTCGGTGCGCTCCATCTTCTTCTTCACCCATTTGTAACGCATGGCGTTGAACGCCGTGGCGTCGCGCGGATGCGAAAACTTACGCCCGCCCGTGAAGGTGATGGCGACGTCCGCCGCCATGAAGGTCGCCGCCGTTTCCGGATCGGGGATCATCGAGGCGACCAGAAAGCGTTCGACCAGCGCGGCCGCCGCGTCGGTATCGTCGGCCGGCGAGGGCGTCGGGGCCGGTTGAGCGTGAGACATGAGGACTTCTCCATGGTCTGTATGATGGCCCAATCAAAGCAAACAGGGTGCCAAGATCGTATCCGTTCCAGTCCAGAATTGTATACGATCTGGGCGGCCGCTGTCTGCATGTTGAGCAGTCACGGGCCCTGAAGCTGCGATTTGACGGGCTTTCCCGAGAGTCTGCGGCGATTCCGCCCCGCCGCCTTCTGGCACACCGCTTGCTAGCTCTAGCCTGCATCCATTGGAGAGAGGGCCGTGAGCATGTTCGCATTGCCGAGAATTTCGCGCCGCTTGCTGATTGCCGCAGGCGCAACGTCGTTGGCGCTGGCCGCGGTGCCGGCATTCGCGCAGGAGACCGTGAAGGTCGGGCTGGTCGCGGCGATGTCCGGCCAATCGGCCAAGTCGGGCGAGGCAATCGTCCGCGGCCTGTCGCTGGCGATCGACGAGATCAACGCCAAGGGCGGCGTGCTCGGCAAGAAGGTCGAGCTGGTAGTGCGCGACGATGAAAGCAACCCTGCCAAAGGCGTGATCGCGGCGCGCGAGCTGGTGCAGCGCGAGAAGGTGGTGGCGTATTTCGGTGGCATCGATACGCCGGTGTCGATGGCGATCGTGCCGTTCGCTAACCAGTCCAAGGTTCCGTTCATCGGCGTCTGGACCGCGGGCACGCCGATCACCCGCAACGGCGCCGCCGAGAACTACGTATTCCGCGTCTCCGCCGTCGACGCGCTGGTCGACGTCGCGCTGGTCGACTACGCGGTCAAGAAGTATTCGGCCAAGAAGCCGGGGATGATCCTGATCAACAATCCCTGGGGCGAGTCCAACGAAGCCGGGCTGAAAGCCGCGCTGGCCGCCAAGAACATGCCGAACGCCGGTGTCGAGAAATTCGAAGGCGGCGACGTCGATTTGGTACCGCAGCTCACCCGGCTGAAGGACGCCGGAGCCGACGCGCTGTTCATGGTCGCCAACGTGGCGCCATCCGCACAGGTGGTGAAATCGCTCGACCGCATGGGCTGGAACGTGCCGGTGGTGTCGCATTGGGGGCCCGCTGGCGGCCGTTTCACCGAGCTGGCCGGCCCGAGCGCCGAGAAGGTGCACTTCATCCAGACCTTCAGCTTCTCCGGCAACCCCAGCCCGAAGGCGGCCGCGGTGCTCGATGCGCTGAAGGCGAAGTACCCGCAGATCAAATCGGCCGCCGATGTCACGCCCGCCGTCGGCATCGCCAACGCTTATGACGCCATGCATCTCACCGCGCTGGCGATCGCCAAGGCCGGCTCGACCGACGGCACCAAGATCCGCGACGGCTTCTACGAGATCGGCAGCTATGACGGCCTGATCAAGAGCTATGCGAAGCCCTTCACCAAGGACAACCACGACGCCCTGTCGCCCTCGGACTACATCTTCACCTACTTCAAGGGCGACGAAATCCTGCCGCTGACGAATTGAGTGGATGAAGGCTGACGTCACCCAAGTTCGTCATTCCGGGATGTCCCTGCGTCGGCGCAGCCGACGAAGGGGCAGGCCCGGAATCCATACTCCCTGTGGTTGAGTTGAGGCACAGCGTCGTGACGCCTGCGTTCAACACGAGCACAGGGGATATGGATTCCGGGCTCGCGCTTCGCGCGCCCCGGAATGACGAACGATAGTTTGTAGTTGCGACAACCCTTACGGACCCCCATGCTCGCTTCCGCCATCATCTCGGGTATCGGCCTCGGCAGCATGTACGGGCTGATCGCGCTTGGCTTTCACATCACCTATGTGGTGTCGAGCACCGTGAACTTCGCGCAGGGCTCGGCGATGATGCTGGGCGCCGTGCTGGGCTACACCTTCGGCATCCGCTATGGCTGGCCGATGCCGCTCGCGGTGCTGGCGGCGCTTGCCTGTTGTGCGCTGGTCGGGCTGGTGATCGAGCGCTTCCTGGTGCGGCCGTTCGTGGCGCGCGGCTCCAATGCCTGGCTGATGGCGACGGTCGCAGCCGGGATTGTGCTCGACAACATCGTGCTGTTCACCTTCGGCAAGGAGCCGCGTGGTTTTCCGTCGGCGCTGGCGAGCCAGCCGATCCGCATTTTTGGCGCCGGCGTCTACCCGCTGCAGTTGATCATTCCGCTGGTCGGGATCGGTTGCGCGCTGGCGCTGCATCTGCTGCTGCGCCACACGCGGCGAGGCAAGACGCTGCTCGCGGTGGTGCAGAACCCAGATGCGGCGCGGCTGATGGGCATCAACGTCAACCGCACCATCGCCATCTCGTTCATGGTCTCGACCGCGCTTGCCGGTCTCGCTGGCATTCTGATCGCGCCGTTGTTCAGCGTCAGCTCGGAGATGGGCACGCTGTTCGGCATCAAGGCGTTCGCCGTCGCGATCCTTGGCGGCATGGGCTCGGCCTGGGGCGTGGTGATGGCGGGGCTGGTCTACGGATTGATCGAAGCGCTCGTCACATCGTTCCTCGGCTCGGTCTATACCCAGATCGTGGTGTTCTCGGTCGTCATCCTGGCGCTGGCGCTGATGCCGAACGGGCTGTTCGGCCGCGCCGCGATCAACAAGGTCTGACCATGCAGCCGCGATCATCCTTGCGCGCCTACGCGATGCCCGCCGCGATCCTGCTGCTGACGCTGGCGGCTGCGCTCTACGCCGCGCGGGCCGACGGCTACGCGCCGTTCGTGCTGGCGATGGTGGCGCTGACTTGCGTGGTCGGCGTCGGCCTCAACATCCTGGTCGGCCTCACCGGGCAGATCTCGCTTGGCCATGTCGGCTTCTACGCGATCGGCGCCTATACGGTGGCGATCCTGACGCTGCAGGGACTGAGCTTCTGGCTGGCGCTGCCGCTGGCCGGACTGATCGCCGGCGCCATCGGCCTGCTGCTGTCGCTGCCAGCGCTGCGCGTCACCGGGCCGTATCTGGCGATGATCACCATCGCGTTCGCCTTCATCGTGCAGCATCTCAGCATCGAATGGCGCGGCGTCACCGGCGGCTCCAACGGGCTGATGGGCTTGCCGCCGCCCGCGATCGGCGGCCATGTCTTCACCGAACGCGAGATGGCGCTGCTGGCGATCGGCCTCGCCGGCGCAGCGACGTACTTTTTCTATCGGCTTGCCGGCTCGGCGTGGGGCAGGGCGATGGTCGCGGTGCGCGACGCCGAAGTTGCGGCGCGCTCGATCGGCCTCAATCCGGTCACCGTCAAGGCCGCGGCCTTCATGCTGTCGGCGGTGTTCACCGGGCTCGCTGGCGGCATCTTCGCGTCGCTGCTCGCCTTCGTGGCGCCGGACTCGTTTCCGTTCTCGCAGTCGATCCTGTTCCTGTTCGCCTGCGTAGTCGGCGGCGCCGGCTGGGTGTTCGGCCCGGCGGTTGGCGCTGCAATCACCGTGGTGCTGCCGGAACTGCTGTCGCAGCTCGCCGAGTATCGGCTGCTGTTCTTCGGCGCGTTGCTGCTGGCGGTGCTGTGGCTGGCGCCGGAAGGCGTGCTCGGCACGTTGGCAAGGCTGGTGCGGCGAACTGACCCGCGGCCGGCGACACCGGGCGATGTCGGCGCTTATTTGGCCGACGTGTCGAGCAAGCATGCGCTTGATGTCAGCCAGATCGGCATCAGCTTCGGCGGCATCAAGGCGGCTTCGAACGTATCGTTTGCGTCGCAGCCCGGGCAGGTCACCAGCGTGATCGGTCCGAACGGCGCCGGCAAGACCACCGTGCTCAACATGATCGGCGGCTTCTACAAGCCGGACAGCGGCAGCATCCGGCTCGGCGGCGATGAGCTCGCCGGCGCGCCGGCCTGGCGGGTGGCGCGCGCCGGCATCGGGCGCACCTATCAGACCACCAAGCTGTTCGACACCATGAGCGTGCTCGACAACGTGCTGATCGCGATGCGCGGCGGCCGGCTCGGCTCGATGGTGAGCACCGCTGCGACTGCCGCCGATGAGGCCGCAGCCGAGGCTTTGATCGCCTTCGTCGGCTATCGCGGCCCGCTCGCCGCCATCGCCGGCGACCTGCCGCATGTCGACCGGCGCCTCGTCGAGATCGCTCGCACGCTGGCGATGCGGCCGCGCGTGCTGCTGCTCGACGAGCCCGCCGCGGGCCTGATGGCGTCCGATAAAGACTCGCTAAGCGGGCTGCTCCGCCGCATCGCCGATCTCGGCATCGCCGTCATTCTGGTCGAGCACGACATGCGGCTGGTGATGGGCATCTCCGACCATATCGTGGTGCTGGACGCCGGCACGCCGATCGCCGCCGGCACGCCGGACATGATCCGCCGCGATCCGAAAGTGCTGGCCGCCTATCTCGGCGGCGCCGAGATGCGGGCGCGGGGCCGCGACGCGCCCTGGGACGGCTCGCGCGATGCGGTGCTGACCGCGATCAATCTCGTTGCCGGTTATGGCGCCGCGCCGGTGCTGTCCGACCTCAATCTCGAAGTCCGGCCCGGCGAGATGGTCGCGGTGATCGGCGCGAACGGCGCCGGCAAGTCGACGATGATGCGCGCGCTGGCCGGCCTGCTGCGGCCGGTCGACGGCGACGTGATTCTCGACAACGAGCGTATCGACAAGATCGCCGCGCACCGCATCGCCGCGCGCGGCCTCGCTCTGGTGCCGGAAGGCCGGCAGGTGTTTCCCGAGCTCAGCGTCTACGACAATCTCGAACTCGGCGCCAACACGCGTAGCAATGTCGACTACGCGGCCGAGATCGAGGCGGTGCTGAAGCGGTTTCCACGGCTGCGCGAGCGGCTGCACGGACGGGCAGGGCTTCTGTCCGGCGGCGAGCAGCAGATGCTGGCGATCGCGCGCGGCATGATGGCCAAGCCGCGCATCCTGCTGCTCGACGAGCCGTCGCTCGGCTTAGCGCCGGCGATGATCAACGAACTCTACGACGTGCTGGCCGATCTGCGCGACGAGGGCATCACCATTCTGCTGGTCGACCAGATCGCGGTGCTGGCGCTGGCGGTGGCCGACCGCGGCTATGTGATCGACAGCGGCAAGATCGTCCGAAACGACAGCGCCGCGGCGCTTGCCAGCGATCCCGAGGTCGAGGCCGCGTATCTCGGTCATGTGTCGTAGCGGGCAATTGCCTCGTGTCCCGGACGCGGTGCGGCATACTTATGCCGCTCCGCAGATCCGGGACCCCGGTGACTTTCAGGCCAACAAACCGGGACCCCGGATCTGCGACGTAAGACTTGGTCTTGCATCGCGTCCGGGGAACGGTTCGAACTAATCAAACTTCAGGGATAATTCGATGACGTTCGATCTCATTCTCCGCAACGCCGCCATCGTCGATCGCGAAGGCCGCGCCGATATCGGCATCAAGGCCGGGCGGTTTGCGGCGATCGAAGCGGGACTGCCGAACGACGGCGCGCCGGATCAGGATTGCGGCGGGCGTCTCGTCGTGCCGGGCTTTGTCGAGACCCACATCCATCTCGATAAATCCTGCCTGCTCGGCCGCTGCAATTGCGAGATGGGCACGCTGGACGAGGCGATCGCCGAGGTGGTGAAAGCCAAGAAGGCGTTCACCGAGGAGGACGTGTACCAGCGTGCGTCGCTGACACTGGAGAAGGCGATCAAGCACGGCACTAATCGAATTCGTACTCATGTCGAGGTCGATCCGCGCGTTGGCCTCACCAGCTTTCGCGCGCTGAAGCAGCTCAAGGCGGACTACGCCTGGGCGGTCGATCTGCAGCTCTGCGTGTTTCCGCAGGAGGGGCTGCTCGATGATCCGGGCTGCGACGAGGTGATGCTGCAGGCGTTGCGCGAGGGTGCCGACGTGGTCGGCGGCGCGCCCTATATGGATAAGGACTCGCACGGCCAGATCGATCGCATCTTCGCGATGGCCAAGGAGTTCGACATCGATATCGACTTCCATCTCGATTTCGGCCTCGATCCGGCGCATCTCGATCTCGATGAGGTTTGCCGCATGACGGACGCAACCGGATGGGGCGGCCGCGTTGCGATCGGCCACGTCACCAAGCTGTCAGCGATGCCGACCGCTGCGTTCGAGGCGGCTGCGGATCGCCTGGCCTCCGCCGGCGTCGCCGTCACCGTGCTGCCCGCGACCGACCTGTTTCTCACCGGCCGCGACAGCGATGCCAACGTGCCGCGCGGCGTGACGCCGGCGCACCGGCTGCGCGCGCGCGGCGTCAACGCCAACATCTCGACCAACAACGTGCTCAACCCGTTCACGCCGTTCGGCGACTGCTCGCTGATGCGGATGATCAATCTCTACGCCAACGTGACGCAGGTCGGCGCCACCGCCGAACTCGCCGGCTGCCTCGACATGGTAACGTCGGCCTCGGCGCGGCTGCTGAATCTGAAGGACTACGGCACCGCGATCGGCAACCCGGCCGATCTCGTCGTGCTGGACTGCGTCACCAAGGCCCAGGCGGTGTGCGAGATCGCGCAGCCGCTGTTCGGCCTCAAGCGCGGCGTGCGGACATTCGACAAACCCGCCGCGATGTTGCACAAGCCGAACTGATTTCGCCGCGGCGACACCACCAACACCGACGGAGACACGATGCCGGTCGACGACACGCTGGATGCGTTCTGTGCGCATGGACTGATCGAACGCCAGACGCAGCAGCACGGGCCGCTGGCCGGGCTGAATTTCGCCGTGAAGGATTTCTTCGACGTCGCCGGCGTGCCGACCGGCGCCGGCAGCCCGGAATGGCTGGCGACGCATCCGGTGCCCGCGCGCTCTGCGCCGGTGGTCGATCGGCTGCTCAAGGCCGGCGGCAAGATGGTCGGCAAAACTCACACCGACGAGATGGCGTGGAGTCTGAACGGCGAGAACGCTCATTACGGCACGCCGATCAATCCGGCCGCGCCGGGCCGCATCCCGGGCGGCTCGTCGAGTGGTTCGGCGGCGGCGACGGCCGGCAAGCTGGTCGACTTCGCGCTCGGCTCCGACACCGGCGGCTCGGTGCGGCTGCCGGCGAGCTATTGCGGCATCTATGGCATTCGCACGACGCACGGCCGTCTTCCGCTCGACGGCGCCGTGCCGCTGGCGCCGAGCTACGACACCGTGGGCTGGTTTGCGCGCAGCGCCGAGTTGATGGCGACGATCGGCAACGTGCTGCTCGACGACGTCCGCGCGCCGCGGCGGCCGTCGCGCGTGCTGATCGCGCAGGATCTGTTCGCCGCGATTGAGCCGCGCGTCGCCGAAGCGCTGCAGCCCGGCCTCAAACGGCTGACTGCGTTGCTCGGCACGCCGACGCCGGTCGATGTCGTCGGCGACGAACGGGCTGCGTGGCGCAACGCGTTTCGCGTGCTGCAGTCACGCGACGCCTGGGCGGCACATGGCGCGTGGGTGACCGAGGTGAAGCCGGCGTTCGGGCCCGGCGTGAAGGAGCGTTTTGCGGCTGCCGCAGTGATGGCGCCTGCCGAGATCGCCGACGCCGAAGCTCTGCGCCAGCGCATCACGGCGAAGATGCTGGGGCTGATCGAGGACGCGGTGCTGATCGCGCCGACCGCGCCCGGCATCGCGCCGCTGCGCAATTCCTCCGGCGATGCGCTCGAAGCCTTCCGCGCGCGCTCGATCGAGCTCTTGTGCCCCGCAGGCCATGCCGGCCTGCCGCAACTATCGCTGCCGCTGGCGACGCTCGACGGCTGTCCGCTCGGTCTGTCGTTGATCGGCGGCCGCGGCTGCGATGAGGATCTGCTGGCGATTGCCGCCGAACTCGAACGCGCAGGCTGACAGGCCTACGCCGGCGTGTGCCGCGCCTGGATGCGCGCCGCTGGATGCGGCGCGCCATGGCGGCTCCAGGAGTGCATCTGCCCGACCGACGCAGCTCCACATAGAGGGATCATTAACGCGGCGGTCCTAGTTTCGAGGTGCCTGGATCTAGTCGTGGAACACTGCCGGATCGCCGATGAGGGAAGACCCTGCTGCTTCGCAACTGTCGGACGAGGCACGCATACGACTCTATGATCGGGCTCTGCATGCCGCCGGCATCGGGGTTTGGGAATGCGACCTCGATACCGAGCGCCTGAGCTGGACCACTGGCGTCTACGACATCTTCGGCTATCCGGCGGGCAATCCGTTGCGACGCGCCGCCATCGTCGACCTCTACTTCGATGAGTCCCGGCGCAACATGGAGCTGGCGCGTGCCGAGGTGATCCGCAGCGGTCGCCCGGTCACCATCGATACCGAGATCAGAACCTGGCGCGGCGAAAGCCGCTGGATGCGTCTGTCGATCAACGCAGCGCGCGACGGCGGACGGCCGGTGCGGATCTTCGGCGCCAAACAGGACGTCACCTCCGACCGGCAAGCGATCGAGCGTCTCCGGCTCCAGGCCGAAACCGATCCTCTCACCGGGTTGGCCAATCGCGCGATCTTCCAGGCGCGCTACCGCGAGGTCGTGGGCGACAGCCTGAATCACGGCTTCGCCTCGGCGCTCGTTTTGATCGACCTCGACGGCTTCAAGGAACTCAACGATACGCTCGGCCATCTGGCCGGAGACGCATGCCTGTGCGAGGTCGCGCAACGTCTGCGGCGGGCCTTCCGCAATGCCGGCCTGGTCGGCCGGCTCGGCGGCGACGAGTTCGCCATCATCCTGCGGGCGCCGCGCAGTCCGACGCGGATCGCCGAGGTGTTGCAGCACACCATCTTGATGCTCAGCCGGCCGCTGTTCTGGAACGGCCATCGCATCGAGGTCAGCGCCTCGATCGGCGCCGCTTTGGTCGGCCGCCCGCATCGCAGGCGGATCGCCGACCTGTTCGAAGAAGCCGACCTCGCGCTCTACCAGGCCAAGGCCGCCGGCCGGAATCGCGTGCATCTGATCGGAGACGAGGCCCAGAGCCGGGCGGCGTAGCGCGGAACTGCCCGAGCTTCGCAACGATCCCTGCGTCCAGCGCCGGGCAGCCCACAGGCCATTTCGTCAGCACTGCAACCGGAGCGTCGGGCCGCTAGGCGTAGGATCGGAATGGCGCACCCGACACGATTCGAACGTGTGACCTTTGCCTTCGGAGGGCAACGCTCTATCCAGCTGAGCTACGGGTGCGTGCCCCGTTCCTGTAGCCGATTGGCGGCGGATCGGCAACGGGGACGAAAAACGATTGTTCTTCAAGGCGTACCCCGTGAGGCAAGGGTCGCGCGCTCGAATCGCGTCGGATATGCTGCGGAACGGGCGTCACAACGCGGCTGAGCCGGGGCTGCGGTGGTGCCACCTAGAAGGGGGCGGATGGAGTCTTCGCTGGCGCGCCAGTGCCGTAGCAGATCCTGGTCCTAAGAGCCCTCATACGCTCGTCTCAATAGGGGCTGCGCCCTGGCAAAGTCATCCATGTTTTTCAGAGACAGCTCGAGGTTGCCTGTGCCGAAATGTCCGATCTTGGTAACGTCACGAGAGAAGCCGTCTTCGAGATCTACAGTTTTAGGGTCCAGCCGTAGGTAGAGAGTGACCACCTTCACCTGCGGGTAAATTTCGGCGCAAGTGAAATTCTTCAGACGTTTGAACGCGATATAGAATTTCAGTTCCTTGACCTGGACGTCATCTCCTAATCCGATGAGATACTGACGAACGGCTTCAAAGAGGTCTCTCAGCTCTGGTGGGGATCGTTGAAGCTTATAGTCGATCCGAGAGTTAGCATAAGGATCCTCAGGCGCATTTTCGCGCTCGTTAGGCGGTTCGGGGCTTTCTGGTAAGTTTGCGGCCGGCACAGCTGATTTGGCCTGCTTCGGTGCGTGCACCAATTCAAGCATCAGCAGGCCGGTGTCGAAACGTCGGTAGCGGATCAGCTCGATGTTTCGCGCGATCTGTTTGACGGCGTGCTGATCGTAGCGCGTGAAGTCGCCGGCGATACAGATCAAACGCGGCGCGCTCCAGTCGACTTCGTTCGCGGTCTTGCTTCCCAGTTTTTCCATCACCAGCCACTGAAATTCCTTGCGATGGTCGAGCAGCCAATCGAGGTAGAACAGCCCTTGATTGATGACGTTCTCGTTCACCGCTCGCTTGAATTCGATGATGACGGGGCAATCGTCTTCATCGAGTCCGAGAGTGTCGATGCGGCCGCCGTGAACAGTTCCGGTGGAATGCTCGCTCGCTAGAAACCGAATGCCGAGTAGTTGCTCGAGATTGGCTTCAAAGAGATTCTGCAGTGATTTTTCGACTTGCAGGGCCTGACCGGGGACCTCGTGCACCAATTCATGGTCGATCCTGAAAAGCTTTACGTCACTCATAGCGGCTTCCAATTTCATGCTTTTGCGAAATTTGGGCTGTCGAAACCCTGCTACGCCACCGCGCTCTCGTTCAGCATTTCGATCTTCGAAAACAGTTGCGTCACCCGCTCGTCGCCGAACAGGTCGTCCGGTCCGGTCGGTGCCACGTATGTGAACGGCGGCTCGTAAAGCAAGCCCGGGTCCATGATCCCTTGGTCGGTCAGGTGCTCGACCACCATGTTGATGAATTCGATCTGCGCCGCGGAGGCGGTTCCGCTGTCGAGGAAATCGCCGAAGGCTTCCGTGACGGCGGCGCGGTCGAGGCCAATGAGCGAGCGGACGAAGCGACCGAAGCCTTGGCTGACGTCGCGGGCGCGTTCGATGTCGCCGGCCTCTCCGATGCCGGCGTCGAGCAGCATCTTCTCCAGCTCAGTCAGGTCGGTCGCAGTCAGCGGCTTGCCTTGGCGCAGCTTGTGGAGGGCGATGTGGTCCTCGTGGGCCTTCAGAAAATGCCGTGCCTTGCGCTTGAACTGGGCGAAGTCGACGGCGCCGACCTGCGGCAACTCGTGTTCGACACCATCGCCGATCTCGTCGGTGAAGTTGGAATACACCACCGCCTTCTTCGAGCGCTCGATGTGCTGCACCAGATCGCGCAGCCGCAGCCGCACCAATTCGAATAGTGGGACGGTGACGCCCTCCCACCACTGATCGGTCTGGATCTCCTCGATCAGCTCGGCGCGCTGGGCGATCGCCGGGATGCCGGTCTGCTCCTCCAGGGCCGACGCAATTTCGATAAGCTGCTTCTTCAAAGTGGCGAAGCGCTTGGAGCCCTTGAGCAGCGCCAGTTCGAGGCCGAACATCAGCAGGTCGAAGCGCTTGGCTTCTTCAACGCCGAGATCCTGCGCCGAAGGTAGCGGCGCAATGTCGGTGGTCAGCTCGGTGCGGGTCTGTTCGTCGAGCGTCGCCCAGCTTTCCGGCTTGGCGTATTTCTCGACCGTGCGGCGCAGCCGGCGAACGATGAAGTTGTCGAGGTTGAGCCCGCTCACCGCGTCCTGCAGCACATGCAGCGCGTCGGCGCGGATCTCGGTCTCGCTCGGCGGCGCATCGTCGCCGGCCTGATAGGGCGTCTGCGGCGCTTCGGCGAGTTCGCCGGCTTTCGCGTGCTTCTTGTCGAGCGCGCCGATCAGGTCGAGCCGGGCAGCGAACAGCCGTTCCGATAGCGATTTCGCCGCGCTCGCTTCCTTCAGCTCCGGATTGGCGCCGAAGAATTCGAGGTTCTGGCAGTAGTCGAAGACGCGGAAGAATTCCTTGTCCTGGCCGGGGCCGAACAAGTCCGGGCACAGCCGTGTGCCGCGGCCCATCATCTGCCAGAACTTGGTCTTGGAGCGCACCTGCTTGAAGAACACCAGATTGACCACCTCGGGCACGTCGATGCCGGTGTCGAGCATGTCGACCGAGATCGCGATGTGCGGATTGGCGGTCTTCTTGGAAAAATCGTCGATCAGCGTCTGCGCGTAGGCGCCGCTGTCATAGGTGATGACCCGGGCGAAATGCCCGGCGAGGTGCGGATAGGCGGCGTTGAAGCGCTTCTCGATGAACAGCGCATGCGCCTGGTTCTTCGCAAAAATGATGGTTTTGCCGAGCCGGTCGCCGCCCTCGACCTTGACGCCGTTTTGCATCAAGTGCGCGATCACCTTGTCGATGGTGTCCTGGTTGAACAGCCATTTATTGACCTCGGCGGCCTCGACGCTGTCGGGGATGTCCTCCTCGCCCCATTCCAGGCTGTCCCACTGATCCTTCTCGTCGTCGCTGAGATCGTCGTAGCGCAGGCCGTCGCGGACGAATTTCAGCGGCACCGAGATCGCCACCGGCGGCACCAGCACGCCTTCTTCGATCGCCTCGTCGAGCGAATAGGCGTCGGTCGGCACGCCGTCTTCGAGGTCGAACAGCGAGTAGGTGTTCTTGTCGATCTCGTCCTTCGGCGTCGCCGTCAGCCCGATCAGGAACGAGTCGAAATATTCAAAGATCGCGCGGTAGCGCTGATAGACCGAGCGGTGCGCCTCGTCGATCACGATCAGGTCGAAATGGCCGGGACCGAACTTGACGGTGCCGTCCTGCTTACCGTCGATCAGGTTCATCATCGTCGGATAGGTCGACAGGAACACCCTTCCGTCGCTGGTGCGCTGGGTGACGAGGTTGACCGGCGCCGAGTCCGGCAGATGCGCCTTGAAGGCGCCGGTGGCCTGGTTCACCAGCGCGATACGGTCGGCGAGGAACAGCACGCGCTTGACCCAGCCGGCGCGCATCAGCAGGTCGACCAGCGCGATCACCGTCCGGGTCTTGCCGGAGCCGGTCGCCATCACCAGCAGCGCTTTACGCTCGCCGTCCGCTTCAAAATGCTTGGCGATGGCGCGGATCGCGCGCTGCTGATACGGCCGCTTGTGGCCGGCGATACCCAAGTTGATCTTCGTCTCGGCGAGCTTGGCGCGGCCGGTCCGGCGCTGGATCAACAGCTCAAGTTCGTCACGCTTGTAGAAGCCACCGATCTGCCGCGGCGGGGTGCGGGTGTCGTCCCAGATCCAGTGCTCGTAGCCGTTGGAATAGAAGATCACCGGGCGCTGGCCGTAGCGCGCCTCCAGGCAATCGGCGTAGAGCTTGGCCTGCTGCTGGCCCTGGCGGGCGTCCTTGCGGGTGCGCTTGGCCTCGACCAGGCCGAGCGGTTTGCCGTCGGCGCCCCACAGCACGTAGTCGACGAAGCCGACGCCTTGCTCGTTCGGCATGCCCTCGACGCGGAATTCCAGATCGTCCGGATGGTCGAGCGTCCAGCCGGCTTCGCGCAGATAGTGGTCGATGAAGCGGTCGCGGGTCTCGGCCTCGTTGTAATCGTGGGCGTCCGGCGTCGCCTCGGCGGCCTTGCGGGCGCTCGCGACCTCGGCACGCAGCGCCTTCAATTCGTCGTCGAGGTTCTGCTTGTCGGCGAGTAGTTTGGTCAGTTCGCCGTTCTTGGCGTCGAGCGCGGCCTGCTGCGCCTTGATATGGCTGAACGCCTTCTTCAGCGCCTCGTCGCGGCGCGTCAGCACCGCGGCGTCGAAGGCGAGCTTCGGGTCGGGCTTGGCTTGTCGCGCATAAGTGCGGGCGAGCCAGAAGCAGACGTGAAACAGCTCCTTCACGGCGCCGGCGGCGTCGCCGGGTTTGATCGCCTTCTCCTCGTGCACCGCGCGGTTGCGCAGCGAATTGATGTATTTGGCCTTCGTGAACACCGCCTCGCCGGCGGCCTTCTTGAACGTCGGCTCGTGCAGCAGCGCCGCGATATTGTCCTGATACGGCAGCTTCAGCGCGGGGTCGCTGCGAAACGCCCACTTCACCGCGACCTCCACCGCCTTGCCGGCGAAGAACGCCGCCGCGGTCGGGTCACTCGCCGCATGCCGCTCCGCCGCCACCGCCGCCTCGTGCACGGTGGGGAATTCCAGGCTGAGGAAGGCGAAGTTGGACATTGGCGGGGCTTGCTTCAGGCCGCGTCGGCGATGGCGCGGATTTCGAGATGCACGCCGGTTTCGCTCTGCAGCACGCCGATGACGCCGAGCAGGTTTTCGGCGGTCGGGTTGCCGGACGGCCCGAACATCCTCATCAGGCTCTTCTGCGGCCGCCCGAGGGCGGCGCTCAGACGTTCGAAGCCGATGGTGGCGTTGATGTAGTCGCGGATCGCGGCCCGCCCGGCGTCGATCTCGCCGGCGAGCAGGGTCTGGATCGCCTCCTCGAATAGCGCTTTGCGAAACGCCGGGTCACGCGCCGCGCGGGCCTGCACGGTATCGCGGAAATCGCGGGTCAGCGGCATCGGTCAGCCTCTCTTGTCGGCCTTGCGGCTCTTGTAGTCGCGCCACCGCCGCAGCGCGGCGGCGATGTCTTTCTGTTGGCGTCGCTTGGTGCCGCCGCCGAGCAGGATCACCAGCACCCGGCCGTCCCAGCCAAAGTAAATTCGATAGCCAGGCCCGCGGTCGATCCTGAGTTCGGCGGCACCGTCTCCGATCGGCTTGACGTTGGAAATGTTGCCGTCGCCGAGGCGGCCGATGGCCGTCGTGACGACCGCCGCCGCCTGCGGATCGAGGCCGTCGAACCAGTGCCGGAACGGGCTTTCATCGTCCTCCGTGACGTATTCGACGATCCGGATCATATGGTGCCTTATACGTTACCATATTGCAACCCGTGGGCGAATTTTCAAGCGTGGTTTCACCGCCACCTCGACCGCCTTGCCGGCAAAGAACGCCGCGGCGGTTGGATCGGATGCCGCATGCCGCTCCGCCGCCACCGCCGCCTCGTGCACGGTGGGGAATTCGGCGGAGAGGAAGGCGAAGTTGGACATGCGAGTGTCCGATCAGAGCTGGCCGGAAAAGGCACGGTGTTGGAGAGAGAAGAAGAGCGCTTCTGACTTAGAAAGGCTGTTGCGCTGCTCCGCCTTCTGGGAAGTGAACTTGCTCGCAATACATGAGAATTTACGCTGCAAATCGGAAGGTGGGCACATAACAAGGACCTGTTCAAGTCGAGACTTGCTTACCAAGCCCTTCATTCCGCCAGTGGATGCGTTTTGAATGAGCCGCTTCCCTGCTCGGATCTGATGATACAAGAATAGAACGTCGATATCGGTCGATATAAGAGCATTGATCTGCTGATTGAAAGATACCTCCCTGTCAGTCAGGGCAGCATTCCCAATAGAGTTGGGGCTTCCTGCGATGCAGGTGATTAGGATGGAGCCGCGAGGGGCTATGCGAGCCTTGGATTTGGCCGCTTCGGATAGACGCTCGGCTGCCTCGCTGACATACTGCTCCTCTGGATTGATGTTGTCAGATTTGATCCATTCAATAAACGAGCCGAAGTTTTCTGAGTTCTCTCTTGGAGGCGTATTTCCTGTTACGACCTTGCATACGTGACTGATTGGTGCTTGCCGCCAAGACTTTGGATTAACGACTGGGTCACCGAATCGCTCCAGGAAGACGGATAGCAAAGCTTCATCGATCAACTCTATCGCCCGCTTGCGCTTGCGGCGCAGCGCATCCGCCTTGTCCAGGATCGCCGCGATCCGCCGCTGCTCGTCGAGCGGGGGGAGCGGCACAAAGACTGTCTCGACGAATGATCGACCTATCCCTCCGACAGTCGCGCCGCGAAAGTCCTTCAGAATTTCGTGCTTTCCACGCGGCGAGGCCAAGTAGCGAAAGATGTATTTGGAATCTGCTTCGTGAGGCTTAACAGATAGTCGGAAAACATGTTCATTTATCGCAGCTTCGTGGAAAGGAAAGTCGTCGTTTACGAAGCTTGTCTTTCCCGTTGTGGCGCCGTCTTTGACGATAAGGATGTCGCCTGGCGAAACACGGCCACCCGGGAGTTTTTCGTAGAATTCCTTTGGAATTCTCTTCGGATTTTTAAATGAAAAGGAGCCATCGTCAGCTAAGTGCTCGGCGCCAAGACTCATCACTTCGCCCGTATCAGCCGATGCGCCGCCCTTTGGCCGAGCGCCGCTTTCTAACTCCGCCACGAGTTGGCCGAGCGCGACATCAAAGTTCACAGCATCGCCTCCAGCTCATCCAGCCCGTCCGCGATCTCCTGCTCCAGCGCCTTCAATTCGGCGATGATCTCCTTCGGCGGGCGGTGCTCGGCGGCCTCATGCACCACCTCCTTGTAGCGGTTGAGCGACAAATCGTAGCCAGCCGCGGCGATCTCGGCTTTCGGCACGCAGAAGCTCTGCGCGGTGCGCGGGCGGTCGCGCTCGGCGGTGGCGCGCTGTTTCCAGCGCGTGGCGATGTCCGGCAGATTGTTCTTGCCGTGCTCGGCGGCGTCGAGTTTGGCGTTCGGGCCGATCTTCTCCGCCGGTAGCAGCGGATTTCGCTTGTCGTCGAGCGACAGGCCGTCGGCCTGGCAATCGTAGAACCAAACGTGATCGGTGCCGCCCGAATTGGTCTTGGTGAACAGCACGATCGCGGTCGAGACGCCGGCATAGGGCCGGAACACTCCGGACGGCAGCTTGACGATGCCGTCGAGCCGGTGGTTCTCGACCAGCATCTTGCGGATCGCCTTGTGGGCGGTCGAGGAGCCGAACAAAACCCCGTCCGGCACGATCACCGCCGCGCGCCCGCCGGGCTTCAAGAGCTTCAGGAATAGCGCCATGAACAACAGCTCGGTCTTCTTGGTCTTGACGACGCTGCGCAGGTCCTTCGCGGTGGTCTCGTAATCGAGCGAGCCGGCGAACGGCGGATTGGCGAGCACGAGGCTGTAGCGGTCGGCGTCGCCGCCGTGCTCCTGGCTGAGCGAATCCTTGTAGCGTATGTCGGGGTCTTCGACGCCGTGCAGCGTCATGTTCATCGAGCCGATCCGCAGCATGGTGCTGTCGAAATCGAAGCCGTGGAACATCTCCTGATTGAAATGGTCGCGCGTCTCGGCGTCGTGAAACAGTTTGGGATGGTTGTCGCGCAGATATTCGCCGGCCGAGACCAGGAAGCCGCAGGTGCCGCAGGCCGGATCGACGATCACGTCTTTCGGGGTCGGCGCAGTCATCTCGACCATCAGCGCGATGATGTGGCGCGGGGTGCGGAACTGGCCGTTCTGGCCGGCGGTGGCGATCTTCGCCAGCATGTATTCGTAGAGATCGCCCTTGGTGTCGCGATCCTCCATCGGGATATCGGCGAGCAGGTCGACCACCTTGGCCAGCAGCGCCGGCGTCGGAATGGTGAAGCGCGCGTCCTTCATATGGGTGGCGTGCGCGCTACCCTTCTCGCCCATGTCGCGCAGGAACGGGAAGACGTGTTCGGCGACAAGGTTAAACATCGTCGCCGGATCGCGGTTCTTCAGCCGCGACCAACGCAACTCCTCGTAAGCCACGCCGCCGCGACCGCCGCGACCGTCCTTGCCCTCGGGGAAGATCCGCCGCGCCATCGGCTTCTTCAGCCGGTTGGCCTTGTTCTCCTCGCGGGTATGCGCCTCGTCGAGCCCGCGGATGAACAGCAGATAGGTGATCTGCTCGATCACCTCGATCGGGTTGGCGATCCCGCCCGCCCAGAACGCATTCCAAACATTATCGATTTTCGACCGCAGCTCGCCCGTCAGCATTCCAATCCCCCGAGTCAGGGGAGGAATTTAGAGGGCGCCGAGCGGGGAGGGAAGACGCAGCAAAGGTCGTATGCAACCGGCAGGCGAAGCATGGCTTGCGGCCGGCTTTGGTTACGGCGTGCGCCGTGCGCTCTTCACTCCGCCGGCACGATCATCTTGCCGATCGGCCACAGCGCGATGCCGGCGAGTTTGAGGTGGGCCCAGGCGAATGGGATGCCGATGATGGTGACGGCGAGCAGGACGGCCGTGACCAGGTGGCCGAGCGCCAGCCACCAGCCGGCGAACACGAACCAGATGATGTTGCCGAGCACGCCCAGCGGCCCGGTGCCGAGGTCGTCGCGGCCGGTCACCATGTCGCGCGGCACCGCCATGTAGCCGAACGGAAACAGCGTGTAGGCGGCGATGCTGAAGGCGGCGCGGGCCCAGGGCAGACCGATGATGGTGATCGCCATGATCACCGCGGCCAGCGCCCAGCCGGCGGCCATCCAGAAGCCGCCCAGCGCGATCCACAAGATGTTCAGAAGCAACGAGACCGGCGACATCGGGCATTTCTCCAGGGCGGGAACTTGGGACGACTGTTGCCGAGTCGGGACCGCCCCGTCCACGACCTTGCGAGAGAGCCGAGGTGAAAAGCCGATTCGCTTTCACTGTGGGCGATTCAGTTTCTGCATGAGAGGACTTGTCCGGCCACCATATGGCTCCGTGGAACCTCACGGACCGGAACGGAACTGTCTTTGCGGCATTACAGTTCCCGTTGCCGTCTTCAAGGAGCCGTTTCTGAATGTCTGACGATAAGCCTCACCGCGAACGCGCCGTCGTGGATCGCGGGGATGCTATCGATCTCAACCATCAGAATCACGACATCTTCTTCGCGGCGGTCGAGACGACGCGGATGCCGATGATCGTCACCGACCCGCGTCAGCCGGACAATCCGATCATCTTCGCCAACCGCGCTTTCCTGGAGATGACCGGCTACGGGCTATCCGAGATCGTCGGCAACAACTGCCGCTTTCTGCAGGGGCCGGACACCGATCGCGACACCGTTGCGATCGTCCGCGAAGCGATCACCAACCGCCGCGATGTCGCGGTCGAGATACTCAACTATCGCAAGAACGGCGCAGCCTTCTGGAACGCGCTCTTCATCAGCCCGGTGTACAACCGCGACGGCGAGCTGGTGTACTTCTTCGCCTCGCAGCTCGACGTCTCGCGCCGCCGCGATGCCGAGACGTCGCTGGTGCAGGCGCAGAAGATGGAGGCGATCGGCCAGCTCACCGGCGGCATAGCTCACGATTTCAACAATCTGCTGCAGGTGATCATCGGCTATGCGGACACCCTGCAGTCCGCGACCGACACCATGGCGCCGCGCCACCAGCGCGCGGTCGACAACATCCGCTCGGCCGCGACCCGCGCGGCGACGCTGACGCAGCAATTGCTGTCATTCGCCCGCAAGCAGCGGCTCGACAGCCGGCCGATCAATCTCAACAACATGATCGAGGCGCTGGTGCAGCTCGCGCGCCGCACGTTCGGCGAGAATGTCGACGTGCAGGTCAAGACGCAGGCCGATCTATGGAATAGCCGCATCGACCAGACCCAGGCCGAAGTCGCGCTGCTCAATCTGTTCGTCAACGCCCGCGACGCGATGCCCAGCGGCGGCACTCTGACGATCCGCACCGAGAACAAGGAGATCGCCGAGGAGGACACGCTGCAGTTCGGCGTGCCGCGCGGCGGCCGCTACGTGATCCTGAAGGTGACGGACACCGGCAACGGGATTTCGCCCGATATCCTCAAGCGCGTCACCGAGCCGTTCTTCACGACGAAGGAGGAAGGCAAAGGCACCGGTCTTGGGCTCGCGATGGTGTACGGCTTCACGCGTCAGTCCGGCGGCAGCACGCATATCTACAGCGAAGTGGGACACGGCACGACCGTGCAGCTGTTGTTTCCCGCCACCACGCAAGATCTGCCCAAGCCGTCGATCCGCGCGCCGATGGCGATGGACCGCGCCGGCAGCGAGCGCATCCTGGTGGTCGAGGATCGCCCCGAAGTCGCCGAGCTGGCGCGCTCGATCCTGGAGGATTTCGGCTATCAAACCGAAATGGCCAGCAATGCCCGCGAGGCGCTCGAACTGCTCGATGCCGAAACGCGATTCGATCTGCTGTTCACCGACCTGGTGATGCCCGGCAGCATGAACGGCGCGGTGCTGGCGCGCGAGGCACTGAAGCGGCAGCCGAAGCTCAAGGTACTGCTGACCACCGGCTATTCCGAAGCCGTCGTGGAACAGCACGATGCCTCGTCGGAAGAATTCGACATCATCAACAAGCCCTACCGCCGCACGGACCTGATCCGCCGCGTCCGGCACCTGCTCGACGGACCGACCGGCGTCAGCTGACGACGAGTCGGATCGTGCGTTTGGATCTGGTGATGTGCGCGGATGACGAGCAGCTGCGCGACGGACGTGTTCCGAGCATCGCAAAATCGCCACCGTCGCGGCGAATTGCGGTCAAAGCCCTCGGCCAGATTCGCAAGCGGGACTTGGAAGGGAAACGACGCTTGCCTTACACCGTGACGGCCGTCCGCAACGACGAGAAGATGCAGAGCGTGCGCAGCAGCGCATTGATTGCGCTCGCCAAGGCGCGCGTGTGGGAGAGCGAGGGTTGGCGCGTCGCGATCGTCGATCCCGACGGACGCGAGCACGACGTCGCGCAACTCGACGAACTCACTTCATTCAAGCCGGAAAAACTGACGGCGCTATCGGCGTTCTTGACGAACGGCGAGTTGTCACGAACCGCGAAGGACGCGGCCGTCTCTGAGGCTGCTGCGGATAGGGCGTTGCAGCCGCAAGATATCCACGGTCCGTGGCGCGCGGAACCTCACGGCCCCTGGTTGACGGACGCGCGCGGCAAGGAGGCCGAGAAGGCGCTGGCGCTCGCGTCTTCCTGAGCGACGACGTGATTGCAATTCTCGCAGCGGAACACCGCCACGCGACGCCGCGGCGGTAGATTCGGAAGGCAACCGATCAGTTGCATCGGGCTCGAGCAAGCCGGGCACGCTGGCGTGCATTCACGACACTTATCGGACATCGCGGCCGCTCACAGGCTGGAGGCCGAATTTGCGGCCGACGGAAAGGCTGTCTAGCAGAGGGTTGTAAAATGTCCGCGACAGGATCGCCAGCAACTAGATCGCGGTGGTTACATCAACATTCATCCCTATGGTGCATGACTTGGTAGTTCGTGCATGTTCCCCACGTGATTCTACGTGGTAGTCCCACGAGAAATGCTTGCGATAATGCTTCTCGCTTAGCGCTCGGCGACCGCATCGCCCCAAGGCTGTGCAATTTCGGTCACACCTGAATTGGCGTCGCCGTCGCGAAGCACGACGCTGGGGCAGGCGAACTTCATCGGGACGGTCTGCACTCGCGCTTCCTCATAGGTGAAGCGCTGCGCCAGCGCCGCGCGCGTGGCGTCCGGCAGGCGAACGTCGCCGATCACGACCGCGCCTTCGCTGGCGTCGATCCGCGGCTGGTGGATCGCCGCGTCGAGATCCATGCCGTAGTCCATCACGAACGACAGGATCTGCGCCACCGCCGGCAGAATGCGGCGACCACCGGACGCGCCGAGCGCGAAGCGGCGGCCGTCCGCGGCCTGCGCGACGACGGGCGTGTAGTTGGTAAGGCAGCGCTTGCCGGGCGCGAGCGAGTTCGGCCGGCCGGGTTCGGGATCGAACCACATGACGCCGTTGTTCATCATGATGCCGGTCTGCGGCGTTTCGAATTTCGAGCCGAAGCTCGACAGCAGCGTCTGCGTCACCGCCGCCATGTTGCCGTCGCGATCGACCACGGAGAAATGCGTCGTGCAGGCCGGCGCCAGATGCTCGGCACCGAGCGCGCGGCGGCCGTCGGCGTCGCCCATGTCGCTCAATCGCTCCGCATAGGCCGATTGCAGCGCGCGCGCATAGGCGGCGTAGGCGTCGGCATCCGGACCGCTGCCCTGCGCCTTTAGATCGTCGCTTAGCACCCGCAGCGTATGGGCCAGCGTCGGCCCCGCAGTGAGTTCGGGCGTCGCATACACGGCGCCGCCGCGATACGGAATCCGCAGCGGCGCGCGGACATGGGCGCGGAACGCCGCCAGATCCTCGACCGTCAGCGATCCGCCGCTCGCTGCCATATCGGCGGCGATGCTACGCGCCAGCTCGCCCGCGTAGAAGTCGCGCGGCCCCTGTTCGGCGAGCTGCGCCATCGTCGCCTGCAGCCGCGCTTGCGGCATCCGGGTTTCCGACTGAATGCCCCACGGCGCCTGCGGCGGCAGGCCGTCGAGCAGATAGGATGCGGCGCTGGCCGAGTAGCGGCGCAGATCGGCAGCGGCGCTGCCGATCATCAGCGTCGTCCACCAATCGACCGCAAGGCCTTCGCCTGCCAGCGCGATACTCGGCGCAACCAGCTCTTTCCAGGGCATCCGAGCATGGCGGCGGTGCGCTTCCTCCATGCCGGCGACGACGCCCGGCACGGCGACCGAGCCGGGGCCGTGCAGGTTGCGGTCGTCCTTGACGCGCGGCCAGGGAAACAGATCGGAGGCCGCGCCGGCGCCGGTCAGCGGATAGTCCTCGGTGCGCAGGCTGCCGGGCGTGCACATGCCGTAGTCGATCACTTCGTATTTATCGTCGCGCGCCCGGTACAGCACCATCGCGCCACCGCCGCCGATGCCGCTCATCCACGGCTCCAGCACGCCGAGCGCAAAGGTGGTGGCGATCACCGCGTCGATGCAGTCGCCGCCCGCCGCCAGCACCTGCGCGCCCACTTCTGCCGCGCGTCGCGATTGCGCGGCGACGATGCCGCCCTTGGAGACGACCGCGGGCTTGCGGATCTGCTGCAGATTGCTGAACTGGTCGGCCATGTTGGACTGTGCTCTCGCTGCGTGGGAGATCGCCTGCGCGGACGCGCGGCGGTCGCATCAAACCACACGCGATCGCGGCGCCACAATCCTCCCGCACGCATGCGGGGTTGCGTGTCGTTCAGCCGGCTTCGCCGATGCGATAACCGATGCCGGGCTCGGTCAGGATGATCTGCGGATCGTCGGCACGGGCTTCGATCTTCTGCCGCAGCTGGCCGATATAGACGCGCAGATATTGCGTGTCCGAGGTGTGCGCCGGGCCCCACACCGCGGCGAGGATCTGCCGATGGGTGACGACGCGGCCGGCGTGCCGCACCAGGAAGGCCAGCAGTTCGAATTCCTTCGGCGTCAGCTTGATCTCGGCGCCGCCGCGGGTGACGCGATGACGCAGCACGTCGATCTCGATGCCGCCGACCGCCAGCGTCACCGGCTCGGATTTGCGCTGCATGCGGTGTCGCAGCGCGGCGCGCATCCGCGCCATCAGCTCGCCGGTGTTGAACGGCTTGTTGACGTAATCGTCGGCGCCGAGATCGAGCGACTCGATCTTCTCGGCCTCGCGCTCGCGCGCCGACAGCACCAGGATCGGCAGGTCCGACCAGGCGCGTACCTGCCGGATCACCTCCTTGCCGTCGCCGTCGGCGAGGCCGAGGTCGAGCAGCACGATGTCGGGGGCGTCGGCGGCGATCCGCTTGATCGCCTCGGCGACGGTCGCGGCGTGGGCGACGTCGTAGTTGTTGGCTTCCAGCGCGGGCTTCAGGAAGCGCAGGATCGCCGGTTCGTCGTCGACCACCAGCACGCGCGAATTCACGCTCATGATTCCGGCGTCTCCTGTGGGTTGTCGCGCATGAAGGTGAGCACGAACCGGGTGCCGTGCTGATCCGCGACGGGGCTCACCGCCGACACCGCGCCGCCATGCGCTTCCATGATTCCCTTGGTAATGGCCAGCCCCAGCCCGACGCCCTGGCCTCGATCCGAGGAGGGCGCCGTGTCGCCGGCGCTGCGCACGAAGCGCTCGAAGATGTGCGGCAGGTCGGTGGCGGCGATGCCGGGGCCGTCGTCGGTGATGCGCAGCCGCACCGCGAGGTCGCTCGCCTCGGCGTCGATGATGATGTGCGCGGCGGCCGGGGTATACGCCACCGCGTTGGCGACGATGTTGCCGAGCGCCTGCTCGACCAGCGCGGCGTCCGCTTGCACCAGCGGAATGTCGGCCGGCCAGGCGAGTTCGAGCCGCTGCGCCGCGCCGCGCCGCCGCGCCGCCTCGATCACGCGCGCGGCGATCTCGCGCAAATCGACCCAGTCGCGGCGCAGTTCGAGCGCGCCGGATTCGATCCGAGTGATCGACAGCAGATTGCGCACCATCTCGTCGAGGCCTTCGGCCTCCTCGCGGATGTTGGCGAGCAGGTCGCGCGTCGCCGCCTCGTCAAGCTTGTCGCCGTAGGTCGACAGGCTGGTGGCCGAGCCGAGGATCGACGATAGCGGCGTGCGGAAGTCGTGCGAGATCGAGGCGAGCAGCGTGTTGCGCACGCGCTCGGTCTCGGTCGCGGTGCGGGCGCTCACCATGTCGCGGGTCAGCGCGGCGCGCTCCAGCGCCGCGGCGGTTTGCTCGGTGAGCGTGTCGAGCAGCGCCTGCGCTTCGGCGTCGAGCGCCGGATTGTCCCTGTGCTGCATCACGCCGATCACGCCGTAGGTCGTGGTCCCGGTGCGCGCCGGCACGAAGCGCCACGGCACGATCGGCAGCGTGCCGGTCTCGAACCCTGCGGGCTCGTTGTGGGTGAAGGCCCAGCGCGCCGCGGTCGTCGCGGCTTCGTCGAGCGCATCTTCCGGTGGCCAGGCGGCGGCCAGCGCCAGATCATCGCCGCGCGGCAGCAGCACCATCACCGGCCGGCCGAGGCTGGCGTGGATCTCGCTCGCAGCACCCTCCGCAATGTCGTCGCTGGTGGCGAGGCCAGAGAGGCGGCGTGTGAATTCGTACAGCCGCCGCATCGCGCGGACGCGGCCGGCGGAAATCCGCGCCTGCTCGCGCAGCCGGCCCGCGAGCGTCGCGGCCACGAAGGCGACCACCAGATACACCAGCAGCGCCAGCAGCTCGTAAGGCTCGGCGATGGTGAAAGTGTAGAGCGGTGCGATGAAGAAGAAATTGTAGGCCAGGAACGACAGCACCGAGGCGAAGATCGCCGGCCACACGCCGGACTTCACGGCGCTGAACAGCACCGCCATCAGGAACACGACGGAGAGGTTGGCGGCCGGGATCATCTGGCCGACGCCCTTGCCGACCAGCACGGCCCCGGCGACCGCCACGGCGGCGTAGAGAAAATGCGCCGGCGTCGAGGCCTCGAAGCGCGCGGCGAGCGACCGTTTCGGACGCTCGCCGGTCTCCGTATGGGTCGGCACCAGATGGACAGCGATGTCGCTGGAGCGTTGCATCAGTTGCAGCGGCAGCGACCGCGACAGCAGCCGCCGCCAGGTGGTGTCGCGCGGCCGGCCGATCACCATCTGGGTGACGTTCTCGAACCGGGCGAAGCGCAGCAGTTCGTCCGGAATGTCGGCGCCTGTCAGCGTGTGGATCTCGGCGCCGAGACTCTCGGCCAGCTTCAGCGCCTCGTCGATCTGTTTTCGCGCAGCGGTGTCCGGGTTGATACCTGAGCGCTCCACCGTCACGGCGATCCATGGCGCGTCCATCAGGTCGGCGAGCCGCTTGGCGGTGCGCACCACGCCGGGCGAGCCGCTGTCCGGTCCGACGCAGGCGAGGATGCGCTCGCCCGCTGCCCACGGCCCTTCGATGGCGTGCGCCTGCATGCGCTCGACCAGCGCGGCGTCGACCCGCTCGGCGGCGCGGCGCATCGCCAGCTCGCGCAGCGCCGTCAGATTCTGCGGCTTGAAGAAGCTTTCGACGGCGCGCGCCGCGGTGTCCTGGACATAGACCTTGCCCTGGGCGAGTCGCTTCAACAGCTCGTCGGGCGGCAGGTCGACCAGCACGATCTCGTCGGCGCGGTCGAACGCCTTGTCGGGCACGGTCTCGCGCACCCGAATTTTGCTGATCCTCAGCACGACGTCGTTGAGGCTTTCGAGGTGCTGGATATTCAGCGTTGTCCAGACGTCGATGCCGGCGGCGAGCAGTTCGTCGATATCCTGCCAACGCTTGGGATGGCGGCTGCCGGGCACATTGGTGTGGGCGTATTCGTCGACCAGCAGCAGGCTGGGTCGCCGCGCCAGCGCGCCGTCGAGATCGAATTCGCGCATCACCCGGTTGCGATACACGATCGGGCGGCGCGGCAGCAATTCGAGGCCCTGCAGCAACTGCTCGGTCTCGAGGCGGCCGTGGGTCTCGATCAGTCCCGCCACGACGTCGCGGCCGCCGCTCAGTTCGCTGCGCGCCGCCGACAGCATCGCGTAGGTCTTGCCGACGCCGGGGGCGGCGCCGACGAAGATCTTCAGCCGGCCGCGCCCCTCCTTGCTGGCGAGCGCCAGCAAGGCATCGGGCGAGGCACGTGTGGTGACGGTCGAGGTCGACAAATCAGGAACCCTGCTTCGGAGCCCGCAGTCTATCCAGAGCGAGGTTTAATTTCAGTACGTTGACGCGCGGTTCGCCGAGCAGGCCGAGCTCGCGGCCGCTGCTCTGCTGCTCCACCAGGGCCCGCAGCGCGGCTTCCGGCAGGTTGCGCGCCTTGGCGACGCGCGGCACCTGGAACAGCGCCGCCTCCGGCGAGATGTCCGGGTCGAGGCCGCTGGCCGAGGTGGTGACCAGATCGACCGGCACCGGCTGGGCTGGATTCTCCTGCTTCAGCGCCGCGACGTCGTCCTTGAGCCGGTCCGCCAGCGCCTTGCTGGTCGGGCCGAGGTTGGAGCCCATCGAGTTGGCGGCGTTGTAGGGCGCCGGCACGGTCTTGGTCGCATCCTGCGGGTCGGGCGCGGTGGTGGCCGAGGGGCGGCCGTGGAAGTAGCTCGGCGCGGTGAACGACTGGCCGATCAGGGCGGAGCCGATCACCTGGCCGTCCTTCTCGATCAGGCTACCATTGGCCTGGCTCGGCAGCAGCACCTGGGCGAGGCCGGTCATGGCCAGCGGGTAGATCAGGCCGGTGAGGCAGGCGAGGGCCGCGAAGGACACGATCGCCGGGCGGATTTCTTTCAACATGACGTCACCTTTCAGGCGAGATGGAGCGCGGTCACCGCAAGATCGATGACCTTGATGCCGACGAACGGCAGCACCAGGCCGCCGAGGCCGTAGATCAGCAGATTGCGCCGTAGCAGCGCGGCTGCGCCGACCGGGCGATAGGTCACGCCCTTCAGCGCCAGCGGGATCAGCGCGATGATGATCAGCGCGTTGAAGATGATCGCCGACAGGATCGCGCTCTGCGGCGTCGACAGGCCCATCACGTTGAGGGCGCCGAGCTGCGGGTAGAACGCCACGAACATCGCCGGGATGATGGCGAAGTACTTGGCGACGTCGTTGGCGATCGAGAACGTGGTGAGTGCGCCGCGCGTCATCAGCAGCTGTTTGCCGATGCCGACGACCTCGATCAGCTTGGTCGGATCCGAGTCGAGATCGACCATATTGCCGGCCTCGCGCGCCGCCTGAGTGCCGCTCTGCATCGCGACGCCGACATCGGCCTGGGCGAGCGCCGGGGCGTCGTTGGTGCCGTCGCCGCACATCGCGATCAGCCGGCCGTTGGCCTGCTCGGTGCGGATGTAGCGCAGCTTGTCCTCGGGGGTGGCCTGGGCGATGAAATCGTCGACGCCGGCTTCCGAGGCGATCGAGGCGGCGGTCACCGGATTATCGCCGGTGATCATCACAGTCTTGATACCCATCCGGCGCAGCGCCGCGAAGCGCTCCTTGACGTCCGGCTTGACCACGTCCTTGAGGTGGATGACGCCGAGCAGCCGGCCGCCTTCGGCGAGGCCGAGCGGCGTGCCGCCGGCGCGGGCGATGCGATCGACCGCGGCGCGGAACGCCTGCGGTTCGGCGACATCGGCGCCGGAGGCGTCGCGGACGAACTTCAGGATCGAGTCGACCGCGCCCTTGCGCAGCCTGCGGGCGCCGAGATCGACACCGGAGAGCCGCGTCATTGCCGAGAAGGCGATAAAGCGGGCATCGGGCGGCGCGGCCTCCTGGCTGAGGCCGAACTTCTCCCGCGCCAGCGCGACGATCGAACGGCCCTCGGCGGTCTCGTCCGCCTGGCTCGCCAGCAGCGCCGCCTCGGCGGCTTCGGCTTCGGTCACGCCCGGCACCGGGATGATCTCCGAAGCGAGACGATTGCCGAACGTGATGGTGCCGGTCTTGTCGAGCAGCAGCGTGTCGATGTCGCCGGCGGCCTCGACGGCGCGGCCGGACATCGCCAGCACGTTGAAGCGCACCAGCCGGTCCATGCCGGCGATGCCGATCGCCGACAGCAGCGCGCCGATCGTGGTCGGGATCAGCGTCACGAACAGCGCCACCAGTACGATCACGGAGATCGAGCCGCCGGCGTAGCTGGCGAAGCTCGGGATCGTCACGGTGGCGAACACGAAGATGATGGTGAGCCCGACCAGCAGGATGTTGAGCGCGATCTCGTTCGGCGTCTTCTGCCGCTCGGCGCCTTCGACCAGCTTGATCATGCGGTCGAGAAACGACGAGCCGACCGCCGCGGTGATCTTTACGATGATGCGGTCCGAGATCACCGTGGTGCCGCCGGTCACCGCCGAGCGGTCGCCGCCGGATTCGCGGATCACCGGGGCGGACTCGCCGGTCACCGCCGCTTCGTTGACCGAGGCGATACCTTCGACGATGTCGCCGTCGCCCGGGATGATGTCGCCGGCTTCGCACAGCACCAGGTCGCCGACTTGCAGATGCTCGGCGGCGACGCCCTCGTACAACTCGTGATTATCGGACATCAGCAGCCGCTTGGCCACCGTCGAGGCCCGAGTGGCGCGCAGCGTGTCGGCCTGCGCCTTGCCGCGACCTTCGGCGACGGCTTCGGCGAAGTTGGCGAACAGCACCGTGAACCACAGCCAGATGGTGATCTGCAGTTCGAAGCCGATGTCGCCCTGGCCGGTGGCGAGGTCGCGGACGAGTAGCACGGTGGTGAGCGCAGTGACGATCTCGAGCACGAACATCACCGGGTTCTTGATCAGCGTGCGCGGGTCGAGCTTGACGAAGGCCTGGCCGATGGCGGGTAGCAGCACTGCCGGATCGAGCATGGTCGAGGCCTTGCTCCGCTTGCTTGTTTTCGAGGCTTGCATGGGTGGAACTCCGGATCAGTAAGCGGCGCCGTTCAGCATCGCGAGATGCTCGACAATCGGGCCGACAGCGAGTGCGGGGAAGAAGGTGAGGCCGCCGACGATCACGATGACGCCGACCAACAGGCCGACGAACAGCGGACCGCCCGTCGGGAAGGTGCCGCTGGTGGCGGCGACCTTCTTTTTGCCGGCGAGTGAGCCGGCGATCGCCATCGCCGGCACGATCATCCAGAACCGGCCGAAGAACATCGTCACCGCGCCGGTGAGATTGTAGAACGGCGTGTTGCCGGTAAGGCCACCGAACGCCGAGCCATTGTTGGCGGCCTGCGACGTGAAGGCGTACAGCACTTCCGAGAAGCCGTGCGGGCCGGCATTGGCCATCGACGCCACCGCCGGCGGATACACCACGGCGATCGCCGTGAAGCCGAGCATGAACAGCGGCAGCACCAGGATCGCCAGCATGGCCATCTTGACCTCGCGGGCCTCGATCTTCTTGCCGACATATTCGGGCGTGCGGCCGACCATCAGTCCGGCCAGGAAGATGGTGACGATGACGAACAGCAGCATGCCATAGAGGCCGGCGCCGACGCCGCCGATCACGATCTCGCCGAGCTCCATGTTGATGATGGGGATCATGCCGCCGAGCGCCGTGAAGCTGTCGTGCATGGCGTTGACGGCGCCGCAGGACGCCGCGGTGGTGACCACGGCGAACAGCGCCGAGGCAACGATGCCGAAGCGGACCTCTTTGCCCTCCATGTTGCCGCCGCTTAGGCCGAGCGACTGCAGGATCTGCGTGCCGTTGGCTTCGGCCCAGTAGCAGACCGCGACGCCGGCGATGAACAGCGCGCCCATCGCGGCGAGGATCGCCCAGCCCTGGCGCTGGTCGCCGACCATGCGGCCGAACACGTTGGTGAGCGCCGCGCCGAGCGCGAAGATCGACAGCATCTGCACGAAGTTCGACAGCGCGGTCGGGTTCTCGAAAGGATGCGCCGCGTTGGCGTTGAAGAAGCCGCCGCCATTGGTGCCGAGCATCTTGATGGCGACCTGCGAGGCCACCGGGCCGAGCGCGATCGACTGCTTGCCGCCTTCGAGCGTGGTGGCATCGACATAAGCGCCGAGCGTCTGCGGCATGCCCTGCCAGACCAGAAACAGCGTGAAGATCACGCTGAGCGGCAGCAGCACGTAGAGGGTGCAGCGGGTGACGTCGACCCAGAAATTGCCGACGGTCTTGGCCGAGGCACGGGCGAAGCCGCGGATCAGCGCCACCGCCAGCACGATGCCGGTCGCGGCCGACAGGAAGTTCTGCACCGTCAGACCGAGCATCTGCGACAGATTCGACATCGTCGTCTCGCCGCCGTAGTTCTGCCAGTTGGTGTTGGTGAGGAACGACACCACGGTGTTGAAGGTGAGGTCCGGCGCCACCGCGGACTGATCCGCCGGATTGAGCGGCAGCACGCTCTGCAGCCGCAGCAGCGCGTAGAGCAGCACGAAGCCGGCGGCGTGGAACAGCAGCATCGCGACCGTGTAGGTCAGCCAATGCTGTTCGCGCTCGCGATCGACGCCGCAGAGGCGATACAGCCCGGCCTCGACCGGGCGCAGTACGAAGGACAGCGGCGTGGTCTGGCCGTTGAAGACGCGGGTGAGATAAGCACCGAGCAACGGCGTCAGCGCTACGATGATGGCGCAGAACAGCGCGATCTGGGTCCAACCGATCAGGGTCATGGTGGCGCTCCTAGAACCGCTCGGGGCGCAGCAGCGCGTAAACCAGGTAGATCAGCAGCAACGCGCTGACCGACGCGGCGAACAAATAGTCGAACGTCATGGATGGCTCCTCAAATCCGTTCGCACGCATAGGCGTAGCCGATGGTGACGGCGAACAAGGCGAAGCCGGCGAGGAGCATGAGAAAGTCGAGCATCGAAGCCTCCTGTGATGGCTTCGATCCAGCTAGGCCTCGGCCCATAAGGAAGCGATGCGGAAACGGCGCCGCGGGCATAAAGCCGGCATAAAGACCCGGCTCCGCTTCATGAGACGGCAGGATGTCGTCAGGCGGCCCGGATGCCGCGGTGCTCGTCGAGCAGCGCGCGGAATTTGCGGGCGGGCACGGCCGGGCTGAACAGCCAGCCTTGCATCTGGGTGCAGCCGAGCGCGCGCAGGATATCGCGCTGCCGCTCGGTTTCGACGCCTTCCGCGGTCGTCGTCATGTTGCGCGATGCCGCGATGTTGACGACGGCCTCGATGATCGCCTTGGAGGTGTCGGTGCCGTCGACGCTGTCGACGAAGGTGCGGTCGATCTTGATCTTGTCGAACGGGAAGCGCTGCAGATAGCTCAGCGACGAGTAGCCGGTGCCGAAATCGTCGAGCGAGATCCGGACGCCGAGCGTGCGGAGCTGATTCAGCGTCGTCAGCGCCGCATCGTCGTCGTGGATCAGCACCGCCTCGGTGACTTCGAGTTCGAGCCGACGGGCCGGCAGGCCGGTCGATCCGAGCACCGAGGCGACCAGCAGCGCCAGCGTCTGCTGTCGGAATTGCACGGGTGAGATGTTGACGGCGAGCGTGATGTCGTCGTTCCACTGCGCCGCTTCGGCGCAGGCCGCCGCCAGGGTCCAGCCGCCGATCTCGTTGATCAGCCCGGTGTCCTCGGCGATCGGAATGAACTCGGCGGGCGAGATCAGGCCTCGGGTCGGGTGCCGCCACCGCAGCAAGGCCTCACAGCCGGTGATGGCATCGGTGCGCAGATCGACCACCGGCTGATAATGGATTTCGAATCCGCCACTGGAAATGGCGCGGCGCAGGTCGAATTCGAGATCGCGCCGGGCGCGCGCGACCGCGTCCATTTCGGGCTCGAAGAACCGAAATGTGCGCCGACCGCCGGCCTTGGCGCCGTACATTGCGAGGTCGGCGTTCTTGACGAGCTGGTCGATGTCCTCGCCGTCGCCCGGCGCGATCGCGATCCCGATCGACGCGTCGGTGGACAGATGATGGCCGAGGCACTGGTAGGGGGTTCGGATCGCCCGATGGATCTGTTCGGCCAGGATGGTGGCCCGATCGCTGTCGCCGGCGCTGGCGGCAATGATCGCGAACTCGTCGCCGCCGAGCCGGGCCACGAAGTCGCCTGTCCCGACGCAGCCGCGCAGCCGGACCGCGACCTGCTTCAGCAGTTCGTCGCCGACCGGATGCCCGAGCGTATCGTTGATGCTCTTGAACTCGTCGATGTCGATATACAGCAGCGCGAAGGTGGCGCCGCGCTGGCTGCGCTGCAGTTCGAGCTCCAGCCGCTGGCGGAACAGGCTGCGGTTCGGCAGGTCGGTGAGGCTGTCGTAGTGGGCCAGATAGGCGATCCGCTCGCTGTCGCGGATCCGCTCGGTGATGTCCTCGTGGGTGGAGACCCAGCCGCCGCCCGGCACCGGAACGCTGGAGATCTGGATCGATCGGTCGTCCGATCCGTGGATCGCGGCGGTCTTTTCCACCACCACCGTCTGGATGATCCGGCCGCAATATTCGTCGACATCGCCCTTGAACGAGCCGACCGCATGGCGATGGGCAACGACGTCGCGGAAGCTGCAACCCGGCTTCACGATATCCGGAGACAGCCCGTACATCTCGATGTAGCGCTGATTGCACACCACCAGGCGCGCCTGCGCGTCGAACAGCAGCAGGCCTTGCGACATGTTGTTGATCGCGGTGTTCAGCCGTTGCTTATCGACCGCCAGCCGCGCCTGCGTGGCCTGATAGTGCTTGCCGATCTGCCGGATGATCAGCAGCAGGATCACCGCGACCACCAGGGCCGACACGGTGGCGGCGCCGATCAGCAGCCGGGTCTGCTTGCGCCACGCCGCCAGCGCCTCGTCCGCGGTGGTGGCGGTGACGACCACGATCGGCAGACTGCGGAGCGCGTGGGACGAGACCAGGCGGGGCCGTCCATCGATCGGACTCTTCAGTTGCACGCTGACATTGGCGTCGAACAGTTTGGTCCGCTCGATCGATCCCGATCGGAGGTTGTGGCCGATCTTGTCGTCGGCATGCGGATAGCGCGCCATCAGCACGCCGTTTCGATGGTGGATCGAGATGGCGGAATCGCCCCCCAGCGACACCGATGCAAGAAAGTGCTCGATGTAGGAAGGCGTCAGCGAGCGGCTGACCACGCCGAGAAACACCCCGTCGGCATTGACCAGTCGCTGCGCCATCACGATCATCCAGCCGCCGGCGAGCGTGTTCTGGATCAGCTCGACGGTCACGCGTGGCGCTTTGCCGGATTTGTGCGCCTGGAAGTAATCGCGCTCCGCGATCGACATGTCCGGGACCGGCCAATGCGCCGAGCTGTTGATCAGCACGCCGCGATGGTCGAAGATCGCGAACTTCGAAATGTCCGGCCCGGGCTGGGCCTTGGCGCGGAGCATCTCGTGGGTCTCGAGCGTCGCCATCTGGCCGCTGAAGCTGTCCGGTGAGCTGAATTGGGACTGCCGGGCCATCGCCACGACGTCTGCCTGGGTCGTCAGAAAGTCTTCGAATTCGCGCTCGTAGTGGTGGGCGAGCAGCATCGCGGTGTTGGACAGCTCGCGCTCGCTGTTCTTCAGGGCTTTGCCGCGAAGGTCCCCGACCATCGCGGCGGTCACGACGGCGATCAGCGCGATCAACAGCCCGCCGCATCCCATCAGCAGCGCCACCGGGCGATGATGCAGGATGCTCCCGACCGTCGCGTTGTCGGCAATGCCAGACGAGGCGACGTCACCGGTATCGATGCGCGGGTTGATGTTCATACTCACAGGAATAACTACCAGTGATGGAAACAGAGTTAGCAATCACGGTAATCAAACCTTAAAGCCGATGCCGGAAAGCCGGCTCGGACCGACCCATCGTCAGGGGAGCGGGGGGCTATCCGCCCGGCGTCCGACCGTCGCGCCAAATAGCCAAGGCCGGCGCCCGGGAAGGCGCCGGCCTTGAAATTCTTCGCAATTCAGCGTCGGGCTGGACCGATCAGTTGATCCGGGAGCCGGGCTGAGGCGCGGTCGAATTGGTGTTGCGGTAGACTTCAAAGACCCCGAGTGCGATCGCCGCCAGATAGATAAACACGACGATGTTCCGCGGCAGCAGCATCGACACGGCGATCAGCGCCACTGCGATCGTGCACGCCTTCACCAGTTTCTGCTCGTCGACGAACAGGGCCTTGAAGCGGTCGAGGTTCTCGGGCTTCCACAGCGGCGGGGTCAGCGATTGCAGTCCGAACTTCTCCCACGCTCCCTTGAAGCCGAGTTCACGCGCCCACAGCAGGAACAGCGCGATCACGAAAGCCAACAGGGCGACCACGGCGCCCGGCGGGCCACCCGCGTAGCCGATCACGACGACGAGGGCGACGGCAAATGCAGCGAGCCAGAATTGCATGTGAGTTACCTATGTTCACCCGGGATTTCGGGTGCCTTTTCAGGTTCGTCCAATCAGCTTCGCCCACTCCGGTGCGCCCACGCGGATGTCGCACGGCCGAAGGGACAGATGACCAAGCACGCCAACGAGGACACGGTTTCGACCGCAGCCGCGGGATGCCGACGGAGCGACCGGCACGCGCCGATGCCAGTTTCTTCAAATAAAACAAACCAGAAACAGCCGCCAGTCAGGCGAATTGCTGACAGTCGCCGTCCGACGAAAGTCATTTGCCGACGCTGCGATCAGTAACGGCGTTGCCGTGGCGGGACCAGTCTGCATTGGCCGAATGGCATCGTCGCTCCTGCCGCCATCGGTATTCCTACGAGCCGGTAATTTAATCTCTGCGTAACGACGTTTCCCGAATAGTCGCCGCGACGGAGATCAGCACCATGATGACGCAGACACTGGAAACCACCGACGTGAAGGAAGCGCGGCGTTCGCGGATTGCGCAGTTCAGCGGCCGCGCGGCGACGCTGAAGGTCGGCGGCTCCTCCATCACCGGCATCGTTCGCGCGGTCAAGGAAGACAAGAGCGGCGAGATCCCGCGCTGGATCGTGACGGTGATCGAGAAGCCGCAGCGGGCCTAGCGCTGCAAAGAAGCCGGCGGAACAAACTGACAGGCGTTGCGGCCTGCCTGCCCACGGGCCCTCGCGAGTTCCGCCCGCGCTACGACGCGCAGATGCACCTCGTCGGGACCGTCCAGGAAGCGCATCGCTCGGCCCCAGGTCCATAGATATGACAGCGGCGTATCCGGCGTCAGGCCCATCGCGCCGAACACCTGCATGGCGCGGTCGACGATCCGGGTCTGCAGCCGCGCCGCCACCAGCTTGATCGCCGAGACATCGACCCGCGCCGCCGCATTGCCCTCGCGGTCCATGCGATGCGCGGCTTTCATCACCAGCAGCCGGGCCTGATCGATCTCCAGCCGCGATTCCGCGATCCAGTCCTGGATATTGGCGTAGTCGGCGAGATGCTTGCCGAACGTCTTGCGCTCCAGCGCCCGCTCGCACATCAGCTCGAGCGCTACCTCGCATTGCCCGATCGTCCGCATGCAGTGATGTACCCGGCCTGGTCCGAGCCGGTCCTGCGCCAGCCGGAAGCCTTTGCCTTCTTCCCCCAGCAGATTGCCGACGGGCACGCGGACGTCGCGAAACAGCAGCTCGCAATGTCCCTCGGGCGAATGGTGGTGCATGATCGGGATGTCGCGGACCACGCTCAGGCCGGGCGTGTCCATCGGCACCAGCAGCATCGAATGCCGCTCGGTCGAGGACGGGTCGAGGTGCTCGCCGGTCATCCCCATCACGATCGCCAGCCGGCAGTTGGGATGCGCGGCGCCGGTGATGAACCATTTGCGGCCGTTGACCACATAGTGGTCGCCGTCACGCGTGATGGTCGTTCGAATATTGCGGGCGTCGGACGACGCGGCATCGGGCTCGCTCATCGCGAAACACGAGCGGATCTCGCCGATCAGCAGCGGCTCCAGCCACTGCGCGCGCTGCTCCGGCGTGGCGGCGAGCTGCAGCAGCTCCATGTTGCCGGTGTCGGGCGCATTGCAGTTGAAGACTTCGGACGCCCAATGGATGCGGCCCATGATCTCGGCGAGCGGCGCGTATTCGAGATTGGTGAGACGCTGGCCGGGATCGTCGTCGCCGAGGCCGGGCAGAAACAGATTCCAAAGGTCCTCGGAAAACGCCCGAGACTTCAGTCGCTCGATCAGTTCCAGCGGATAGCGGCCCGCCGCGGTCTCACGATGCCAGGGAAGGTTCGCCGGCTCGACGTGAAAGCTCATGAAGTCGGAAAGCTGCGCGCGGAGTCGTTCGACCTTCTCGCTGTACTCGAAATCCATGCTGCGGCCTTCAGAGGGAAGCCGCAACGCGGCGCGAGGAGGGGAGCGGTCCTGATGCGTCGGCAGCCTCAGTTGCGCTTGAGGCTGAGGATGTACCGGACGATGTCGTCGGCATCGGCCGGCGAGATCACGACGTTCGGCATGTTGGTGTGGCTCGAGCGCAGAAACACCTTGAGCGACAGCTCGGTCGCGGACGGCATATCGGCGATGTGCTGAAACGCCGGTCCCTTGCCGCTCGTGCCTTCGCCGGGCTCGATGGCGTGGCATTCCTTGCACAAGCCCGCCGCCAGGCGATGCCCGGCCGCCACGGCGTCCGGCAAGGCGGTCGCCTCGGCGCGGTGCGGCTGGGGCATCAGCAGCACCGCGGTCAGGATCAGCGTTGTCGCGAGCGGCCGGAACGCGTCCCGCGACATCGGCCGATCAGTGCCGCGCGGTGGACGGCGCGGCCACATGGACGTCGTCGCCGAGTGCGTCGAGCGTCACCTTGTTGGCGCAGTAGGCCTGGTAGTGCTCGGCGAGCGAACCGTCGGCGATATCGTGATCGCATTCGGCCTTGTGGCGGCACAGCGCGCAGACGCGTTCGAGATCACGCAGCACCAGCGGCTGGGTGCGGGCGATCGCGTCCTCGTCGATGCCGAGCGCCTTGAGGAGCTGCGGCAGTTCCTCGACCTTGTGCGGGCCCTGGCGGACGAGCTCGTCGAGGTCCGACGAGGTGACACCGAGATCGTGCGCGATGCGGCTGAATTCCGCGGCATCGAATTGGCACATCTCGGTGACTTCGCGGCGATGCTTGAGCCAGGCGGCGAAGGTGTCGATCAGCCGATCGACGAAGGGATAGGGGCGGGTGTGGGCAGGCATGGCGCCCTCCAGAGATTGTCCGGGAGTGGCGCGACAATCGCCGATGATCCGCCGTGTCACATTGCGGTAGATCAAGCTGGGGATACCACAACGCAAAGGCCGCGAATTTAGCGGTTCGGCGCGATCACGGCCCGGAGAAACTACGAGGAGGTTTGCCCGGACATAGTCACTGCCGAGGCGGCACTACATGCGCCCGGCATTGGAGCGCGGCACGGACATTCGCGCGGGTTCGGTCTCGCGGCCGAGAGGTCGCGGGCGGCCGCCTCCGACGGAGTGGACGGCAGGCTTCAACTCCTCCAGGAAGATCGGCTTGGAGAAGTAGTAGCCCTGCGCGTAGCGGATCTTGGTGGCGGCCTGCAGATAGGCGAGCTCCTCGAACGTCTCCAGACCTTCGGCGATCACCGTCATGCCCAGCGCCTCGCTCAGCGATTCGATCGCCTTGAGGATGCCCTGGCTGCGCGGGCGTTTGTGGATGTCGGTGATGAAGGAACGGTCGATCTTGATCTCGTCGGCGGTGATGTCGGCCAGCGCCGACAGCGACGAGTAGCCGATGCCGAAATCGTCGATCGAGATGCCGACGCCGATCCGCCGCAGCAGCGGCAGGATCTCGCTCTGGAAGTGACTCTTGGCGACGAAGGCGTCTTCGGTGACTTCGACGACGAAGCGCGACGGGAAACCGGTGGCGGCGAGTGCCGCCGTGAACGACTGCATGAAGGCGACATTGCCGGCCTGCTTGGCGGCGACGTTGATACTGATGCTGGCGTCAGGGCCGAACGCGCCGTCGATCAGGTCGATCGACTTGGTGATCTCGGCGAGCACCAGGTGAGTCAGTTCGTCGATCAGGCCGAGCTCGACCGCGAGGTCCACGAAAGTGCCGGGCGCCTGGATCACGCCGTCGTCGTCGCGCAGCCGTACCAGGGCCTCGATCCCTTTGATCTCGCGGGTGCGGATATCGACCTTGGGCTGGAACGCGCAGCAGAACCGCTTGTCGAGAATCGCCTGGCGCAGCGCCTGCTCGATCGCCATCCGCTCCAGCGCCTCGCGCTCCATCGCCACATCGAACATCGCCGCCGCGCCTTTGGTGGCGCTCTTGACGCGGTACATCGCAATGTCGGCGTTCTGGCGCAGCGTGTCGAAGCTGCGTCCGTGCTCGGGATACAGGCTGATGCCGGTCGAAGCCGAGGCGAACACCTCGGTCCCGTCGATATAGAACGGCGCTTTCAGCCGCTGCAGCAGAAAGTCGATATGATCGGCGACTTCGTCCGGGCTCTGGATCGGATTGAGCAGCAGCAGGAATTCGTCGCCGCTGATGCGCGACAGCATGTCGGTGTCGCGCAATTCCAGGCCGAGGCGCTTGGCGACGCCGACCAGCAGCGCGTCGCCGACCGCGTGGCCGTAGTAATCGTTGATGTGCTTGAAGTTGTCGATGTCGAGAAACGCCAGCGCGAACCGGCTGGCGGAATCGTCCCGGCGCAACAGCGTATCGGCGCGGCGCTCGATCACGCTGCGGTTCGGCAGGCCGGTCAGTTCGTCGAAATAAGCGCGGCGGAAGAGTTTGTCCTCGACCGCTTTCTGCTCGGTGATGTCGAACGAACTCGACAGCAGCAGCCGACGGCTGCCGATCTCGACCGGACGATGCGCGGTGAGAAAGGTTCGTGCGGTGGGACCGTGGCCGATCTGCTCTTCGCCATTCGAAGTGCGGCCGGCCGCCAGCAGGGCGAGGCCTTCGACGCGGCGATGCTCGATCGCCGAATTGGTCGCGGTGCCAGGCCCCGCGAGCGGATGCGCCGCGACGTTCATCCGCGCGGCGGCGTCGTTGACGATCAGAAACTCACCACGCTCGTCCAGAACCGTAACGGCAGCCGGCAGCGTACGCAGAATGTCCTGCAGCGCCTGCGCGTCGAGCACATGCGCCTCCGCCGCGGGCGCCGCGGACTGGGCGCCGGCTGCGGGTTCCGCAAGGGACAGCGATCGGTGGGGCAAGGCGGCACTGGACATGGCAGCGGGAGCATGGCGAGGTCGGTTGTAGGTTTGGTTAAGTTACACCCGGAATTGACAGCCGAGAGGACCCCACTACCGAATTGGATTGCGGCGGTCGGATTTGTCATTAACAGAGAGTCAACGAACAAACCGGCGAGCGGCAGTGCGGCTCGCCCAACAGGGAGCGGCGCGATGGGACGGCTGAACGGCAAGGTAGCGGTGATCACCGGAGCGACCAGCGGCATTGGTCTGCGGACCGCCGAAGTCTTCGTCGCGGAAGGCGCCAAGGTAGTCATCGCCGGTCGGCGGGCATCGGAGGGCGAAGCGCTGGCGGAGCGGCTCGGCGACGCCTGCATCTTCCGCCAGACCGACGTCACCGAGGAAGATCAAATGAAGGCGCTGATCGCCCAGGCGGTCGACTCGTTCGGTCGGATCGACTGCCTGTTCAACAATGCCGGCGGCCCGGCGCAGACCGGCGGCATCGAGGGGCTGGAGGTCGATCGCTTCGACGCCGCGATGGCGACGCTGGTGCGCAGCGTCATGCTCGGTATGAAGCACGCCGCGCCGCATATGAAGAAGCAGGGCTCCGGCAGCATCATCAACAATGGCAGCATCGCCGGGCGGCTCGCCGGCTTCTCGTCGTCGCTGGTGTACGGCGCCGCCAAGGCGACGGTGATCCACTTCACCAAATGCGTGGCGATGGAGCTCGGTGAATCCGGCGTGCGCGTCAACAGCATCTCGCCGGGCGCGATCGCCACCGGAATTTTCGGCAAGGCGCTCGGCCTGACCACCGAGGCGGCAGAAAAGACCTCGGCAACGATGCGCGAGATCTACAAGACCGCGCAGCCGATCCAGCGGGCCGGCATTCCGGACGACATCGCGCACGCCGCGGTGTTCCTCGCCAGCGACGAGTCGAGCTTCATCAACGGGCATGATCTCGTCATCGACGGTGGCATCACCGGCGGCCGCAACTGGACCCAGCAGCAGCAGGGCTACGTCGCGCTGCGCAAGGCGTTCGACCACAGCGAGGGGTGAGGCGCCTCACCGTCATTGCGAGCGAAGCGAAGCAATCCAGCAATGTGCACTGAGCTGGATTGCTTCGTCGCTGCGCTCCTCGCAATGACGGGCTAAATGCAGGCGATTACTTCACCGCCGCCACATTCACCCGCAGCCCATCCTTTGGCTTCGGGATCGGCCACATCTGCCAGTTCGATGTGTAGTTCGCCGGCAGACTGACGCTGACGTTCTGCAGCAAATGCACGGCGAAGCACTTCGCCTGCATGTAGGCGAAGTGCAGGCCGAGGCACATATGGGCGCCGCCGCCGAACGGGATCCAGGCGAAGCGGTGGCGGCCGCGCTGGGCATCGTCGGTGAACCGCAGCGGATCGAACCGGTCCGGATCGGGCCAGATCTCCGGCATATGGTGGGTGAACAGCGGGTTCACCGCCACCATGGTCCCGACCGGGATCGTGTAGCCGCGGAACGTGAACTCGCGGGTGGCGCGGCGCGGCAGCGACGGCACCGGCGGCCGTAGCCGCATCGCTTCCTTGAAAGCCATCTCGGTCAGCGGCAGCGCGTCGAGCTGTTCGAAGCTGATCGCTTCGCCTGGCTTCAGCCCGAGCCCGGCGATCTCCTCGCGCAGCTTCTGCTGCCACTGCGGATTGTCGGCGAGCGCGGCCACGAAAGAGGTGAGCGACGAGGTCAGCGTGTCGTGCGCCGCCATCATCAGGAAGCTCATGTGATCGATGATGTCCTGCGTCGACAGCAGCGCGCCGTCATCATGGGTGGCGCGGCACAGTTGCGAGAACAGGTCGTCGCCGCCCTTGGCGCGGCGGATCGGGATCTGCTCGGAGAAGTACGCGACGATACGCTTGCGGCCGCGCACGCCGCGCGCCATCGCGGTGCCGGGCCACGGCTTGCGGATCGGCGCGACTGACGCCGCCACCATGTCGACGAAGGCGGCGTTGATTTCCTCGGTCTCGGCGCCGATCTCGGTGCCGAGAAAAGATGTCGCGGCGAGATCGAGTGTGAGCTGCTTCATCGCCGGATAGCACAGCATCTCGCCGGGCTTGCTTTGCCACTTGGCGACACGCCGGGCGATGCCGTCGTTGAGCACCGCCAGATAGGACTGCATCGGCCCCGCCTTGAAGGCGACCGACAGCGCGCGGCGATGCAGCCGGTGTTCGTCGAAATCGAGCATCATCAGGCCGCGCGGGAACAGCAAATTGAGGATCGGTCCCCAGCCATGGCTGGACGAGAACAGCTTGGTGTTGTCGAACAGCACGAACTCATTGGCTTCGGGGCCGAGCAGCGTGATCGAGGTCTCGCCGAGCACGCGGCTGCGATACACTGGCCCGTAGTTGCGGGCCATCATCTCGACCTGACCCTTCGGATCGGCGAGCACTTCGAAGGTGCGGCCGATCACTGGCCAGCCTTCGTCTCCGGGAATGTGAGCGAGCGCACTGCGCTTGGGCGGCGCCAGCCGGGCGACGAGCGATGAGTCCGCGACCTGGATCGACATGGGGTTTCCTCGGCGTTTCCTGCGGCCTGCGCGGAGGTGGTCCTCCGTCTTGCGGCCTTATTGCAGTTGAAAATAGGAGGCGTCAGATCGGCTTGGCAAGCGCTAACTCGGCGCGGGGCCGGTTACGAGGCCGCGGTCTGCGGGAGAATTGTGGCCCGCTCATCGGGAGCCAGAATGGCCATCGGTGCTGCGACGCCGCGCAGGGGAAACTCGCCCAATGCCTCCAGCGGTACACTGATGTGGCGTGCGGCCGCTGCGGTGATCAGGATGTTGCGGCCGATGGTTTTCTGCAGCGCCTCGACCCGGCTAGCCTCGTTCACCGCGGGGCCGATCACCGTGAAGTCGAGCCGGTCCGGCGCGCCGATATTGCCGAAGAACACTTCGCCTTCGTGCAGCGCGATGCCGGCGCGCAGCGGTCGCCAGCCTTCGACGGCGGCAAGGCCGGGCGGCGGCTCGCTGTTCAGCCGTGCCAGTCCGGCCTGCGCGGCTTGCGCTGCAGCGAGCGCCGCATTGCCGGCGGCGCAGCCGTCGTCGCCGAGCGGGAACACCGCCAGCAGCCCGTCGCCGATGAACTTCAGAACCTCGCCGCCCTGCGCCAGCACGCTGCCGACGAACACTTCAAAATACGCGTTCAGCACCGCGATGGTGTCCCAGCCGCTGAGCCGGTCGGACAGGTCGGTAAAGCCGCGCATGTCCGAGACCCAGATGATGGCGCGGATCGGCTCGCCGCTGCCGCGCTTGATGTCGCCGCTCAGCACCTTGGCGGCGGCGACCGGGCCGAGATACGCGCCGAGCGCGTTGGTGGAGATCCGCACCGCGATGTGGCGTTCGACATGCAGCGTGAACAGCACCAGCACCCGCTTGATTTCCGCCAGCTGCTCGTCGCTGAAGCCGCTGGCTTGCAGCGTCGACAGGGTGACGGCATGGCGGAAACCTTCACCGCCGAGCGGCAGCGCCAGGTACTCGGTGTAACCGCCGGCCGCGAGGTCGCGCATGATCGGGAATTCGGCCTGCGCGGCCGGGTCTTGCGGATTGCGGCGGAGCGCCACCCCATCCTCGAAGATCCGCCGCAGCGGGTTGAGCTTGAAAGCGTCGGTGTCGGCGGTCGATTGCTGGACCTGCACTTCGTCACACAGCCCGTCCGACGAGCGCCAGTTCCAGGCGAAGCCGAGCAGCTGCGGATGCAGCGTGCCAATATGCAGCGTGGCGCGGTCGATCGGCAGCCCGGCCGCATTCATCCGCCACATCAGCGCTTCGAAGGTCAGCAGCAACTCGCGCTCCCTTGCCGCCTCGAGCAGCAGCCAGCGCTGCAGCTCCTCGATTGTCGAGGTGGTGGGCGCGCAGCTGCGGCCGCGCTGGCTGCGCTGAACGATGGTCACGCCGGGCGGATAGACCCGCACGGCATTACGCGGCGCGGTGGGGTCGACGGCAGCTTCTGAAGTGGCAGGATTGGTCACTGCGACAATCTGCCCCGGGATCGCCTCGGCGGCAAGCCGCGACGCGCAGCCGCACGCGCCGATCTTGTTCGAAAGCAACGAGTTACCCATCTCACGGATGCGTTATCCGCATCCTCTGGGACGCGGGCGCAGGAGGAGGACCATGAGTTACTTCAAGACTGCGATGCTGCTCGCCGGGTTGACCGCGCTGTTCATGGGCGTCGGCTACCTGATCGGCGGCGCCAATGGCGCCCTGATCGCGCTGGTCGTCGCGGCGGCGATGAACATCTTCACCTATTGGAATTCCGACCGGATGGTGCTGTCGATGTACGGCGCCCAGGAGGTCGACGCGCGCACGGCGCCGGACCTGTACGCGATGGTGGCGGAGCTGGCCGGCCGCGCCGGCCTGCCGATGCCGCGGGTTTACATCATGGACAACCCGCAGCCCAACGCGTTCGCGACCGGCCGCAATCCGGAGAACGCCGCGGTGGCGGTGACCACGGGCCTGATGGGCCAGCTCAGCCGCGAGGAACTCGCCGGCGTGGTGGCGCATGAACTCGCGCATATCAAGCACCACGACACGCTGCTGATGACCATCACGGCGACCATCGCCGGTGCGATCTCGATGATCGCGCAGTTCGGTATGTTCTTCGGCGGCAACCGCAACAACAACGGCCCTGGTATTATCGGCTCGCTGGCGCTGATGATCCTCGCCCCGCTCGGCGCGATGCTGGTGCAGATGGCGATCAGCCGGACGCGCGAATACGCCGCCGACGAGATGGGCGCGCGGATCTGCGGACAGCCGATGTGGCTCGCCTCGGCGCTACGCCGGATCGAAGCCGCGGCGCATCAGGTCCCGAACGTCGACGCCGAGCGGGCGCCCGCGACCGCGCATATGTTCATCATCAACCCGCTGTCGGGGCAGGGCATGGACAATCTGTTCGCCACCCATCCCTCGACCGAAAACCGCGTCGCCGCGCTGCAGCGGCTCGCCGGCGAAATCGGCGGGGGCGGTGCGCGCCCGACCTCGTCGTTCACGCGCGGCCCTGCGGCGGGCCCGTGGAGCGGCCAGCCGCGCGGCAGCGGCGCCCCCCGCGGCCCGTGGAGCGG